>NZ_JBHTCJ010000006.1:0-379680 GCF_042665275.1 Saccharopolyspora griseoalba | reverse complement strand
CGCTTGCCGGAGGTCATCAGCTGCATGTAGTCCACCACGATCAGCTGGATGTCGTGGCGCTGCTTGAGCCGCCGGGCCTTGGCCCGGATCTCCATCATGGTCAGGTTCGGCGAGTCGTCGATGAACAGCGGCGCCTCGCTGATCTCGCTCATCCGGCGAGCCAGCCGCGTCCAGTCGTCATCGGTCATCCGGCCACCGCGCATGTCGCCGAGGCGGATCCGCGCTTCGGCGGAGAGCATGCGCATGACGATCTCGGTGCGCCCCATCTCCAGCGAGAAGATGACGCTGCCGAGCCCGTGCTTGATCGACGCCGCCCTGGCGAAGTCCAGCCCCAGGGTCGACTTGCCGACACCGGGCCGCGCCGCGACGATGATCATCTGTCCCGGGTGCAGGCCGTTGGTGAGGCCGTCGAGGTCGGTGAACCCGGTGGGGATGCCCTGGGACTCGCCGCCGCGCGAGGCGATGGCGTCGATCTCGTCCATCGTCGGCTGGAGCAGCTCCTCCAGCGCGTGGTAGTCCTCGCTGGCGCGGCGCTCGGTGACGTCGTAGATCGAGGCCTGGGCGCGGTCGACGACCTCCTCGATCGCCGAGCCCTCCGAGCCGTTGTAGCCGAGCTGCACGATCCGGGTGCCCGCCTCGACCAGGCGGCGCAGGATCGCCTTCTCCGAGACGATCTCCGCGTAGTAGCCGGCGTTGGCCGCGGTGGGCACCGTGGCGATCAGCGTGTGCAGGTACGGCGCGCCGCCGACCTTGAGCAGCTCCTGGCGGCGCTCCAGCTCGGCGGAGACGGTGATCGCGTCCGCGGGCTCGCCGCGACCGTAGAGGTCGAGGACGACGTCGTAGATGGCCTGGTGCGCAGGCCGGTAGAAGTCGGTGGGGCTGAGCACCTCGACGGCATCGGCGATGGCGTCCTTGCTCAGCATCATCCCGCCGAGCACGGACTGCTCGGCGGCCAGATCCTGCGGGGGCTGGCGTTCGAAGCTGGTCGCGGCCGCACCCGCACCGCCGCCGTCGTCGGTGAAGTACGGATCGTCCCGCTCGTCGGACACCGTCACCTGACCCCGTCACCTCCTCGGGCAGCACGCGATCGCCCGCGTCCACCGGCGATCCGCGGGCGCGCCGAGCCGAGCGGGCCCGCGGACGGGCCGTAGCGCTCGACGCACGCGCGCGAAGCTAGATCGCCTGCATGGAGCAGGCAACTCAAGTTGTGGACAGAACTCGGGACAACCTGTGGATAGGTTGTGACGAGCTGGGGATAAGTTCCGGCAGCCTTCCGGACAGCTGGGGATAACTTGGGGAAAAGCTCGTTGGATTGAGCTAAAACCCCAGGTCAACAGCTCAACGTCAGCTGTGGAAAGAATCCGTGGAAAACCTTCGGTGTGTCGCGCCGATCGGCGTGTCGCGATCAACAGCCGGGACTGATCGGCACCGCGTCCCGGTGACGGCGAGTACCCGCCCCGGAGACGGCATCGCCCACCCCTAACACGAATGCAGGAGTGGACGATGCCGTGTTGCGAACCGGTGCTACCGGCTCACTCCTCGCCGGTGACCTGGACGTTGACGTTGGCCGTCACGTCCGGGTGCAGGCGCACGTCGACGACGTGCTTGCCCAGCGACTTGATGTGACCGCGCAGCGAGACCGTCCGCTTGTCCAGGTTCGGACCGCCGGCCTTGCGAACCGCGGCGGCGACGTCGCCGCTGGTGATGGAGCCGAACAGCTTGCCCTGCTTGGAGACCTTGGCGGTCAGCGTGACCGCGCCCAGGTCCTGCAGCTGCTGCTTGAGCTCCTGCGCGTGCTCCAGGTTCCGCACGCGGCGGTTCTCCTGGACGCGGCGGATCGTCTCGATCTGCTTCTGCGCACCCTTGGTGGCCACGATGGCCAGGTTCTGGGGCAGCAGGTAGTTGCGCGCGTAGCCGTCCTTGACCTCGACGATGTCGCCCGACTCGCCGAGACCGGAAACGTCAGCGGTGAGGATGATCTTCACGACTCGACTCCTTTCCTGATCAGCGAGCGGTCGAGGTGTAGGGCAGCAGCGCCATCTCGCGGGCGTTCTTCACCGCGATGGCGACGTCGCGCTGGTGCTGGCTGCAGTTGCCGGTCACCCGACGGGCGCGGATCTTGCCGCGGTCGGAGATGTACTTGCGCAGCAGCGTGGTGTCCTTGTAGTCGATCTGCGCGGCCTTGTCCTTGCAGAACACGCAGACCTTCTTCTTCGGCTTGCGCACGGGCGCCTTGGCCATCGGTCTTCCTCCTCGAAACTTCCTGAAGCGTTGGTGCGCCGCGTCCTAGAACGGCGGCTCGTCGCTGAACCCGCCGCCGGAACCAGCGGGCGGAGCCGAGCCCCACGGGTCGTCGGCGGGCGGACCGGCTGGGCTGGGAGCGCCGCCGCCGAAACCGCCACCGCCGCCACCGCGGCTGACCTTGTTGACCTTGGCGGTGGCGTAGCGCAGCGACGGGCCGATCTCGTCGACCTCGAGCTCGACGACGGTGCGCTTCTCGCCTTCCTTGGTCTCGAAGGACCGCTGGCGCAGCCGGCCCTGCGCAACGACCCGCATGCCGCGGGTCAGCGTCTCGGCCACGTTCTCCGCGGCCTGCCGCCAGATGTTGCAGCGCAGGAACAGCGCCTCGCCGTCCTTCCACTCACCGCTCTGGCGGTCGAAGGTCCGCGGCGTGGAGGCGATCGTGAAGTTCGCGACCGCCGCACCGGACGGGGTGAAGCGCAGCTCCGGGTCGGCGGTCAGGTTGCCGACCACCGTGATTACCGTTTCACCAGCCATGACCTGGGGACTCCAGTCTGGTCGTTAGCGGGTTCGCAGTCCGTGGCTCAGACCGAGGCCTTGGCGGCCTTGGCGCGAGCGGCGGCGGCGCGGGCGACCTTGCGGGGCTCGACGATCTTGCGCTGGACCTTGGTCCGCAGGATCGACTCGTTGAGGTTGAGCTGGCGGTCCAGCTCCTTGACCGTGGCCGGCTCCGCGTTCAGGTCGATGACGACGTAGATGCCCTCGGCCTGCTTGTTGATCTCGTAGGACAGCCGGCGGCGGCCCCAGACGTCGACCTTCTCGACGGTGCCGCCGTCGTTGCGGACCACGCTGAGGAAGTTGTTTTCGAGGGACTGAGCGACGGTGCGCTCGTCCTGGCTCGGGTCGAGGATGACCATGAGCTCGTAATGACGCATAGAGACCACTCACCTCCTGTGGACTCACGGCCACGGACTTTCCGTGGCAGGAGGGTCGTCGCGTCGACGAACCGGTCAAGGCTAGCAAGCCTCACCGACAGTGCTTCCATCGCCCCGCGCGGCGCGACCGGGCGGGCTCCCGCGCTCTCCCGCGCGCCTGCGCAGGTCGGTTGCGCTGGGGTTACTGCTTGCGCAGCACCCAGGAGCGGACGAGCGCCGCGGTGACCACGGCGAGTGAGATCGCAGCCAGCAGCACCGGGAGAGCGACCTTCTCCGAGGCCTCGCCGGGCATCGCCTCGGCGCTGCCCGCCGCCCGGATCTCCTCCTGGCGGGCCTGCTCCCGCTGCTTCTGCTCGGCGCGCGCGGCCAGGTCACCGACGCTGGGCGCGGAACCCGGGATCCGGCCGTACCCGGCGTTGGCCCAGGGCAGCTCGGAGGCGCTGCGCAGGCTCGGCGGCAGCACGCTCAGCGCGCGCGGGGCGCTGCCCGCGCTGGGCGCGAGCGGGGGCGCGGAGGACTGCGCGGACGGCGGCGGTGGCGGAGCGGCCGCCGGGGCCGGGCTCGGCTCGGTGCTCTCCCGCGGCGGTGCGGACTCCTGCGGAGGCGGCGGCTGCTCCTCCGACGGCGGCTCGCTCGGCTCCGGTTCGGGCACCTTGACCGTCACCGAGTTGGCCAGGCCGACCAGGTTGTCGAAGTGGAACCGCACCGCGTCGAGCTTGTCCGCGGGCAGGCCGATCTGCTCCAGCCGCGGCGCCGCGGCGTCGGCGATCTGGGAGCCGGAGTAGGTCGTGGTCCCGACCTCGGCGGTGCCCAGCGGGATCGGGCTCTGCTGGTCGAACTGCTCGACCGCGTCGTCCGCGGGCCCGAAGGCGAGCGGCATGGCGAGCAGCACGGCCTCGCGGAGCTTGAGGTCCATGGTTTCGGGCGCGACCACGACCTGCTGCCCGGGCTCGGCCTCCACGACGGCCAGCGAGGTTCCCACCACCAGCGGTTCGGCGGCGTGCGCCGACGGGGCGCCCAGCAGCGCGAGGGCCAGGCCCGCGAAACCGGCGGCCGCCGAGCGGCGGAGCGCGCGCGGCTTGAACAAGGGATTGGGCTTGCCCCGTGGACCCATGGCTCGCCTCCCCGCGAACAGGCTGTCGATCAGCACCAGTGTTTCATCGGTCTTAACGCGCAAGTACCCCCTTTGGTTGCGGAAGATCGGCAAATCGGTTGAAGTCCCGTTACCCGGCCGCGCCGCGACTCCCGAACACCGCGTCGCCCGGGCCCGCATAGACTCGCCGCTATGCGTATCGGCGCCCACGTCCGCGATGACGACCCGTTGACCGCCGCCGAGGAGCGCGGCGCCGAGGTCGTGCAGTTCTTCCTGTCGGATCCGCAGGGCTGGAAGGCGCCCAAGCCGCACCCGCAGGCCGAGGCGCTGCGCGGTTCCCAGGTCGAGGTGTTCGTGCACGCCCCGTACGTGATCAACGTGGCGTCGCTGAACAACCGGATCCGGATCCCCTCGCGCAAGTCGGTGCTGCAGCAGACCGCGGCCGCGGCCGAGGTGGGCGCGCGGGGGTTGATCGTGCACGGCGGGCACGTGACCAGGGACGACGATCCCGCCGAGGGCGTGGCGAACTGGCGCAAGCTGTTCGAGCGGCAGGCCGCCGAGGGCGGCTTCGAGGTGCCGGTGCTGATCGAGAACACCGCGGGCGGGACGAACGCGATGGCCCGCTCGTTCGACGCGCTGGCGCGGCTGTGGGACGCGGTGGGCGAGTTCGGCGCGGGGTTCTGCCTGGACACCTGCCACGCGCACGCCGCGGGCGAGGACCTGGTGGACGTGGTCGAGCGGGTCAAGGCGATCACCGGGCGGATCGATCTGGTGCACCTCAACGACTCGCGGGACGAGTTCGGCTCCTCGCGGGACCGGCACGCCAACATCGGGGCGGGCAACATCGACCCGGAGGTGCTGGCCGCCGTGGTGCGCGAGGCCGACGCCCCGGTGGTGGTGGAGACCCCCGGTGACGGCCAGGCCGCCGACATCGAGTTCCTCCGCGGCAAGCTCTGAGAGGGGAGCCCGCCATCTGGGGAGCGGGGAGTTCGCGGCGGGCGCTCGGCCTCGCCGCGCTGGTCGGCCTGTGCGCGCTGACCCTGGGCACGCTGCTGCTGGGGTACGCGAACAAGGCGCGGTGCACCGGGCCGGAGTTCGACGAGTGGGGTCGCTCGGGACCGAACTACCAGGAGCGCGCCTACCGCGACGTCTGCTACTCGGACATCCAGAACCTGTGGATCGGCCGGGACATCGACCGGCACGTGTTCCCGTACGTGCACGGCTCGATCGACTCGGACGGCTCGCTGCACGGCGGGGTCGTGGAGTACCCGGTGCTGACCGGGGTGCTGATCTGGCTGGGCGCGCTGCCGGTGCACACCGACGCGGGGTTCCTGCTGGTGTCCGCGCTGCTGCTGACGCCGTTCGGGCTGGCGGTGACGTGGTGGCTGGGCCGGTTGAGCCGCTGGCGAGCGCTGCTGTGGGCGATCGGCCCGCCGCTGGTGTTCTACGCCTTCCACAACTGGGACCTGGCGGTGGTGGCCTGCGCGGTCGGGGCGATCCACCTGGTGCACCGGCCGGGTTCGACCGCTCCGTTGCGCCGGCGCGCGACGTGGGCCGGGGTGCTGCTGGGCGTGGGCTTCGCGGTGAAGATCTACCCGGCGATCTTCGTGCTGCCGTTGGCGCTCTACGTGCTGACCAGCGGTCCGGGCCGGGACTGGCGCGGAGCGCTGCGGGTCGCGGGGGCGGCCGCGGGCACGGCGGTGCTGGTGAACCTGCCGTTCGCGCTGGCCGGTTTCGAGGGCTGGTGGGCCTCGTTCGAGTTCCAGTCGCGGCGGCAGGTCGATCTGAGCACGAACTCGATCTGGTTCTGGGGCTTCCGCGAGTGGACCGGCGAGCAGTGGTTCCAGGACGCGATGGGCCTGGTCTCGCCCGCGCTGATGCTGGTGGCGTTCGCGGTCGCGTGCTGGGTGGGCTGGCTGCGGTGCGCGCGGACCGGCTGGTTCCCGTGGCTGCAGGTCTCGGCGGCGATGCTGTGCGCGTTCCTGCTGCTGCACAAGGTGCACTCGCCGCAGTACGCGCTCTGGTTGCTGCCGTTCTTCGCGCTGGTGCGCGTCCGCTGGGGGTGGATCGCGGCGTACCTGGTGGCCGACGCCGCGATGTACGCGGGGGTGTTCCGGTGGCTGTACCTGATCTCCTCGGGCGAGCCGAGCGGGATCTACGACGGGTTCACCGCGCAGGCGTTGATGATCGGGGTGTGGGGCCGGGCGGCGCTGCTGGTGGGGCTGTTCGCGGCGTTCCTGTCGGCGCGCTCGGTGGTGGATCCGCCGGAACGCGCGCCGTCGCCGGTGCCCCGCTAGGCGCTGTTCGCAGGTGCCGGCGCGGCAGCACCGGCGCGCACCAGGAGCGCGAGAAGGCCCGAGACGCCGGGCGCCTCGGGCCTTCTCGGTGCGGTGCGCGATCAGAAGACGTTCTCGTCCAGCTCCATCAGGGAGAGGTCGGCCGCCTCGATGACCTTGCGGCGGGCGGTGAGCTCCGGCAGCACGTTCTTGGCGAAGAACCGGTTCGCCGCGAGCTTGCCCTGGTAGAAGGACTCGTCCTTGGCCGAGGCGCCGGCGTCCAGCGCGGCCTGGGCGATCTCGGCCTGCTGCAGCAGCTTCCAGCCGATGAGCAGGTCGCCGACGCTGAGCAGGAACGACACGGCGTGCTGGCCGACCTTGTAGAGGTTGCTGACCTCCTCCTGGGAGGCGGTCAGGTACTCGAACAGGGTGCCCAGCATGCCCTGGGTGTCCTGCAGCGCCTTGGCCAGCGCGGCGCGCTCCTCCTTGAGCCGGTCGTCGGCGTCGGCCGCGTCCAGGGTCTCCTGGATCTTGCCGGCGACGTGACCGATCGCGACGCCCTGGTTGCGGACGATCTTGCGGAACAGGAAGTCCTGCGCCTGGATCGCGGTGGTGCCCTCGTAGAGGCTGTCGATCTTGGCGTCGCGGATGTACTGCTCGATCGGGTAGTCCTGCAGGTAGCCGGAGCCGCCCAGGGTCTGCAGCGCGATGGTCAGCATCTCGTAGGCCCGCTCGGAGCCGACGCCCTTGACGATCGGCAGCAGCAGGTCGTTGATCTGCTCGGCGAGCTCGACGTCGGTGCCGTCGGCCTTGCCCTGCGCGACCTGGTCCTGGAAGTCCGCGGTGTAGAGGTAGATCGCACGAAGGCCCTCGGTGTAGGCCTTCTGCAGCATCAGGCTGCGGCGCACGTCCGGGTGGTTGGTGATCGTGACGCGCGGGGCGGTCTTGTCCGCGGCCCGGGTCAGGTCGGCGCCCTGCACGCGCTCCTTGGCGTACTCCAGGGAGTTGAGGTAGCCGGTGGACATGGTGGCGATGGCCTTGGTGCCCACCATCATCCGGGCGTACTCGATGACCTGGAACATCTGCGCGATGCCGTCGTGCACCTCGCCGAGCAGCCAGCCCTTGGCCGGGGTGTCGCTCTGCCCGAAGGTGACCTCGCAGGTGGCCGAGGCGTTGAGGCCCATCTTGTGCTCGACGTTGGTGACGAAGGCGCCGTTGCGCTCGCCGGGCTCACCGGTCTCGCCGTCGAAGTGGAACTTCGGGACCAGGAACAGGCTCAGGCCCTTGGTGCCGGGCTTGCTCTCCACGCCCGGGCCCTCGGGGCGGGCCAGCACCAGGTGCATGATGTTCTCGGTCATGTCCTGGTCGCCGGAGGTGATGAAGCGCTTGACGCCGTCGAGGTGCCAGGAGCCGTCGTCCTGCTTGACGGCCTTGGTGCGGCCTGCGCCGACGTCGGAGCCGGCGTCGGGCTCGGTGAGGACCATGGTGGCGCCCCAGCCGCGCTCGATCATGAGCTCGGCCCACTTGCGCTGCTCCTCGGTGCCGTTGTTCCAGAGGATGGTCGCGAAGTTCGGGCCCGCCATGTACATGTAGACGGCCGGGTTGGAGCCGAGGATCAGCTCGCCCGCGGCCCAGTTGACGGTCGGCGGGATGCCGTAGCCGCCGAGCTCGTCCGGGAGCCCGAGGCGCCACCACTCGCCGTCCTGCACGGCCTTGTAGGACTTCTTGAAGGTCTCGTCCAGGGTTACCGAGTGGGTGGCCGGGTCGAACTGGGCGGGGTTGCGGTCACCCGTGACGAACCCGTCCGCGAGGGGGCCGTTGGCCAGCTCGTTGAGTTCGGACAGCACGCCCCGGACGGTGTCCTGGTCGGCCTGCTCGAAGGCGCCCTTGCCCAGTCGGTCCTGCACCTTGAGGACCTCGAAAAGGTTGAACTCGAGGTCTCGGACGTTGCTCTTGTAGTGGCCCATCGAAGGCTCCCTCTTGCGCGCTGCTCTGCGGCGGGCCCGGCTCGGCCCTTACTCGTCGGTAACAAGAGGGTATTACCTGGCAGTAACTTCTGTCGAGTCGACCATGCCGCCGACCGGGCGACATCACAGCGACCCGCGCTCCTGCCCGGGAAGAACCCCGGGCATCGGGAAATTCGGAGGCGGATTGTCGGATTCCGCTCCTACAGTGGCCGGACGTCGGAGGAAAATCACGGCTGGGGGCGGTAGTCGATGAGTGCCATCCGGGCGGAAGCCCTGGTCAAGAGCTTCGGCTCCACCCGCGCGCTGGACGGGGTGGACCTGGAGATACCCGCCGGGCAGGTGCTGGGGCTGCTCGGACCCAACGGCGCGGGCAAGACCACCACGGTTCGGATCCTCACCACGCTGCTGCGCCCGGACTCCGGCCGCGCGTGGGTGGCCGGGCACGACGTGCTGGCCGAACCGCACGCGGTGCGGCGATCGATCGGGCTGTCCGGGCAGTACGCGGCGGTCGACGAGCACCTCACCGGCTACGAGAACCTCTACATGGTCGGTCGCCTCTACGGGAAGTCGCGCAAGGCCGCGGCCAAGCGGGCCCGCGAGCTCATCGACCGGTTCCGGCTGCAGGAGGCCGCCGACCGGCCGTCGAAGGGCTACTCCGGCGGCATGCGGCGCAGGCTCGACCTGGCCGGCGCGCTTGTGGCCGAGCCCGCGGTCGCGGTGCTCGACGAGCCCACCACCGGGCTGGACCCGCGCGGCCGGATGGACACCTGGGAGGTCATCGGCGAGCTGGTCGCCGACGGCACCACGGTCCTGCTGACCACGCAGTACCTGGAGGAGGCCGACCAGCTGGCCGACTCGATCGCGGTCATCGACCGCGGCAAGGTCATCGCCGAGGGCACCGCCGACCGGCTCAAGGCGCAGGTGGGCGGGGAACGCCTCGAGCTGGTCGCCCAGGACGCGGTCGACCTGCCGGTGGTCGCCAGGGTGCTCGGCGAGGTCGGGGTCGGCGCTCCGCAGACCGAGGAGCAGCTGCGCCGGGTCTCGATCGCCGTGGACACCGGCCCCAAGGCGCTGATCGAGGCGCTGCGCCGGCTCGACGGGGACGGCGTCGGGGTGCAGGACGTGGCGCTGCACCGACCCACCCTGGACGACGTGTTCCTGGGGCTGACCGGGCGCCACGCCGAGGAGGAGCGGACATGACCGCGTTGACCGCGAGCCTGCGCGACAGCGGCGTGGTGGCCTGGCGGAACCTGATGAACATCCGGCGCAACCCGGACCTGCTGCTGTCCAGCACCGCGCAGCCGATCATGTTCGTGCTGATGTTCGCCTACGTCTTCGGCGGCAGCCTCGGCGGCGGGGCCTACCGGGAGTTCCTGATCGGCGGGATCTTCGTGCAGACCGTGGCGTTCAACAGCGCGTTCACCGTGATCGGGCTGGCCAACGACCAGACCAAGGGGATGGTCGACCGGTTCCGCTCGCTGCCGATGTCGCGGATCGCGGTGCTGCTCGGGCGCACCTCGTCCGACCTGGCGGTCAGCGTGCTGACCGTGGTGATCATGTCGCTGTGCGGGCTGGTCGTGGGCTGGCGGATCCGCGGCAGCCTGCTCGACGCGCTGCTGGCCTTCGGCATCCTGCTGCTGTTCTCCTTCGCGATGTCCTGGGTCGGTGCGTTCATCGGGCTGATCGCGCGCAGCGTCGAGGTGGCCCAGAGCGCCGGGCTGCTGTGGTTGTTCCCGGTGACCTTCGTGTCCTCGGCGTTCGTCCCGGCCGAGGCGATGCCGGGACCGCTGCGCGCCTTCGCGGAGTGGAACCCGATCACCGTGACCGCCGACGCGCTGCGCGAGCTCTACGGCAACCCGCTGCGGGTGACCGGCCCGCCGCCGGACAGCTGGCCCTCGCAGCACGCGGTGCTCTACTCGATCGCGGCATCGCTGGTGATCATGGCCGTGTTCATGCCGCTGGCGGTGGCCCGCTACCGCCGAGTGGCGAGCCGCTGAGGGATTTCCGATCGGCTACCACCCCAACGACGTGACAACTTCACTCGTTGGGGTGGATGCGCATGTGTCGTTCCTCCATCGTGGACAGATCGCGGAGCACCATCTGCCCGTCTCAGCCGATTCGCACGAGCGAGGTGGGCCATGCGTCGAACCAGCATCAAGTACGCCGCCGTTGTGATCACCAGCGCCGCCGCACTCCTTGCCGGGTGCGGTACCGGCCAGGAGGGCGGCCAGGGTCAACAGGGCCAGGGCCAGGGCCAGGAAGGCCAGCAGCAGGCCCCGCCGTCGGCCACTCCCGGCGGCATGGGCGAAGGCGAGCAGGGGCAGCAGGGTCAGGAAGGTCAAGGCCAGGCCGGCCAGGGCCAGGCGGGCGACGTCGCGGCCGCCAAGACCGAGCTGCAGGGCAAGATCGACGAGCTGCAGCAGAGCTCCCCGATCACCTTCAACCCGGACTCGGCCGACCTCACCGACCAGGGGCGGCAGAGCGTCACCCAGGTCGCCGAGATGCTCAAGCAGGCGCCGCAGGAGCTGCGCTTCGAGGTCTCCGGCTACACCGCCGCGGTCAACGGCTCCACCGCGGACGCCCAGGAGCTGTCCACCCAGCGGGCGCAGACCGTCGCCGACCAGCTCTCCCAGGCGGGCATCACCGCCGATCGGATGCAGGTCGCCGGCAAGGGCGACGCCAGCGGCGACCCGGAGGCCGCGCGGCGGGCCGAGATCAAGGTCATGTGATCGGGACTCGCGCGAACCAGGGGCGTCCCCGGCCGGCCCTCCCGGCCGGGCGGCGCCCCTGACCTGCGCTGGGCGGCGCACCGCCGCGCGAGTAGCCTGCTCGGGCATGGCCTTCCCCTCCGAGCTGCGGGCGCCGCGCCGACCCGCGTCCGGCGCCCCGCTGGACGTGCTGGGCGCCGTCGCGGTCGGCGGCGCGCTCGGATCGCTGGCGCGCTACGGAGCAGCCCTCGCCTGGCCGGGACCGGCGGCCACGCTGCTGGTCAACGTGCTTGGCTGCCTGGCCATCGGGGTGCTGATGCACACCATCACCGAGGTGGTCACCCCGCACCGGCTGCTGCGGCCGTTCCTCGGCGTCGGACTGCTCGGCGGGTTCACCACGTTGTCCACCTACGTCACCGACGCGCTCGGCCTGGCGCTGCGCGCGCACCCGGCGCTCGCGCTGGCCTACCTGGTCGGGACGGTCCTGAGCTGCCTGCTCGCGGTGCTCGCCGGGCTGGTGCTGACCCGGCTGGCCACCCGCGGGCTGCGGGGAGCGCGCCGATGAGCTCGGGCGGCAGGGCTCTCCGACTCACCGCGATCGTCGGCGAGGACGACACCCACCAGCACAAACCGCTGTACCACGAGATCGTGCGGCGGGCCCGCGAAGCCGGCCTGGCCGGGGCGTCGGTGTTCCGCGGCGTGGAGGGGTTCGGCGCGTCCTCGGCTATCCACACCGCGCGGCTGCTGTCGCTGAGCGAGGACCTGCCGGTGGCGGTGGTGATCGTCGACGACGAGGCGCGGGTGCGGGCCTTCCTCCCGGAGCTCGACGAGCTGGTCGGCGAGGGCCTGGTGCTGCTCGACGAGGTCGAGGTCGTCCGCCGCGCGAGGCGGGAGGACCGGTGACCGCGCTGCTCGTCGCGCTCGGCGGCGCGGTCGGGGCCTGCCTGCGCTTCCTCACCGATCGCTGGGTCCAGGCGCGGCACGACACGGGCTTCCCGTGGGGCACCCTGGTGGTCAACGCGACCGGTTCCCTGCTGCTCGGGCTGCTGGCCGGCGCCGGGCTGTTCGGGATCGAGCTGCCGGTGCTGCACCCGCTGGTCGGGATCGGCCTGTGCGGCGCGCTGACCACCTACAGCACCTTCGGATACGAGAGCGTCCGGCTGATCGTCGACGGGGCTCGGCTGTTCGCTCTGCTCAACGTGCTCGGCACGGTGCTGGTGGGGCTCGGCGCCGGCGCGACCGGCCTGATGATCGCCGCCGCGGCGTGGAGCTGACGGGGCCGGGCCGGTGATCCGTCCGCGCGGGGCGGCGCGCTCGCCCGACACACCGGCGGCAGGCGGAGGGGTCGGCGCACCCGGCGATCTCTAACCTCGTTCGCAGCACCCCGCACCCGCGAGCGAATGGAGTCGGTCATGCGCACGGTATTCATCCACGGCGAGACCGAGCGGTTCGAGGCCGCGCGCTTCGAGCTGATCACCCTCTTCACCCAGCACCACCCGGACCAGGTCTCGGCCGAGCTCGCGATGCTGCTGCTGCGCGACAAGCTCGCCGCGGACGGACTGCTGGCGCACTGGACCGAGGCCGACGTGGTGCGGTTCCTCGCCGAGGTCGCGCCGCGCAGGGTGGTGCTGTCCGAGGACTGGTCGCAGGTCCCCCGGTTCGCGCACCGCTGGCTGGACTTCCTCGCCGAGGAGGGCCTGCTCGCGGGTGATCCGCTCACCGCGCTGCACGAGGCGGTCGACGCGGCCACCCCGCGCTACCTGGCCGGGATGGCCGAGCCGACCGAGTGGGGTGCCGAGAAGTTCTGGCGCACCGCGCTGCTCGAGCACGGCGTGGACGAGAGCGACGAGGACGCGGTCGCGGAGTTCGCCGCCCAGGTCGAGCGGGGCGAGGTCGACGTGGACGAGGACCTCGTCGACCGCCTGGAGGAGGACTCCGACGACGAGGCGGTGTGGCTGCCGCCGGTGCAGCTGACCGGCGAGGGGCCGCACCGCGAGATCGCCGCCGACGCGCCGATCGTCGAGCAGGTCGCCGAGGTGATCCGGTGGGCCGAGACCGACGGCGACCCGTCGGCGGCCGACTCCCTGGTCGAGGCGCTCGGCGACACCGAGACCGCGGACCTGCTGCTGGAGTGGTGCGCTCGGGCCGGTCTGCTGCGCATGTCCGAGGAGCGCATCGTGCCGACGCTGATCGCGGCGCCGGTGCTGGCCGAGCCCGAGCTGCTGTGGAACCGGTTGTGGCAGCGGTTCGTGCTGGTCGAGGACGCCTTCGCCGAGCAGTTGGCGGACGCCGAGGAGGACGCGGTCCCCGAGATCGTGCAGACCCTGCTCAGCGCCCTGTACGCGGCCACCGAGCCGGTCCCGGAGGACTTCCTGGTCGACTTCGCCGCCGACGCGCTGGAGCTCGACGACACCGCGGGGCTGGCCTCGGTGGTGCGGACGATCACCGCGCAGTGGGCGGCGATGGACGCCGTGGTCGTGGACGACGAGGACGAGCGGCTGCTGGAGATGCGCCCGGCCGGCCGGTGGGCGGCGCGGGAGTCGCTGCGCGCCTTCGGGTTCCGGGTTCCCACGGTGGCCGAGCTGCGCACCGCCCCCGCCGAGCTGGTGGCGCTGCTGTTCGCCGAGGCCCCGCCGCAGACCCAGCAGGCGCTGTGCACCCAGTGGATCTCGCACCGGGGCGCGAAGCAGGCGGCGACCGACCTGGCCGAGCTGCTCGAGCGCGTCGACGAGCCGCCGGTGCGGCTGGCGGCGCTGGCGATCCTGGAATACGCCGGGGACGAGGGCATCGCGGCCGCGCGCGGGCTGGTCGACGACGAGCGCTGCGGGGCCACCGTGCGGGTCTGGCTGGGTGCCGCGACCGGCGAATCGATCGCTCGGCCCGGCGACGAGCTGGCGCTGACCCTGGACGGCATGGCCGCCACGGCCGAGGACGACGTCGAGAGCTTCGTCGAGGAGTTCGCCGGCCAGCCCACCGAGGACCAGTTGAAGCTGATCGGCGAGATGGCCGCCTCGGCGGAACCGGCCGCGGGTGCGCTGCTGAGCGCGCTGGCCGAGCTGCACCCGGACCAGGAGGTGGCGGAGGCCGCGTCGGCCGCGATGGGCTGACCTGCGGCGATCGCGGTCGGTGAGCCCGCTCATGTTCGTTTGTCCGGCTAATGAAGTTATTGTTAGCATTGCGAACGAAATGGTTCGCCGGGCGGTTCACCACCGCGGTCGCTGAGGGGTCAGATGAGTACCGGGCACGACGTTCGGTTGGCGGACGTCTTCAAGGGGCAGCCGAAAGCCGTTTGGATCACCGCTTTCGCCGCCGTCATCGCGTTCATGGGAATCGGGCTCGTCGACCCGATCCTGCTGTCCATCGCCGAGGCGCTGCACGCGGGCCCGTCCCAGGTGACGCTGCTGTTCTCGTCCTACCTGGGCGTCCAGGTGGTGGCGATGCTGATCACCGGCGCCTTCAGCGCCCGCTTCGGCGCCAAGCGCACCGTGATGACCGGGCTGGTGCTGATCGTGGTCGCCACGGTCGCCTGCGCGCTGGCCGGCTCGATCGGCCAGCTGGTCGCGCTGCGCGCCGTGTGGGGCCTGGGCAACGCGTTCTTCATCGCCACCGCGCTCTCGGTGATCGTCGGTGCGGCCTCCGGCGGGCAGCAGGCCGCGATCCTGCTCTACGAGGCTGCGCTGGGCATCGGCCTGTCCACCGGACCGCTGCTCGGCGCGCTGCTGGGCGACATCTCCTGGCGCGGGCCGTTCGCCGGCACCGCGGTGCTGATGGCGATCGCCCTGGTGCTCTCCGCGGGCTTCCTGCCCAAGGACGAGGCCGCGCGGCCGAAGATCGGCGTGCTGGACCCGCTCAAGGCGCTGCGGCACGGCGGGCTGCTGCGCACCTCGCTGGGCTCGGCCTTCTACACCGCGTCCTTCTTCATCGTGCTGGCCTGGTCGCCGTTCGTGCTGGAGTTCGGCGCGATCGCGGTCGGCCTGGTGTTCTTCGGCTGGGGCCTGTGCGTGGCCATCGCCGGGGTGACCCTGGCGCCGCGGCTGGCCGCCCGCTTCGGCGAGGTCGGCGGCACGGTGATCGCGGTGCTGATCTACGCGGTGGTGCTGGCGGTCATGTCGCTGGGCTCGAAGCCGGTGGTGGTCGTCGGCGTGATCGTCAGCGGCCTGGCCTCGGGCCTGCTCAACACGCTGTTCACCGGTAGCGCGATGAGCGTCAGCGACGCCCCGCGCCCGGTGGCCAGCGCCGGCTACAACTTCTGCCGCTGGCTCGGCGGCGCCGTCGCGGCCACGCTGGTCGGCCACGTCGCCGAGTGGCTCGGCTCCGACCACGCGCCGTTCGCGGTGGGCGCCGCCCTCTGCGTCATCGCCGCCGTCCTCCTGGCCCCCGGCCTGCGGAAGAACCCGCACGAGGTCCCGGCCGAAGCGGCCCTGGTCGGCGAAGAGGTCTGACGCTCCCCCTCTTGATGAGAAGAGTCCCCAGCGCCGTGCTGGGGACTCTTCTCATCAGAAGGGGAGCTCACCACTCGGCGAAGCTGCCGTCCTGGTGGCGCCAGACCGGCGAGCGCCAGCGGTGGCCCACCTCGGCGGCCCGCTGAACGGCCGCCTCGTCGATCTCGACGCCGAGTCCGGGCGCCGTCGGCCGCTGCACGAAGCCGTCGGCGAACTCGAAGACCGACGGGTCGGCGAGGTAGTCCAGCAGGTCCGAACCCGTGTTGTAGTGGATGCCCAGGCTGGTCTCCTGGATGAGCGCGTTCGGGCTCGCGAAGTCGACCTGCAGGCTGGCCGCCAGCGCGACCGGCCCGAGCGGGCAGTGCGGGGCGAAGCTGACGCCGTAGGTCTCGGCGAACGCGGCGATGCGCCGGCACTCCGAGATGCCGCCCGCGTGCGAGAGATCGGGCTGGACCACCGCCACGCCCGCGGGCAGCACGTCGCGGAAGTCCCACCGGGAGAACAGCCGCTCCCCGGTCGCGATCGGGATCGTGGTCGACTCGCAGATCCGCCCGATGTCCTTGGACAGCTCGGGGACCACGGGCTCTTCGACGAACATGGGCTGCAGCGGCTCCAGCTCGCGGCAGAGCACGCGCGCCACGGCGGGCGAGATCCGGCCGTGGAAGTCGACCGCGACGTCGCGGTCCGGGCCCATGACCTCGCGGACGGCCGCCACCCGGTCGACGGCGGCCTGGATCTGCGCGGTGGTCTCCAGCCCCCGCATCCGCCCGGTGGCGTTCATCTTGACCGCGGTCAGCCCCGCGTCCACCTGCCGGGCCGCCTCCTCGGAGACCGCGGTCGGTTCGTCGCCGCCGATCCAGCAGTAGATCCGCATCCGGCCCCGCACCGCTCCGCCGAGCAGCTCGTGCACCGGGACGCCGAGCGACTTGCCGCGGATGTCCCACAGCGCCTGGTCGATGCCGGCCACCGCGCTGGACAGGATCGGCCCGCCCCGGTAGAAGCCGCCCTTGGTCAGCACCTGCCAGTGGTCCTCGATGCGACGCGCGTCGGCTCCGATCAGGTACTCGGAGAGCTCGTCGACCGCGGCCGCGACAGTCTGCGCGCGCCCCTCGACGACCGGCTCGCCCCAGCCGACGACGCCGTCGTCGGTCTCCACCCGGAGGAACAACCAACGGGGTTCGATCAGGTAGGTCTTGATGCTCGCGATCTTCACTGGACGAGTTCTCCTGTTCGTGCTGCTTTCGGGGTCGCGCCGGAGCCGATCAGCTCCGGTGCCCGAGGTCGGCGGCGATCGCGCTCGCCGCGGAGGCGAGCCGGGGGACCAGCCCGCGGAGCGCGTCGAGGTCGGGGTCGGCCCGGATCGTGGTCACCGAGATCGCCGCCTGGATCCCCGACACGTCGGGAACCGGGACGCCGACGCAGTGGACCAGCGGCTCGAACTCGCCCAGATCGGTCGCGTACCCCCGCTCCGCGGTCTCGCGCAGCTCGGCCAGCAGCGCTTCGCGGGTGGTGATGGTCGCCTCGGTGTGGCGCTGGAAGTCGCACTCGTCGATCAGCGGGTCCCGCGCGGCCGGGTCGAGACCGGCCAGGATCGCCTTGCTCACCGCCGAGGTGTGCAGCGGGACCGGACGGCCGATCCGGGACCAGGTGCGCACCGTCGCGGAGCTCTCGATCTTGTCGATGTAGACGATCGTGCCGTCGATCAGCTGGGCCAGGTGCACCGTCGCGCGGGTCGCCTCGGCCAGCGGCAGCAGGTGCTCGCGCGCGGTGGCGTGCAGGTCCAGGTTGTCGATGACCTGCTGCCCCAGCTCGGCCAGGCGCAAGCCCAGCCGGTACTTCCCGTCGCCGCCGCGCGTGATCAGCCCGGCCTCGGCCAGCGGCTGGATCATCCGCAGCGCCGTGGACGAGTGCACCCCCACGGACTCGGCCAGCGCCGACAGCGACCGGGGCCCTTCGGCCAGCTCGTTGAGCACGACCACGGCTTTGGCGACGGTTCTCGACATCTCACTCCTTGACCTCTGGCCGGGCAGCCTACAGACTGATGCAACATTTACATAGTATTTGCACATACTGCAAGCGAGAAGGTCAGGCAACTTGAGCTCGAAGAAGATCCCGCTCGGCGAAGGGCTCCGGAGCACCCGGGTGATCGCGATCTTGCGCGGACGCTCCGGCGAACACCTCGACGCGACCGTGGACGCGCTCGTCGAGGCCGGCGTGCGCTGCCTCGAGATCACGATGAACACCCCGGGCGCGCTGGAAGCCGTCCGCGCCGCCGGGGAGCGGCACGGTTCCGCCGTCGAGCTGGGCGTGGGCACGGTGCGCACGCCCGAGCAGGTGGACCGGGCGGCCGCGGCCGGGGCCCGGTTCGTCGTCACGCCGGGGACCGACGAGGAGGTCGCCGACCGCGTGGCCGCGCGCGGGCTGGCCTACTTCCCCGGCGCGTTCACCGCCACCGAGGTCGCGAACGCGGCGAAGCTGGGCGCCAGCGCCGTCAAGATCTTCCCGGCCAGCCTCGGCGGCCCGGGGTACGTGCGCGAGCTCCGCGCCCCGCTCGACGACATCCCGATGCTGCCCACCGGCGGTGTCTCGCCGGACACCGCGCGCGCCTACCTCGACGCCGGGGCCTGCGGCGTCGGCGTCGGCGGGCCGCTGCTGTGCGACGCCCTCGAGGGCGGGGACCTCGCCGAGCTGGGCCGTCGGGCGCGCGCACTGCTGACCGAGACGAGGCCCGAGGCGTGAGCCGGCGACTGGTCACCCTCGGCGAAGCGATGGCCGTGCTCACCTCGCCGATCACCGGACCGCTGCGGCACGCCCCGAACCTCTCCCTCGGCGTCGCGGGCGCCGAGGCCACCGTGGCCATCGGGGTCGCCCGCCTCGGCGGCCGCGCCTGCTGGATCGGCCGCGTCGGCGACGACGAGTTCGGCGAGCTGATCCGGATGACGCTCGCGGGCCAGCGGATCCCGGCCGAGCACGTGCTGGTCGACGAGCACGCCCCGACGGCCCTGATGGTCAAGGAGCGGCGGACCGGCACCCGCACCCGGGTGTCCTACTACCGCTCGAACTCGGCGGGGTCCCGGCTGCGCCCGCAGGACGTCGACGAGGCGCAGGTCCGCGGCGCCGGGCTGCTGCACCTGACCGGCATCACGCCCGCGCTCAGCGAATCCGCCCGCGCGGCCGCGCGGGCGGCCGCGGAGACAGCGCGCGCCGCCGACGTGCCGATCTCGCTGGACCTGAACTACCGCAGCGCGCTGTGGAGCCCCGGCGAGGCGGCCGAGGTGCTGCGGCCGCTGGCCGCCGCGAGCTCGGTGCTGTTCGCCACCGAGGACGAGGCCAGGCTGCTGGTCGAGGGCTCGAACCCCGAAGAACTGGCCCGCGCGCTGTCCGGGCTCGGACCGCGCGAGGTCGTGATCAAGCTCGGCGAGCGGGGCGCGGTCGCGCTCGCCGACGAGGAACTGCTCCCGGTGCCGCCCCGCCCCACCACCGTCGTCGACCCGGTCGGAGCCGGGGACGCCTTCGCGGCCGCGTACCTCGCGGCCCGGCTCGACGATCGGCCGGTCGGGCAGCGGCTGGACGACGCCGCTGCCGCCGGCGCGTTCACCGTCGCGGTCACCGGCGACTGGGAAGGGCTTCCGGATCGCGCGGAGCTCACCGCGAGCGGGTCCGACGTGACCCGCTGATCACCGCGGATCAGCCGCCACCGGCGGCGCAGCGCCCCGCGGGGGCGTCGATCGTATTCGCTCAGCGTCGAGGAATAGGAAAGTATGGAAACGATGACTCCGGCCTACGGAGTAGGTCCGCTGCTGGGGATCGCGCTGGGGGCAGTCGCGCTGCTGCTGGTGCTGATCATCAAGTTCCGGCTGCACGCGTTCATCTCGCTGGTGCTGGTCAGCATCCTGACCGCGCTGGCCACCCGGGTCCCGCTGGACGAGCTCGTCGACACCCTGGTCGGCGGGTTCGGGGAAACCCTCGCCGAAGTCGGCCTGCTGGTCGGTCTCGGCGCGATGATCGGCAGGCTGCTGGAGGTCACCGGCGGCGCCGACGTCCTGGCCAACAGCCTGATCACCCGCTTCGGCGAGAAGCGAGCGCCGCTGGCGCTCGGCGTGGCCTCGCTGATCTTCGGCTTCCCGATCTTCCTGGACGCCGCCTTCGTGGTGTTCGTCCCGATCATCTTCAGCGTCGCCACCCGGTTCGGCGGCTCGGTGCTGCTCTACGCGCTGCCCTCGGTCGGCGCGTTCGCGGTGATGCACGCGTTCGTCCCGCCGCACCCCGGCCCGGTCGCCGCGGCGGAGTTCTTCGGCGCGGACATGGGCCTCGTGCTCATCGTCGGCCTGGTGATCGCGATCCCCACCTGGTACCTCTCGGCCTACGTCGGCGGCAAGCTGATCGGCAGGCGGGTGGACGTGCCGGTGCCGGCCATCTCGGCCGCCGCGGCAGGCAAGACCAGCGACGACGAGGACAGCTCGCTGCCGTACCCGAAGTTCGGCACGGTCATCGCGCTGCTGCTGATGCCGATGCTGCTGATCTTCCTCGACACCGGGCTGGACACGCTGGACACCGCCGGGGTCGTCAACGGCGACGCCACCTGGGTGCAGGCGCTGCAGGTGCTCGGCGCGACCCCGGTCGCCCTGCTGATCACCGCCATCGCCAGCATCGCGATCCTCGGGCGCGGGCGCTCGCGAGCCAGCGTGGAGGGCATCGTCAACGGGGCGCTCGCGCCGGTCTGCGCGATCATCCTGATCACCGGCGCGGGCGGCATGTTCGGCGAGGTGCTCAAGGTCAGCGGGATCGGCGACGCCCTCGCCGACACGCTGAACTCCTTCGGCTTCCCGCTCCTGCTCGCGGCGTTCGTCATCTCCACCGCGCTGCGCGTTGCCCAGGGCTCGGCGACCGTGGCGCTGACCACCACCGCCGGGCTCCTCGCCCCGACCGTGGCGGCCACCGAGGGCGTCTCCCCGCTCTACCGGGCGCTGCTGGTGATCACCATCGCCTGCGGTGCGACCGTCCTGTCGCACGTCAACGACTCCGGGTTCTGGCTGGTCGGCCGCTTCCTGGGGATGGACGTCAAGACGACGCTAAAGACCTGGACGGTGCTGGAGACGCTGATCGGCGTCATCGGCTTCGCCTTCGTCCTGGTGCTGAGCATCTTCGCCTAGGGCCCGGAACGGCGAGCCGGGACTTCCGGCGAGCAGAGCGCGGAGCCCCCGACCGGCTCGAACGCGGAGGTCCCCTGCGAGCAGCTGCTCGCAGGGGACCTCCGCGTTCGACGGGATCCTCAGTGGTACTGGTGCACCACGGCGTGCCCCTTGCCGCGGCGGATCAGGGCGCGGTTGACCGGCACGGTCAGGACGAAGGCCACCGCCAGCGCGGCGGCCAGGGCGACCCAGAACAGCCAGCTGGTCAGACCCGCTTCCATGGCACCCGGGACCAGGACCATGAACAGGTTGTCCACCACCTCCATCACGGCGATCGACAGGGTGTCGGCCGCCAGGGCCACTCCGATCGCCGCGGACAGCCCGACACCCGCCCGCAGCACCGGCCAGATGGTCAGGCTGTAGCCGAAGAAGAACGCCAGCGCGACCGCGAGCGCGATCGTCGCCAGGTTGCTCCAGCCGAGCGCGGTCCCGATCACCATCCCCATGACCTCACCGATCGCGCAGCCGGTGAGGCAGTGCGCGGTCGCCGAGATCGCCTGCCGCGTCAGCCCGGTCGATCGGTGCTCGTGGTGCTCATGTCCGTTCATGGCGAGGTCCCCTTCCCACACCTCCTTTATACCCCCGGGGGGTATATGGCCGCAACCGGGAAAACCGCTCGCCGCGCCGCGCGCGCTCGACGAAGATCAGCACCCGTGGGCGCATGGATCGACTTTCGACCGCTGCGGCACGCGCACTTCCGGCGGCTGTGGTGGGGCGGCGAGCTGTCCACCCTCGGCAGCCAGCTGACCGCGGTCGCCGTGCTCTTCCAGATGTGGCAGATCACCGCCGACACCGCGGCCGTCGGCGCGCTCGGCATCGCGCAGGCGGTGCCGCGAGTGATCGGCGGGCTGGCCGGCGGCTCGCTGGCCGACGCCGCGGACCGCCGCGCGGTCGCGCTGCTCGCCACCTCCGGCCAGCTGCTGACCGCGCTGCTGCTGGCCGCGCAGGCCTGGACCGGGCTGGAATCGATGTGGGCCCTGCTGGCCCTGGCCGCCCTGAGCGCGGGCTGCTCCGGCCTGGGCGCGCCCGCGCGCCGCGTCTTCACCCCGCGCCTGCTGCCCGCCGACCAGGTCCCGGCCGGGGTCGCCCTGGACCACGTCGGCTTCCAGGTCGCGATGCTGGTCGGCCCGGCCCTCGCCGGCGGGCTGATCGGGGCCGCCGGGACGACGGCCTGCTACCTGCTCGTCGCCGCCAGCTTCGGCGCCGCCCTCCACGCGATCGCGCGGCTGCCCAGCATCCGCCCGGACGGTCGGGGCACCCGGCCCGGCCTGGCCGCGATCCGGCAGGGGTGGCGCTTCGTGCTGGGCTCCCGGGTGCTGCGCGGGGTGTTCCTCAACGACGTGCTGGCCACCGTGCTGGCCTTCCCGATCGCGCTGTTCCCGGCGATCAACGCGGAGCGCTTCGGCGGGAACCCGGAGACGCTGGGACTGCTCATGTCCGCGCTCGCGCTCGGCGGCCTGCTGGGCGGGCTCGCCTCCGGCGCGGTGACCAGCGCGCGGCGCCCCGGCCTGGTGATGGTGCTGGCGGCGGGGACGTGGGGCGTGGCGCTCGTCGGGTTCGGCCTCGCGCAGTCGCCGTGGGTGCTGCTGGGCTGCCTGACCGCGGCCGGCGCGGCCGACACCACCTCGGTGATCTGCCGGGGCTCGATCGTGCTGCTGGCCACGCCCGACTCGCACCGCGGTCGGGTCAACGCGGTGGATCCCGTCGTGGGCGCGTCCGGGCCCGACCTGGGAAACTTCCGGGCGGGCCTGGCCGCCGACGCCACCTCGGCCACCGCCGCGGCCGTGTCGGGAGCGCTGCTGTGCGCGGTCGGGGTCGCCGTGCAGGGCGTCCGCAACCGACCGCTGCGCGAGTTCACCGCGCGCTGACAGCTGTTCGGGGACGTGACGTTCCGCGATCACCCGAACGACGCGGAGTCAACGACGATTCAGCGGTACCAGCGACTCTGTGTTGCTTGTTCTACTTCTGTTCACCCAAAGGACCAAGACACATCGCCTGATCTGCCTAACGTTTGAGTGTTCCCACAAGACTTTCAGGAGGTCCGCTTGTCCAGCCGACCGGAAAGCGGGCGGGTCATTCCGCTCCCGCTGGCCACCCACCACACGGCGAACCGCTCCTCGGTCACCTGCAAGTACCGCTGCGGCAACGCCTGCGCTCACGAGGCGCCGAACACCTCGGACAACAGCTACTTCGGCGACATCGTCGAGAGCGCGCTCAGCCGCCGCACCGCGCTGAAGGCCACCGGCGCGATGGCGCTGACCATCGGTGGAGCAGCCGCGCTGTCCGGGACCGCTGCCGCCGCCCCGGCGCAGCCGCCGGCGCAGGCCTCCGGCGGCGCGCCCGGCACCAACTTCGAGCCGGTCGCCCCGAACACCGAGGACGCGGTGGTCGTTCCCGAGGGTTACCAGCAGAACGTCGTGATCCGGTGGGGTGACCCGGTCGTCGAGGGCGCGCCCGAGTTCGACTTCGACAACCAGAGCGCCGAGGCGCAGGAGAAGCAGTTCGGCTACAACAACGACTTCGCCGAGCTGATCCCGCTCAGCAGCAACGGGCGCGAGCACCTGCTGGTGTGCAACCACGAGTACACCAGCGAAGAGCACATGTTCCGCGGCTACGACGAGAACAACCCGACCGAGGAGCAGGTCCGCATCGCGTGGGCCGCGCACGGCCTGTCGGTGGTCCGCGTCGAGCGCGACGGCAACGGCGGCCTCGCGGCCACGCCCAGCGAGTACAACCGGCGCATCAGCCTGAACACCGAGTTCGAGGTGCGCGGGCCCGCCGCGGGCAGCGACCTGCTCAAGACCTCGGTCGACCCGACCGGCACCAAGGTCTTCGGCACCCAGAACAACTGCGCGGGCAGCCTCACCCCGTGGGGCACGATCCTGTCCGGCGAGGAGAACTTCCACCAGTACTTCGCCAACGCCGACCAGGTCACCGACCCGAAGGCGCAGGAGCGCCTGGCGCGCTACGGCATCGAGGGCGGGGCCAGCACCCGCAAGTGGGAGCGCTTCGACAAGCGCTGGGACGTCGCCCAGGAGCTCAACGAGACCAACCGGTTCGGCTGGATCGTGGAGATCGACCCGAACGACCCGAGCTCCACGCCGGTCAAGCACACCGCGCTGGGCCGGTTCAAGCACGAGAGCGCGTCCATCCAGATCGCCGAGGACGGCCGCGTGGTGGCCTACTCGGGCGACGACGAGCGCTTCGAGTACATCTACAAGTTCGTCTCCGACGGCGCGGTCAAGAAGGGCTCCAGCGCGCACGCGCGCCGGCACAACATGGCCCTGCTCGACGAGGGCACGCTCTACGTCGCCAAGTTCACCGGCAACAGCCCGGAGAGCGAGATCGACGGCAGCGGGAAGCTCCCGTCCGACGGCCACTTCGACGGCACCGGCGAGTGGATCGAGCTCGCCAGCGGCGACGAGTCCTTCGTCCCCGGCTTCTCCGCCGAGGAGGTCTACGTCTTCACCCGCATGGCCGCCGACGCCGCGGGCGCCACGAAGATGGACCGCCCGGAGGACATCCAGCCGAACCCGGTCAACCGCAAGGTCTACTGCGCGCTGACCAACAACTCCAACCGCGGCACCGCCGGGCACGCCGGCGTCGACGAGGCCAACCCCCGCGTCGGCAACAAGAACGGGCAGGTCATCGAGATCACCGACGACGCGACCGGCACCAGCCTCGGCTGGAACCTGCTGCTGGTCTGCGGTGACCCGAACGATTCGAGCACCTACTACGGCGGGTTCGACAAGTCCAAGGTCAGCCCGATCTCCTGCCCGGACAACGTGGCCTTCGACCGGCACGGCAACCTGTGGATCTCCACCGACGGCAACGCGCTCGGGTCCAACGACGGCCTGTTCGCGGTCCCGGTCGAGGGCCCGGAACGCGGTCACGTCAAGCAGTTCCTCACCGTGCCCAAGGGCGCGGAGACCTGCGGCCCCGTCATCCACGACTCGGTGGTGACGGTCTGCGTGCAGCACCCCGGCGAGGTCGACGGCGCCAACGCCGACAACCCCGCATCGCACTGGCCCGACGGCGGCTCCTCGGTGCCCCGCCCGTCGGTCGTCGCGGTGCGCCCCGGCAACGGTGGGGAGATCGGCCAGGCCTGATCCCCACCCGGCGAGAGCGCGGGGGCCTTCGACCACGAGTCGAAGGCCCTCGTGGCATTCCCACCCGCAGTTTGGCCGGGAACCGCCCCCTGGAGAAGTGCGGTTCCAGCCCGAACTGCGTCAGCGGTCGTTCTCCGGTTTCGGGCTCGCGCGGAGGGCGAGGACGGTGAGGGCGGCGGCGATCATCACGATGCCCACCACCCACAGGCCGGTGCGCTGGGATCCGGTCACGTCGGCCAACGCGCCGGTGATGTAGGGAGCCGCGAAGCCGCTGACGTTGCCCAGCGTGTTGATCATCGCGATGCCGCCCGCCGCGGCCGCCCCCACCAGGAAGTTGCTCGGCAGCGCCCAGAACGTGGGCAGCGCGGCGCACACGCCCACCGCGCACACCGTCATCGCGGTCATCGCCAAGTAGGGGTCGCCCAGGTAGAGCGCGATCGGGATGGCGACACCGCCGAGGAGCATCGGCAGCGCCACGTGCCAGGTGCGCTCGCCGGTCCGATCGCCGTGCGCGGCCCAGAAGACCATCACCACCGCGCCGATCACGTACGGAATCGCCGTGATCAGGCCGGTTTCCATCGTGGACAGCTCGGTGCCGTAGGTCTGCTCGAAGCCGGTGATGATGGTGGGCAGGAAGAAGCCCAGCGCGTAGAGGCCGTAGGCGATTCCGAAGTAGACGAACGCCAGGGCCAGGATGCGCGGGTGGGTCAACGCCTTTCGCAACGACCAGCTGTGCTTGGCCTCGGTGCCGGCGCGCTCGGCGGCCAGCTCGGCGGCCAGCCACTCGCGCTCGGCGGAGCTGAGCCACTTCGCGTGCTCGGGCCGGTCGGTCAGGTAGAACCAGGTCGCCGCGGCCAGCAGGATCGCGGGCACGCCCTCCACGAGGAACATGAACCGCCAGCCGGAGAGCCCGAAGACGCCGTGCCCGGCGGTGATCAGCGCGCTGGAGACCATGGAGCCGATCGCGCTGGAGATCGGCACGGCGGCCATGAACATCGCCACCGCCTTGGCCCGCTGCGCGGCCGGGAACCAGTACGTCAGGTAGAGGATGATGCCCGGGAAGAAGCCCGCCTCGGCCACGCCCAGCAGGAAGCGCAGCACGACCAGGGTCGCCGGGTTGGGCACGAAGGCCATCGCGGTGGCCACCGCGCCCCAGGTGATCATGATCCGAGCCAGCCACTTGCGCGCGCCGAAGCGGTGCAGCGCGAGGTTGCTGGGCACTTCGAGCACCAGGTAGCCGAGGAAGAACACGCCGGAGGCGAAGCCGAACGCGGTCGCGGTCAGGCCCAGTTCCTCGTTCATCCCGTTCGGGCCGGCGAAACCGATGTTGACCCGGTCCAGGTAGTTGACGAAGTAGAGCAAGCACAGGAAGGGCATCAGCCGGATCGCGACCTTGCGCAGGACCCGGTTTCCCTCGGCGGGGGCGACATCGACACTGCTCACCCCAGTGGCATACGCGCCCGTGCCGCGAGAGGTCAAGATCCGCCCGGTGTTCGGCGAAGCCCGGTGGGTGAGACGGATCTCTGGAACGGTACCGTGAAGGACATGCCCGAACGCCCGATTGCCCTGGTCACCGGCGCCTCACGAGGCATCGGGGCCGCGGTCGCGCGCGAGCTCTCCAGCACACACGACCTGTTGCTGGGCGGCCGCGACACCGACGCTCTGCAGTCCCTCGCCGACGAGCTCCCCGGCCACGCCGAGCCGTGGGCCGTCGAGCTCACCGACCACTCCGCCGTCGCCGAGAAGGTGGCGGGCCTCGACCGGCTGGACGCGCTCGTGCACAGCGCCGGCCTGGTCGAGCTCGGCTCGGTCGCCGAGATGACCGGCGACTCCTGGCGCCGCACCTTCGAGCTGAACCTGTTCGCGGTCACCGAGCTGACCCGGCACGCGCTGCCCGCCCTGCGCGAGACGCGGGGCCACGTGGTGCTGGTCAACTCCGGCGCCGGCCTGTCCGCGAAGCCGAACTGGGGCGCCTACGCCGCCAGCAAGTTCGCGCTGCGCGCCTTCGCCGACGTGCTGCGCGCCGAGGAGTCCGCCAGCGGCCTGCGCGTGACCTCGGTGTTCCCCGGCCGCACCGCCACCGACATGCAGCGCGAGCTCCGCGCGCAGGAGGGCGGCGCCTACGAGCCGGACCAGTACCTGCGGCCAGAATCGGTCGCCCGCCCGGTCGCCTCGGCCATCCAGGCAACCCCGGACGCGCACCTGACCGAGATCATCGTCCGGCCGAGCTGAGCGCTCGCCCCTTCCCCGGGAGTCCCCCCGAGACCGGCTCGCGGGGGCTTCTCGCGCTCCCGACGCCGCTCAGCCCCGGATGTGCTGGGCAGCGGTGCGGGCCGCCGCCTGGACGGTGCGGCGGTCGACGCGGGTGGTCTCCCGCTCGGCGAGGACCTGCTCACCGGCGACCCAGACGTCGCGCACGCAGCGCGAACCCGCCGCCCACACGACGTTGGACAGCACCTGCTCGTCCGGGGCGTCCAGACCGGTGGCGAAGGCCGGGTTGTCCACGTCGAGGTGCACGATGTCGGCCCAGCGCCCCGGTTCGAGCGCCCCGATGTCCGGCCGGTGCAGCGCGTCGGCCCCGCCGCGGGTCGCCGCCAGCAGCGCCGAACGGGCGGGCAGCGCGGTGGCGTCGCCGGTGACCGCGCGGGCGAACATCCCCGCGAGCTGCACCTCTTCCCAGAGATCCAGGTCGTCGTTGCTGGAGGGCCCGTCGGTGCCGAGCCCGACCGGCACGCCCGCCGCGAGCAGGTCGACCAGTCGCGCGGTGCCGGAGGCGAGCTTGGCGTTGGAGCCGGGGCAGTGCGCCACCCCGACGCCGCGCCGGGCGAACAGCGCCAGGTCCTCGTCGGAGAGGTGCACCCCGTGCGCGGCCAGCACCCGGCCGTCGAGCACGCCGAGCTTCTCCAGCAGCGCGGGCACCGAACCGTGCTGCTCGCGCTGCTCGACGTCCTCGGCCAGGGTCTCGGCCACGTGGGTGTGCACCAGCGCGCCGCGCTGCTGCGCGGACTCGCCGATGGCCTGCAGCGCCTCGGTCGGCAGCGTGTAGGCCGAGTGCGGGCCGTAGGCCAGCTCGATCCGATCGCCGGGGCCGAAGCGCAGGCCGTCGCTGTCGATCCAGCGGTCGATCCGCGAGACCATGCCGGACCAGCCGCCGAGCGCCTCCAGCGCGGGGGTGTCGATCACCGCCGAGCCCAGCACCACCCGGGACCCGGTGGCCAGCACCGCGTCGACCACGGACTCGCCGATGAAGTACATCTCCGAGCTCGTGGTGACCCCGGCGCGCAGCATCTCCACGCACCCCAGCTCCATGCCCGCCTTGACGTCCGACGGCCGCAGCCGCGCCTCGGCGGGCCAGATGACCTCGGTGAGCCAGCGCAGCAGCGGCAGATCGGCGCCCATGCCGCGCAGCAACGTCATCGGGCTGTGCGCGTGCGCGTTGATCAGGCCGGGAAGCAGGATCCCGCCGCACTCGCGCACCTGGGCGTCGTTGGTGCGCTCCGGCGCGTTCTGCCGCGGCCCGCAGTAGGAGATGCGGCCGGTCTCGTCGACGTCGACCACCGCGTCCCGGATCACCGAACAAGCCGGATCGCAGGGCAGAACCATCGGGGCGTGCAGGCGAAGTGCGGTCGGCATGCCTGGCATTGTGCCGCACGCCCGGATCTCCCCGTGCCGGCCGATGACCTCGGTGCGGAGCTCAACCTCCGCGCATCAGACCGTTCTTCCATGCCCAGGCGGTGGTTTCGACCCGGTTGCGCACGCCGATCTTGCGCTGGACGGCGGCCAGGTGCGCCTTGGCCGTCGACGGCGACATGGACAGCTTGGCGGCGATCTCGGAGTTGGTGAGGCCGCGCGCCGCGGCGCGCACCACGTCGAGCTCGCGCTCGGTCAGGTTCATCGGTTCCTCCCGTGCTCGTGGGATCACCACGATGCGCCGGGAGGCGGCGCGAACCCCCACCAACTCACCGGCGCGACACCGGCGCGGGTGAACCCCTAGGAGCCCGACCGCCGATCTCGGGGTCGGCCTCCGGTTCGGCACCGGATCCGCGGGCCGCCGAACGCCGCGAAGCTGTTCCCGACCGCGATCGACCCCGGGAGAAGGACCAATGTTGCCCGGGTGGCCGATCCGCGAGGGGTCCCGGAGCGGTCACGCTGTGGGGTCGGGAATCGAGTCGGGGAGGTTCACCATGCTGGAAACGACCGTCGCGGCGATCGCCGTGGCCGTCGCCGTGGGCGCGCTGGTGCTGATGGCGCTGAGCTCGGTGCTGCCGGACCTGCTGGACGGGTGCGCGAACCGCGAGGGCGGTTCGGGCGGCACGGGCGTCACTGATCGGCGAGATCGGTGCCCAGACAGCGGCGGCTCATCCGAGCGAGCACGTCGTAGCGGGGCCGAGCTGGCCCTGCTGGAGCCTCGTTCCCGGTTAACCCGGGACTCGCCGCATCCCGGTTCAGCGTGAAGCGCGGCTTGCTCCCGCCGCTGCGCGGGCCGGAGCGCAACCGGGCCAGCCGGTGCAGCGCCTCGCTGTGGTGATCGGTGATCACCACCCGGGCGGCGTCGAACGAGTGCAGCACGGCCCGGTTGATCTCCACGATCGCCCGGTCCCGCCACAGCGAGCGCTCGCTCGACGTGTCCATGCCCAGCTGGTCGGCGACCTGTCGCGCGATGCCGTAGGCGTTCTCGTCGGCCAGCGCCCGGGTGCCGATCTCGGTGCCCACGAACCAGGTGTTGAACGGCGCCGCGGGGTACTGCAGGCCGCCGATGCGCAGCTGCATGTTGCTGACCAGCGGAACGGTGTGCCAGCGCAGCCCGAGCTCGCCGAACCAGCGGTACTCGGGGTGCTCCAGCGGCACCTCCTGCACCACGTCGCGCGGCACCGGGACGAGCTTGGCGCCCTCGTGGTGGGTCTCCACCACCAGCGGCAGGTGGTCGAAGCGCCCGCGGTGGGCCGGCGGCTTCCAGCCGAGCCGCACGACCTCGGAGGTGAAGTCGCGGTTGCGCGCGTCGCCGAGCACCCCGCCGTTGGCCAGCGAGTAGCCGGCGTAGCGCACGACCTGCTCGTTCCACAGCCGCGGGCCCGCGCGATCCGGGGTGTCCGGCGCGAAGACGGTGACCATCGGTTGGATCCGGCCCGCGTTGGTGGCCAGCCGCAGGTGCTCGAAGCACTCGCTGGCGATGGCCGAGGCGTTGCGCAGGCCGCGCAGGTCGCGGACGCGCACCCGCTGCCACGGCACGCCGCTGGTGCACCAGCCGCTGTCGCGGAGCGCCAGCCGGGCGCCGAAGGCGAGCTCCTCGCCGGTGTGCCGGTAGGTGCCGGTCTCGGCGATGCTGCGCCGGACCTCGGCCAGGCGCTTGGTCAGCGATCCGGCTTCGGGGTGGGCGTCGTGGAAGGCGAGCAGGAACTCCTCGGCCGCCGCGAGATCCGCGCAGCCGGGCGAGGTCGACGCTCCCGCGGTGTCGAGGACCCGTCGGCTCGCGTCGGACGGGCTCGTCTGACTCGGGATGACTTCGTCTCTGGTAGCCGTCACGCCGCGGAACGTAGTAGCCCGAGCCGATCACTCGTCACTCCTGCGCGGCAGCTCTTTGGGGTGGTTTCGAGCTACCACGGACGGGTTGTCGCTGACGTGACGTAACAACCTTCGACGCCCGGCAGCGGCACCTTGATCGGCTGACCGGGTGAACGTGGTGGGTGAAATGGCAGTTTGGCCGGGAACTGCTACACGCGCTCGTAGATGAGGTCGCGGATCTCGCGGCCCTCCTCGTGCGCCCGGTTCTCGAACTTCGTCACCGGGCGCCACTCGGGCCGCGGGGCCCAGCCGCCGGGCTGGTCGGCGTGGCGGTTGCGCAGCTGCGGCTCCGCCTCGCAGACCTCCAGCATCTGCTCGGCGTAGTTCTCCCAGTCGGTGGCCAGGTGCAGCACCCCGCCGGCGCGCAACCGCGAGGCGATCAGCTCGACCGTCTCGGGCTGGACCAGCCTGCGCTTGTGGTGCCGCTTCTTCGGCCACGGGTCCGGGAAGTAGATGCGCACCTCGTCCAGCGACTCCGGGACCAGGTGCTCGCGCAGCAGGACCATCGCGTCGCCGCGCAGCAGCCGGAGGTTGCCCACCTCCAGCTTCTCGGCGCGCAGCAGCAGCTGAGCGAGGCCGGGCTTGTACACCTCGACGGCCAGGTAGTTCACGTCCGGCTGCGCGGCCACCAGCTGCGCGGTCGTCTCGCCCATCCCGGAGCCGATCTCGAGCACGACGGGGGCGGAGCGGCCGAACCAGGACTCGACGTCCAGCGGACCTTCGGGCAGCTCGGCGACGTCGGAGCCCAGCTCGGGCCAGTGGCGATCCCAGGCCCGCTGCTGGCCGACGGTCATCCGCTCGCCGCGCTGGACGTAGCTGACGACGGTGCGGCGGAACGGAACCTGCTGGTCAGAGGCATTCACGGGAACCCAGTATCGCAAACGCGGCAGCGGCTCCGAGCACCGAACCCCACCTGCGGGCCGACCGGGGTGACGGAATTCTCAGGCCCGGCCGGGTCCGGCCTCCGCGGCGGTCACCAGGACTCGACCTTCTCCAGGATCGAGATCAGCCCGTCCAGGCCGTTCACCGGCACCGGCAGCGGTTCCTCCTCGCCGTGCGCGGGCACCGCGTCGAGCCGGCCCTGGTGCTCGTCGGTGGGCACGACCGCGGTGGGCTCGTGCACCGGGCCGCGGTCCGAGGGGGCGTACTCCCAGTACCCGGACTCGCCCGCCCCGCTCCAGGGGACGAACACCCAGCCGGGCCGGCCGGCCAGCACCGAGTGCACCGCGTCCTCGAACTCGAAGGCCGCTTCGCGCGACGCGATGTCGCCGCGGTCCAGGGCCCGCAGCCACCACGGCGCGGGCAGTCGCCTCCGGGCGCCGTGCAGCTTGCGGTACAGCCCCAGCACCTGCTGCTCCGGCGCGGTGTGGATCCAGCTGCGCCGCAGCGAGGCCGGGGTGGCGCCGTCGCACTCGACCGGGTGCGATTCGGTGGCCAGCGACCACTCCAGTCGCGGAACGGGCTCCAGGGCCACGTCGGATCCTCGATCGTGCGGCGCGTCCTGCCGGGCGCGGCTGCGCGGTTCGATCAGCGAGTCGATCGACGAGCGTTCTTGCGAGTGCAGCATGCGGCTCACTCCTCTTTGCCGAGAAGGGCGCGAGGCGGGGTCTCGTCCACGACCGCGCCTGCCCCCAAGCAACGCTGGTTCGGGACAACCCTCTGACTACTGCTCTACCACCAGAACAGCGGAGGAATGAGACGTCCGTGTAAAATGTGCCGGACATCACAGAAAAACTCGTTCGGATGGTCGGTAGCGGCACGAGTCGACAGCGCGGCCCACGCGGGGTTGGAGTGGAAGAGTGCCTGACCAGATGTACCAGCGCGTCGAGGTCGACGGCGGCGTCGTCGTCGGCGTGGACGCCTCGTCCTCGTCGCTGCACGCGTTGGAGAGCGCCGCCGAGGAGGCCAAGCGCCGCGGCACGGCCCTGCACGTGGTGTGCGCGTGGAGCATCCGCACCGCGCCGCGCCCACCGGACTGCCCGCCGAACGCGGTGCCGAGCATGGAGGCCTTCCAGCACGAGGTGGAGAAGGGCGCCGAGCGGCTGATCGCCCGGCGGCTCGGCCCGGACCCGGGCATCGACATCAAGGTGCACGCGGTGCACTCGCCCTCGCCGCAGGCCCTGCTGTCGGCCTCGCGCGGCGCGGACCTCCTGGTCGTGGGCCACCGCGGACGAGGCGGCTTCTCCGGGCTCATGCTCGGCTCGGTGGCCGAGCAGTGCGTCCGCCACGCCGCCTGCCCAGTCCTGGTGGTCCGCCCCGCGGTCTGACGAGAAGGCGCAAGCGGCGAAGCCGCGAGCCGAAGACCCACCCGGGCAACCGGCACCGCCGCGGGTTCTGAGGCGCCGCGTGGCGAGGACAGCCGCGACGCCGCGTAGGTGAGCTACTCAAGGAGCGGATCCCGCAGCCACGCGGCGCCTCAGGTTCCGCCACCCGCACCGGCGCGCAAAAGGACCACGCGAGGAGAAAGGAAAAGCACAGGGCCCGGACCATCCCCCGAATGACAGCCCGGGCCCTCCCCCGTCCCGACCGCCGGCGCCCCCGAGCGCTACTTGCAGTCGGTCGTCTGCGGTTGTGCTCGCCGGGCCGCCCACGTGCGGGAATCGGCCCGATCTTGACTTCGATCCTATCGGTCGGCGTGACCAGGCTCTCGGCCGGGCTCGGTAACGTTTCGCGTTCCCCCGCCCAGCTGGGAATTTCGGAAGTTGATCACGCGCCGCTCACCTCAAGATCGAAAAAGCTGGTCAGGCGTCCCGGTTGCGCACCACGAGCGCCGCCACCAGCCAAACACCGAGGGTGATCGCCGCGAAGTACGCGAGGCCTCCCCACGGGCCGTAGGGCAGGTCGGTGGGCATCGGCCCACCGCCCCGCAGGAACTGGTCGGCGGCCACGAACGGCATCCAGTTGTTGATGTCGGTGCCGATGTTCGGGATCAGCAGCACCAGCTGCTCCACCAGCAGCGACCACACCAGCAGCAGGGCCACCGCGCCGGCGGTCTGCCGCACCAGCGCGCCGACCGCCACCGCCAGCACCGCGCTGATCGCGAAGACCGCGCCGACACCCGCGACCAGCCGCACGGATTCCGAATCGTCCAGGGCCAGCGCGACTTCGGGTCGCAGCACCTTGGCCACCGCCCAGGAGCCGAAGGCCACGACCTCGCCGAGCAGGAAGCCGAGCCCCGCGACCAGAGCGGTCTTGGCCGCCAGCGCGACGACCCGGTTGGGCACCGCGAGGAAGGTCGCGCGGATCGTGCTGAAGCGGTACTCGGTGGTGATCGACAGCGCCGCCAGCACCAGCATCACCATCAGCCCGAACTGGTAGCCCGCCTGGGTGCTCGACACGTCGACCCGGTCGGCGTTGGTGGCCACCAGGGCCGAGAGCCCCACCGGCAGCGCGATCGCCAGCAGCATGCACCACCAGGTGGAGCGCACGGAGAACAGCTTGATCCGCTCAACGGCGAGCAGGCTCATCGGGCCACCCCCTGGCCGGTCAGCTCGGGCGCCGCGCCGAGCGAGGTCTGGTACTCCACGGCTTCGCCGGTCATCTGCATGAACGCGTCCTCCAGCGAGCCCCGCTGCTGGGTGAGCTCGTGCAGCACGATCCCGTTCGCCGCGGCGATTTCACCGATTCGAGCGGTTTCCGCGCCCTCGACCACCATGCCTCCGTCCGAATCGGACCGAACGCCGAAGCCCTGCGCGCGCACGTGCTCGGCCAGCGCGCCCGCGTCCGGCGTGCGCACCAGCACCTCCCCGCGGCCCGCGCCGTCGACGAGCTCGCGGGTGCCGCACTGGGCCAGCAGCTTCCCGCGGCCGATCACCACCAGCTCCTCCGCGGTCTGGGCCATCTCGGAGAGCAGGTGGCTGGAGACGAAGACGGTGCGGCCCTCGGCGGCGAGCCCCTGCATGAACCGCCGGATCCAGTGGATGCCCTCCGGGTCGAGCCCGTTGACCGGCTCGTCGAACAGCAGCACCTGCGGGTCGCCGAGCAGCGCGGTGGCGATGCCCAGCCGTTGCGACATGCCCAGCGAGAACCCGCCGGCCTTCTTGCCGGCGACCTCGGTCAGCCCGACCTGCTCCAGCACCTCGTCGACCCGCTTGATCGAGATCCCGTTGGCGCGAGCCATCCAGCGGAGGTGGTTGCGCGCGGAGCGGTTCGGGTGCACCCACTTCGCTTCCAGCAGCGCGCCCACGGTGTGCAGCGGGTGCTTGAGCTCGGCGTACCGCTTCCCGTCGATGCGCACGTCGCCCGAGGTCGGCGCGTCGAGCCCGAGCATCATGCGCATGGTGGTGGACTTGCCCGCGCCGTTGGGTCCGAGGAATCCCGTCACGTGGCCCGGTTCGACCTTGAAGGACAGGTCCTGCACGGCCACTTTCGAGCCGTAGCGCTTGGTGAGGCCTATCGCCTCGATCATGTTCACTCCTGTTGCGGACGCCGTGTTGGATCGGTTCCGCGACCAGCCTGCCCGATCCGCTCCTGGCTTCGCCGACAGTCAACGGGAAACGGGTGCTGCCGGACCTCAGGGTTGTCCCGGATCGATCCCCGGTGTCCCACCCCTGCCGGAGGAGGGCCCGCTCGCGGAGCCGTCAGCCGAACAGCCGGTGCAGCACCGCCGCGACGCCGTCCTCGGCGACGGGTCCGGCCACCTCGTCGGCGGCCGCGCGCACCTCGGGCCTGGCCTGCCCCATCGCGACCCCGTGCGCGGCCCAGCGCAGCATCTCGATGTCGTTGTCCCCGTCCCCGGCGGCGAAGGTCAGCTCGCCGCGCACGCCGAGCTCCACCCGCAGCTTCTCCAGCGCCGCGCCCTTGGACACCCCGGCGGGCACCACGGTCACCCACGGCTCGTACTGGTCGAGCGTGTGGGTGCAGTCCGGGAGCTCGACGCCGTCCAGCGCGGCGAGCAGCTCGTCCGGCTCGTGCCCGGACCACTCGGCGATCAGCCGGGGGACGGGCGTGGCCACCAGCTCCTGCGGAGCGGCCGGCTGCTGCGGGCCGTGCAGGTTCGCCGGGTCGAACTCGGCGGTGACCAGGCTCCCGATGCCCACCCGCTCGGTCGCGAAGATGCAGCCCGGCAGCCGTTCGGCGAGCTCGGCGAGCACCGGCGCGGCGTCGAAGGTCGTCACCGACAGCGGCTCGCGGGCGGCCACGTCGACCAGCACCGCGCCGTTGGAGCACAGCGCGTACCCGCCGGTGAGCTCCAGCTCGTCGAGCACCGGCCGGGTGCCGAGGAAGGTGCGCCCGGTGGAGATCACCACCTCCGCGCCGGAGGCCAGCACGCGTCGCAGGGCGTTCTTGACCACCGGGGAGATGGTCTGGGTCTCCGGGTCCAGCAGGGTGCCGTCGATGTCGAGGGCGACGAGCTCGGGGGTACTCACCCGCGCAGGCTATCGACGCGGGCGAGCAGCGCGCGCTCGCGCGAGGCGAACTTCACGCACCGGCGGTCGTGGCAGGATGGGCCCACCCCGAACCCGCGCCCGGAGGACCTCGACCGCTTGAGCACGGCACCCGACCAGCACTGGCCCGGCCCGCTGTCGGCCGAGGTGGCCAGGCTGTGCGCGGGGCTGCGCCCGAAGGTCTCCGAGCGCACCGCCGAGGGCTTCGCCGAGGTGCTGGACCGGCTGCGCGCGCCGCTGCAGGTCGCGGTGGCCGGGCGGATCAAGTCCGGCAAGTCCACGCTGGTCAACGCGCTGATCGGACGCCGGGTGGCGCCGACCGACGTGGGCGAGTGCACCCGGCTGGTCACCCGCTTCCAGTACGGCACGGTGGACCGCGTGGAGGTGGTGTTCCACGGCGGCGAGCGGCAGGCGGTGCCCTTCGACGCCGACGGCGGCATCCCCGCCGATCTCGGAGTGGACCTCGCCGAGGTCAGCCACCTGGAGGCCTACCTGACCAACGCGGTGCTGCGCGATCTGACGGTCATCGACACCCCCGGGCTCGGTTCGCTGGACGCCGCCTCGGTGGCGCGCACCGAGGAGCTGCTGGGCACCTCCGAGGAGCTCGACCCGGTCTCGCGCAACGCGGTGGCCGGGGCCGAGGCCGTGCTCTACGTGGTCACCCAGGGCGTGCGGGCCGACGACGAGCAGGCGCTGGCCTCGTTCACCGCGGCCACCGCCAGCCGGGAAGCCGGCCCGATCAACGCGCTGGCGGTGCTCAACAAGGCCGACACGATCGAGGCCGACACCGTCGCCGGGTCGGACGGGCAGGTGTGGCGGGCCGCCGAGCTGCTGGCCGCCAAGCAGGCCGAGCTGCTCAGGCCCAAGGTCGCCGACGTGCTGCCGGTGATCGGGCTGCTCGCCGAGACCACCGAGTCCGGCGGGTTCACCGCCGAGGACGCCGAGGCGCTGCGCGCGCTGGCCGCGCTGGACGCCGAGACCCGCGAAACGCTGCTGCTGTCCGCCGACCTGTTCACCAGCTGGGAGTGCGACGTCCCCGCGGGCACCCGCAGCGGCCTGCTGGAGCGCTTCGACCTCTACGGGGTGCGCAGCGCGCTGGAGATCATCGACGAGCAGCCGGAGATCACCGCCGGTGCGCTGCGCCGCCGGTTGCAGGACCTGTCCGGGCTCGCCGCGGTGCTGGGCCGGCTGCGCTCGACGTTCCGCGCGCGGGCCGACGGGATCAAGGCCGCCGCCGCGCTGGGCTCGCTCACCGCGCTCGCGCACGCCTCCGGCGAGCTCGAGGAGCGCGAGCTGGTGCACGACGCGATCGAGGGCCTGCTGACCAAGCCGGAGGCGCACCAGCTGCGGGTGCTCGAAGCGCTGACCCTGGTGGCCACGGGCGCGGTGGAGATGCCCCCGGACCTGGCCGAGGAGGTGCTGCGGGTGGGCGGTTCGACCGGTTTCGACGAGCAGCTCGGCCTGCCCGGGCGGCAGCGCAAGGAGCTCGCCGACTACGCGCTGGAGCGGGCCAACTGGTGGCGCTCGTTCTCCTCGTTCGGCTCCACGCCCGCGCAGGGGAGGGTGGCCCACGTGGTGCACCGGGCCTACTTCCTGATCTGGCAGCAGCTCAGGTCCGGGTGATCACCGTGCGTTGGCGTCGCGGCGGGAAATCACCCGATAGCGGAACCACATCCAGCTCCGATCCGTCCGTGCAGGAGGAGGGCACCACCGTGGCCTCGGACGCCGACGCCGAGTTGGGGACAGACATGATCGCCGTGACCAGCGAGAGCGGTGCGCTCGAGCACGCGCTCACCGAGCGGGCCAAGCTGATCGAGCTGTGCGTGTACGCGGTCGACCGCGCGCGCAGCGCGGGCGTGGCGCAACGGCTCGTCGAGGGCCTCCGGGAGATCGGCGTGTCGGCGCTGCGTCCGGACGGCGAGCGCTTCGACCCCGTCCGGCACGAGGCCGGTGGCACCCTGCCCACCGACGATCCGTCGCTGGACGGCACGATCGCCGAGACCGAGGTGCCCGGCTTCGCCGACCGCGCGCAGGTGCTGCGGGCCCCGGTGGTCACGGTCTACCAGCTCCGCTGAGGGGCCGGGAGAATCACCGCCGACGACGGGAGGGAGGCAACGGTGTCCGCATCCGGGGTCGCGGCCGCTGCGCTGCCGCAGCAGGTCAAGCAGACCAGGGACAAGCTCCTCGGGCTGCTGCGCGAAGCGGACCCGGAGGCCGCGGAATGGGCCGAGCAGGTGCGCCGCAACCGACCGGTGACTCCCAGCGTGGTCGTGCTCGGCGAGACCAATCGGGGCAAGTCTTCCCTGGTCAACGCGCTGCTCGGGCAGCCGGGGCTCTCGCCGGTGGACGCCGAGGTCGCCACCGCGACCTACCTCCGCTTCGAGCACGGCCCGGAGTGGACCGCGCACGCCTGCTACCCGGGCGTGCAGGACCCGGTGCCCTTCGACCTCGACGAGCTGGCCGACTGGTCCAGCGCGAACGGCGAACTGCCCGAGGGGCAGCTGCCGCCCCGCTACGTGCGCGTCGGGGCACCCCTGGAGCCGCTGTCCGAGCTGACCGTGGTGGACACCCCGGGCACCGGCGGGCTGGACGCGGTGCACGGGGAGCTGGCCATGGAGGCCGCGGGGGCCGGGACCGCGCTGCTGTTCGTGGTGGACGCCTCGGCTCCGTTCACCCGCGGTGAGCTGGACTTCCTGCACCGGGTCGGCGAACGGGTGGAGACCGTGCTGTTCGCGCTGGCCAAGACCGATGCGCACCGCGGTTGGCGGCAGGTGCTCGACGAGGACCGCAAGCTGCTGGCCGAGCACGCACCGCGGTTCGCCGAGGTCCCGATCCACCCGGTCTCGGCGCGCATGGAGCAGCTCGCCGAGCAGGCCTCCGGCGAGCGGGCCGCGGCGCTGATGCGGGAGAAGTCCGGCGTCGGCGCGCTGCGCGACGAGCTGGAGCGGCTGATCACCGGGCGCTCGGCGATGCTCGGCGAGGCCAACACGATGCGCGCGCTGTCCACCGCGCTCGCCGAGCTCGCCGCGAACCTGGAGGCCGAGAAGCGGGCGCTGACGGCGGGCCAGGACGAGGCCGAGTCGCTGCGCGCCCGCCGGGACGAGCTCACCGCCGCGCGCCGGTCGTCCACCCGCGGCTGGCAGGTGCGGCTGCGCGGGGAGGTCCAGCGCACCAGGGTGGAGATCTCGCACGAGGTCTCCCGGCAGGTCCGCGAGGTGCAGAACTGGTTCCGCCGGGCCATCGACACCGCCGACCGCGCGCGGCTCGGCGAGCTGCCCCGGCAGGTCGACGTCGCGCTGCAGATGGCCTCCACCCGGGTCGCCGCCACGCTGTCCAGCCGGCTGGCCGGGGTGGCCGAGCAGACGCTGGAGGAGCTGTTCTCCGCCGAGGAGCTGGACGTGATCCGCTCCCAGTTCGCCCGCGGCGCCCAGGCCCCGATCGCGCTGCGCCCGCCGGACCGGCGACCGCCGACCGCCGAGGACAAGCTGCTGATGTTCATGGGGCTGTCCGGCGGGCTCGGCATCGGTCGCGCCGCGGCGATGCCGCTGGCCGGGGCCGGGATCGCGGCGGTGAACCCGATCGTGCTGCCGGTGACGATCGTGCTGGGCCTCGGGGCGGGCTGGTGGATGGCCCGCACCCGCAAGCACGCCGCGGACAAGCAGCACCTCAAGCAGTGGCTCACCGACGCGATCGCCGACGCGCGCTCGGCGCTGGACCAGCTGGTCGCCGAGCAGCTCATCGAGGCCGAGCAGCAGCTCTCGCTGGCCCTCGACGACGCGCTGACCAGGCGGATCGAGGCGATCGAGGAGGAGCTGCGGGAGGTGGACAAGGCGCTCAAGATGGACGCCGCCGAGCGCAGCCGCCGGCTGCAGGCCGTCGACCACCGGCTGACCGAGGCCACCACCGGCCGCGACCGGGCCGAACACCTGCTGGCCGCGATCCGCGACCTGCGCGACACCGCGCCGCGCGCCGAGCAGATCCCCTGATGGGATGGTTTCGGGGTGGAACCCCCGGGCCCTAGGCTGCGTCCCAGGACGGACGGAACCGTCTAGCACGGGGATGGCGTGCGAGCGGCGCAGCCGCGAGGCGTTCGACTGCCGGCCGCCCTCGCGGCTCGCACCGCAGCGGGTTCTGATCGGCTTCCCGGCGCGGCCCAGGGGCCGGTCAGGTTCCGCTACCCGCACCGCCGCGCAGGGCGAGCTCGGTATCGGGCTCTTCAGGGACCGAGGGGTTGGCGTGTACATCGAGGAGACCGGCACCGGTGACGGGGACATCAAGGTCACCGTCGGCGGCGAGGACTACACCGCGGAGGCGAACTTCGACCTCGACGGCGACGGGATGGACGACACCGTCGCGGTGATGACCGACGACGGCTACCTCGCCTACATCGACGAGGACCACGACGGCCGCGCCGACGTGATGCAGACGATCAACGGCGAGGGCGCGGTCACCCGGCAGGCGCGGTTCCACGAGGACACCGGGGAGTGGACCGGCGAGCGCCCCGGGCAGAACCCGGCGCCCGGCCGCGAGCACGCGGAGCAGCACGACCGGCGGATGGTCATCGACACCCCGGAGGGCGACAAGAAGGTCGGGATGCCCACCGAGGACACCAACTCCGACGGCGTGGCCGACACCGCCGTGGTCGAGGGCCGCGACGGCGGGACCATGATGGTCACCGACCTGGACGGCGACGGATCCGCCGACCAGGTCGTGGAGATCTCCACCAGCGGCGACGTGACGATCTCGCACCACACCGGCGAGGGGCAGTGGACCGTGGTCGAGCAGGGCAAGATCGACGACCGGGGCGGCTACGCGCCGGACCCGAACGCAGCGGCCACCGATGACGCGACCTGGACGTTCGAGGAGCCCGCGCCGCAGCAGCACCCGGTGCAGGAGACCAGCGCGGACGTCGACCGGGGCGGCGCGCACCGCGGGAGCGCCGCGGCCGCGGATTCCGACCCCACCTCGGACGCCGTCTGGAACTGATCCACCTGCGGTTTTCCGCGATGCAGATTCACCACCTCAGTCCCTTTGCGGAAAACACCACCTGAGAAGGTGAATTCACCACTCGACCGAGGGTCACATTCAGGCCTTCGGGCGGTTTTGCATTTGCGGCAACCGCCATTCGGCGGTGGGCTGCCACGCGCCAGAGGTTCGCGGCCACGTCCGGTTCGCCGGAAATCCGGCAGCGCACGGGCCTCTCCACGAGCAGATTTCCGTTGGCGACGACGGTGAATTTGGTACTGAATCGATTCCCTTATCGTTCCTGTGAGAGAACCGACATCGCTGATCTTCAATGCTCGCGCTTATCGCCGTTAGCCTTTGTGCATCCCTTTTTTCACTTCGCCCGGCTCTCCGGGCCGGGCGAAGCGTTCCCTGCAGAGGTCGGTGGGAAGTCCCATCGACGCCTATCCGGGCTGTGGCGCCCAGTCAGGAGACACGACGCGATGACCGCATTGACCATCCCCGGTCTCGACCAGGCCCCGACCAAGCACGAGCGCCTGCTGTCGTGGGTGCGTGAGGTCGCGGAGCTGACCACACCGGACCGCGTGGTGTGGTGTGACGGTTCGCAGGACGAATGGCAGCGGATGACCGACCGGCTGGTCGAGGCCGGGACGTTCAAACGACTGGACAAGAAGCCGGACTCGTTCTACGCGGCGTCGGACCCCTCTGACGTGGCGCGCGTCGAGGAGCGCACCTTCATCTGCTCGGTCGACGAGAAGGACTCCGGGGTCACCAACAACTGGATGGACCCCGGCGAGATGAAGGCGATCATGACGGAGCTCTACCGGGGCTGCATGCGTGGTCGCACGATGTACGTCATCCCGTTCTGCATGGGTCCGCTCGACGCCGACCCGCCGCGCATCGGCGTGGAGATCACCGACTCCGAGTACGTGGTCGCGTCGATGCACATCATGACCCGGATGGGCGCCAAGGTCATCGAGCGCCTGGGCGAGGACGGCGACTTCGTACCCGCGCTGCACTCGGTCGGCGCGCCGCTCGAGCCCGGTCAGCAGGACGTGCCGTGGCCGTGCAACGACACGAAGTACATCACCCACTTCCCGGAGGAGCGCAAGATCTGGAGCTTCGGCTCCGGCTACGGCGGCAACGCGCTGCTCGGCAAGAAGTGCTACTCGCTGCGCATCGCCTCGGCGATGGCGCGCGACGAGGGCTGGCTGGCCGAGCACATGCTGATCCTCAAGATGATCTCCCCGGAGAACAAGGTCCACTACGTCGCGGCCGCGTTCCCCTCCGCCTGCGGCAAGACCAACCTGGCCATGCTGCAGCCGACCATCCCGGGCTGGAAGGTCGAGACCCTCGGCGACGACATCGCCTGGATGCGCTTCGGCGAGGACGGCCGCCTCTACGCGGTGAACCCCGAGGCCGGCTTCTTCGGCGTCGCCCCGGGCACCAACTGGAAGACCAACCCGAACGCGATGCGCACCATCGAGAAGGGCAACTCGCTGTTCACCAACGTCGCGCTGACCGACGACGGCGACGTGTGGTGGGAGGAGATGGAGCACCAGCCGGAGCACCTCACCGACTGGAAGGGCCGCGACTGGACCCCGGACTCCGACGAGAAGGCCGCGCACCCGAACTCCCGCTACTGCACGCCGATGTCGCAGTGCCCGATCCTGGCCCCGGAGTGGGACGACCCGAACGGCGTGCCGATCTCGGCGATCCTGTTCGGCGGCCGCCGCAAGACCACGATCCCGCTGGTCAACGAGTCCTTCGACTGGCAGCACGGCGTGTTCATGGGTGCCACGCTGTCCTCGGAGAAGACCGCCGCCGCGGCGGGCAAGGTCGGCGAGGTCCGCCGCGACCCGATGGCCATGCTGCCGTTCATCGGCTACAACGTCGGCGACTACTTCCAGCACTGGGTGAACATGGGCAAGGAGGCCGACTCCTCCAAGCTGCCCAAGATCTTCTACGTGAACTGGTTCCGCCGCGACGAGTCCGGCGAGAAGATCGTGTGGCCGGGCTTCGGCGAGAACTCCCGCGTGCTCAAGTGGATCATCGACCGGATCGAGGGCAACGCGGCCGCGGAGGACACCGCCATCGGCCGGGTGCCGTCCTCCGACCAGATCGACCTCGAGGGCCTGGAGTGCCCGCGCGAGGACGTGGACACCGCCCTGCACGTCGACATCGACGAGTGGAGGGCCGAGCTGCCGCTGATCGAGGAGTGGTTCGACACGATCGGCGACGCCCTGCCGAGCTCGATGCGCGATGAGCTGGAGGCCCTCAAGCAGCGCCTCGGCGCCTGAGACCCCGGACGGGTGGCCGCGATGTGTCGTGGGAAACCTCGCGGCCACCCGTCCGGCGCGGCGGATGGCAGGATCCGCGCGCGCTCCTGGCGGCGCTCCCCCCGGCCGGCATGACCGGGGGGAGCGCCGCTTTGCTCTTCCCGGGAAGAGCAGAACTGCTCACCCGGGTCGAGTAGAAGAGAATTCGACGACGATCAGCAACCAGCCGGACACTTTCCGCGTCCAACGAATACCGCTCCACCCGGGAGCGGTCGATGGGACGAGGAGGTGCTGAACCATGGCCGGCTTGGCGTTGTTGGTGTTGGCGTTGGTCGCCGTGGCCGCGGTGTTCGTCGCCTTGCGCGACGAGGGGGCCGAGGAGATCGCGGTCACCGACGAGGACGTCGAACTCCCCCGCGAGACCCCGCGGGCGGGCCGATGACCGAGATCGTGCGCGCACCGCCCCGGGTGCTGACCCCTTTTTCATCAGACGTCCCCTGCGAGCTCTTCGCCCGCAGGGGACTTCTGATGAAGAAAGTGCCGGCGCCCCGCGCGCGGCGGTTGCGGTTAGGCTGAGATCTGGATCACACTCGGGGCCGAGCCAAGTCCATTCGCTTGCACAAGTCAATGATCATGCCGGTCTCAACCACAGGAGCTTCGATGACGAAGGCGTCCTGGCAGGGGACGAATCTGCCCCGCGTGGGCGGGTTCAACCGTGCTGTCGTGCTCGACACGATCCGCAGGCACGGCGAGATCAGCCGCGTCGAGCTCGCGCAGCGCACGGGGCTGACCGCGCAGACCATGTCGAACATCGTGCGAGCGCTGATGGACGACGGCCTGGTGACCGAGAACGGCCACGCGCCCTCGACCGGCGGCAAGCGGCGGGTGCTGCTCAAGGTGGTGCCCGACGCCTGCGCCGCGGTGGGACTGCACCTGGACCCCGAGCGGATCACCGGAGTGCTGCTCGACCTGGCCGGCGGGGTGCTGCTGCGCACCACCAGGAGACTTCCCGCGGACCCCGCCCCGGCAGCGGTGGCCGCGGCGCTCACCCGCACCGGGCAGCACCTCGTGCGGCGCTCCGGGCTGCCCGCCGAGCGCGTGCTGGGCACCGGGCTCGCGGTCCCCGGGCCGATGGACTCCGCGCACCGAACCGTGCTCGACCCGCCGAACCTCCCGGGATGGACCGAGGTCCCGCTCGCCGACCTGGTCGAGGAGCGCTTCGAGGTCCCGGTGGTGATGGACAACGACGCGACCGCCGCCGCGATCGGCGAGCGCTGGTCGGGCTGCGAGCGGCGCACCGGGTCGTTCGTCTACGCCTACCTGGGAACCGGGGTCGGCATCGGGGTGGTGCTCGACGACCAGGTGCACCGCGGGGTCAGCAACAACGCCGGCGAGATCGGGCACGTGCACAGCGGCGGCGGACGGCCGTGCCACTGCGGGCGGCGCGGCTGCCTGGAGGCCTACTGCTCGATGCGCTCGATCGTCGCGGACTGGCGGGAGGCCAACGGGCAGCCCGAGCCCACCTCGGTCGCCGCGGCCTACGACCAGCTCTGCCGCGAGGCGGTGGCGGGCAACTCCGCGGCGCGCAACGTGCTGCGCCGCACCGCCACCCGGCTCGGGCAGTCGTTGGCCTCGGTGGTCAGCGTGCTCGACGTGGACCGGGTGGTGCTGGGCGGCCCGGCGCTGCGCCACGTCGCCGAGCTCGTCCGGTCCCGGGTCGCCAAGGTGGTCAACACCCAGGTCTGGGCCCCGCACGTCCGCCCGGTCCAGGTGGAGTCGGCCCTCATCGGGACCGACGCGGCGGCGGTGGGCGCGGCCTCCCTGGTCTTCGATCACACCTACTCGCCGCGCCTCAACACGCTCCTGGGCTCGTAGGCACCGCTCAGCCCGCCAGGTCGCGGGATCCGACCTCTTCGGCGACCGCGCGGCCGAAGGCGGCCATGCCCCGCTCGTTGGGGTGCAGCGGCGCGGCCGGCGCGGTGGGCACGAAGCCCTCGAAGTACTTCTCGCCCTTCGGCGCGCAGACGTCGTGACCCTCGCTGACCGGGCGCAGGTCGACGAACGAGGCCCCGTGCGCCGCGGCGCGCTCGGCGAGCATCTCGCTCAACTTGTCCACACTGGACTGGAGGTAGTCCGCGTCGCGGGGGAGCACCGGCTGCGCCGGGTAGCAGCCGCCGGGGCGGATGTAGGTGCCGTAGCCGACGACCACGACCCGCGCGTCCGGCGCCCTGGCGGTGATCTCGTCGAGCACCGCGTCGATGTCCGGGGTCAGCGCTTCCACCCGATCCGCCAGCTCGTCGCCCTCGGCGGTGAACCGGTCGGCGCAGGAGCGCGCGATCGGCTCGGGAAGCGGGTTCAGGCAGGACACCGCGGCCTGCACCAGGTCGATGTCGTTGCCGCCGATGCTGACCGTGACCAGGTCGGTGCTCGGGCTCAGCGCGTCGTACTGCGGTGGCAGCACCAGGTGCTGGCGGCCGGCGAAGTCCTCGGTCTCGGCGCCCGAGCAGGTCACGTCGGTCAGGTCGGCGCCGAGCTCGGCCGCGGCGACCTGCGGGTAGTTGTTGGTGGACCGGAAGCACAGCAGGTTCGGGTCGGGATCGGGCACCAGCGGCCCCGCCGCGGCGGAATCGCCCATCGCCACGTACTCGAAGGAATCCGCCGCCTGCGCGGGCGCGACGGGCAGCGCCGCCACCGCGATCGCGGACGCCACCGCCAGGGAAAACCGAACCACGCGAACCTCCCGTGCTCTGCTCGACCCCGTCGATCAGAGCACGAAAGTCCGCCGCTGCCAGCCTAGATCACCCGTTCACGGCGCGGATTCGCCCGAAAGGAATCCCCCGATCACCGCACGTCGCGCCGCAGCGCGCGGGTGATGCCCGCGGCGACGGTGGTCGCCAGTATCCAGCCCGCGGCGATGAGCACCACGGTGATCCACTTCGAGACCCCGGTGCTCTGCCACATCGAGTCGTGCCCGAGGTTGATGATCGGCACCAGCTGATCCACCGTGTACAGGAGCGGGTCCCACACCGGGTTGTCGTCGGAGTTCACCGGGTGGCGCAGCGGGTTCCACGCGAACCACGCGGTTCCGGCGGCGGTGAGCAGCACCAGCCAGATCAGCGCGCGCAGCGGCCGGTAGCCGTAGCTGACCGTGGCCCGCTGCAGCAGGCTCCACAACCGCACGGGCGGCCGGAAGACCGGCCGGGTCGCGTGCGCGATGGCCTGGTACCTCCTGCGCTGCTTCTCGATGAGCACCGTCACCGCGTGCTCCTCGTTGCCGTTTCCGTTGAACACCCGGGCCAGCTGGTCGTAGGGGCCCGGCTGGTAGCGACCGCCGGAATTGGCGCGCAGCCAGCCCAACCGCTCGCGCACCATCTCCCGATCGCTCGGCTTGACCACCCGGGAGAGGTTGTCGTAGCTGAAGTCCTCGACGTCCACGCCGCCGTCGGCCTCCCACAGCTGCGCGTTGTCGCCCAGCAGCTCGCACTGGGCCTGCCGCAGCAGGACCCGGCCGCGCGGCGGCTCCTCGGGCAGCAGCGTGAGCTCCTGGGCGACCAGGCCGAACGCGCCGACCGCGTTGGGGCTCATGTAGTCGCCGAGCCGGGAGCCCCAGAAGTTGGCCTGCCGCCCCACCTCGGCGCGCCGCAGCTGGATCTCGCCCTCGGCCTCGAACGAGCGCCTGCCCGCCGCGCACACCAGGTCCCGCGCGACTCGCGCGGCGCGCAGGTCCAGCGAGGGCTTGTAGGCCAGCTTGTGGTGGTGCCAGGCGGGTCTGGTCAGGTGCGTCGAGCGCAGGTCCAGGCTCGCTCCGACGGCGATGCCCTGCAGCTGCACCGAACCGGCGATCTCGGCCTCCCGGCACTCCAGGTTGCTGCCCACGCTGCTGCGGCTGGCCTGCAGGACGTCGGTGCGCGGTCCGTGCAACAGCGCCTTGTTGAGCTGGAAGCTGCCCTGCACCCGCACGTCGATCATCCGGAGCATGCCGAGCGCCACGAGCTGCCGCGCGTCGAAGTTGCCGTTGATCACCGCCCCGTCGATGTGCAGCGCGCGCAGCGGTTCCTGCACCGCCTGCTGCGGGCTCTGCGCCCAGCTCAGGTCCAGCCAGGCCCGCGACATCCGCAGGTCGCCGCCGATCTCGGAGCTGACCATGCGGATCGTCCCACCGCTGCAGAAGCCCTCGTCGAGCTGCGCGTCGCCGCTGATCCGGCAGCGGTCCACGATCAGGGTGCTGGTCGGGTCGTCGTGCGGCGACTCGCCGCGCTGCGGCGCGGCCACCCCCGGCTCCAGCACCGCGTCCCGCATCCGCAGGTCGCCGGCGATGTGCGAGCTGGGCAGGTACACCCGCCCGGCCACCGTGACGGCACGTCCGGAGGTCGGGTCGACGTCGCAGCGCAGCGAACCGCCGAGCTGGATCCCGTTGGCGTTGAGCGCCAAGCGCCCCCGGTTGCGCAGCGCCGACCCCGACAGGGTCAGGTTCCCGCCGATCTGCGCGCCGGGGATGCGCAGCTCACCGGCCACCCGCAGCCGCATGCCCAGCATCGCGCCGGCCACGCGCAGCCGGTCGGCGTGTACCGCGCGCTTGCCCGGGTTGATCAGCTCGCTGTCGTTGAGCACCAGCGACCCGCCGAGCTCGGCGTCGGCGAGGTGGATCAGGCCGCCGCGGCTGGTGCACCGCTCGATCACGGTGTCGCTGCCGATGCGCAGGTTGCGCGCGCTGAGCCCGGGCAGCAAGCACTCCCGCAGCACCAGGCCGGCCAGCGCCGCCTGCCGCAGGTCCGGTTGCCGCTCGAACCGGCAGCGGACGAACTCCAGCAGGTAGGGCAGATCGGCCGCGCGCAGGTTGAAATCGCCGGTGATGACCGCGTCCTCGATGACGATCACCGGTTGCTGGCCCCCGCCGCCCTTGGCGAACGGGCCCCAGCCGGAGGAGCCCTCCTCCGGCGACTCGATCAGCCGCCGGGTCAGGAACCCGCCGCGGATCTCCCGCTCGGGATCGTGCTCGGCGGCGTGCACGTCCAGCGGCCCGGCCTCGGTGCGCTCGCCCCGACCGCTGCGCAGGAGGTCCTCCACCCGCCGCTCGGCGGCGGTGGCCGGACCGCTCCCGTTCTCCTTGACCCCAGGCATTCTGGCCCCCGGAAGAATCGCCATGATCCCCGATCGTCCCCGATCGGCACCCGGTAGACGCGCGATCCGGACGATTGGTTTCTAGCACCGGGGCATGACACTCCGAACGGAGCAGCGGCGCGGAGCGGTGTTCCACGTGAAACGGCCCCGGCGGGTCGTCAAGCGACTCGCCGGGGCCGTGACCGCTTCGATCACTCGGTCGCGTGCGTCGGGTTCAGCACGCGCGCGAGGAAGGCGCGGGTGCGCTCCTCCTTCGGAGCGCCGATGACGTCGGCGGGGTTGCCCTGCTCGACGATCCCGCCGCCGTCCATGAACAGCACCCGGTCGGCGACCTCGCGGGCGAACTGCATCTCGTGGGTGACCACCAGCATGGTCATGCCCTCGTCGGCGAGCTGGCGCATCACGCCGAGCACGTCGCCGACCAGCTCCGGATCCAGCGCCGAGGTCGGCTCGTCGAAGAGCATCACCTTCGGGTTCATCGCCAGCGCGCGGGCGATCGCCACGCGCTGCTGCTGGCCGCCGGAGAGCTGCGCCGGCATCGCGTCGACCTTCTCGGCCAGCCCGACGCGGTCCAGGTTCTCCCTGGCGATCTTGACCGACTCCTCCTTGCCGCGGCCGAGCACCTTGCGCTGCGCCACGGTGAGGTTGTCCAGCACCGACAGGTGCGAGAACAGGTTGAACTGCTGGAACACCATGCCGATGTGCCTGCGGGCGCCGTCCAGGTCGGTGTCCGGGTCGGTGAGCTCGTGGCCGTCCACCACGACCTTGCCCGCGGTCGGCTCCTCCAGCAGGTTCACGCAGCGCAGCAAGGTCGACTTGCCGGAGCCCGAGGGCCCGATGACGCACACGACCTCACCGCGCTCGACCCGCTGGTCGACGTCGCGCAGCACCTCCAGGTCGCCGAACGACTTGCAGAGGCCGGAGATCTCGATCATCACGTCGCTCATTTGGTGGCTCCCTTGGTTCGCACCCCGCCGTACTTGCGCTCCAGCAGATCGGAGAGCCGGGACAGCGGAATCGTAATGACGAGGTAGCACAGGCCGGCGATCAGGATCGGCGTCAGCGACTGGTACTGGTTCAGCGCGCCGCGGCCGAACTTGGCCAGCTCGTACTGCTCCGAGGTCAGGCCCAGCAGGTAGACCAGGGAGGAGTCCTTGGTCAGCAGGATCAGCTCGTTGGTCAGCGGCGGCAGGATGATCCGGAAGGCCTGCGGCAGCACCACGGTGAGCATGGTGCGGGCCGGGGACATGCCCAGCGAGCGGGCCGCCTCGACCTGCCCCTTGGGCACCGCCTGGATGCCCGCGCGGATCGTCTCGGCGATGTAGGCCGAGCCGACCAGGCCGAGGCTGAGCATCACCGTCGAGTAGATGTCGAAGCGCAGCTGGAAGGCGATCGGCACGCCGAAGCCCAGCGCGATGAACACGAGCAGCGCGGGCAGGCCGCGGAACAGCTCGATGTAGGCGGTCGCGATCCAGCGGTACGGACCGACCGACGAGAGCTTCATCAGGGCCAGCACGATGCCCAGGCCGAGGCCGAAGGCGAAGCCGACCGCGGTGTAGACGATGGTGTTGACCAGCGCCGTGGTGATCACGTCGGGGAACTGCTTGGCCCCGACCTCGATGTTGAAGAAGGCCCGGCCGATCTGACCCCAGTCGGCCAGGAACGCCAGCACCACGGCCACGACGACCAGCAGGCCGTACTGGATGCCGCGGCTGAGTCGCGCCCGTTGCCGCCTGCCCATCCGGGCCTTGGGCCGCTCCTCGATCTCGGTTGTCATCGAATCTCCATGTGTCCGGCGGGGGCGCCGTCGTCCGGCGCGGGTCCGGCGCACCGCTCGGGGCCGGTGCGATCGGCACCGGCCCCGTGGTGGCGACGAGTCAGGTCCTCACTCGGGCTTCTTGCCGAACCACTTCTCGTAGATCTTGTCGTACTCGCCGGACTGCTTGGCCTTGGCCAGCGCCTCGTTGACCTTCGACAGCAGCGCCTTGTTGCCCTTCTGGACGCCGATGCCGTACTTGTCGCCGGTCACGAACTCCTTGGTGACCTCGGTGTCCGGGTTGTTCTTGGCGAAGTTGTAGAGCACGCCGTTGTCGTTGATCGCCGCGTCGACGCCGCCGGTGCGCACGTCGGTCTGCTGCAGCGCCAGGTCGTCGAAGACCTTGATCTCGTAGCCGAACTTGTCCTTGTTCTCCTCGGCGTAGATCTGGCCGGTCGTGCCGACCTGGACGCCGAGGGTCTTGCCGCGCAGCTGGGACAGGTCGGAGACCCCGGAGCCCTTCTTGACCAGCAGCGCCTGCTCGGCGTTGAAGTACGGGTCGGAGAAGTCCAGGTTCTGCTTGCGCTCCTCGGTGATGGTCATCGCGGCGGCGGCGACGTCGCACTGCCCGGAGTTGAGCGACTCACCGGACTGGATTCCCTCGTCGAAGGGCGCGTCGACGATCTTCTGCTTGACGCCGAGGTCCCTGGCGACCAGGTCGACCAGGTCCACGTCGAACCCGACGGTCTTGCCGCCCTGCTTGAACTGGAACGGTTCGTAGGGGAGGTGGGTGCAGGTGGTCAGGACGCCGGGCTCGACGAGGCTGACCTCGCCGCCCGCGGCGGTTCCCTGACTCTTGGTGGACTCGGCACAGCCGGCCGCTGCCACAGCCATGGCCAACGCGGGCACGAGTGCCAGCGCACGAAGGGTTCTGCGACGCGCCACTTTGTCACTCCTAGTAGGTGAGAACGCAAGTGAACGAATGGTGCCACTCGATCGGACGTAAGCCCAATAGTTCTTGGCGCGGTTCCGTCGAGCTCTTCGGAAATCGCCGGTCACATGACCGATCACGCTTGGTAAAGCTTTCCCGCCCGAACGATCCAGCGCGGAGGATTTCCGGCGGTTCGCCCCGCAACGCGATCGATGTCCGGTCGCGCCTCCCCGCAGCGCACCCCCGCGCTGTGGCGACCACCACTGCGGAGCGGCCGGGAACCGGACGTTCGGGCGCCAGTTGCGCGCACCCAGCGTGTTCGAACGGCTCCGCGGGACTCGCCCGAGTCGACAAATCGCCAGCTCGACGAATCACCTGAACGCACCATCGCCCTGTCGGCAAATCGCCGTCCGCTCAGCGAAAGAGGGCCCTCCCCGCCGAGGCGGGGAGGGCCCTCTTCGGATCGATCAGCGCGGACCGGGAGGCGGCGGCGCCCCGCAGTGGATGATCGGGTGCGGGTCGTAGACCGTCTTCTGGTTCTCGGTGCGGACCTCGCCGGTGGTCAGGTCCCGGATGGTGCGGGTGTCGACCACCGAGAAGCCCGGCTTGCCCTTGCTCGGCTCGCAGGGCGCTCCCGGCGGCACGACCTTCTCCTCCGGCGGGGTCGGGTCGAACCGCGGACCGGTCTTGGACTGCACGTCGAACTGCTTGGTGCCCCACAGCGTCACCGTGATGTCCGAGGGCGTCCAGCTCGTGGTGATCATGATGCCGCTGTTGGAGACGTTCTTGAACTTGACGTCGATGATGCTCTTGCCGGACGACGACTGGAACACCGTGGCTTCCCGGCCCTCCGGGTAGCGGCTGATGTAGTAGCTGTGCGGCTTGTGCTCGAGGTCCTTCATCCCCGCGAAGTACGAGGCGTTGTAGAGCGTCGTGGCGAACTGCGAGATGCCGCCGCCCACCGCCTTGTCCGGGCGGCCGTCCTTGATGATGCCGGACTCCACGTAGCCCTGCGGCTTGCCGCGCGGACCGGTGTAGCCGTTGAGGCTGAACGTCTCGCCGGGGCGCAGCAGCGCGCCGTTGACCTGCTCGGCCACCCGCCGGATGTTCACGCCCGAAGCGGGCTCGAACCCGCCGGTGGTGAACTGGCCGACGACCTCGCGCACGCCCAGCTGGTTGGCCTGCTCGGTGGTGAACTGGGCCGGCTGCGGCCTGTAGACGGCGTTGATCTCGCGGCCGTCCTGCGCGCGCAGCTTCTCCATCAGCGGTTCGAAGGACTTCTTCCAGTCGATGCTCACGCCGTCCACCGACGGGTGCACGGTCGGCCTGCCGCCCTCCAGGACGATCTCGGCGTCCTTGCCGGGCTTGATCGTGTCGCCCAGCTGCTGCTCCAGCTCGCCGATCGCGGCGGGCTCGTCGATGCTCGCCTTGAGCCCGCCCCTGCCGTCCGGGGCGAAGCGCAGGAGGTCGGCGATGTCCTGCGGCGACAGCTCCGCGTCCTTGCCCTCGCCGTGCACGACGAGCGGGCCGGAGACCGCGGGCTCGGCGACCTGCTCCAGCGCGCGCCGCACGCCTTCCGCGGTGGTGCCCACCGGCTTCTGGCTGGCGGGCAGCGTGATCGCCGAGTTCTCGGTGTAGTGCGCGATGATCTTGTCGGCGGAGCGCTGCACGTCCAGCGCCTGGCCGTGCACCGGGTCGACCGCGACCGGGGTGGCGCCCTCGAAGCGGATGGTGCCCTCGATCGACGGGCGGTCCAGCTGCGCGCGGGCGCCCTCCAGCGCCCGCACCAGCTTCTGCCGGTCGGCGGTGCTGACCGGCTCCACCTCGTGGGTGGAGAAGAACGAGGCGATCCGGGTGAAGGGGTTCAGCGGCTGGTCGTCGGCCTTGTCGACGGTGGCCTTCCAGTCCGTCCGCAGCCCGACCTCGCCCGGCTTGATGCTCGTGGAGGCCTCGCCGACCTGCAGCTTGATCGGATCGGACGGGTCGCCGCCGAGCCGGTCGCGCAGCTTGGCCTCGGCCTGCTGGTTGCTCAGGGTGCCGACGTCGACCCCGGCGACCACGGTGCCCCGCGGCAGCGAGCCGCTGGTGAACACCAGGTCGCCGATGTAGAGCAGGATCAGCGCGGCGGCCGCGATCCCCGCGATCAGCCCGCCCTTGAGCAGCTGCTGCCGCTTGGCGTCCGCGGGCTGCTGCGGGGCGTCGGGCTGGTTCCAGCCGAGGTCGCTGCCCGCGACGCCACCGCCGACCGCGCCGAAGCTGGTGGTCTGCTCCTCGGCGCCGACGTTCGGGATGGACTGGGTCGCGCCGATCGGGAAACCGCTGAAGTCACCCGGCACGGCGGCGATCTGCTGAGTCCGCTCGGCATCGGATTCCGGCGCGGGCGGTTCCTGCTCGGCGGGCATCTCGATCTTGCCGGTCTGCTCGGCCGCGGACTCCGCGGGCGCGGCGTCCGCAGCCGGCCACTGGGGCTCGTCCTGCGCGTCGTCGGAAGGCCGCTGGTCCTGACCGGAGCGGATCCGCTCGGTGGGATCCGCTCCGCTGGGGTGATCGTGGTTTTCCGGCACCGCTTCCCCTTCTCCTCGGTCCTGCGGTGGGGGCGTTGCGCCCGCTTCGCCGGGGGTCCGGCTGGGGACTACAAGTACAGGCCCGTGCCCTGCTCGGTGTCGTGAGTGGCCACGGCGTGCAGGTCGCGTTCCCGCATGACGAGGTAGGCCTGGCCCTGCACCTCGAACTCGTACTGCTCGTCGGGGTTGAACAGCACCTGGTCACCGACCTTCACGGTGCGCACGTGGCTGCCCACGCCGAAGACCTCACCCCAGATCAACCGCTTGGCCACCTGGGCGGTCGCCGGAATCACGATGCCGCCGCTGCTGCGGCGTTCCCCGGTCTCCGGGGAGATGCGCACCATGACCCGGTCGTGCAGCATCTGGATCTCGAGCTTGGCATCGGTCACCCGAAAAGTTTACTTGCCCCCAACGGATGACCTACCAGCAAGGGGGGTGCGCCGCGCGGGACGCCGGACGTTTGCCGGATTCGCCTTGTTTCCGCATCTCAGAACCCCTTTTCGGGCTCGGTGAACGCGAAGAACGCTCGCCACTGCGGGTAGCGGACCGGCCGACCGCTACCCGACCGGGTAAGCCCGGCCCACGACGGACCGATCAGGCGTCCAGACCGCCCATCACCAGCGGCAAGCGGTCCGGGCCGCCCGGGGTGACCCGGATCGGCACGCCCCAGTCCTGCCGGGTCAACCGGCAGGCCGGGTGCTCGACGGTCTCGTCGTCGTCGCAGCTGGCGGCCTGGGCCACGACGTGCAGGACGCCCTCGGAGATCCCGTCGGCCAGCACCAGCCCGCGGGACAGGTCGGTCCCGACCCCGGCCCCCTCGACCAGCAGTTCCTCCGGCGTCGAGGTGATCTCCAGGCGGGTGGACGGGCCGTAGCGCTCGTCCAGCTTGGTCCCCGGCGGCGGGGTGAACACGACCTCCAGCTCGACCGCCCCGGCGCCGACCTCGGTCGCGGGCCGCTTGACCTGCTGCGATGCGCCTTCGACCAGCTTGGCCGCCAGGCCCGGCGGCACCGGCCGCTCCAGGCGGTGCGCGGCGGAGGCCACCACCACGAGCTCGCCGTCGACCACCGCCGCGCCCGAGGGCTCGGCGACGTCGGTGGCCAACGTGGAGACCTCCTCGGTGGCGGGCTCGTAGCGGCGGATCGCGCCGTTGTAGGTGTCGCAGACGGCGACCGTGCCGTCCGGCAGCACGGCCACGCCCAGCGGGTGCTGCAGCAGCGCCTCGGCCGCCGGACCGTCGGCGTGCCCGAAGTCGAACAGCCCGGTTCCCACCGCGGTGCGCACGGCGAACCCGTCCCCGTCGGCCTCCACCCAGCGCAGCGCGGAGGTCTCCGAATCGGCCAGCCACAGCCGCTCGCCCCCGGCGGCCAGGCCGGAGGGCTGCGCGAAGAAGGCCTCCTCGGCGGCCCCGTCCCGCAGGCCCTCGACCGTGGTGCCGGCGAACCGGCGCACCTCGCCCGCGATCGGGTCGAACAGGCCCAGGGTGTGGTTGCCGGCCATCGCGATCACCACGCCACCGGCGGGCTCCCACCAGGCGACGTCCCACGGGCTGGTCAGCGGGATCTCGGTGGCCGCGCCGGAGTCCGCGCCGTCGCGCCACTGCTCGCCGGTGCCCGCCAGGGTGCGCACCGAGCCGTCGGACAGCCGCAGGCCGCGCAGCAGGTGGTTGACGGTGTCGGCGACGACCACGTCGTACCCCGCGCGCGCGGCGACCTCGGCGGGCAGCAGGGTCAGGCCGGCGGGTTCGGAGAACTGCGGTTCGGCGCCGTCGGCCCACCCGCGCGCCCCGGTCCCGATCCGGCGCAGCACGGTCTCGCCGTCGGCGGCGAACTCCACCAGCGAGTGGTTCGCCGAGTCCGAGACCAGCAGGCCGCCGTCGGGCAGCGGCAGCACCTTGCCGGGGAAGCGCAGCGTGGTCTCCGGCGCGGGCGGCGGCACGTAGGGCCCGTCGCCGCGGTGCAGCGTGCCCTTGGCCTCGTGCTCGGCGACGACCTCGGCGATGATGCTGCGCAGCGCCTCGACGTGCCCCTCGCCGGCGGCCACGTGCACCACGTAGCCCTCGGGGTCGATCACCGCGAGCGTCGGCCACGCCTTGACCGCGTAGTTCTGCCAGGTGGTCAGCTCGGGGTCGTCGAGCACCGGGTGGTGCACCTCGTAGCGCTCCACGGCCGCGGCCAGCGCGTCCGGGTCGGCCTCGTGCTCGAACTTCGGCGAGTGCACCCCGACGGTCACCAGCACGTCGGAGAACTCGTCCTCCAACGGCCGCAGCTCGTCGATCACGTGCAGGCAGTTGATGCAGCAGAACGTCCAGAAGTCCAGGACGACGACCTTGCCCCGGAAGTCCGCGAGCTGCAGCTCCCGGCCACCGGTGTTCAACCACTGCCGCCCGGCCAGCTCCGCAGCGCGGACCCGGGCACGACGCTTCTGCTGATCGCTCACGTGGGAAGTCAACAACACGCGCCCGGTCGCTGTTCCCCAGGGCGGGGCCTGCTGAGTCGCGTCTCACGACGCCAGGAACGGCCGGCTAGCGGTCGAGCTGCCCGCGCACCCGCGCTCGGAGGAGCTCGTACTGCACGTCGAGGCGGGTGCCGCCGGTCGGGCGGGGGACGAGTTCGCCGGGGCCGACGTGCTCGTCAGCCGCGAACTGCTCCCGGGTGAGGTCGAGCTCCAGGCCGTCGCCGAAGCGGTTCCACCAGTGGTAGTCGGCCCATTCGCCGCCGCGGCGGACATCGCCCCGCACGAGGACGCCGCCGAAGAGGTCGTTGAGGACGAGGGCGGTGGTCCCGCATTGACCGCGAGCCGGGTTGCCCGGGTGCCAGTAGGGCACGTCTTCCGGCGCGCAGGTGTCAGCACCCCACGAAGCTCGGATCGCGCGTTCCACGGCGGACAACGACCTGAGGACCATGCGCCGCAGCTTGCCGCGAGGCACCGACACCGAAGCCCGGCCGCAGCCTCGTCGCGTCGGTCCGCCGACGAGCAGTTCGGCCTGGAGTTGCGCGCCCCTGGGGCGCGCAACTCCAGGCCGAACTGCGGTGGTGCGCGATGCGCTCGGTCAGCTGGTGGCGATCGCCTTGATCACCGCTTCCTCGAAGGCCGGCAGGTCGTCCGGGTTGCGGCTGGTCACCAGGTTGCCGTCGACGACGACCTGCTGGTCGGCGACCTCGCCGCCGGCGTTGCGGATGTCGGTGCGGATGCTCGGGTAGGACGTCAGCTGGCGCCCCTCGACCACGCCGGCCTCCACCAGCGTCCACGGGCCGTGGCAGATCGCGCCGACCGGCTTGCCCGCGTTGACGAAGTCGCGGACGAACGACACCGCCGCGGCGTCGCGGCGCAGCTGATCGGGGTTGATGGTGCCGCCGGGCAGCACCAGCGCGTCGTAGTCGCGCACCGAGACCTGGGAGACCTCCCGGTCCACCGGGAAGCGGTCGCCCTTGTCGATGTCGCCGTTCATCGCCTGGATCTCACCGGCCCGCAGCGACACCACCTCGACCTGACCCCCGGCCTGCTCGATGGCCTTGCGGGGGCTCTCCAGCTCGACCTGCTCCACCCCGCTGGTCGCCAGGACGGCGACCTTCCGGCCGTTGAGCTCTTCAGCCATCTTCGAACCTCCTTCGCGGTACCCGGCTGCTGAACTACCCGCTCGCGACCGCAGCTCAAACGCCTCGGCCACCGGCCAAGTCCTCGGTGGCGGTCCGGGACGCGGTGGCGGTGCGGTGCAGGAAGTCGACGATCAGCTGGAGCTCCCGCTCGTCGTAGTCGGCGCAGATCTCGTCCATCGCGGCGCTCATCCCGGAGTAGAGGCGGAACAGCTCGGCGTTCCGCTCGGGCGATGCGCGGACCACGACCGCGCGCCGATCCGACGCCTCCGGGTCGCGCTCGCGGGTGATCCAGCCGCCGCGCTGGAGCCGGTCGAGGATCCCGGTCACCGTCGCGGGGTGCAGGCCGGCGCGCCTGGCGAGCGCGCTCGGGCCGAGCGGGCCGTGCGCGTTGATCAGGTCGAGGCAGTCGAGATCGACGTCCTTGAGCCCGGCGCGACCGCTGACCTCGTGGTTGAGCTGCGCCAGCTGGGCGCGCACCTCGCGCAGGCCCTGCTTGACGCCCACCACCAGACGACGCCGACGCCGCCCCGAATAAAATATGGAACTCATATGATATGTTTCTCGTAGTAGTCGGTCCGATGGGAGCGTACCCCGACGACAGGCGAGGAGGCGCAGCATGTCCAGCGCGTACGTCGTCATCACCGCGCTCGCGGTCGCCGCGAACGGCGCCTCGGGCATCGTCGGCCCCTTCGCCCGCGAAAGGACGGCTCCCGCGATGCGCCGGGTGGGCGTGCCGGAGTCCTGGGTGCTCTTCCCGATCTCGACGCTCAAGCTCGCCGGTGCGCTGGGCCTGCTGCTCGGACTGCTCGGCGTGCCGCTGGTCGGGCTCGCCGCCGCCGTCGGGCTGTGCATGTTCTGGGCGTGCGCCGTGCACACCCACCTCCTGGCCCGCGACCGCTCCCCGCAGCTCGGCCTGGCGCTCGGCTTCCTCGCACTGGCCCTGGCCTCCCTGGCGCTGACCCTGGCCGGCTGAACCCCACCGGCGCCCTCGCGGGGCGCGGAAGCGGGTGCTGAAGGCGAAGGCGAGCCGGGGCCGCGGGCCCCGCGGCGAAGACCGCGCCGGTGAGAGCGGGACGTCATCGCGGCGGCCGGCCGCAGTACGTCAGCAGAGCGGCGGCGGGCCCGCCGCCGCTCTGCACGTCGACGCGTCGATCACCGACCACCCGGGCGTGGCCGGGAGCGGCGCGGTCGGATTCGGCGCCGAACCGGCGAGCGCGGCGTAGCGGTCGGCCGTCGTTCGGATCGCCTCACCGGCTCGGGGCGTCCCCCACCGGCGCACTCGACCCTCTCCCGCGACGCGGATGCAGGCGACCAAGACCTACCAGGCGAGTCATCGCGTCGGGGGAGATTCGGGAGGAAGCCCGAGAAATTGAAAGCCCCGCGATGCTGCCAGGTCGGGGGTCCGACAGCACCGCGGGGTCATCCTGAATATCGACGCCCGCCCCCTGTTCGTTACACGGGTTTCGCTATATGACGTAGGTCACATGAAATCACCCGTGCAAGTGACGGATTCACACCGTTCGTGTCGATTTTTCGACCGCAACTGGGACTGTATCCGTCTCTCTAGCGTCTTTTCTATACAGAGGTAGAGAGCTGTATCGAGCACTAGTCCTGGGTCAGCAGGTAGCGGCCGAAGTGCGGGACGGTGAACGCGATCTGGCCGCGCTCGCCGGAGTAGACCAAGCCCTTCTTGATCAGCGCGTCGCGCGCGGGCGACAGCGAGGACGCGCGGCGTTCCAGGTACTCGGCTACGCGGGCGGTCGGGGTCGGCTCGTCGCGACCTCCGGCGAGCTCGGCCATCGCGCGCAGGTACTCGCGCTCGGCCGGGGTGGCCCGCTCGTAGCGGGAGCCGAAGAAGCCGACCGCGAGCTCCTGCTCGGCCTCCGGAGCCGCGAGCCGCACGTCCTCCTCGGCGATCTCGGCGCGCACCGCCGCGTCCCACGCGGCCTTGCCGTAGGCCTGCACGAAGTACGGGTACCCGCCCGACACGCTGAACAGCGTGTCCAGCGCCTCCGAGGTGATGCCGGCGTCCTCGCGCTCGATCGGGGTGACCACCGCGTGGTCGGCGTCCGAGCGGTCCAACCGGTCGATGCGCACGTAGCGGAACAGCCGCTCGGAGTAGGACTTGCTCGCCGAGAGCACCGCGGGCACGTGCGGCAGCCCGGCGCCCACGACCACCAGCGGCGCGCCGGACTGGGAGAGCTCGTGGCAGGCGGCGCACAGCGCGGAGACGTCCTCGGGCTGCACGTCCTGCATCTCGTCTAGGAGCAGCGCGATGCCGGTGCCCACGTCCGCGGCGAGCTCGGCGACCTCGGTGAACAGCTCCACCAGGTCGATCTCCATGTCCCCGGAGTCGGCGCGGCCCTGCGCGGCGGGCACGTCGATGCCCGGCTGCCAGCGATCGCGCAGCTTGGCGTCCTGCGGATTCGCCTTGAGCGCGAAGGCCTTCAGCACCGACAGCACCTCCTCGACCCGGTCGGGCGCGCGGTGCTTGACCGCCAGGTCCCGGATCGCCCGGTGCAGCGCCGCCGAGAGCGGCCGCCGCAGCCCCGCGTCGGGGCGCGCCTCCACCTTGCCCGCACCCCAGCCGCGGCGAACGGCCATCGAGCGGAGCTCGCCCAGCAGCACCGTCTTCCCGACACCGCGCAGGCCGGTCAGGACCAGGCTGCGCTCCGGCCGACCGCGCGCGACGCGCTCCAGCACGACCTCGAAGGCGTCGACCTCTTTGTCACGACCGGCCATCTCGGGCGGGCGCTGCCCGGCGCCGGGGGCGAAGGGATTGCGGACGGGGTCCATAGCTCTGGGACTGTATCGACTTCTCTAGCCCTGAACCGATACTTCGCCAGACACCCGAATCGCGCGTGTCGACGATCGGCCGGTATTCGGCCGTATAGGGCCGTCGCTAGACGCCTCGATACGAAGTGAGATGCAGGATGCCTTTTTCATCGAAAGTCCCCTGAGCGCGGAGCGCTCAGGGGACTTTCGATGAAAAAGGCTCGGTTCGAGGGCTCGACTCGGGCTCAGCGCTCGATGATCGCGGTGAGGCCCTGGCCGCCCGCGGCGCAGACCGAGACCAGGCCGCGGCCCGAGCCCCGCTCGGCCAGGAGCTTCGACAGCGTGGCCACGATGCGGCCGCCGGTGGCCGCGAAGGGGTGGCCCGCGGCGAGCGAGGAGCCGTTGACGTTGAGCTTGGCCGGGTCGATCTCGCCGAGCACCTTGTCGCGGCCGAGGCGGTTCTTGCAGAACTCCGGGTCCTGCCAGGCCTTCAGCGTGGCCAGCACCTGGGAGGCGAAGGCCTCGTGCACCTCGTAGAAGTCGAAGTCGCCGAGGCCGAGGTCGTTGCGGTCCAGCAGCTTCGGCACCGCGTACGCCGGGGCCATGAGCAGGCCCTCGTCACCGCTGACGTGGTCGACCGCGGCCGGGGCCACGTCGGTGAGGTGGGCCAGCACCGGCAGGTTGTTGGCCTCCGCCCACTCCTCGCTGGCCAGCAGCACCGTCGAGGCGCCGTCGGTGAGCGGGGTGGAGTTGCCCGCGGTCATGGTGGCGCCCTCGCCCTCGCCGAAGACCGGCTTGAGCTTGGCGAGCTTCTCCGCCGAGCTGTCCGGGCGCAGGTTCTGGTCCTTGGCCACGCCCAGGAACGAGGTCATCAGGTCGTCGAAGAAGCCGCGGTCGTAGGCGGCACCGAGCCTGCGGTGGCTGCGGGCGGCCAGCTCGTCCTGCTCCTCGCGGGCGATCCCCCAGGCCAGCGCGGTCTTCGCGGCGTGCTCGCCCATGGACAGGCCGGTGCGCGGCTCGGCGTTCTGCGGGATCTCGGGCACCACGTGACCGGGGCGCAGCCCGCCGAGGGCCTTGATCCGGTCGCCGGTGGACTTGGCGTGGTTGGCCTTCAGCAGCACCCGGCGCAGCTCGTCGTTGACCGCGATGGGTGCGTCGCTGGCGGAGTCCACTCCGCCGGCCACGCCGACCTCCAGCTGCCCGAGCGCGATCTTGTTGGCGACCGAGACGACCGCCTCCAGGCCGGTCGCGCAGGCCATCTGCACGTCGTGGGCGGGGGTGCGCGGATCGAGCTTGGACCCCAGCACCACCTCGCGCGCGAGGTTGAAGTCGCGGCTGTGCTTGAGCACCGCGCCGGCCGCGAACTCGTCGACGGTCCTGCCGGACAGGCCGAAGCGGGCGACCAGCCCGTCCAGCGCTGCGGTGAGCATGTCCTGGTTGGAGGCGCTGGTGTAGGGACCGCCGGATCGCGCGAACGGGATCCGGTTGCCGCCGAGGATCGCGACTCGCCGAACGGTGGCCATGGGCTGACTCCCTCGTTGCTGCTTCGTTCCTGGCCAATCTAACCTACCCGCGGGTAGGTTAGCCGTCGAGCGGCAACCTGGCTTTCGTTCACCAACCCACATTGACCGTTGCGGGAGTGCCCCATGGCCGATCGATACCAGCAGTTCACCCAGTCCTCGCTCGGACGGCAGGTAACCAAGCGGCTCGGGCTGCCCGACCCGACCCCGCTGCGCCGCTACCAGCCGGGCGAACCGCTGCTCACCGGTCCGGTGCTCCTCGGCGGCAACGGCAGGCTCGTCGACGCCGTCGGCAACCTGCTGCGCGAGATCGGCGCGCCGGTGCACAAGGAACCGGCCACCGGCGAGCGCTACTCGGGCCTGGTCTTCGACGCCACCGGCATCGACGGCAGCGAGCAGCTGCACGCGCTCTACGAGTTCTTCTCCGCCTCGATCAAGCAGATCGACCGCTGCGGCAGGCTCGTCGTGCTGGGCACCCCGCCGGAGTCGCTGAGCGACCCGCGCGCGGCCACCGCGCAGCGCGCGCTGGAGGGCTTCACCCGCACCGCGGGCAAGGAGCTCAAGCGCGGGGCCACCGCCCAGCTGGTCTACGCCGCCGAGGGCGCCGAGGGATCGCTGGACTCCACGCTGCGGTTCCTGCTGTCCGGCAAGTCCGCCTACGTCTCCGGCCAGGTCGTCCGGGTCGGCGCGAGCAGCGCGCCGGAGGTCGATTGGGAGAAGCCGCTGAACGGGAAGGTCGCGCTGGTCACGGGCGCCTCGCGGGGCATCGGCGCGGCGATCGCCCAGACCCTCGCGCGCGACGGGGCGCACGTGGTGTGCCTGGACGTGCCCGCGCAGGGCGGTGAGCTCGCGCAGGTCGCCAACGAGATCGGCGGCTCCGCGCTGCAGCTCGACATCACCGCCGAGGACGCGCCGAACAAGATCACCGAGCACTTCCGCGAGCGGCACGGCGGCCTGGACGTGGTGGTGCACAACGCCGGCATCACCCGGGACAAGACCATCGGCCGGATCAGCGCGGCCCAGTGGGACTCGGTCATCGCGGTCAACCTCGCCTCGCAGGAGCGCATCGACGCCAAGCTGCTCGGCGAGGACTCGCCGCTGAACCCGGGCGGCCGGATCGTCTGCGTGTCCTCGATGAGCGGCATCGCGGGCAACGTCGGCCAGGGCAACTACGCCACGTCCAAGGCAGGCGTGATCGGGCACGTGCAGTCGCACGCCCCGCTGGCCGCGGAGAAGGGCGCCACGATCAACGCGGTCGCGCCCGGCTTCATCGAGACCAAGATGACCGCCACCATCCCGCTGTTCGTGCGCGAGGCGGGCCGGCGGATGAACAGCATGTCGCAGGGCGGGCTGCCGATCGACGTCGCCGAGACCATCGCCTGGTACGCCAGCCCGGCCTCCGCCGGGGTCAACGGCAACGTCGTCCGCGTGTGCGGGCAGAGCCTGCTCGGCGCCTGAGAGGAGTCCACGGATGCCGGAACTGACCACCGCGCCGAAGCTCGGTCCGCTCTACCTCAAGGCGGCCGCGACCGGGCCGACCCGCCGCGGCGAGGCGCTGCCGGACACCGAGTACGTGCGGCGCGGGATCACCATCGACCGCGCCGAGCTGGCCGAGTACAACCGGGCCTGCGGGTTCGGGCTGCGCGACGAGCTGCCCATCACCTACCCGCACGTCCTGTCCTTCCCGCTGTCGGTGCAGCTGATGACCGACGCGGACTTCCCGTTCGCGCTGGTCGGACTGGTGCACGTGAGCAACCGGATCCGGCAGCACCGGCCGGTGCTGGTCACCGACGAGCTGACCCAGCGGGTCCGGGTCGCCGACCTGCGCCCGCACCCGAAGGGCAGCCAGTTCGACGTGGTCACCGAGACCAGCGTCGGCGACCAGGTGATCTGGGAGGAGGTCTCGACCTACCTGCGCCGCGGCAAGTCGAACCCGGACGCGCCGCAGGCCGAGCGGCGCGAGATCGAGCCGGGATCGCCGTCCGGGACCTGGAAGGTGCCCGGCGACATCGGCCGCGCGTACGCGCAGGTCTCCGGTGACCACAACCCGATCCACCTGCACCCGCTGACCGCCAAGGCGCTGGGCTTCCCGCGCGCCATCGCGCACGGCATGTGGTCCAAGGCCCGCTGCCTGGCGGCGCTGGAAGGACGGCTGCCCGAGGCCTGCACCGTCGAGGTCGACTTCGCCAAGCCGCTGCTGCTGCCGTCGAAGGTGGACTTCACCATGCGCCGCAACGGCGCGGGCTGGGACTTCGCGCTGCACTCGCGGTCCGGCAAGCCGCACCTGACCGGTACCGCGGGCTGAGCCCGGGCATTTGGCCCTTTTTCATCAAGAGTCCCCGGCGAGCAGCGCTCGCCGGGGACTCTTGATGAAAAAGGGCAACCGGGCCTACCCCTCGTCGGCGGGTCGCCAGGTGTTGCCCTCGACCAGCTCGCCGAAGCCGAGCCACAGCAGGTTCATCAGCCGGCGGGCCATGCCGTCGGCGGTGTGCTCGGGATGCTGGAACCACCACTCGACCAGCGATTCGCCCGCGCCCACCAGCGCGGCCGCGAAGGGCTCGGTCTGCGCGCGCTGCATCGGCTGCTTCTGGTCCTCGGTGGCCTCGGCCAGCAGCGCGGCGATCAGCTCGATCGCGCGGTCCCGCCACTCGGTGAGCTCCTCGACCCGCGGTTCGCCCGAGACGTCGCCCTGCCGGTGCAGCAGCCGCCAACCGTCCTTGTTGCAGCGCACGTACTCGAAGACCAGCCGCAGCCTGCGCCAGAGCTGGTCGGCCGGGGAGAGCCCCGGTTCGATCTCGCCGCCGATGGCCTCCACCAGCCGCGCCGCCTCGCGCCGCACGCAGGCCACGAACAGCTCGTCCTTGGCGCCCAAGTAGGCGTAGAGCATCGGCTTGGAGATGCTCGCCGTCTCGGCGATCTCGTCCATCGAGGCGTTGTGGAAACCGTGCTCGGCGAACACCTCGACGGCGGCGTCCAGGATCTGCCGCTCCCGCACCGCGCGCGGCAGCCTCCGGGAACGTGGGCGCCCGTCTTCGCGCTGATCGACCATCTCACCTCATACCCGCTGGCAAACCTGGATCAGGTTAGTCCAGACCCCCGTCGACTTCCGATAGCTTGCCCGCCAACCTACTCCTACGTAGACTTACCGCTCGGTAGCTAATGGAGGTGGCAGCGTTGCCTCAGCCGCAGGACGACTCCATCACGGCGCTCGGCGAGATGGACCCGCGACGGCTCGGTCGCGACGAGTTCGTGATGCGACTCGACGCGGCCTCCTCCGGCAGCGGCGAGCTCGACCTCTCGCAGCTGAGCCCGGAGCAGTTCGCCGTGCTCGTCTCGCGGGCCACCGGCGAGCAGCTCAAGGCCGTGCTGGAGCGCCCCGCCCTGCGCGAGGCGGTCCTGGCCGAGATCTTCCGGCGGATGAGCGAGCGCTACACCGGCGGGACGACCACCGGGGTGGTGCGCTGGCGGATCGACACCGGCGACGAGCTGCTGCGCTGGGAGTGCGAGCTCGACGCCGACCGGTGCGCGGTGACCAGGGACTCGGCCGCGGAGGAGCCGCGCGCGACGCTGACGCTGCCCCCGCTCGAATTCGTCAAGCTGACCTCCGGCAACGCCACGCCGACCAAGCTGCTGATGACCGGCAAGCTCAAGGTCTCCGGCGACCTCACCTTCGCCGCGGCCCTGCCGAAGCTCTTCGACGTCCCCAAGCCCTGACCTCGGCTGCGGGCCCGCCGCATCCGCCCCCCGACGACCGGCCCGCAGCTGATGACGATCGGCCCGCCTCCCGCCCGGGGCGGGCCGATCGCTCTCCCGATCGGGTTACGCTCGGGTAAGCGGAGGATTAAGCCTTCGCGTGTCGTAGGACACCGTGCGGAATTGCACAATTCGATCGCGTGTTTAACCCTCTGGCAGGCAGGATCTCTCCGGCCATCTGGCCGTTCGGCAGGGGCGGGTGCAACGTGCGCGTGGGCGACGTGTACCAATCACTAGTCCGAACGGATGAATGTCTGGCGCTGTCGCGTCATGCGGCGCGACAGTGTGCATCCCACCGGTGAGCGACGGGCGCAAGGAACCCGCCGCGAGTCGGTAAGAGCTCTGCGGGGAGAGCTCGAGCTCGACCAACGCTTCGAAGATGAACGGGAGGGCGAAGCGGTGAAGAAGTTGACCCCTGAGGCGGAGACACCGATCTTCCAGGAAGTGAACCGGGAGCTCGGCGAACTGCCGGAGATCGACATCCACGACTTCGACCAGCACGCGTTCGAGTTCCTCCGCGAATACGACGAGCAGAAGTCCCAGCAGAAGGCGCCGGACACCTCGGTGTCCGCCGACGCCGAGGAAGCCGAGGACGAGGAGACCGAAGAGCCGGTCGCCGCAGCCGCCGGTGCGGGCTCTCGTCGCGGCGGACGTCGTCGCAAGGGGAACTGAGCGCCCCACCCGCGGCCGCGCGTGAGCGGCCCCCAGGACCACCGGCGCGATCCGCCGGGATGCAGGCGTCGCGGCCTTCGAGAGCTGGCGCGAACGATGCTCGAGAAGGCATGACGCGGGCGAACGGCCCGTTCACCTCCGGGGGGATGGTGGACGGGCCGTTCGTCGTGCCCGGGTTCGTCGGTGACGCGTGCCACGATCCGCGGCATGACCGACTGGGAAGAGTTCGCCGCGGAGGAACCCGAGCTGGCCGCCACCGTCCGGGCGCGCCTGGAAGCAGCGCAGCACCACGTCCTGGCCACGCTGCGGGCCGACGGATCGCCCCGGGTCAGCGGCACCGAGGTGTCCTGGCACCGCGGCCACCTGACCCTGGGCTCGATGCCGGGCGCGCGCAAGGCCCTCGACCTGCGCCGGGACGGCCGCTGCGCGCTGCACGGCAACCCCGGCGACGGGTCGATCACCGGTGCGAGCCCGGACGTGAAGATCAGCGGTCTCGCGACCGAGGTCACCGGCGAGGAGCACGCGGCGTGGGCGAGCGAGGCGCAACCGCCGAGCGCCGACTCGCACCTGTTCCGGCTCGACCTCGCCGAGGTCGTCACGACAGCGGTCGCCGACGACCAGACGCACCTGGTCATCACCCTGTGGACCCCGGAGCGGGGCGTGCGCGCCTTCCACCGCTCCTGAGCGGTGCGCCGCGGGGGCCCGACGACCTCCGCGGCGCACCACCGGGTCAGTAGGTGATGGCCATGCTCGGGTTGGACAGCAGGGCCCCGACGTCGGCCAGGAACTGCGAGCCCTGCTGGCCGTCGACCACGCGGTGGTCGAAGCTCAGCGCGAGCTGGCAGACCTTGCGCGGCACGACCTGGCCGTCGACCACCCACGGCATGTCCCGGATCGCGCCGAAGGCCAGGATCGCCGACTCGCCCGGGTTGATGATCGGGGTGCCGGTGTCCACGCCGAACACGCCGACGTTGGTGATCGTGATCGTGCCGCCGACCATGTCAGCCGGAGGCGTCTTGCCCTCCCGCGCGGTCTCGGTGAGCTGCTCCAGCGACTCGGCCAGCTCGCGCAGCGACATCCGGTCGGCGTCGCGGACCTTGGGCACCACCAGGCCGCGCGGCGTGGCCGCCGCGATGCCCAGGTGCACGTAGTCCTTGTAGACGATCTCGCCGGCTTCCTCGTCCCAGGTCGCGTTGACGTCCGGGGTCCGGCGGGCCGCCAGGCACAGCGCCTTGGCCGCGAACGCCAGCGGGGTGACCTTCACGCCGCGGAACTGCGGATCCGACTTGAGCTGCTCGCGCAGCTCCATCATCGGCGTGACGTCCACGGTGAGGAACTCCGTGACGTGCGGCGCGCTGAAGGCGCTGTGCACCATCGCCTGCGCGGTCGCCTTCCGGACGCCCTTGATCGGCACCCGGTGCTCGCGCTCCCCGGTCGACGCCGGTGCCGCCGGCGCGGTGGCCCCCTCCGCGGCGGAGCGGACGTCCTCGCGGGTGATCACCCCGCCCGATCCGGACCCGGCCAGCGAGCGCAGGTCGACGCCGAGGTCCTTGGCGAGCTTGCGCACCGGCGGCTTGGCCAGCGGCACGTAGCCGCCCTCCTCGACCTCCGGCGCGGCCGCGACCGGTTCCGGCTCGGCCGGGGCCGGCGCGGGTGCCGGCTCCGCAGCGGGCGCGGGCCGGTCCTTGCGCGGCCGGCGCTTGGCCGAGGAGGTCCGCGGGCCGTACCCGACCAGGGTCGCGATCCTGCCGTTGGACTCCTCGCCGATCTTCCCGGAACTCTCGCCCGAGCCGCTCTCGGCGGGTTCGGGCTCCGGCTCGGACTCGGCACCGGCCATGTCGATGGTGATGATCGGCGCGCCCACGTCGACCGTCTGGCCGGGCTCGACCAGCAGCTCGCGGACCGTGCCCGCCCACGGGCAGGGCAGCTCGACCGAGGCCTTGGCGGTCTCGATCTCCACGATCGTCTGGTTCACGGTGACGTTCTCACCGGGCTGGACCTTCCAGCCCACGATCTCCGCCTCGGTCAGCCCCTCGCCGACGTCGGGCAGCGGGAATTGCTTGACTGCCATGGAAGTCCCCCTCAGTACGCCAGCGAACGGTCGACCACGTCCAGCACCCGGTCGAGGTCGGGCAGGAAGCCCTCCTCCAGCTTCGACGGCGGGTAGGGCGTGTCGAACCCGGTCGCGCGCAGCACCGGGGCCTCCAGCGAGTAGAAGCACTCCTGCTGCACCCGGGCGGCGACCTCCGAGGTCACCGACGACTCGGCGGCCGCCTCGCTGACCAGCACCAGGCGACCGGTGCGGCGCACCGACTCGAACACCGGGTCCAGGTCCAGCGGGGACAGCGAGCGCAGGTCGACGACCTCGATCTCCTGGCCGTCCTCGGCCGCGGCGGAGGCGGCGTCCAGGCAGGTGCGCACCATCGGCCCGTAGGACGCGACGGTCACCACCGAGCCGGGGCGCACCACCCTGGAGCGCAGCAGCGGCAGCGCGTCCGCGGAGGTGTCCAGCTCGGCCTTCTCGTAGTAGCGGCGCTTGGGCTCGAAGAACAGCACCGGGTCGTCGCAGTCGATGGCCTGCTGCATCATCCAGTAGGCGTCCACCGGGTTCGAGCAGGACACGACCTTGAGCCCGGCGATGTGCGCGAACAGCGACTCGGGGGACTCCGAGTGGTGCTCGACGGCGCCGATGCCGCCGCCGAAGGGGACCCGGATCACGATCGGCATCTTGAGCTTGCCCTGGCTGCGGTAGTGCAGCTTGGCCAGCTGGGACACGATCTGGTCGAAGCCGGGGAAGATGAAGCCGTCGAACTGGATCTCGCACACCGGCCGGTAGCCGCGGATGGCGAGCCCGATGGCGGCGCCGATGATCCCGGACTCGGCCAGCGGGGTGTCCAGCACCCGGTGCTCGCCGAAGTCCTTCTGCAGGCCGTCGGTGATCCGGAAGACGCCGCCGAGCTTGCCGACGTCCTCACCCATCACCAGCACCTTCGGGTCGCGCTCCAGGGAGGCGCGCAGACCCATGTTCAGCGCCTTGGCCATCGTGACGGTCTGGGTTCCCGACGCGGTGGTCGGGCGTTCGAGCGCGGGCGCGGCCATCAGCGAGCACCTCCTGCCACCGCTTCGTCGGCGAATCCGGACAGGTAGCGCAGGTAGTCCTCGCGCTGCGCGACCAGCTGCGGGCTCTCCTCGGCGTAGACCTCGGAGAAGATTCGCTCCGGTGGTGGTTCGGGCATGTTGAAGCAGAACTCGCGGAACCGCTCGGCCAGCTCGTCGGCCTCGCGATCGATCTGGTCGAAGAAGTCCTGGTCGGCCTCGTGCACCCGGATCAGGTAGGCCTTGAGCCGCTCGATCGGGTCCTTGAGCTTCCAGGCCTCCTGCTCGTCGGACATCCGGTAGCGGGTCGGGTCGTCGGAGGTGGTGTGGGCGTCCATCCGGTAGGTGAAGGCCTCGATGAGCACCGGGCCGTTGCCGTGCCGGGCCTCCTCCATCGCCCACTTGCTGACCGCCAGGCTGGCCAGCACGTCGTTGCCGTCCACCCGGATGCCCGGGAAGCCGTAGCCCTTCGCGCGCTGGTAGAGCGGCACGCGGGTCTGGCGCTCCAGCGGCTCGGAGATCGCCCACTGGTTGTTCTGGCAGAAGAAGACCACCGGCGCGTCGTAGACCGCCGACCACACCATCCCCTCGTGCACGTCGCCCTGGCTGGTGGCGCCGTCGCCGAAGAACACCATGGTGGCCTCGCCGTCGTCGTCGCCGACCTTGCCGTCGAAGCGCTGGCCCATCGCGTACCCGGTGCCGTTCAGGCACTGGTTGCCGATCACGATCGTGTACAGGTGGAACCCGGTCGAGATCGGGTCCCAGCCGCCGTGGTCGGTCCCCCGGAAGATGCCGAGCAGCTCGGTCGGGTCGATGCCCCGGCACCAGGCGACGCCGTGCTCGCGGTAGCTCGGGAAGGCCATGTCCTGCGGCCGCAGCGCGCGACCGGCGCCGATCTGCGCGGCCTCCTGGCCGAGCAGCGGCACCCAGATGCCCAGCTGCCCCTGGCGCTGCAGCGCGTTCCCCTCGCGATCGGCGCGGCGCACCAGGACCATGTCCCGGTACAGGTCGCGCAGCTGCTCGGCGGAGAAGTCGATGTCGAAGTCGGGGTGGTGGACCCGCTGACCTTCTGGGGTGAGGAGCTGAACGAGGTCAGCTCCGCCTTCGCTCGTCGCGCGCAATCCGGCGATCACCTGCTCCCGTGTGGGTTTCGCTGCGGTAGCGGCAGGCGTCGTCGGAGGCTGGTCGCCGGATGGTTTCGGTCGCGTCCATTGCTCGGGGGACATAGGTGATCTCCTCTTGTCGTGCCGGCCGCTCGCTTGTGGCGATTGGCCCGGCATACCCCGCCGGCCGATCGGCGTGGACCTGGTGGGTCGCCCGGTCGGCCCAGCGGGGCGTTGGATCGCTCCCCGCCATCCTGGCATGAAACACAGCACTTCCGTGAGTCCTGCCACACGGATTCGGATCGATCCAGTGCGGATCGATCACCTTCCGCAGCGCCACGGTAGTTCGCCCGCAAAAGGGGCATATCCGCAGGTCATCGAAGTAATGGACGTCCAACTGACGAATTGCGGACCTTCGCGGTACCGATATTGGGTCGAGCGGGGCTGATCTTTCGCAAAGCCGCCAGTCAAGAAGCCGACCCCCGAGCGGGTCGCACGGCCGACGGCGAGCCGATCCGGGCGATCCTGGCACCGAGCAGAGGATTCGGTGCCAGAATCGGAACATGCACCGGCTGAGCCTGCCCCAGGAGTTCGTCCTGCTGCTCCACCGGCAGGAGGGCTCGTACTACGCGTGCGATCACACCGGCGCCGCCGAACTGGCGGAGCTGCTGCTCACCCAGCGGATCCAGCTGGCCGACAAGAAGGTCTCGCCGCTGGTCCACGAACCCACCGCCGTCGCGTGGGTCGACGACGCGCTGTCCTGGCTGCACCGCAGGGGCAAGCCGGTGGCCGCGGCGACGTTCATCCAGTCGCGCACCGACGCGCGCAACCAGCACGCGGAGTCGCTGCTGGCCAGCGGGCTGATGCGCCGGGAGGACAAGAAGTTCCTGTTCATCCCCTACCGGAAGTACCACCCGGAGCCGCACACCCGGCAGCTGCTCGTCGAGCGGATCCGCTCGTCGGTGCGCGGCATGGCGGCCCTGGACGAGCGGATGGTGCTGCTGTGCGCCCTGGTGCACGCCACCGGTCTGGCGCCCAAGCTCGGGCTTGACCGCCAGGAGCGCGCCCGGCTCAAGGAGATCAGCAAGGGCAACGAGCTGGGAACCGCGGTCCAGGACGTCACCGCGGCCACCGTCGCGGCGGTGACCGTCGCCGCCACGGCCGCGGCCGCCGCGGGCGGAGCGGCGGCCGGGAGCAGCTGACCGACGCGCCGCAGGCCCCACCCGCTCGCCCACATCGCGGGATTCGCGGGCTTAGGATCGCGGACGTGGATCGAGCTGCCGTGACCAAGACCGTGGACCAGACGTGGAACGACTCGGTGCTGCCGAGCCTGAGCGAGCTGGTCCGGATTCCCGCCGTCTCACCCGCCTTCGACGCGAACTGGGCCGAGTCCGGGCACCTGGACGCCGTGATCGAGCACGTCCGGGAGTGGATCGTCGCCCGGGGCATCGAGGGAGCCGACGTCGAGGTCGTGCGCCTGCCGGGCCGGACCCCGCTGCTGCTGGTGGACGTCCCGGGCACCGCGGGCGCCGCGGACGACACCGCGCTGCTCTACGGGCACCTGGACAAGCAACCGCCGGTGGGCGGCTGGTCCGAGGGCCTGGGCCCGTGGACCCCGGTCCTCCGCGGCGACAAGCTCTACGGCCGCGGCGCCGCCGACGACGGCTACTCCGGCTACGCGGCGGTGACCGCCATCGAGGCGGTCCGCGCGAACAGCGGTGCGCACCGGCGCTGCGTGGTGCTGCTGGAGACCGGCGAGGAGTCCGGCAGCCCGGACCTGCCCGCCTACCTGGAGCACCTCGCCGAGCGCCTCGGCTCGGTCTCGCTGGTGGTGTGCCTGGACTCCGGCGCGGGCGACTACGAGCGGATGTGGCTGACCAACTCGCTGCGCGGCATGGTCTCGGTCGAGGTCACGGTGAAGGTGCTGGACAGCGGCCTGCACTCGGGCATCGCCAGCGGCATCGCGCCCAGCTCCTTCCGGGTGATGCGCCAGCTGCTGGACCGCATCGAGGACGCCTCGACCGGCGAGATCCTGCTGCCCGAGCTCAACGTGGAGATCCCGCAGAACCGGCTGGCCGAGACCCGCGCCGCCGTCGAGGCGGTGCCGGGCCTGGTGCGCGACTCCGTCCCCTGGCCGGAGGGCATGCGCCCGGTCAGCGAGGACGAGGTCGAGCTCGCGCTGAACAACTTCTGGCGGCCCACCCTCTCGGTGATCGGCGCCGACGGCCTGCCGCTGCCTGCCGACGCGGGCAACGTGCTGCGCCCGTCGACGACGCTGGTGCTCAGCTTCCGCCTGCCGCCCACCGCCGACCCGCAGGCCGCGCTGGAGGCCGTCGAGCGCGCGCTCACCGAGGACGTGCCCTACGGGGCCGAGGTGACCATCGGCTCCAGCGAGGCCGGTCTGGGCTGGAACGCCCCGGAACTCGCCCCGTGGCTGACCGAGGCCATGGACCGAGCCGGTGCCGAGGTCTTCGGCGCGGACTGGCGCACGATGGGACTGGGCGGCTCGATCCCGTTCATGGGCCTGCTGCACCGCACCTACCCGGACGCGCAGTTCGTGGTCACCGGCGCGCTGGGCCCGGACAGCAACGCCCACGTCCCGGACGAGTCGCTGGACCTGCCGTTCGCCGCCAAGATCACCTCGGCGATCGCCTACATCCTCGACGCGCACGCGCGGCGGTGACCCCGCCCGCTGCGCCGGAGCTCCCGCGGTGGCGCCGGCGCAGCGGGTCAGGACTTGGGAATCATGATCCACAGGACGATGTAGATCACGAACTGCGGTCCCGGGAGCAGGCAGGACAGCAGGAACAGGATTCGCATCGTGGTCGGTTTGGTCCCGAAGCGGCGGGCCAGGCCGGCGCACACGCCGGCGATCAGCGCCTCGTCGGACGGGCGGGTCAGGGAAGTGCTGCTGTGCGTGGTCATGCCTCCACGGTGACCCCGAGCGCGCCGCGCGGCCTCGGGGCCGGCCCCTGACCCGCCCCCGAGGCCACCCCGGTCAGCAGCTGGGGTGGTAGGTGCGTGCGGCCAGGGTCCGATCCCCGGAGACGATCTCGACGGTGACCTCCCGGTTGTTCGGGATCGACGTCGAGGAGGCCACCAGGCCCTGGGCTCCGACCACGCCGGAGCCCTTGGTCTCGCCGTCGACCTTGAACTCGTACTCGGTCGTCGGTGCGTTCTTGCCCGCGGTGATGCGGTAGGCGACCACCGGGGTGCGGGCCGGGTCGGGGTGCTCCGCCTGCAGCTCGGGGACCATCGCCACGGCCGCGCTCAGGTCCTTGCACTCGACGTCGGCGAGGTGGACCTGGACCGGCGGCGCGGCGGCGACCGCGGGAGCGGACAGGGCCGCGGCGGCCGCGGCGGCGAGGACTGCTGCTGCGGTGGTTCGAAGCATTGCTCGGGACACCTCCGGTGTGGCGTTCGGTCAGCGCTTCGAAGCTAGAGGGGTCGGCCGAGTTTCGAGCGCTGGTTGAGCCGAACGTGCGACCCACGGTAGGACGAAGTGATCTCGGGCGCCGTCCAGGAAACCGCCGCACGGGTCGTCCACCGCGCCCGCCGGGCGATCGCTGCGCGCGGCCAGCGCGGCCCGGACCTTGTCCCGCTCCGGGTGCAGCACCTCGTGCACGATCACCGCGCAGACCACCAGCACCACCAGGTCCCGGATCAGCACGGCGCCCAGGAACCAGCCCTCCGGCAGCCCCTTGTTCGCGGTGCCGAGGTAGAAGTACATCCGAGGCGCCCAGATCGCCGCGTCGACGAGCATCCAGACCACCAGCAGCCGCCAGCGCGGCACCGCCAGCACCGCCAGCGGCACCAGCCACAGCGAGTACTGCGGGCTCCACACCTTGTTGGTCAGCAGGAAGGCCGCGACCACCAGGAAGCACAGCTGGGCGAGCCGCGGTCGGGTGGGCGCCGCCAGCGCCAGCCAGCCGATCGCCGCGCAGGCGATCAGGAACAGCAGCAGGCTGATCGCGTTGAGCAGCGTCGGCGCCGCTCCCTCGGCGGGTGCCAGCCCGGACCAGCCGGTGAAGTGCATCAGCACGTTGTAGATCGAGTCCGGGTCGGCCGGGCGGGTGCTGTTGAGCCGGAAGAACTCGCCCCAGCCCACCGGGAAGGCCAGCCAGATCGGCAGGTTCACCGCCAGCCAGCCGACCGCCGCGCCCAGCACCGCGCGCGCGCCCTCCGGCAGCTTCCCGGCGCGCCAGGACAGCACCAGCAGCGGGCCGAGGAACAGCAGCGGGTAGAGCTTGGTCGCCCCGCCGAGGCCGATCAGCAGGCCGGCCAGCACCGGTCGTCGGCGCGACCAGGCCAGCAGACCGACCGCGCTGAGCGCGGTGGCCAGCGCGTCGAAGTTGGTGAAGGCGTGCGCGAACACCAGCGGCGAGAGCGCGGCGATCGCCGCGTCCCAGACGCGGCGGCGGCACAGCGTCACCACCGCCCAGATGGTCAGCAGCCACGCCCCGGCCAGCCACAGCGCGCTGATGTTGAAGTACAGCACCGTCCGCACCCCGGCGGGCAGCAGGCCGAAACCGGCCAGGGTGGCCCAGCCGTCGGCGGCGCGGGCGTTGATCCACTGGAAGAGGCCGGTGAGCACCGGGTACTCCATGTACCGGACCTGCTCCTGCGGCGTGCCCCGGTTCTCCACCCAGCTCGTCTCGTACGGGAAGGCGTTGTCCGGCGCGAGATCGCCCATGCCGTAGCGCGGGATGATGTCGGTGTAGCACATGGCGGTGTACTGCTTGTCGTTCCGCCAGTCGAGCTGCTTGCCCGCTTCGGTGTCGTAGGTGGTCTGGCAGGGCGCCTTGAACAGCCACGCGGCGGCCAGCATCAGCACCGCCAGCAGCAGCACCACCCGCATCGGGGTGAAGAACCACTGCCGCCCGATCTGCGCGTGCCTGCCCAGCGGCCCGCCGATCACCCGGCTGAGCTGCCGGGCCGTCGACTCCGTCCACGTGGGAGCGATGCGGTCGGCCGGGCCCAGCGAGTCGCGGTCCACGGTCGCCGAACTCACCTGTCGCGCGGCCGGTTCGCTGTCGGGGGCGGGATCAGTGGACACGCCCGGATGCTACTCGGCGCCGAACAGGCGAAGGGGCACCCGCCGGATCGGCGGGTGCCCCTTCACTCGGACCGGTCGAACCCGGTCAGTTGCCCCATTCGTCCTCCGGGTCGCGGCCGAACTGGTCCGGCGCCGACTCGGTCGTGCTCGGCATCTGCGACTCGTCCTCGCACGGCGGCTGGAACAGGCCGCCGCACTCGTCGCTGCCGTTGCCGTTGCCCTCCCCGTTGCCCGGCTGGGTCTCCGAGGTGGTCGGCTGCTCCGAGGTCTGCGTCGGCGGCTGGGTCTCGGAGGTCGGCGGCTGCGTGGAGGTCGGCGGCGGAGGCGGCGGGAGGTCCTTGAACCGCCCGATCGGCTCGCCCTTCTTGAACTCCTCGACCGGCTTGTCCTCGAGGTAGATCTGCATGAACTCCTGCCACGCCCGGCCCGGGTACTTGGACCCGTAGAAGCTGACGCCGCTGTTGTCCTCCAGCGCGGCCGGAGCACCGTTCTCGGTACCGGTCATCGCCACCGCGGTGGAGATCTGCGGCGTCGCGCCGATGGTCCAGGCGTTCTGGTTCTTCTTGGTGTCCCGGAACTGGTGCGTACCGGTCTTGGTCAGCACCGGGCGGTCCAGCGGGATCTTCGAGTGCTCGGCGACCTCGAGCATCGAGGACAGGGTGTTCCACGCGAGGTCGTTGGCCATCTTGTCCGACTCGTCGTAGAGGTTCGTGACCTTCTCCTCGCGGTGCCGGAGGGTCTGGCCGTCCCGGCTGGTGGCCGACTCGACCATGAAGTGCGGGTGGTGCTTGCCCTCCGCGGCGAAGGTGCCGTAGGAGCTGGCCATGTCGACCGGCTTGATCGGGTACATGCCCAGCGCGATGCCCGACTGCACCAGGCCGTTCGGGCTCTGCAGCACCGGTCCCTCGCCGTAGTCGCGCGGGACGCCCGCGGTGTAGGCGGCCTCGGCGACCTTGGGCGGGCCGAGCTGGGCGGTCATGTTGACGAACACGGTGTTGACCGACTTGGTCATCGCCTCGCGCAACCCGCAGCGCTGCGGGGTGTCGCACTCGACGCCCGGGGCGTTGGCGAACTCGGTGCCCGCGATCTCCTGCGGGCTGCTGCCGTCGTAGGTCTCGCCGATGCCGCGACCGGACTGCAGACCGGCCAGCGCCACGAAGGGCTTGAACGACGAACCGGGCTCCTGCCTGGAGTCGACCCAGTCCCAGCCGCCGACCTCGCCGTCGCCGTAGTAGGCCTTGACCTTGCCGGTCTTCGGCTCGACGGCCACCAGCGAGGTCTTGACGGTGTCCGGCAGGTTCTCCTTCTGCGTCTCGACGGCCTTGATCGCCGCGCCCTGGGCCTTCTTGTCCAGCGTGGTGCGCACGGTGTAGCCGCCGCGCTGCAGGGTGCCCTCGTCCAGGCCCTGGGCGGACAGCTCCCGCACCACCTGCTTCTTGACCATGTACTGCTCGGGGGTGAGGCGGCTGTTCTTCCGCCACTCGCTGCTCGGGCGGGTCTCCGGGAGCACCATCTGCTGGCGCTCGGCCTTGTCGACGTACCCGTTGGCCACCATCTGGTCGGCGACGTACTCGAAGCGCTGGTTGGCCTGGTCCAGGTTCTCCCTGGGGTCGTTCTCGGTGGGCCGCTGCACCATGCCGGCCAGCACCGCCGACTCGGAGGGGGTGAGGTCCTTCGGGCTCTTGCCGAAGTAGGCCTCGGCCGCCTCGGTGATGCCGTTGGCGCCGCGGCCGTAGTAGGCGGTGTTGAGGTAGGAGACCAGGATCTGGTCCTTCGGCCGGTCGTTCGTGATCTTGAACGCCAGCACGATCTCCTTGACCTTGCGGACGTAGTCCGGGTCCTTCTTGTTCAGCTCCAGGTCCAGCTTGATGAACTGCTGGGTGATCGTGGAACCGCCACCGACGCCGGAGCCGGTGAACATGAAGTACACCGAGCGCATGATGCCGGAGAAGCTGAAGCCCGGGTTGGAGTAGAAGTTCGCGTCCTCGGCCGACAGCGTGGCGTTGACCAGGTGCGGGGAGACCTCGTCGACGTTCTTGATGACCTCGCGCGTGTCCCCGTCGGCGATCGTCGCCATCGGGCTGCCGTCGCTGAACTCGATGGTCCACGGCTGCTTCATGTTGAGCAGCTTCTGCTCGTCCGGCGGCTGCCACATGATGTAGCCGTAGATGAACACCAGGGTCGGGATGATCACCGCGGCCGCCGCGGCGACGTAGCAGCTCCGTCGGACGCGCCGCCACAGGGCGGCGCGCTTGGCTTGCTCGGCACTCATTTCGTCGTCCGGATCCTCGCCGATCTCGGCAGCGCCCTGCCGCGCACCGGCGGAGTCCAAGGACTCCTGGCCGCCGGGCGGGACGTCCGGCCCCCCGTAGGGGTCCGCGTCGAGATCATCGTCGTAGTCGGCGTAGTAGTCGTAGCCCCCCTGATCTTGGTGGGTGATCAGGTTCGGCTCCCGGGCGGCTCCCCCCGCGGCGGCGCCCGCAGCAGCTCCGGCACCGGCCGCACCGGCCGCACCCGCGGCACCGGCCGAGGCGGATCCCTCACCGGAGGTCTTGGGGATGTTCTGCGTCGGCCGCTCCTCGGGCGGCGTCGGCGCGCCCGGCGGGACCTGGCGCGTCGCGTCGGGTCCCGGCGGCGGTCCGGGTCGTCCCGGCGGGGGCGGCGCGGGCGAGCCGCTCGGCCGCTCCGGCTCGTCGTCGCCGCTGAGGCGACTGCTCAACGACGACCCCGCGGAGGAGTCGTCGTCGAAGTCCGGCGTCCAGGAACCGGTCTGCTCCTGCGGCTCCTCGGGCCACTGGTCGCCACCGGGCGGTTGCTGCCCCTGCGGCGGGCCCGGCCGCTGCGGGCGTCCGGGCGGCGGTGGCGGCGGGTTCTGGCCGCCCTCACCGGGCCACCCAGGACCGCCCGGCCCGGGTGCGCCAGGTGGCGGACCGGGCCGGTTCGGCGGTGGCGGCGGGGGTTGTTGCGGTGGCCGCCCCTGACCACCGGGCGGTGGGCCCTGGGGCGGTGGCGGCGGAGTGGGACGACCCTCGGGGTTCTGCGGCCGGGAATGCCGACCCGGCTGGTCGTCTCGCTCGTCGTTCACGAGTTGGCCTCCAGTGGCGTCGGGCAGACGCCGGTGATGCGTTCACGTCGGGGTTGCGCCGCATCGGCGCGAGCGCTCCGGGGGACGCGGAGCGATCTCACTCTGCTGCAGTCTTGCGCCGGGAGGGCCGGTCGTTCAACCCACCGGTTCCCAGCACGTACGAAAGCACCAGGTGGTTCCAGCTACATGTGCGGCACACCTCGACGACGTAGACGTTGAACTCCTCGAAGCGGTTCGCCATCCGGTCGAGCTCCTCGGGCTTGCGCGCCTGCCCGGAGGCGTTCTTGAGCTCGTCGCCGAACACCCACGCGACGTTGGTCAGCTGCTCTTTCCGGCACACCGGGCAGATCGTTTCGCTGGGCTCACCGTGGAACTTCGCCGCCTGCACCAGGTACGGGTCGGCGTCGCAGACCTCCATCACCCCGACTCGGCCAGCGTGCAACCGCGTTAGCAGCGCTCGGCGCTGCAACGCGTAGTCGACCACTTGCCGCTGGGTCCGCACGACCACAGGGTACGTGCCGGTCGGGACTCCTCCATGCGCCCGTTCAGGGCAGGCGTGCCCGCGGAGGCCACGACCAGTGACGACCGCCACGGGGGCGGCAGCTCGTTGGTGTTACTCGATATATCGACGCGATATACTCCGAACGGAGTTCGCCACGGGGCTGCGGGCAGCGGAGCCCCGCGCGGGATCCCGTTGGCTTCACCGGAGCAACGTCGATCGGCAGCGGGACGTCGTCAGGAGGTGCGGATGCTCGAACTCGCCGTGCTTGGGCTGCTGCACGACGCCCCGATGCATGGCTACGAGCTGCGGAAACGGCTGAACGACTCGCTCGGCGTCTTCCGCGCGCTCTCCTGCGGATCTTTGTACCCGACGTTGCGCCGGCTGCTGCGCGCCGGGCTCATCGAGGAGGACGCCGAGGACACCCGGGGCTGGGGGCGCCGTGCCCGCCGGGTGTACCGCCTCACCGACGCGGGCGAGCAGCGGTTCGCCGAGCTCGTCTGCGACTCCGGTCCCAGGGCCTGCGACGACAACGCCTTCGGCGTGCACGTGGTGTTCTTCTCGCGCACCCCGGCCGAGGTCCGGCTGCGGATCCTGGAGGGGCGCCGGCGCCGCGTGGAGGAACGCCGGGACGACCTGCGCAGCGCGTTGAGCAGCGAATCCGGATCCCTGGACCACTACACGCGGGAGCTGCACCGGCTGCGCCTGGACCACAGCGAGCGCGAGGTGCGCTGGCTCGACGAGATCATCCACACCGAACGCGCCGGGCAGACCGCTGCCGCGGCGCCCCGGCCCGGAGCCGGTGACCGAGAAGTGCAAGGACACGACAGATGACCGAGAAGGAGGCCCCTGCCATGGGCGAAGATCGTCCCGGCCGCGCCGTGCGAGTGGCGATCGTCGGCGTTGGGAACTGCGCTGCATCGCTGGTGCAGGGCGTGCACTACTACGCCGATGCCGAGCCGGGGAGCAGGGTGCCCGGGCTGATGCACGTCACCTTCGGCGACTACCACGTCGGGGACGTGGAGTTCGTCGCCGCGTTCGACGTGGACGCCAAGAAGGTCGGCAGGGACCTCTCCGAGGCCATCGTCGCCAGCGAGAACAACACCATCAAGATCACCGACGTCCCGCCGCTGGGCGTCACCGTGCAGCGCGGGCACACCCACGACGGCCTGGGCCGGTTCTACCGGGAGACCATCGAGGAGTCCGACGAGCAGCCGGTCGACGTCGTCCGGGCGCTCCGCGACGCCGAGGTCGACGTGCTGGTGTCCTACCTGCCGGTGGGATCCGAGGACGCCGACAAGTTCTACGCCCAGTGCGCCATCGACGCGGGCGTGGCCTTCGTCAACGCGCTGCCGGTGTTCATCGCCTCCGACCCGGAGTGGGCGCAGAAGTTCACCGACGCGGGCGTGCCGATCGTCGGCGACGACATCAAGTCGCAGATCGGCGCCACCATCACCCACCGGGTGCTGGCCAAGCTCTTCGAGGACCGGGGAGTGCACCTGGACCGCACGATGCAGCTCAACGTGGGCGGGAACATGGACTTCCTGAACATGAAGGAGCTGGAGCGCCTGGAGTCGAAGAAGACCTCCAAGACCCAGTCGGTGACCTCGCAGGTCGACCGCGACCTGGGCAAGCGCAACGTGCACATCGGCCCGTCCGACTACGTGCCGTGGCTGGACGACCGCAAGTGGGCCTACATCCGGCTGGAGGGGCGCGCCTTCGGCGACGTGCCGCTGAACCTGGAGTACAAGCTCGAGGTGTGGGACTCGCCGAACTCGGCGGGCATCATCATCGACGCGCTGCGCGCCGCCAAGATCGCCAAGGACCGCGGCATCGGCGGCCCGATCCTCTCGGCCTCGTCGTACTTCATGAAGTCCCCGCCGGAGCAGTACGCCGACTCCGACGCCTACCAGGCGGTGGAGGACTTCATCGCGGGCAACGCCGACCGCTGACGCGCGCCCCCGGGCGGGGCGGCCAGGTCGCAGAAGGGCCCCGGCGCACGGCGCGCCGGGGCCCTTCGCGCGTCCGCTCAGCGCTGCAGCTGCTGCTCGGCCCGGGACAGCACCGAGTGCACGGCGGCGTGGCCGTCGGTGGTCACCCAGGAGACCCGCAGGCCGGGCCGTTCCCGGCGGCGCCCGACGCGAACCGGCCACCCGGCCACCTCGCGGGTCTGGGCGGCGATGCGCTCCCCGGTGCCGCTGGGGTGCTCGGCCACCACGGCGAACTCGTCGCCGCCGTAGCGGGCCACGGTGTGCTCGTCGCTGAGGCCCTCGCGCATGCGGCTGGCCAGGGTGTTGAGCAGCTCGTCGCCGCGCTCGAACCCGTGCCGCTTGTTGACCTCGGCGAGCTTGTGCACGTCCACCAGCACCAGGGTGGCCAGCGTGCCGCGGCTGCGGGCCCGCACCAGCGCCTGCTCCAGGCGGTCCAGCAGCAGGACGCGACCGGGCAGCCCGGTCAGCGGGTCCAGCAGGCCCCGGCTGTGCGAGACGTCGGTGTGCACCGGCTGCAGCAGCACCAGCACGCGGCTGCGGCCCTGCACCCGCACCGCGTGGTAGTCGGCCCAGATGCGGCTCTGCGGCTCGCCGTCGCGCGCGATCACCAGCGGGATCGACAGCGGGTTGCCGGCGCGCAGCACCTGCCCCGCCAGATCGGACCAGTCGGGCATGTGCGCGCCGGTGTCGTCGCGCACCTGCCACCCCTCCGGGCGGACGCCGGTGAGCAGGTCGGACTTGGCGAGCTGCATGAGTTCGGCCGCGACGTCGTTGGTGGCCAGCACCTGACCGCGCTCGTCGGTCAGCAGTATCCCGACGTTCAGACCGCCGACGAGCTCGTCCCACATCGGCGCCAGCTGGGCTGCAGCCACGTCAAGGACACTCATTCGGGCCCCTCCCCTCACCCGCCGAACGGAGCAGTCCGTTTGAGCCTCCCCTCGGCGCTGGGTCTCTTTCAAGAGTGAAGCCACCACCCGTAATGGTGGTGATAACGCAGCGCACATAACCGTGAGTCAGTTCTTCAAGCTTCATTCACCCACCCGCCTCCTGTGTGCGATCAACTTGATCGTTCGGGCAGGTGAATCGAGGGAGATCCGGGGCGGCCCCGCATCCGCCGATGCCACCGGGATCGGCACCCCGTCAGATCTCTACCCTGATCGCAACTGGCAGCGAGAGGATGGTGCAAGTCGATGCCCTTGAACGCGGACCGGGTTCCGCTTGTCGAACGGCTCCGCGAGCAGCGCAGCTTGCTGCTCGCCATCGCGTTCGCGGAGCTGCTCGCGGTCGTGATGGTCTCCACGATCAACACGCACGACCACATCGACGGCGAGGTCTACCGACTCGGCGCGCAGGCGCTGCTGCGGGGCGAGGACCTGTACCACGGCCTGCCGACCACCGAGTCCGGTCTGAACCTGCCGTTCATCTACCCGCCGTTCGCGGCGATGATCTTCGCCCCGCTGGCGCTGGTGCCCAAGAGCATCTCCACCGCGGTGATCATGCTGGTCAGCCACGTCGCGCTGCTGATCTCGCTGTACGTGGTGCTGCGCGAATCGATGTTCCTGCGCGCGCACCGGGACAAGGTGATGCTGGTCGCGATCGCGGTGCTGCCGCTGACCACGATCAGCGAGCCGATCATGGAGACGATCACCTACGCGCAGATCAACCTGGTGCTCATGGCGCTGGTCGTGGTCGACTGCCTGTGGCGGGTCAACGGCACCAAGAAGCTGCCCTACCCGCGCGGCCTGCTGATCGGGATCGCCGCGGGCATCAAGCTCACCCCGCTGGTGTTCCTGCTGCTGCCGCTGCTGCGCCGGGACTTCCGGATGATCATCACCGCGCTGCTGACCTTCGTCGGCACCGCGCTGCTCGGCGCGCTGGTGACCTTCGACAACGCGCGCCGGTTCTGGCTGCACGAGATGTTCGCCACCTCCAACGTGCAGTTCGGGCCGAAGTTCACCGGCGACGCCTCCGTCTACGCGGGCAACCAGTCGCTGCGCTCGCTGCTGACCAAGCTGCACGTGCCGCACCTGACCATCGTGTTCGGCGTGCTGGCCGTGCTCGTGCTGGTCATCGCCGTGCTGGGGATGCTGCACGCGATCCGGCGCCGCGACCTGCCGATGGCGGTGGTGATCAACGGCGTGCTGGGGCTGATGCTCTCGCCTATCTCCTGGTCGCACCACTGGGTGTGGGCGATCCCGGGGTTGATCCTGCTGATCGGCGCCGCCTCCCAGCGCCGGGACTGGGGCCTGGTCGTGGTGCTCGCCGTGATCGGCGGCTGCTTCATGTTCGGCCCGCACTGGAAGGTCCCGCAGGGCGACGGCCTGGAGCTGCGGTGGAACGCCTTCGAGAAGTTCGTCGGCAACTCCTACGTCTGGTTCGGCCTGGCCTTCCTGGTCGTCCACGCCCTCCTCTGGTGGCGCCACCGCCGGGAGGCCCCGGAGACCGCCGACCCGCGGGGCGAGGAAGACGCCCCGGCCTGACCACGTGCCCTTTTCATCAGAAGTCCCCTGCGAGCCGGAGCTCGCAGGGGACTTCTGATGAAAGCAGGCTGCTACCTCAGATGCGGGCCATGACCATGGTCTCGGCCTCCTCGAACGCGCGGATCATCTCCGGGGTGAGGGCCGGCATCGGGGTCGTGGCGTCGCGCACGTCGGGCAGCGTGTGCAGCAGCGGCGAGTCGCCGGTGCGCGGCTGCTCGTCGAGCGCGGCGTTGATCCGGCTCGGCGCGGGAACCGAGGTGTGCCCGCCTTCGAGGGCGTTGAGCCTGCCCAGGCCCGGCAGCGGCGCGGACGCGCCCGGACCGCCGCGCACCGAGGTGCCCACGATCCGGCCCAGCTCGTCGGGGCTGAGCCCGTCCAGCGGCGGGACCTCGTCGACCTTCGCCTGGTCCTCGCCGGGGACGTGCAGCGGCACGAACTCGGCGCGCGGCGAGGGCTCCACCGGCAGGATCGACAGGGCGTTGGCCAGCACCAGCGGTGGCACGGTGTGCAGCCGGTCCCGGAAGCCGGGCAGCTCGGCGTCGGTCAGATCGACCGAGTCGAGCGCCAGCAGGTCGGAGTCGCCCTGGCCGGCCAGCGCCGGGTCCCAGAGGTCCATGATCCCCTCGGCCTGCCCGAAGCCGTCGAAGTAGACCAGGTCGTCGTGCGGGATGACCAGGTCGGCGCTCGGCTCCTCGTGCTGCACCACCTCGCCGATCGGGCCCGCCCAGCTCAGCGAGCGCTGGAAGCCCTCGGACGGGGTCACCGGCGGCTGGCCGTGCGCCGAGCGGCCGAGGTCCAGCGGCTTGGCGGCGCTCGGGTCGGCGACCCAACCCGCCAGCTGCAGCGGGGAGTTCAGGAACCGCAGCGCGGGCAGCTCGCGGGTCATCTCGTTCTCGACCGAGGGCATCAGGTCGCGCTCGACGTCGAGCCGACCCGCCAGCGCGGGCCCGGAGCGCTCGTCGACCACCGGCCGGTTGCGCTGCGCGTCGGGCGCAGGACCGCCGTGGCCGCGGGTGGGCGGGAACACCGACTCTCCCAACGGCATCGGACGCTGCGGGGCGTCCCCGGCGGACGCGACCCCCGAGCCGACGGCCAGCATGCCACCGGTGACCAGCGCGGCTTGCACTCCGCGCTTCGCCCAAGTCTGCATGGATCTCTCCTTAACCAGGTTCCCCAGCTGGTGGGGGAAAATCAACTTCGGGCGCCGCACCGCAACCAGAAATTGATCATGGTTCGGCCGGCGAGGACTGCGCTGGTTCGCGACGCGCGGGCCCGCCTCGTCGCGGGCTCGTCGTCGGGCGCGGATCAGTCGGGCGTCGACCCGGGTCGCGGCGCCGGGACGCCCAGCAGGGCGCGCTCGCCGTGCCGCGCCAGCGCGCCGCGCGAGACGCGGTCGCCCCGCGGGAGGTCCGGGTGCCTGCCCAGAGCGGCACCGGTCTGCTGCAGGTCGGCGGTGTGCGGAGCCCCGGCGCCGGTGGTGGCCGGCGGGGTCCGGTCGAGCGCGAGCTCGCCGGGCGCGCGCGGGGGTTCTGGGGTGCGCTGCTCGGCGACCGGCGCCATCCCGGCGGTCGCCGCCGATCGGGTCTCGGCGGTCGGCTCGTGCGGCGGGATCCCGGCGGGGGCCGCGGGCCGGGGAGGCTCGCGGTGCGCCTGTTCGGGTGCGGGGGTGGTCGGGGGGTTCGTCGGGGTCGTCACGGACGGCTCCGGCGCGGGGGATTCGGGGGTGCGTCCGCCGTCGACGTCCGCGGGCCCGGTGACCGGCAGCGCCTCGGCGAGCTGCCGGACGCCGTCGGTGGAGTCCCGCAGCGCGCCGCCGACCGGGGCGAGCACCTGCTGCGCCGGTTCGGACCGGACCAGGGTTCGGGGGTCGAGATCGCCGAGCGGCGAGTCGGCCGGGTCGGCACCGGCCCGCGAGTCCACGACCCCGGACAGCGGGGGAGACTCGGTGGTCTGCGCGGGAACCGGTGCCTCTTCCGCGACCAACGGCCCGGCCGCGGCGTCCGCCGGATGCCCGGCGCCCGCCAGCCAGACCGCGGAGGTCCCGGCCACCGTCGCTCCCGCCACGACGAGGGCACGCCCCAGCAGCCGCCGGGCGGCGGCAGGTCTCGTGCGATCGCGGACGGACATCGCGGTGCCAGAACCCCCTAGGTCGTGTGACTCCCCACTCGGAGCTCGTCCTCCCTTGCGCGGGGCAGCCTTTCAAACCGGGTCCCGACTTCGTAAGCGCAGGGAACAGTGTTCGCTACATCGTGTTACATCGACCGACTTGCGGGACCACCGCCACCATCGAGCTCGTCGGGGCGATGCGACGCCAAGATCGGCGCTACGGTGTGGGCGTGAGCGACACCGAGATCGACGAGCGGGACGCGGCCGCGGACATCCCACCGGTGCTGCGGGTTTCGGCCGCGCTGGCCTGGCGGACGCTGGTGCTGGCGGCGGCGTTGTACCTGATCGGGATGGTGATCGGCCGGCTGTACGTGGTCGTGATCCCGGTGGCGATCGCGCTTCTGCTGTCAGCGCTGCTGGCACCGGCGGTGGCCACGCTGACCCGGCGGCGCGTGCCGCGGTCGCTGGCCACCGCGATCGTGCTGATCGCCGGGCTGGCCGCGGTCGGCGGCGTGCTGAGCTTCGTGATCAACGCCTTCATCGACGGCTTCCCGAGCATGCAGCGCCAAGTGCTGGCCAGCCTCAACCAGCTCCGCGGCTGGCTGGCCACCTCGCCGCTGCACATCGGCGAGGCGCAGATCAACCAGTTCCTGGAGCGCGCGCGGGAGTGGCTGGAGACCAACCAGTCCGCGCTGACCAGCGGCGCGCTCAACACCGCGGGCACCTTCGGCAGCTTCCTGACCGGGCTGGTGCTGGCGCTGTTCACGCTCATCTACTTCCTCTACGACGGCCGCCGGGTCTGGCTGTTCGTGATCAAGCTGGTGCCGCAGCACGTCCGGCACCGGGTCGACGTCGCGGGCGTGGCCGGGTTCAACTCGCTGGTCGGGTTCGTGCGCGCCACCGCGCTGGTGGCCGTGGCCGACGCGATCGGCATCGGCCTGGGCCTGGCGATCCTCGGGGTGCCGCTGGCGATCCCGCTGTCCGCGCTGGTGTTCCTCGGCGGCTTCGTGCCGATCATCGGTGCGGTCGCCTCGGGTTCGGTCGCGGTGCTGGTGGCGCTGGTGACCAAGGGCTGGATCGTGGCGCTGATCGTGCTCGGCGTGGTGCTGCTGGTCCAGCAGCTGGAGGGCAACGTCCTGCAGCCGCTGATCCTCGGCCGCGCGGTGCACCTGCACGCGCTCGGCGTGGTGCTGGCGATCAGCGTCGGCGTGGTGGTCAACGGCATCGTGGGCGCGCTGCTCGCGGTCCCGATCGTGGCGGTGCTCAACTCGGCGATCCGGGCCCTCAACCAGCCCGAACCGCCGGAACCCGAACAGGCCGAACCCGAACCGGCGCCGGCCGAACCCGAACCGGCGCCGGCCGAACCCGAGCCGGCCGGCGAGGAATCCCGGGACGAGGAACCGGGGGAGGACGAGAGCTGAGCCGGCCGCCCGGACGAGCTGCCCCCGCACCGGGGCGTTCTCGTTCCGGCGGCACCGGGTCAGGCCAGGCTGATGGCGTTCCGGCCGTTGGCCTTGGCCGCGAGCATCGCGGCATCGGCCGCGACCAGGAGATCGGTGAGGTCGTAGCCGAACCGGCTCGTGGTCGCCACGCCGACGCTCACCGTGAGGTCGGTGAGATCGCGGTGGTTGCCCCGGATGTCCCGCGCGGGCACCGACAGCGAAGCCGCGGCCTGCCGGATCCGCTCGGCGACCTTGCAGGCGGTCTGCGGGTCGGTGCCGGGCAGCAGCACCACGAACTCCTCGCCGCCGAAGCGGCCCACCGCGTCGTCCCCGCGCACGTTGCCCTGCAGCATCATCGCCACCGCCGCCAGCACGGTGTCGCCCGCGAGGTGGCCGATCTCGTCGTTGACCTTCTTGAAGTGGTCCAGGTCGGCCAGCAGCACGGCGACCGGGTGCCCGCGCTGGCGGGCGCGCAGCAGCTCCATCCGGGCGGTGCGCTCCCAGTGCTCGGCGTTGGACAGCCCGGTCTTGCCGTCGCGCTGCGCCGAGCGCCGCCAGGTCGGCAGCTGCCCGGCCAGGTCGAGCAGCACCATCGCCGGGGCGGCCAGCAGCACGCTCACCGGTTGGGCGTGCATCGCCACCGCCAGCAGACCGCCGAGGCTCGCCGCGACGATGCCCAGCAGCACGTCGATCGGCTCGCCCATCACCGCCTGCCGCTTGGCCGCGGGGTTGCGCAGCCGGATGCCGCCGGCGACCACGATCGCGCGCATCATCAGCAGCACCACGCCGAGCGCGAAGAAGGTCAGCGGGTTCCAGCGCGGCTCGTCCCAGCCGACCACCGCGCGTCCGGTGAACATCGCGATGCCGGTGGCCGCGGTGGTGAACAACCAGCGGTAGGGCTCCGGGCGGTTGTCCAGCACGCCGTGCAGCGTCGGCCCGAGCAGCAGCAGGACCAGGAGGTTGGGCGGCAGCAGCAGGATTCCGGCCGCCAGGTAGACGATGTGCAGGGTCCAGGGGTCGCGCCGGATCTGCTTGCGCAGCTTGATCGAGATCGAGGTGATCACGATCACCGCGAACGCGGTCGCCGACAGCGCCGCGAAGGTCTCCAGCTCCTGCTGATGCGGTCTGCGCCCCGTGGCGAACACGAAGGCCACCAGCGCCACCGCCGCCGCTTCCACCCCCAGCACGTACCCGATCGCCGCAGGCGGCAGCCGCCACAGCAGCCAGTTCCGCATTCCTCACCTCCCCGTCGCAGCCTCGCACAGCAGGTCACCACCCAGAAGCACAACGCGGCAACGCGAGCGGCGTTTCGCGTCGAAGCCCACGACCGGGCGTTTCTTGCGATGCGGACTCAAGTCCGGTGCTGATCCGACCGGTGGTCGCGCCGAGCCGATTCTGGGGCAGGATGGTCCGCCGGGAGGATGCTTTGACCGGTTCGCAACCAACGCCGCCGCAGGTGCCCGACGGCCGCACGCCGCTGTGGCGCAGCCACAACGTCTTCCGCGTGGTGACGTTCTGCTACGCGCTGTTCTGGTTCGGCGTGCAGTACGAGCGGTACCAGCGGCCGTGGCTGGCCACCGCGTGCATCGGCGCCATGGCGGTCTGGACGGCGCTCACGGTCTGGCGCTACTGGAACCGCAAGGGCCGCACCGACCGGATGGTGCTTGCCGACGTCGTCGTGGTGAACGCCCTGTTCGGCATCAACGAGCTCATCCTCACCGAGGACCAGATGCTGGCCGGGGACCCGTCGGTGGTCACCGTCTGGCACTCCACCGGCGTCACGGCGGCCGCGGTGCAGTGGGGCGTGCCGGGCGGCCTGATCACCGGCGTGCTCGCGACCGCGGGCAACTACCTGGTGCGCGGGCGCGGCGGTTCGGACATGGCCATGGACGCGCTGCTGCTCGTCGGCGTGGGCCTGGTGATCGGCCTGGCGGCGCGCACCGCCCGCAGCTCCACCGAACGCCTCGCGCGCGCGATGCAGGCCGAGGCGGCCACCGCCGAGCGCGAGCGGCTGGCCCGGTCCATCCACGACAGCGTGCTGCAGGTGCTGGCCAGGGTGCGGCAGCGCGGCGCGGACCTGGGCGGCGAGGCCGCCGAGCTGGCCGAGCTGGCCGGTGAGCAGGAGATCGCGCTGCGCTCGCTGATCGCCACCACCCCGGAGACCGCCGCCGACGGCGGCGAGGCCGACCTGGCCGCCCGGCTCCAGGTGCTGCGCACCGCGCGGGTGCAGGTCTCGGTGCCGGGCAACCCGGTGCGGCTGCCCGAGCCGCGGACCGCGGACCTGTTCGCGGTCGTGCGCGAGGCGCTGGCCAACGTCGACGAGCACGCGCCGGGGGCGCAGGCCTGGGTGCTGCTGGAGGAGCTGCCCGACGAGATCGTGCTCAGCGTCCGCGACGACGGCCCGGGCATTCCCGAGGGCCGGTTGTCCGCCGCGGCCGCCGAAGGCCGTCTGGGGGTCGCCAAGTCCATGCGGGGCCGGGTCGAGGCGATGGGTGGGAAGATCAACCTCGACACCGCGCCCGGCGAGGGAACGGAGTGGGAGCTCCGGGTGCCGCGCGAGGCGGCACCGCCGGGGAAGAGGCGCAGAGGAGGGCACTGATGAGCGAGCCGCCGGTGACCGTGATGGTCGTCGACGACCACCCGATCTGGCGCGACGGGGTGGCCCGCGACCTGGGCGAGCGCGGTTTCGAGGTCACCGCGACCGCGGGCGACGCGGCCTCGGCGCTGCGGATCGCCAAGACCGTCAAGCCGGACGTGGTCCTGATGGACCTCAACCTCGGCGACACCTCCGGGGTGCAGGCGACGCTGCAGATCACCCAGGAGATCCCGGGCACCCGCGTGCTGGTGCTGTCGGCCTCCGGCGAGCACGAGGACGTCCTGGAGGCGGTCAAGGCGGGCGCCTCGGGCTACCTGGTGAAGTCGGCCTCGGTGGAGGAGCTGGTCGACGCGATCCGGCGCACCGCCGCGGGCGACGCGGTGTTCACCGCGGGGCTGGCGGGCCTGGTGCTCGGCGAGTACCGCCGGATGGCCATCACCCCGGACTCGGCGACCGAGGCCCCGCAGCTCACCGATCGGGAGACCGAGGTGCTGCGGCTGGTCGCCAAGGGCCAGACCGCGCGGCAGATCGCCAACAAGCTGGTCATCTCGCACCGCACGGTGGAGAACCACGTCCAGTCCACGCTGCGCAAGCTCCAGCTGCACAACCGGGTCGAACTGGCCCGCTACGCCATCGAGCACGGTCTCGACCAGGACGGCGAGCCCGAGGACGAGGCGGAGTAGGCCCTCCCTTCATCAGAAGTCCCCCCGATCGCCGAGCGCTCGGGGGGACTTCTGATGAAGAAGGTGCCGCGTCCGGTCAGCCGGTGGACTTCGCCGCCTGGCGGCTCTGGCCGGGGCCGGCGGCCGCGCGGGCGGCCTCGGCGGCCGCCTGGAGATCGGAGAGCGAGCGGGCCGCCAGCGCCGCGCCGACGGCCTGCAGCGAACCCGCGTTCATCGAGAGGCTGGTCACGCCCAGCCCGGCGAGAACACCGGCGAGCTCGGGATCGCTGGCCGCCTCGCCGCAGACACCGATCGATTTGTCGACTTGGCGACCGGCCTCGCCGATGGTTCCGATCAGCCGCAGCAGCGCCGGCTGCCACGGGTCGTTGAGCTCGGCGAGCGCTCCGGCCATCCGGTCGGCCGCGAAGACGTACTGCGCGAGGTCGTTGGTGCCGATCGACACGAAGTCCACCGCCCGCAGGATCTCCGCTGCGCACAGAGCCGCGGCCGGGACCTCGACCATCACCCCGGCCCGCTCGATGCCGGCGGCGCGCACCCGCTCGGCGAACCAGGCCGCCTCCTCGGCGGTGGCCACCATCGGCGCCATCACCGACACCTCGGCGCCGGAGTCGGCCGCCGCGCCCGCGATGGCCTCCAGCTGGCGGTTGAGGACGTCGGGCCGGTCGAAGGCCACGCGCAGCCCGCGCACGCCCAGCGCCGGGTTCGGCTCGGTGCCCATGCCCAGGAACGACAGCGGCTTGTCGGCTCCGGCGTCCAGCGTGCGCACCACGACCGGCTTGCCCGCGAAGGGGGCCAGCACCTCGGCGTAGGCCGCGCGCTGGGTCTCCACCGAGGGCTCCTGGTCGGCGTCGAGGTAGCAGAACTCGGTGCGGAACAGGCCGACGCCCTCGGCCCCGGCCTCCGCGGCGGCGCGGGCGTCGGCGGGCGAACCGACGTTGGCCAGCACCTTCACCCGGTGCCCGTCGGAGGTGCGCCCGGTCCCGTCCCACTCGGCCGCGGCGGCCCGCTCGCTGACCGTCACCTCGACCTCGACCTCGGAGAGCTCGACCTCGCCGCTGCCGCCGTCGACGGTCGCGCCGACGCCACCCGCGTCGAGCACGCCCCGCGCGGCGACCACCGCCGGGATCCCCAGCGATCGGGCCAGGATGGCGGTGTGGCTGGTCGGGCCGCCCTCCTCGGTCACCAGCGCGAGGACCAGGGACGGGTCGAGGTCGGCGGTGTCGGCGGGAGCGAGGTCGCGAGCGACCAGCACGCTCGGCCGCTGCAGTTCCGGCACTCCGGGCGGGGCTACGCCCTCCAGCTCGGCGATGATCCGGTCCCGCACGTCGTGCACGTCGCGGGCGCGCTCGGCCATGTAGCCACCCGCGGCGCGCAGCGCCTCGGCGAAGCCGTTGGCGGCCTCGAAGACGGCGCGCGGCGCGGGCAGCGAGCGGGCGGCGACGTTCTGCTCGGCCTGCGAGGTCAGCGCCGGGTCCATGGCCATGGCCGCGGTCGTCTCCAGCACGGCCTTGGCGTCCCCGGAGACCTTCGCGGCCCGGGCGAACAACGCCTCGGCGACGGCGTCGGCGGCCGGGCGGATCCGCTCGGCCTCGGCGGCGGGATCCGCGGGCGCGGGGGCCGCGGCGGGTTCGGGCAGCGGGTCGGCCACGCGGACGACGGGCCCGCCGGCTCGGCCGGAGCTCACTCCGACGCCAGTCAATCGCGACATGGTCTAGACCATACCTTTCCACGTTGCTCAGCAGAAGTGCCCGGACTTCGGCGGACCGCATCCGACAGCCTGTCCCCGCCCGCGCACCGGCGCTCGCGGGGTGCGCGCGAGGCCGGGACGGCCAGTGACAGCTTCGGCGTCGAGGGAAGCACGCATCCCCCGAACGGCGCGAACGAATGCGACCGGGGAAACACCCGGAGTGGCTCCAGTGGTTACTACGTCGCCCGGATGCAGCAGCCCTGGGTACTACCCATAGGTAACAACTGAGTAGCCGTACGGATCCGCTGCGCACCCCCCGCGAAGCACGCTTGTGGCATGACGATGACCGTGCAGCTCACCCGGCCGACCACCCGCCTCGACCGGCTCGTCGAGCAGCTGCAGGAGATGATCGGCTTCTTCGCAGCCCAGCCGCAGCCGTCCCACGACGCCCCCGACGAGCACCCGCGCGCCGAGAACGCGCGGACGTCGGATCGATTGCCGCCGACGAGCGAGTTCCCCGGGGATCCGGTGGACACCAGCCACCACGACCCGAACCGAGCCCCGGCCGACGAGGCCGGGGGCCTTCCCGCGTCTCGGGAGAGCGGGAGGGATCGCGACGAACAGCAGCGGTAGTCGCACGACCAGCGAGAACGTCGAACTTTCCGAAAGTGCTGTGTTCCAAACCACAAACGATTATTCCACTATGGATACACCGTTCGAGCTAAATCCACTGTCAAGGTGGATCTTTTTCCCGTCCTGCGGGGTCACACTGAGCGGAGTTGACGCTCGTCGGTATTCGCGCCATCGACGATCGCAACCAGAGAGAGCCGGTCGCAACGCCCCCCGTGCGGCCGGCTCTCTCCTTGCGCGGCGCTACTCCCCGGCGGCGGCCAGAACCTCGGACGCCGAGGGGTTCACGGCCTTCCAGCCGCCGACGACCACGGTCGGCACGGTCTCGTTGCCGTCGGCGATCGAGCGCACGACGGCCGCCGCATCCGGGTCCTGCCAGATGTCGATCTCGGTGAAGTCCAGTCCGGCGCGCTCCAGCCCGGATCGCAGCGACATGCAGAACGGGCAGCCCGGCCTGCTGTAGACGGTTACCTCGGACATCCGGTCCTCCAAGTGCTCACGTGCTCGCACCCCAGCTTGTACAACGCGGACCCCGCTGCGCTGCCGCGCGAGACGCACATCTCCCACCGGTTCGCGGCCTAGGCCGTGAGCGCCCCGAACCGCTACCGTGTCGTGAACACCGTTTACCCAGCTCAGGAGCGAGGATGACCCACGCGCCGCGGCGCGACCGGGATCGCGCCGCCACCGACCAGGAGATCCGGCAGCACGCCAGGGCCCTGCTGGTCGGCAGCGGCAGCGACGCGGTGACGCTGCGCGCGATCGCCCGCGAGCTGGGCATCACCGCCCCCGCGCTGTACCGCTACTACGACTCGCGGGAGGCGCTGCTGCGCAGGCTGGCGACCGACATCTGCGTGGACCTCTCCGACGAGCTGCGGGTCGCGCTGGACCCGCTCGGCCAGGACTTCCTGGAGCGGATGTTCGCGGTCTGCCGCCGGTTCCGCTCGTGGGCGCTGACGCACCGCGAGGAGTTCGCGCTGGTCTTCGCGACCTCGCGCGAGTGCGAGGGCGAACCCGACCAGTTCGGCGGCGTGTTCCTGGGCGTGGTCGGCCCGCTGATGGCCGAGAGCGCGCGGGGCGGTGGGCTGCGCGACCAACCGGCGGTCGATCTGCCCGACCTCTCCGCGCACCGCGAGGCCTTCGCGGAGGCGTTCGCGCGGGCGGGCGTGCGGCTCCCGCCCGGCGCGCTGGGCGACGAGGCGGCGTACTTCCTGCTGCGCTGGTGGATCCGGCTCTACGGGCACATCGCGCTGGAGGTCTTCGACCGCTTCCCCTTCGACCTCGCCTACGCCGACCGGCTCTTCGACACCCTCCTGGAGGAACTGGCCCAGGAGACCGGCCTCCGCTAGTGCATGGCCGACCGCTCCAGCGCGATCTCGACGCGCAGCGGGTGCAGGTCGACCTTGAACTCCGGCGGCCACTCGACGAGCCGGTGCTTGCCGACGTAGGGCGGTGGCAGCTCGAACTTCTCGCGCACCCGCCTGGGCAGGTGGTCGGATTGCGCGGCGAGCCGGGCGAACTGCTCGGGAGTCGGCTTGCGCGGTCGTGGCGGCGCTTTCAGCCGCTCGCCGAGCTGCGGGACGGTCAGCGCGCCCGGCCCCGCGTGCGCGTGCTGACCGCGACCGCCGCCGCGCAGCGGCAGGACGAGCGCGAAAACGCCGAGAACGGCGATGATTCCGATCGAGGACGCGGCCACCGGCCGAGCGTCCAGCAGTGCGAGCACGATGTTCATCAGAACCTCCAAGTTCGTCCTATTCGGACTGATCGCCGTCGCGCGGCGCGAGCGCGGCGGTCCAGCAGGATTCGCAGGTCGGCGCGAGCCAGTCGAGCTCCGAGGCGTCGACGATGTTCAGGAGCTCGCCGCACAAGGTGCGCCGCTCCTGACCGGTCCGCGGCAGCTCGGTGGCCGCCACACCGTGCCGGAGACCCCCGAGCGGCCGCCAGTGGACCACCGGCCGCTCGGGCTCCAAGCCGGGGAAGAGCATCAGAACCTCCTCGACGTTGAGGGAAGCGCGACGACGACCGAAGACGAGAGGAGGAGTCCCGACCGCCGCCGCTCGGACGACAAGATATTATTGGAGATATCTCGTCGGTATTCCCTGATCGAGTGCTTCGATCACGGCTCGTACGCTTCCGAGCACCGAGCGGAATGGAGTAAACCCAATGCCACCGACATCGCCGGTCGTCGCCGCGTGGGAACTCGGCATCCGACTTCGAGAGGCGCGTGCGGAGTCCGGCCTCAAAGGCATCGCCGCCGCCCGAGAGCTCGGCCTCTCGCAGAACTTCCTGAGCGATGTCGAGCACGGCAAGCGGCGCTTGAGCAACGAGAAGCTGCTCGCGGCCATCGAGCTCTACTCCGTTCCCGAGCAGGACCGCGAAGATCTGCTCGGGCTTCGCGATGCGTGCGAGCAGCGCGGGTGGTGGTCAGCTCATTCCGCCCTCTACGGCCCCGAGCTGCAGCGGTACTACGGCTTCGAATGGGCCGCTCAGGAGATCCGGGCGCACGAGAGCCTGCTGATCCCCGGCCTCCTGCAGACCGAGGCGTACGCGTACGCGCTCATGACCAACGACCGCCCCAACTTGCGGACCTCGGAAGCCGACGCCCGGGTGCGCAACCGCATGCTCCGGCAGCGCAGGCTCACCGACGACGACCCGGTTCGGTTCACCGCCGTCATCAGCGAAGCCGTGCTCATGCAGCAGGTCGGCGGGCCCGAGGTGCTGGGTGAGCAGCTGCGGCACGTCCTGGACCTGATCGAGGACCGCCCCGAGACGATTCGAGTCCACGTCGTCCCGTTCACCGCGGGGGCTTTCGGCGCCTTGGGGCAGGGAACGATCAACCTCCTCGACTTCCCGAGCCCGCGAGTGCCGATGATGGCCTGGTTCGAGAACCTCACGTCCGTCGGCCTGCTGGACAACCCCGCTCGGGTCCGCGAGTACGACGCGAGCTTCGACGAGCTCATGGGCGAGGTCCTGAGCCGCGACGAGAGCGCGGACCGGATCCACCGCGCCATCGAAGAGCTAGCATGAACGCATGCGCGAGTTAGCCGAGCTGGCCGACGCCCGGTGGATCACCTCGAGCTACAGCTCCAGCGGCGTCAACTGCGTCGAGGTCGCCGTGACGCCGCGCGCCGTCGGCGTCCGCGACAGCAAGAACCGCGCCGCCGGCACCCTGACCTTCCACACCCGGACCTGGTCCAACTTCCTCGACCACCTCAAGCGATAACCAACGCGACCCCACGCAGTTTTTCCCCGAACTGCGCCCCACGTGGGGCGCAGTTCGGGGAAAAACTGCGTTTCTCGGGGGCGCGGGATTCTAGGGATACGTGGCGCGGTGATCAATCGCTCGGGGGAGTGGGGGTTCTGATCACGCTTCGGCACCTGATTGCTGCGCGAAACACTTTCGGGGAATTCGGGTTTCGCGTGGTAGCTTCGGTCGAGCGGGCGTGATTTCGGGGAATTGCTCTCCACGGATGCTACGGAGTATTTCCAGTGGACTTCGCATTCTGGGTACTGGTCGCCGTCGCCGTCGTCGTGGTGTGCGCGCTGCTGGTGCTGATCTGGCGGCTGACCACGCGAATCCGGTTGCGGGACGCGGAAACCCACCACCTGGTCATCCGCAGGCTGCCCGCGCTGATGGACGCCGAGCGGGGGCTCCCGATCGACGTCCCGGGCCCGGTCTCCGCCCAGCTCGCCGAGACCACCTTCGGCCACGACGTGCAGAGCGCGGTCGGCCAGTTCGCCGGGTTCGCCGAGGAATCGCAGCAGCGCGCGGAGCGCACCGCGCGCTCCACCCTGATCTCCAGCATGCACCGGATGCAGGAGCACGCCGACGAGCTGCGGGACATCATCGCCCAGCTGCCCGACGGCGCGCGGGTCCGCGTCGAGCTGGAACACCGCTGCGCGCAGCTGATCCGGCGCGCGCAGGCGACCGCCCTGCTGTGCGGATCGCGCCCGGCGCAGCGCCACCACGCCACCTCCCTGCCGGACGCGGTCAGCGCGGCCACCGCGCGCATCCGCGACCACTCGCGGATCGAGGTGCACAACGACTCGACCGCGGCGGTGATCGGCCGGACCGTCGAACCGGTGATCCTGGTGCTCGCCGAGTTCCTGGACAACGCCGCGCGGTACTCGCCGCCGGAAACGCCGGTCCAGCTGCACTTCCAGCCCGCGCACAACGGGCTCTCGGTGGTCGTCGACGACGCCGGTCCGGGCGTGGGCGACGAGCAGCTGGAGCGGGCGAAGGCCCTGCTCTCCGGGCGCGAATCCGCGGACGTCCACCGGCTCGGGGACCCGCCCCGGGTGGGCTTCGCCGTCGCCGGATTGCTCGCGGCCCGGTGCGGGTTCAAGACCTTCGTGGAGTCCGCCTCGCCCTACGGCGGGACCCGAGCGGTGCTGTTCCTGCCCAACGACGTGCTGACCGGGGCGGAGGCGGAGACGCAGCCCGGCGCCCCCGAGCCCTGGCAGCGGGGAACGCTCATGGGAGCGCACGCGAAGCTGCCAGACCCGGAGGACCCCTCGTTGAACTAGGATCCGTCCCGGTCGTGCGCGGCCATGCGTTCCTGGCGCGATTCCTCGGCGCCGGTGGCGATCGGGGCGGTGAGCCACTCGCGCGGGGTGCCGAAGGCCTCGACGAGCTCGACCGCGTGCGGGCGGAGCTGCTGGCAGAGGTCGTTGACCGCCTGGGTGATCGCCTTCGCGCGGCGCGGGTTGATCCGCTCGTGCTCCAGGAACCACGCCCGGTCCGCCTCGATGTTGGACAGCACGTAGAGGTCCATCAGCTTGTCCAGCATCTCGGCCGTGGCCTCGTCCGGACAGCGGTCGATCGCGCCGACGAAGGCCTCCAGCACCACCCGGTCGATGTGCACCTGGGCGGCGCGCAGCACGTGGTCCTGGGCGTTGTTGAACACCTCGAAGGCGTTCGACCGGTCCGCCTTGCGCAGCCGTCGGGCCAGGCCGTCGAGCACGTGGCGCTCGCGGTCGTCGAACATCTTGAGCTGCCAGCCGCGGTCGAGGATGTCGTCCTCGCCGGCGCGGTCGATGATGCGCTGCACCAGCGAGCGCGTCGCGGTCCGCTCGAAGACCGCGCCCACGAACTGGTCGGCAACGAACCGGGCCAGCGCCAGCGTGCCCAGGTCGTCGAACTGGTCCTTGTAGTTGGTGAGCAGGCCCTTGGCCACCAGTTGCAGCAGCACCGTGTTGTCGCCCTCGAAGGTGGTGAACACGTCGGTGTCCGCCTTCAGCCCGGCCAGCTGGTTCTCCGCCAGGTAGCCGGCGCCGCCGCAGGCCTCCCGGCAGGTCTGGATGGTGCTCGTGGCGTGCCAGGTGGTGACCGCCTTCAACCCGGCCGCGCGGGACTCCAGCTCGCGCTGCGCGCGCTCGTCGGCGGAACCCATCTCCCGCAGCGCGGCGACCAGCTCCTGCTGCGCGAAGTGCAGCGCGTAGCTCTCGGCCAGCGCGGGCAGCAGCTTCCGCTGGTGGCCGAGGTAGTCCAGGACCGCGACTTCCTCGCCGGTGCCCGGCTTCTCGAACTGCCTGCGCACGTCGCCGTAGCGCAGCGCGATCTCGAGCGCCAGCTTCGCCGCGCCGCCCGCGGTGCCCGCCACCGAGATCCGCCCGCGGATCAGCGTGCCGAGCATGGTGAAGAACCGCTTGCCGGAGCTGCCGATCGGGCTGGAGTAGGTGCCGTCCGCGGCGACGTCGCCGTATCGGTTGAGCAGGTTCTCCCGCGGCACCCGCACGTGGTCGAAGTAGATCCGGCCGTTGTCCACGCCGTTGAGCCCGGCCTTGCGGCCGCAGTCCTCGATCCGCACCCCGTCGGCGACCTTGCCGGTGGCCTCGCGGATCGGCACCAGCAGCGCGTGCACGCCGTGCGACTCGCCGCGGGTGATCAGCTGCGCGAACACCACGGCCATCCGGCCGTCGCGGGCGGCGTTGCCGATGTACTCCTTGCGCGCCGCCTCGTGCGGGGTGTGCACCACGAACTCCCGGGTCTCCGGGTCGTAGGTCGCGGTGGTGCGCAGGCTCTGCACGTCCGAGCCGTGACCGGTCTCGGTCATCGCGAAGCAGCCCGGGAGCTCCAGGCCCATGATGTCGCGCAGGTAGCGCTCGTGGTGCCGCTCGGTGCCCAGCGCGACCACCGCGCCGCCGAACAGGCCCCACTGCACGCCCGCCTTGACCATCAGCGAGAGGTTGCCCGGCAGCATCTCCAGGGACACCACCGAACCGGCCGGGTCCCCGCCGCCGCCGTGCTCGGTCGGGAAGCCCAGCTCCGGGATGCCGGACTCCACCAGCGCGTGCATCTGCTCCAGGGTCAGCGCGCGGTGGCTCTCGGTGTCCAGGTGGTCGCCGGAGGGAAGCGCGGTGTCGCGCAGCGCCTCCCGGACCCGCTCGCGCACCTCGGCCCAACGCCCGTCGAGCAACCGGCGTAGTTCACCCGCGTCGAATGCGGACTCGGTCATGCGGCCCTCCCGGGTCGGCGGCGTTGGGATCGAGCGTAGTTACCCGCGAGTAACAAATGCCATGCGAGCTCGCTCACGCCCAGTGTGCCGGTGGCCGGGACGAGAACGCGGGGCGTCCTCGGCGAGTCGAGGACGCCCCGCGTCAGGTTCGCCAGGTCAGGCGACCACGTTCACCAGCCGGTTCGGCACCACGATGACCTTGCGCGGCTCGTTGCCCTCCAGCGCCGCGGCGATCTTCTCGTCGGCCAGCGCGGCGGCCTTGACCGCCTCCTGGTCGGCCGAGGCGGGCACCTCGATGCGCGAGCGCACCTTGCCGTTGACCTGGATCGGGTACTCCACCGAGTCCTCGACCAGGTACTGCTCCTCGGCGACCGGGAAGGTGCCGTGCGCCAGGCTCTCCGCGTGCCCCAGGCGGTTCCACAGCTCCTCGGCCAGATGCGGGGTCATCGGTGCGACCATCAGCACCAGCGGCTCCACCACCGCGCGCGGCGTGCCCGCGGCCGCCGAGCAGGCCTTGGTGATCCGGTTGTTGAACTCGATCAGCTTGGCCACGGCGGTGTTGAACCGCAGCTCGGAGTAGTCCTCGCGGACCCCGGCGATCGTCTTGTGCAGGGCGCGCAGCATCTCGGTGTCCGGCTGCTCGTCGGTGACCCGCAGCTCACCGGTCTGCTCGTCGACGACGTTGCGCCACAACCGCTGCAGGAAGCGGTGCGAACCGACGACGTCCTTGGTCACCCACGGGCGGGAGGCCTCCAGCGGGCCCATGGACATCTCGTAGAGCCGCAGCGTGTCCACGCCGTAGGCGTCGGCCATCTCGTCCGGCGAGACCGAGTTCTTCAGGCTCTTGCCCATCTTCCCGTACTCGCGGGAGACCTCTTCGCCCTCGTAGTAGTACTTGCCGTCGCGCTCGACGACCTGCTCGGCGGGCACGTAGACGCCGCGCGCGTCGGTGAAGGCGTAGGCCTGGATGTAGCCCTGGTTGTACAGCCGCCGGTAGGGCTCCTCCGAGGAGACGTGGCCCAGGTCGTGGAGCACCTTGTGCCAGAACCGGGAGTACAGCAGGTGCAGCACCGCGTGCTCCACGCCGCCGACGTAGAGGTCCACGCCGCCCGGGTCGTTCGGCCCGTGCTCGGCGGTGTCGCGGCCCATCCAGTACTGCTCGTTGGCCGGGTCGACGAACTGCTCGGAGTTGTCCGGGTCGATGTAGCGCAGCTGGTACCAGCAGGAACCGGCCCACTGCGGCATGACGTTGGTGTCCCGCTCGTAGTGCTTGAGCCCGTCGCCCAGGTCCAGCTCCACGTGCGCCCAGTCGGTGGCCTTGGCCAGCGGCGGGGACGGCTTGGAGTCGGCGTCCTCGGGGTCGAAGGTCTGCGGCGAGTAGTCCTCGACGTCGGGCAGCACCACCGGCAGCTGGTCCTCGGGCACCCCGCGCGGAACGCCGTCGTCGCCGTAGACGATCGGGAACGGCTCGCCCCAGTAGCGCTGCCGGGCGAACAGCCAGTCGCGCAGCTTGTACTGCACCGTGCCGCTGCCGTGGCCGTGCTCCTCCAGCCAGGCGACGACCGTCTTCTTCGCCTCGTCGACGCCCAGGCCGTTGAGGCTCAGCCCGGTGGTCTCCGAAGCGGAGTTGATCGCCGGGCCGTCACCGGTGAACGCCTCGCCGTCGAAGCCCTCGGTGGGCTGCACGGTGCGGATGATCTCCAGCCCGAAGGTCGTCGCGAAGTCCCAGTCGCGCTGGTCCTGGGCGGGCACGGCCATGATCGCCCCGGTCCCGTAGCCCATCAGCACGTAGTCGGCGATGAACACCGGGATCTGCGCGCCGTTGACCGGGTTCGTGGCGTGGGCGCCGGTGAACACGCCGGTCTTGTCCTTGTTCTCCTGGCGGTCCAGGTCGGACTTCATCGACGCCGCGCGCCGGTAGGACGCCACCGCCTCGGCCGGGGTCGCCGCGCCACCCGTCCAGCGGTCGTCGACGCCCGCGGGCCACTGCTCGGCGGTCAGCTCGTCGACCAGCGGGTGCTCCGGGGCCAGGACCACGTAGGTCGCGCCGAACAGGGTGTCCGGACGGGTGGTGAAGACCTCGATGTCGTGCCCGCCCGCGGCGAACCGGACGTTGGCGCCCTGCGAGCGGCCGATCCAGTTGCGCTGCATCGTCTTGACCTTCTCCGGCCAGTCCAGCCGGTCCAGGTCGTCGACCAGGCGGTCCGCGTAGGCGGTGATCCGCATCATCCACTGCTTGAGGTTGCGGCGGAACACCGGGAAGTTGCCGCGCTCGGTCAGGCCCTCGGCGGTGACCTCCTCGTTGGCCACCACGGTGCCCAGGCCGGGCGCCCAGTTCACCGGCGCCTCGGACAGGTAGACCAGCCGGTAGGAGTCGACGACCTCGCGCTGCTCGGCCCGGGACAGCTCGGACCACGCCCGGCCGTCCGGGGTGGCGCGCTCGCCGTTGGCGAACTCCTTCTCCAGCTCGCCGATCGGGCGCGCCCGGCCCGCCTCGGTGTCGTACCAGGCGTTGAAGATCTGCAGGAAGATCCACTGCGTCCAGCGGTAGAACTCGATGTCGGTGGTGGCGATGCGGCGGCGCTCGTCGTGGCCCAGGCCCAGCCGGCGGATCTGACCCAGGAACCGCTCGATGTTCGTCTCGGTCGTGGTGCGCGGGTGCGTGCCCGTCTGCACCGCGTACTGCTCGGCGGGCAGGCCGAACGAGTCGAAGCCCATCGTGTGCAGCACGTTGCGGCCCAGCATCCGGTGGTAGCGCGCGTAGACGTCCGAGCCGATGAACCCCAGCGGGTGGCCGACGTGCAGCCCCGATCCCGACGGGTACGGGAACATGTCCTGGACGAACAGCTTGTTCCCCGGCACCTCGCCGTCGGAGAGCGAGCCGACCGGGTTCGGCGCGTGGAAGATCCCGCGCTCGTCCCACTCGCGCTGCCAGCGCTGCTCGATCTCGCTCGCGATGCCCGCGGTGTAGCGGTGCGGCGGAATCTCCTCCGCGGCCCCGTTGCCCGCAGCCTCTGCCTGGCCACTCATCAGTTGCGTCCTTCCCTGCTCCGCCGGAACGCCCGCGTCGTGCGCTACAAGTGTGCCGCCTCCGGAAAATCGAAAACCCCCCAGGCCCTGGTGGGCATGAGGGGTCGCCGCGCTGAACCGTCGGTCCGGGCTCAGCGCGGCCTCGGAAGAAGTCGGCGCGCGCTCACGGGCTCAGTCTAACCGACCAGGCAAAACGCCCTTCGGAACCGGCCGGGGCGGAGCCGGTCGCCGCCACGGCTCGCCGGTTCGCTCAGCCGACGGCCAGGGTGATCAGCTGGGTGGTCTGCGACTCGCTGAAGTTGTCGTCGCTGACCAGCACCAGCGTGCGGCGACCGTCGGCGAGGCGCGGGCCCCAGGTCATGCCCTCGACGTTGTCCACCGCACCGAGGTCGAACTCGGCGAGGTCGGCGAGCAGGCGCTTGCGCACCGGGCGGACGTCCGAGCCGACCAGCGAGCCGACGTGCTCGACGTCGGTGGCACCGCGCAGGTCCGCCTCGTAGACGCGGATGGAGTTGCCGACGCCCGCGACGTAGGCGCGCTCGGCGACGAGGTACCGGCCGCGGTCGTCGGCGAGGATCGCCGAGACGCCGTTGTCGCCGGACCCGCCGGTGGGCGACTCGGCGAACACCGGGTCCAGCGGGTAGGCGTACTGCCCGAGGACCTCGCCCGCGCGGTCCTGGACGGTCAGCCGGGACAGGGCGCCGCGCTCCGTGGTCGGGGGATCGCCGTCCTGGAGCAGCGGACCTTCCATCGCCGTGACCAGCAGGGACCCGCCGGCGGCGAAGGTGAGGCCTTCGAGGGCCAGATTGTTCCTGGGGCCGGAGCCGGGCGCCATGCGCAGATTGTCGGCCACCGGGATCTCGCCGGTGAAGGCGCCCTCGTCGTCGGTCTCGCGGATCGCCGGGTCGATCAGCCGCGAACCGCGCTCGCCCTCGCTGGTCCACCAGGCCCGGCCGGTCCAGGGGTCGTGCCGGACGTCCTCCGGGTCGACCGAGCCCGGCGGGTACGGGGAGCCGTCCGGCCGCAGCAGCGGGTGCGTCCCGGTCAGGCGGAACTGCCCGCCGCGGTCGAACCGGCCGGTGTAGGTGCGGGCGGGCTGCTGATCCGAGCGGTCGTCGGAGATCAGCAGGTACTCGCCGGTGGCGGGGTCGTGGTCGATGCCGGAGAGACCGCCGACCGTGGTGCCCTCGAACCGCATCGCGTGCGGCAACGTCGTCTCGCCGACCAGCTCGACCCGCTGGGGCGGCGCGGCCGGGGCGGCCGGGGCGGTGGCGATCGCGAGCAGCGCGGCGACCGCCAGCGCTCGGGGAGTCTTGACCATGTGGGACAGCACACCGGACGCGGATGGCCGGCGGGTAGCCGCCAGGTTGAGGTTTAGGCTGCTGGGGTGCTCGCTGTTCAGGTGATTCTCTGCGCGGTCCTGGTCCTCGGTGGCGCGGCTCTGCTGACGCTCGGCTTCCGGGGGCTGCGCGGGCGGCTGCCCCGCAACACCTACGTCGGAGTCCGCACCCCCGCGGCCATGCGCAGCGAGGAGGCCTTCGAGCTCGCCAACCGCGCGGCCGGCCCGGCCATGCTCGGCGCGGGCGGCGTCGCGGTGCTGAGCGGCGTCGCGATGCCGGCGCTGGCCACCGGGTTCACCGTCGCGATGGTGGCGGTCATCGGGCTGGTCGGGGCGTTCGCGCTGATGACGGTGGGCGGCGTGGTGGGGAACCGCGCGGCCGAGACCGTCCCGGCCCCGTCCCGGGTCAACCCCAGCCCGTGCGCGGGCTGCGCAGGCGGCTGCTGCAGCGCCTGACCTGGGAGAACCCCCCGGTCCCCAAGTTATCCACAGGAAGTTGTCCACAGGTGTGTGGAGAACTCGCCCCGGCTGCGGCCCTCCCCATCTTCATCAAGAGGTCCCCGGGCGTGCGGTGCGTCAGTTGAGCTTGACGTCGCCCGGGTGGGTGGCCAGGAAGGCCAGCGGCGGGCCCTGGCGGCGCAGCACCCTGGACCACAGCTCCTGGTCCTGATCGGCGATCACGTCGTCCGGCAGCGCGGGGACCACGTGCCAGTCCCCGCGGTCGATCTCCCCGGCGAGCTGACCGGCGTCCCAGCCCGCGTAGCCGGCGAAGAAGCGCAGCCCGCGCGCCCTGGGCACCAGCGAGTCGGGATCGCCGTCGAGGTCGACCAGCCCGACCGGGCCGCGCACCCCGACCATGCCCTCGATCGCGTCGGCGCGCTCGCCCGCGCGCAGCGTCGCCAGGCAGATGGCGGTGCGCTGCTCCACCGGGCCGCCCACGAACAGGGACCGGGGTTCGGTGGCGTGCTCGGCCCACTTCGGCAGGACCTCCTCGACCGCGACCTCGCTCGGCCGGTTCAGGACGACCCCGAGCGTGCCCTCGGCCCGGTGATGAATCACGTAGACGACGGCTCGCCGGAAGTTCTTGTCCAGCAGCTGCGGCGCCGCGACGAGCAGCGTCCCCGGTTCCACCTCAACGTCCGATCCCACGGCCACATGATCTCACCGGAACGGCCGACGGGGACCCTCCCAGGCCGATTCGGTGCCCGCGGAACCCGCAGAACAACACCATTGAGCAACAACAACGAGAAATACGAACCAGTGCTCAGCACTCACTATTAACAGTGCCGCACTTCAGCCCCACGACCTGCGGATTCGGCGAATCAGACGTCGAGTCCCTGCTCCCGGGCGAACTTGAACAGCTCCTCGACGGCCTCGTCGCGGTCCATCGGGCCGCGGTCCAGCCGGAGCTCCTTGAGGTGCTTCCACGCCTTGCCGACGATCGGCCCGGGCTCCACGCCGAGCAGCCGCATGATCTCGTTGCCGTCCAGGTCCGGGCGAACCTTGGCCAGGTCCTCCTCGGCGGCGATCCGGGCGATGCGCTCCTCGAGGTCGTCGTAGGCGCGCTGCAGCGCGGAGGCCTTGCGCTTGTTGCGGGTCGTGCAGTCGGCGCGCACCAGCTTGTGCAACCGGGGCAGCAGCGGGCCCGCGTCGTTGACGTAGCGGCGCACCGCCGAGTCGGTCCACTGCCCGTCGCTGTAGCCGTGGAACCGCAGGTGCAGGAACACCAGATCGCTGACCTGGTTGATGACGTCCTTCGGGTAGCGCAGCGCGCGGAGCCGCTTGCGGGTCATCTTCGCGCCGACCACCTCGTGGTGGTGGAAGCTCACGCCGCCACCGGGCTCGAACCGGCGGGTTGCCGGCTTGCCGACGTCGTGCAGCAGCGCGGCCAGTCGCAGCACCAGGTCGGGCTCGCCGTCCGGGTCTTCGGCCCGCTCCAGGTCGATGGCCTGGTCCAGCACCGTCAGCGAGTGCCGGTAGACGTCCTTGTGCTGGTGGTGCTCGTCGATCTCCAGCTTCATCGCCGGCACCTCGGGCAGCACGTGCTCGGCCAGCCCGGTGTCCACCAGCAGCTCCACGCCGCGCCGGGGGTGCTCCCCGCACAGCAGCTTGGACAGCTCGACCTGAACCCGCTCCGGGGTGATCCGGGCGATCTCGGCCGACATCTCGGTCATCGCGGTCACCACCCGGTCGGCGGCGGTGAAGCCCAGCTGCGCGACGAAGCGGGCCGCGCGCAGCATGCGCAGCGGGTCGTCGGCGAAGGAGTCCTCCGGGGCCGCAGGGGTGTCCAGCCGCTCGGCGACCAGGTCGTCCATCCCGCCGTGCAGGTCGACGAAGGTGCGCGCGCGCAGCTCGATGGCCATCGCGTTGACGGTGAAGTCCCGGCGCACCAGGTCGCCGTCGATGCTGTCGCCGAAGTCGACGTCGGGGTTGCGGCCCACCCGGTCGTAGCTGTCGGCGCGGAAGGTGGTGATCTCCACCGTGGTGCCGCGCCGGTAGGCGCCCAGGGTGCCGAACTCGATGCCGGTGTCCCAGATCGTCTCGGCCCAGCCGGTGAGCAGCTCGCGCACCCGCTCCGGGCGCGCGTCGGTGGTGAAGTCCAGATCGGTGCCCAGCCTGCCCAGCAGCGCGTCCCGCACGCTGCCGCCGACCAGGTAGAGCGCGTGGCCCGCGGCGGCGAAGCGCTCGCCCAGCTCCTCGGCGACCGGCGCGACCCGGATCAGCTCCACGACCGCGTTGCGTTGCGCTTCGCGCTGCCGGTCCGGCGCGGGCTGGGTCGAGTCGGTCTGCTTGGAGGGGGCCACGACGCACCAGGGTATCGGGCGTGCGGCCAGCCGTTTCACCCCTACGTGACCGGTTCACCACCGCACCGGGCGGCAGCCCGTCCACCTCGCGAAACCGCAGGCCCCGGCGCTCGGATCACCCCGCCGGTCACCCGACGCGGCCACGACCGCGGCCCCGCCGCGCGGCTGATCGCACTACCATCGGGCGCATGCCCCCGTCGCCCGGCCGCTCCGGCGGTAACCAGCCGGGGCGTCGGAACCGACGCCGGCGGCGCAGGCTGCGAACGGTCGACGAGACCTCCGCCGGGGGACTGGTGGTCGACGCCGCCGCGGAGCTCGCTGCGATCATCGGGAGGGTGGACCGCAAGGGCCGGCTGCTGTGGTCGCTGCCCAAGGGGCACATCGAACCTGGTGAGACCCCTGCGCAGACCGCGGTGCGGGAGGTCACCGAGGAGACCGGCATCATCGGCCGGGTGGTGACCGCGATCGGCACGATCGACTACTGGTTCGTCGCGGGCAACCGGCGAATCCACAAGACCGTGCACCACTTCCTGCTGGATGCGGTGGGCGGGGAGCTTTCCGACGAGGACGTGGAAGTCACCGAGGTGGCCTGGGTGCCGCTGAGGGAACTGGACGAGGTGCTGGCCTACGCCGACGAACGGCGGCTGGTGCGACGGGCGCTGAGCGAGCGCGGCGACGGTTCGGCCGAGCGGTTCGGGGCCCGTCCGACGAGGAGTACCGGGACGGAGCCGGGTTGAGGTTTCTGCTGGCCGCGCTGGCCGCGGTGATGGTTTTCGCGATGCTTCCGGTCTCGCAGGCGACCGCGCAGACCGACGGTCCCGCCCGATTCGATGTGACCAAGGTCACTCCCAGCGTGGTGGGTCCGGACTCCCCGGGCGAGGTCGTTGTCAGCGGCACGCTCACCAACACCGGCGACGAGGCCATCACCGACCTCGAGGGGCGCGTCGAAGCAGGGAACCCGGCCACCAGCGAACCCCAGGTCGAGCGCTACCTGCGCGACGGCCCGCCGAGCAGCCGCGGCCCCGGCTTCACCGAGCTGCCCGGCCGCGTCGAACCCGGCAGCAGCCTCCCGGTCCAGATCCGCGTGCCGCTGGACTCGCTGCAGATCAACCAGCCCGGCGTCTACCCGCTGCTGATCAACATCAACGGCTCCGCCGACGGCCGCACGCGCATCGCCGACCAGAAGTTCCTGCTCCCGGTCACCGGGCTGCCCGGAGCTCCGGCCCCGCCGCCCGCCGAGCCCACCCCGACCTCGATGATCGTGCCGATCGTCGACCGGCCGCGGATGGAGCGCGAGGCGCTGCCGCAGGGGCGCGCGGTGCTCGTCGACGACCAGCTGTCCACCGAGCTCGCCCCCGGAGGCAGGCTCTACGAGCTGGTGCAGGGCATCATCGACGGCACCCCGCCCGGTTCCACGCTGGGCAACTCGCTGTGCTTCGCCATCGATCCGGACCTGCTGATCACCGCCAAGGCCATGCAGGGCGGGTACCAGGTGCGCAAGCCCGACGGCAGGCTCGTGGAGGGCATCGGGCGCAACGCCGCGGACCTGTGGCTGACCAAGCTGCGGCAGGCGGTCTCCGGGCGCTGCGTGATCGCGCTGCCCTACGCCGACGCCGACCTGGTCGCGCTCGGCCGCGCCGGGCTGCCCGACCTCGTCCGCGGCGCTCTCGACGGCGCCGACCTGCTCGCCGCCAAGGACGGCCTGGACGCCGAACCGCGCGACGTGCTCTGGCCGATCGAGGGCGCGCTGTCCGGACCGCTGTCCGAGGACCTGCCCAAGACCACGCTGCTGGACACCAGGGCGGTCGACATCCCGCCGGGTTCGCTGTCGCCGGTGCGGCTGCGCGGCCAGGACCGCGCCGCGGTGCCGATCGACCCGCTGCTGTCCAGCGCGCTGGACCCGAACCGGGACACCGCCCAGGAGGTCACCGCGACCTCGCCGGGCACCGACGAGGGCACCACGACCGCGCAGGACGCGCTGGGCGCGCTGACCTTCCGCGCCACCCAGGGCTTCATCGGCAACTCGACCTCGGTGATGGTGCCGCCGCGGCGCTGGCAGATGACCGGCGAGGACCTCACCGCGCTGCTGTCCGGGATGCAGCAGCTGGCCGACGCGAAGATCATCGATCCCACCCCGCTGCCCCAGCCGGACCCGGAGAAGCTGCCGGTGGCCGACCTGACCTACCCGGTGCAGGCCAGCAGCTCGGAGATCCCCCGCGACGTCGTCGACCGGATGGCCGCGCAGAACTACAAGGTCGGCGACCTGGCCCGCTCCTCCAGCCCGGAGTTCGCCAACCCGGTCCCGCCCGGCCGGGTGACCACCCCGCTGCGCAACGGCCTGCTGCACGCGGTCTCCAGCGCCTGGCGGGACAACCCGGCGGCGGCCTCGGACTGGGTGCGCCGGGGGACCCGCCCGATCCGGGACGTGCTGGGCATGGTGCGCATCGAGGAGTTCCCCGGGCGGACCACGCGCACCGAGTCGGACAGCCCGATCCCGGTGACCGTGGTCAACGACCTCCCGTTCACCGTCGGCATCGAGTTCCACATCCCGAAGGTGCCCGGGGTGACCGTGCACCACGACTTCGGCGGTCAGCTGGCCACCGTGCCGGCCAACGGGCGGCGGCAGTTCATGCTGCAGGCCGACGCGCAGCGCTCCGGCCAGTTCTTCCTCGACGTGCGGCTCACCGCCGAGGGCGGCACCCAGCTGGGCACGCCCAAGCGGCTGCTCATGGAGTCCACCAACTACGGCGCGATGATCCCCTGGCTGACCGGGATCGCCGGGGCGGTGCTGGTGCTGATGTCGGTGCGCCGGATCGTGAAGAAGGCCAAGGGCCGGCGCGAGCGCCGCGCCGCGGAGCAGCCCTCGGACCCCGATTCGGAGACCACCGCGGAGCTGTTAACCGTTCCGCCCCGAATCGCCCAGTGGAGCACCACCGACCGTGACCGCGACCAGAGCTGAGAAGCTGTGGAGCGACACGATCGGGGCGCGAGCTCCGGTGCGGGCGAAGGACTGAGGCGTTGAACCGAGAAACCGACCCCAGGCGGGGAGTCTCCCCGGACGGGCCGACCCGGCCGGTCCGCCCCGCAGGCACCCACGGGCAGCCGCACCGCGGCTGGCACGTCGCCGAGACGCAGCCGCTGCGCGCGGTGCCCGCCGAACCGGGACCGGACCAGGCCGCCGAGCAGGCCGCCGAGCAGACCGCGGTGATCCGCCCGGTCTCGCCGGGCAAGCCCGGCAAGCCCTCGCTGCTCAAGGCCAGCGGCTCGATGGCCATCGCGACGCTGATCAGCCGGATCACCGGCTTCCTGTGGAAGCTGATGCTGGCCGCCGCGGTCGGCTTCGGCGTCATCAACGACTCGTTCACCGTCGCCAACACGCTGCCCAACAGCATCTTCGAGCTCCTGGTCGGCGGTGTGCTGACCAGCGTCGTGGTGCCGGTGCTGGTGCGCTCGCAGAAGGCCGACCCGGACGGCGGGCTGCGGTTCAAGCAGCAGCTGATGACCCTGGCGGTGGTGGTGCTCGGGGTGGGCACGCTGGTGGCCGTGGTCTGCGCGCCGCTGCTGACCCTGCTGTTCGTGACGCAGTCCGACGCCTCCAACATCGAGCTGGTCAACGTCCTGGCCTACCTGCTGCTGCCGCAGATCTTCTTCTACGGCATCTCGGCGCTGGCCGGGGCGATCCTGCAGGCCAAGCAGGTGTTCAGCCCGCCGGCCTGGGCCCCGGTGGTGAACAACCTGGTCGTGATCGCCACGATCGTGGCGTACTGGCTGCTGCCGGGGGAGATGACCCTCGACCCGGTGTCGATGACCGACGCGCACGTGCTGACCCTGGGCATCGGCGTGACCCTCGGCGTGGTCAGCCAGGCGCTGATCCAGGTGCCCGCGATGCGCGGCACCGGCTTCCGCTGGGCCTGGAGGTGGGGCTGGGACTCGCGGCTGAGCGAGTTCGGCGGCCTGGCGCTGTGGATGCTGGGCTACGTGGCGGTCAGCCAGGTGGGCCTGATCGCGCTGAGCCGGGTGGCCTTCGGCGCCGACGCGGGCGCGTGGTCGATCTACAACTACGTGTGGATGCTGCTGCAGCTGCCCTACGGCGTGATCGGCTTCTCGATCATGACCGCGATCCTGCCGCGGATGTCGGCGGCCGCGGCCGACCGCGACTACGCCAAGGTCGTCGACGACCTCTCGCTGGGCAACCGGCTGTCCACGGTGACCCTGATGCCGGTCAGCGCGATCATGACCGCGCTCGGCGTGCCGCTGGCGCTGTCGCTGTTCGCGCTGCGCGGCTCCACCGGCTCGGCCACCACGCTGGGCCTCGCGCTGGCCGTCTCCGCCTTCGGGGTGCTGCCCTACGCGCTGACGCTGATGCAGATGCGCACCTTCAACGCGCTCAACGACGCCCGCACCCCGACGCTGATCATGGTCGTGATGACCATCGCGAAGGTGCTGCTGGCGATCGCGGTCGCCAACGCGCTCCCGCACGAGGACGTGGTCTACGGGCTGACGTTCGTCAACTCGCTGACCTTCGTGCTCGGCTGGCTGGTCGGCGAGATGTGGCTGCGGCACCGGCTCGGCCCGCTCGGCAGCGCCCGGTTCCTCAAGACCCTCGGCAAGTCGCTGATCGCCTCGATCATCGGTGGTCTCGCCGCCTGGGGCGTGGCGATCGGCGTCGACTCGCTGATCGCCGGGCCGGCCGGTGCCGGGACCGGGTGGCTGCAGCTGCTCCTCGGCAGCGCCGTCGGGTTCGCGGTGATCTTCGGGGCGATGTCGATACTGCGAGTGGCGGAATTGCAACCCGCCGTTGGGCGCGTCACCGGTTTGCTGCGTCGTCGCTGACATCCGCGTCACGTACCCTCGACTCCGAAGTCTCCTTCCGTGAGGGAGCACGGGTGTATCCAACCCCCAAGGCGGACCGGAAGGAGCGGGAGAGGGAAGGTGACCAGCAAACCCACCGAGCAGATCACGAACGAGAACGACGATTCGGGCGCTGACGCCGCGGCGGAGCTAACCCCGGGACGCGTGCTGGACCACGGCAGGTACCGGTTGCTCGCGCAGGTCGGCGCCGACGACCGGTGCGACGCGCAGCTGTGGCGCGCCAAGGACGGCGTGCTCGGCCGCGACGTCGCGCTGACCATCCTGGTCGGCGACCGGTCCGACGCCGAGGCGGCCAACAACGCGCGGCGCACGCTGGAACGCGCGATGCACGCCAGCACGTTCAACCACATCGGCGTCGCGCGGGTGCTGGACGTCGTCACCCCCTCCAGCGGAGATCCGGCCGGCGTGCTCGGCCTGGTGATCTCCGAGTGGACCCACGGCACGGACCTGCTCGACCTGGTCGCCGAGGGGCCCCTCCCGCCCGGCACCGCGGCGCGGTTGATGCAGCCGCTGGCCGCCGCGGTGGAAGCCGCGCACCACGCGGGACTGGTGCTCGGCGCCGATCACCCGCAGCGCGTCCGGGTCACCCCGGACGGCGAGGTGCGGATGGCCTTCCCCGGTCCGCTGGCCCACGCCACCTCCAACGACGACGTGCGCGGCCTCGGCGCCGCGCTGTACCTGCTGCTGACCGGCCGCTGGGCGCTCGACGGCGCGCCGGAGGGACTGCCCACCGCGCCGACCGGCCCGGACGGCGACCTGGTCGCGCCGCGCACGCTGCGCCCGACCGTGCCGATGGAGCTGTCCACCGTCGCGGTGCGCGCGCTGGGCACGCCGGACTCGACCGGCACCACCGGAGGGGTCCGCACCGGTGCGGCCGTGCTGCGCGTCCTGGAGCAGTACGCCACCTACGAGGCCGCGCCGACCGGGACCGGCGGGGACACCGCCACCTTCGAGGCCAACGAGGTGTGGCGGCGCGAGGACCCGAAGACCGACAAGGGGACCCGCAAGAAGCTGATGATCAGCGTCGGGGTGCTGGCCGCGGCCACCATCCTGGTGATCGGCTGGATCGCCGTCGGCGTGATCGGCATCTTCACCGACACCGGCGGGGGCGGCACCGGAACCATCATCAGCGGTGACGAGCCGTCCCAGCAGCCGTCCTCGACCGCGCCGCCGCCCGCCGCCCCGGTGGGCATCACCGACGGCGTCTCGTTCACCGTCCAGGGCGAGCCGGACGCGCCGAACAGCATCCCGCACCTCTTCGACGGGGACCCGAGCACCGACTGGTCGACCTACAACTACTTCCAGCAGCTCGGCCCGGACGGGATCAACACCGGCACCGGCGCGGTGCTCACGCTGGACCGCCCGACCGTGCTGCAGCAGGTCGTGATCAACTCGCCGAGCCCGGGGACCAGGGTGGAGATCCGCCAGGTCGACGGCACGCCGAGCATGGACTCCAAGCTGCTGGGGTCCGCCGAGCTCGCCTCCGGCGACACCCCGATCAAGCTGCAGGCGGCCGCGCCGAGCAACCAGATCCTGGTGGTGCTGACCAAGCTCTCGCCCGGCGACGGCGGGAACTTCGCCTCCAAGATCAACGAGATCAGCGTGACCGGCTCAGCGGCCTGACCAGCCACTCCGCGCGCCCTCGTCGCTCGTCCGGCGAGGGCGCGTCGCAGTGCGCGGCCGCGCGGTCACCGCGGGCACTTCCCGGGCGGTTCGCCGGATCAGTAAGGTCTTGGGCCGTGTCGACCCCCGCCGCATCCGATGCCGAGCTCATCGCGGCGCACAACGACGGAGACCCGCACGCGTTCTCCGAGCTCTTCCGCCGACATCGGGATCGGCTGTGGGCTGTTGCGCTGCGCACCACGCGCGATCACGAGGAAGCAGCCGACGCGCTGCAGGAAGCGATGATCTCGGCCTTCCGCAACTCCGGGTCGTTCCGAGCCGAATCGCAGGTCACCACCTGGCTGCACCGCATCGTGGTGAACGCCTGCCTGGACCGGATCCGGCGCAGGCAGGCCCGGCCCACCGTGCCGTTCCCGGAGACCGGGCCCGAGCCGCCCGCGCCCCGCGACGCGATCGCCGAGCAGGACACCAGGATGGCGGTGCAGGAAGCGCTCGCCACCCTCCCCGAGGACCAGCACGCGCCGATCCTGCTGGTGGACGTCCAGGGGTACTCGGTGTCCGAGGCGGCCCGGCTGCTCGGCATCGCCGACGGCACCGTCAAGAGCCGCTGCGCGCGGGGCCGGGCGAAGCTGGCGAAACTTCTGGGGCATCTGCGGAACCCGAGTGCAGATGCGAACGTCCCAGATGACGCGATGGCCATGCGTCGACGGGAGGGACGATGAGCGGGGAGTACCGGCGCGCGGGAGCGCCGCAGGGGCCACCGTCCCTGGAGGAGCTGGCCGACCTGCACGCGGGGGTGTTGGACGAGCCGACCGCCGCCGAGCTGCGCCGCCGGGTGGAGGCCGATCCCGAGGCCGAGGAGATGCTCGCCGCGCTCGACGCCACCAGCGCCGAGCTGCGCGACCTGCCGCCGCTGCCGATCCCGGGCGAGGTCTCGACGCGCATCGAGGACGCCCTGGCCGCCGAGGCCGCCCACCGGCAGATGCCGCAACAGGCCCCGGGCGGGGCGCAGGTGGTCGACTTAGCGGCGGCCAGGCGGCGCCGCAGGCAGCGCTGGACGCTCGGCGCGGGGCTGGCCGGGGTCGCCGCCGCGGCAGCCGCGGTGGTCTTCGCGGTGCTGCCCGGCACCGGCGCCGACGACGAGCGGCGAGCCGCCCCGGCCCCGGACGCCGGCCCGTCGGGCCAGAACGCGCCGATGGCCCTGCAGGGCGATCAGGTGCAGCTCGACGGCGCGCAGTTCTCGCAGGTCATGCGCTCGGACGAGTACGTGCGCGCGCTGCAGGACCCGCAGCAGCTGATCAGCTGCCTGCAGGCCAACGGCGTCAGCGGCGGGAAGCCGATGGGCGCCAAGGAGGTCACGCTCGACGGCCAGCGCGCCCAGCTGCTGATCCTGCCCGGCGGCGGCCTGGGCCAGTTCCGCCTCCTGGCGGTCGGGCCCGGCTGCGGAGCGGGCAACCCCGCCACGATCTCGGACGGCACCTTCGGCGGCTGACCGCTGCGCGCAGCACCCCCGGTTCCCGAGATGTGGGAGCGGACCGGGGGTGCTGTGCCGTGCGGCACCGCGTCCGACCGATCGGGAACACCGGCGAATAGGATCGCGTTGACTCGGATGCCGTCGCGCGAGCCGCGCGGCGCACACGCTTACGACGGAAGGGGCGCGGTGACTGGCGACGTCCGCAACGTGATCATTGTCGGTTCTGGTCCGGCCGGCTACACCGCGGCGGTGTACGCGGCGCGGGCCGAGCTGGAGCCGCTGATCTTCGAGGGGTCCCAGTTCGGGGGCGCCCTGATGACCACCACCGACGTGGAGAACTACCCCGGGTTCAAGGACGGCATCATGGGTCCGGACCTGATGGAGCAGATGCGCTCCCAGGCCGGCCGCTTCGGCGCCGACCTGCGCCCCGAGGACGTCGAGCGCGTCGACCTCTCCGGCGAGATCAAGACCGTCGTGGCCAACGGGGTCGAGCACCGGGCCCGCGCCGTCATCCTGGCGATGGGCGCCGCCCCGCGCTACGTCGGCGCGCCGGGCGAGGAGAAGCTGCTCGGCCACGGCGTGTCCTCCTGCGCCACCTGCGACGGGTTCTTCTTCCGGGACCACGACATCGCCGTCATCGGCGGTGGCGACTCGGCGATGGAGGAGGCCACCTTCCTGACCAAGTTCGCCCGGTCGGTGACGATCATCCACCGCCGCGAGGAGTTCCGCGCTTCCAAGATCATGCTGGAGCGGGCCCGCGCCAACGAGAAGATCAAGTGGCTGACCAGCAAGACCGTCGCCGAGGTCCAGGGCGAGGGCACGGTCAGCGGCCTCAAGCTGCGCGACACCGTCACCGGCGAGCACTCCGACCTTGCCGTGACCGGCATGTTCGTCGCGATCGGCCACGACCCGCGCAGCGAGCTGGTCAAGGGCCAGGTGGAGCTGGACGACGAGGGCTACGTGCAGGTCGAGCAGCCCTCCACGCGCACCGGCGTCCCCGGCGTGTTCGCCTGCGGCGACCTGGTGGACCACACCTACCGGCAGGCCATCACCGCCGCCGGTTCCGGGTGCTCCGCGGCCATCGACGCCGAGCGCTGGCTGGCCGAGCACGCCGACGTCACCGCCTCCGCAGCGGTCGCCAACTGATCCCGGGTCCCCGCGGACCCGAGCGCACACCCACCCCGAAAAGGAGAATCATCATGGCCGGCAACACCGTGACCGTGGACGCGGACACCTTCAAGAGCGAGGTCCTCGACAGCGACAAGGTCGTGCTGGTCGACTTCTGGGCCACCTGGTGCGGTCCGTGCAAGATGGTCGCGCCGGTGCTCGAGGAGATCGCCGAGGAGCACTCCGACAAGCTGACCGTCGCCAAGCTCGACATCGACCAGAACCCGAGCGTCTCGCGGGACTACCAGGTCATGTCCGTGCCGACCCTGCTGGTGTTCCAGGGCGGCCAGCCGGTCAAGCAGATCGTCGGCGCCAAGCCGAAGGCCGCGCTGCTGGACGACCTCGCCGACTTCCTGTGAATTAGGACTCCCGACGGGGCAACCGAATAACGCGAACCCGCCGTCTTGTCGATAGACACAGGCGGCGGGTTCGTCGTTTCCGCACTCGGCGGCACCGCGTGCGCACCGCCTGTCGTCGCAGTTGAGCCCGGGTGCGCGTAGGCCGCGACGCCGGGCCCCGCAACGCAAGGCACAATGACCCGTTGGGGCCACACTTTCGTGGTCCGCCCACGCAGAACCGGAGTCGGGAAGCGTCCCGACCGTCCTCCGCGCCGGAGTGGAACCGGCGCCTGAATCGAGCGAGGAGTGCATGCAGCTGCTCCACCGCGGTGACGTCGGTCCGGCCGTTGCCGAGATCAGGAACACCCTCGAGGCGCTGGGTCTGCTGCCTGCCACCGGCCGGTCCGGCCAGGCCGTGTTCGACGAGGCGGTGGAGCAGGCGGTGCGCGGCTTCCAGCAGCAGCGCGGCCTGATCACCGATGGCCTCGTCGGCCCGGCCACCTACCGAGCCCTGACCGACGCGCGCTGGCGGCTGGGCGACCGCTCGCTGGCGTTCCTGGTCTCCAAGCCGGTCAGCGGCGACGACGTGTTCGCGCTGCAGGAGCGGCTGCTCGAACTGGGCTACGACGCCGGGCGCCCGGACGGCATCTTCGGCCGCGAGACCGAGCACGCCCTGCGCAGCTTCCAGCGCGACTACGGGCTCAACTCGGACGGCATCTGCGGGCCGGGCACGCTCCGCGCGCTCAAGCAGCTGGCGCCGAAGGTGCGCGGCGGGCGCCCGGTGTTCCTGCGCGAGCAGGAGAAGGTGCGCCGCGCCGGGCCGCGGCTGCGCGGCAAGCGCATCGTCATCGACCCGGGCCACGGCGGCACCGACCGCGGCGCGTGCGTGGGCGAGACCTGCGAGGCCGAGCTGACCTGGGACCTCGCCCGCAGGCTCGAGGGCCGGATGGTCGCCACCGGGATGGAGGCGCTGATCACCCGCGGGCCGAACGCCTGCCCGCCGGACGCCGATCGCGCCACCTTCGCCAACGAGGCCGGCGCGGACATGTTCCTGTCGCTGCACATCGACTCCAACCCGTCGCCGCGGGCCGAGGGCGTGGCGAGCTTCCACTTCGGGACCGGCAACGGCACCACCTCGAACGTGGGGGAGGCGCTGGCCGGGTTCCTGCAGCGCGAGATCGTGGCGCGCACCGGCATGCGCGACTGCGGCGGCCACCCGAAGACCTGGGACGTGCTGCGGCTGACCAAGATGCCCGCGGTGCGCATGGAGATCGGGTACCTGACCAACGAGCGGGACCGCTCCCGCTTGCTGGACCCGTCGTTCCGCGATGTGGTCGCCGAGGGGCTGCTGGTCGCGGTCAAGCGGCTCTACCTGCTGGGCAAGGACGACCAGCCGACCGGCACCTTCACCTTCGACGACCTGCTGCGCCACGAGCTGGCGCGAGCCGAGGGCGCGTAGAGCAGTTCGGCCCCCAACCGCACGCCTCGGGACGTGCGGTTGGGGGCCGAACTGCTCAGCGCACCGCGGGTTCCGCGGTCTTGATCGTCACCGAGGACAGCAGGCGCTCCAGGGCGGCCTCCACGTCCTCCTTCCACGAGATCGCGGTGCGCAGCTCCAACCGCAGCCGCGGCCACCTCGGGTGCTGGCGGACCGTCTTGAAGCCCACCTTCTGCAGGAAGCCCGCCGGGATCACGCACGAGGACTCCCCGGTGAGGTCTCCGAAGGCCTCAATCGCCTTCACACCGCGTCGCGTGAGGTCCTTGGCCACGTTCTGCAGGAGGACCCGCCCCAGGCCGCCATCGGCGAACTCAGGCTGCACGTGGAGGGCCGTGAGGAGCACGGCGTCCGCGCTGACCGGAGCGGTCGGGAACGCGGCGGCGCGGGGCACCGCGGCCGGGGGAGCGTAGGCGGCGTACCCGGCGGGCACCCCGTCGACGTAGATGATGCGCCCGCAGGAGCCCCACTCCAGCAGCACGCTGGAGACCCAGGCCTCCTTCTCCAGCTCGGTTTCGCCGAACTCCTCGGCCTGCTCCCGGACGTGCGGCGCCAGTTCCCAGAAGACGCACCGGCGACACCGCTGGGGCAGGTGGTCGAGGTTGTCCAGCGTGACGCCGACGACGCGTCGCGACACCTGACCTCCTGGCAACCCGCGTGAACCCGCACCTGAGTAGCGGGGACTGCGCACAGAATAAGCCGGGGTGCGCCGCGCCGGAAGCACCGCTGCGCACCCGATCCACCTCGATGGGGTGAGATCACCTCCGCGGCTGCGGTTTCACGTGAAACGTGCGACAAATCGGGTCAGCGCTTCGGCCGTGCCGCAGCACCGGCGCGGCGGCACGAGGACCGAAGGGCGTCGTCAACGAGGTGCCTGTTACATCTCCGCTACCGCGGAGCGATAGGCCTTATAGAATCGCCCGACCGTTCGCGTCAGCCAGCGAGCGGTCTCGAGCGCACGACGAAACCGGAGCGCGATATGTCGGATCAAGGTAGCCAGCCGGACCAGCCCGCGGATAACTCCGCTCGCAACCTCGACGCCTACCGAGCGGCCTACGCCGAGCGGACCGCCGGGATGACCGCTTCCGAGATCCGAGCTCTCTTCGCCGTCGCCAGCCGCCCCGAGGTGGTCTCGCTGGCGGGCGGCATGCCCAACCTCGCCGCCCTGCCATTGGAATCCCTCGGCGCCGAGGTCGGCAGGCTGATCGCCGAGGACGGCCAGGTCGCCCTGCAGTACGGCTCCGCGCACGGGGTGCCGGAGCTGCGCGAGCAGATCTGCGAGGTGATGGAGCTCGAGGGCATCACCTCGCACCCGGACGACGTGGTGGTCACCGCGGGCTCCCAGATGGGTCTCGACATGATCACCCGGATCTTCTGCGATCCCGGTGACGTCGTCCTCGCCGAAGGCCCGTCCTACGTCGGCGCGCTGGGGTCCTTCCAGGCCTACCAGGCCGAGATCGTGCACGTCGCGATGGATGACGAGGGCTTGCAGCCCGAGGCGCTGCGCCAGGCCATCGCCGAGGTGCAGCAGCAGGGCAAGCGGATCAAGTTCCTCTACACGATCCCGAACTTCCACAACCCCGGCGGCATCACGCTCGCGCCCGAGCGCCGCCCGGAGGTCCTGGAGATCTGCCGGCGAGCCGGCATCCTGGTCATCGAGGACAACCCCTACGGCCTGCTCGGCTTCGACGGGAAGCCCCACCAGGCGCTGCGCAGCCTGGACGCGGACAACGTGGTCTACCTCGGCTCCTTCTCCAAGACCTTCGCCTCCGGGCTGCGGGTCGGCTGGGTGCTCGCCCCGCTGGCCATCCGGGAGAAGCTGGTGCTCACCGCGGAGTCCGCGACGCTGTGCCCGCCCACGCTCACCCAGATGATCGTGAGCCGCTACCTGAGCACGCACGACTGGAAGGGTCAGATCAAGATCTTCCAGGAGCAGTACCGGGAGCGGCGGGACGCGATGATGACCGCCCTGGAGCAGTACATGCCCGAGGGTTGCACGTGGACCAAGCCGGACGGCGGTTTCTTCGTCTGGTTGACCGTGCCCGAGGGCGTGGACACCAAGGCGATGCTGCCGCGCGCGGTCACCCAGCGCGTGGCCTACGTGTCGGGGACCGGCTTCTACAAGAACGGCTTCGGCAGCAGGCAGATGCGCCTGTCCTTCTGCTACCCGACCCCGGAGCGGATCCGGGAGGGCGTGCGCCGGCTCGCCAACGTGCTGACCGAGGAGATGGACCTGGTCCGCACCTTCGGCACCGTCCCGCAGCGGAGCGTCCCGGGGCCGCAGGCGCCCTCGCCGGACACCGCCTGATCCCGAGGGCGACCACCGGTCCACCGCGCTCGCCCGGCGGGTGCGGTGGACCTTCTACTCTCCTCCCCGGGGCGCGGGATCTGGAGCGGCCTCCCCGGTGAGGACGCTGCGCCGCCGCGCACGAGTGATACACAAGGAGTGGCTCCCGGAGCCAGGAGCCGCTCAGGTTCTCCTGCCGGCCCCCGCAAATCGGTTCTCAATTGACTTTTCGAGGTGTTCCAGAAGTGTCTGATCGCTGGGTTGCCGTTCTCGCCGGCGGGCTCTCGCACGAGCGCGACGTGTCGCTGCGCTCGGGTCGCCGGTTGTCCGCCGCGCTGCGGTCGACCGGGATGACCGTGGCGGAGTGGGACGCCGATGAACGGCTGCTGTCCCGCCTCACCGAGGAGCGCCCGGATGCCGTGGTGATCGCGCTGCACGGGGGCGAGGGCGAGAACGGCTCGGTGCAGACGCTGCTGGAGATGCTCGACATCCCCTACGTGGGCACCGGCTCGCACGCCTGCCGCCGCGCCTGGGACAAGCCCACCGCCAAGGCCGAGCTGGCCCGCGCCGGGCTGAACACGCCGGACTGGGTCGCCCTGCCGCACAACACCTTCCGGGAACTCGGCGCGCAGGCGGTGCTGGACGCGCTCGTGGCCAAGCTGGGCCTGCCGCTGATGCTCAAGCCCGATCAGGGCGGCTCCGGGCTGGGCGCCCAGGTGGTCACCGAAGCCGCGGAGCTGCCCTCGGCGATGGTCGGTGCGCTGTCCTACGGCGACGCGGTGCTGGTGGAGAAGTTCATCGAAGGCACCGAGGTGGCGGTCACCGTGATCGAGGGGGAGCAGGGTTCGGAAGCGCTGCCCGCGGTGCAGATCGAGCCCGCCGACGGCGTCTACGACTACACCGCCCGCTACACCGCCGGGCTCACCAGCTACCACGCCCCGGCCGAGATCTCGGAGAGCTCCGCGGCCGCGGCCGGCGAGCTGGCGATCGCGGCGCACCGATTGCTCGGGCTGCGCGACGTCTCCCGGACCGACGCGATCATCGACACCGACGGCGTTCCGCACTTCCTCGACGTGAAGGTCTCGCCGGGTCTCACCGAGACCTCGCTGATGCCGATGGCGGTGGAGGCCGCCGGCCGCTCCCTCGGCGACGCCTTCGCCACCCTCGTGGAGCGAGCGATCAACCGCTAGCGTTTCACGTGAAACGGAGAAGCGGCCCGGCCTCCCCGAGGGGAGACCGGGCCGCTTCTTTGGCCTCGATCAGGCCGCGATCGTTATCGTCACCGTGACGAAAGACCCCCGTGTCATCCTTCGTCGATCTCGCGGGCCCGCTCGCCCAAGATCAACTGCGCGATGCGCTCCAGATCGTCGATCGAGCCGTACTCCAGAACGATCTTGCCCTTCCGACGACCACGTTCCACCTTGACCCGGGTGTCGAAGTGGTTGGAGAGCCGATCCGCCAGGCGGTCGAAGCCGGGGGCCTGCACCTGCGGCTTGGCGGCCTTCGGCTTGGCCGGCTCCTCCGACTTCTTCAGCGTCACCTGCTCCTCGGTCGCGCGGACCGACAGCCCCTCCGCGACGATCCGCTTCGCCAGCTCCTCCTGCTGCGCCACGTCCTCCAGACCCAGCAAGGCGCGGGCGTGCCCGGAGGACAGGACTCCCACGGCGACCCGGCGCTGCACCTCGAGGGGGAGACGCAGCAGCCGGATCGTGTTCGTGATGACCGGTCGGCTGCGGCCGATGCGGTCGGCGAGTTCATCGTGGGTGACGCCGAACTCGTCGAGCAGCTGCTGGTAGGCAGCCGCCTCTTCGAGCGGGTTGAGCTGGACGCGGTGGATGTTCTCCAGCAACGCGTCCCGCAGCAGCGCGTCGTCCTTCGTCTCGCGGACGATCGCCGGGATGTGCTCCAGGCCCGCCAGCTGCGAAGCGCGCCACCGGCGCTCACCCATGATGAGCTCGAACCGGTCCTGCTCCAGTTCGCGAACCACGATCGGCTGCATCAGGCCGAACTCGCGGATGGAGTGCTGCAGCTCCTGCAGCGCGTCCTCGTCGAAGACCTGCCGCGGCTGCTTCGGATTCGGCGTGATGGACGCGATCGCGATCTCGCGATACGTCGCGCCGGCCACCGAGCCGCCCCCGGTTTCACGTGAAACCTCGGATTCCGCCGGGGTGGACGGATCCGCCGGGGCAGCGGGGGACGGGGCACTCGGCGCGTCACCACCGCGCACCTGTCCCGAACCACCGCTGAGGGAGGCGCCGTCGGCGCCCCCGGGCGGACCGTTCGGGATCAGCGCGGCGATGCCGCGACCAAGACCACCTCGTCGCTCGGTCATGCTGACGTCCTTTCGACACCCCGCTCCGCGATCTCTCGCGCCGCGTCCAGGTAACTCATCGAACCCCGCGAGCCGGGGTCGTAGGTCAGCACCGTCTGGCCGAAGCCCGGCGCCTCCGAAATCTTGACACTACGCGGGATGACCGTGCGAAGGGCCAGATCGCCGAAGTGGTCCCGGACCTCGGCGGTCACCTGATCCGCCAGCTTCGTGCGCCCGTCGTACATGGTCAGCAGAATCGTGGACACCCACAGCGCCGGGTTGAGGTGCGACTGCACCAGCTCGATGTTGCGGAGCAGCTGCCCCAAGCCCTCCAGCGCGTAGTACTCGCACTGGATCGGGATCAGCACCTCGTGCGCGGCCACCAGAGCGTTCACCGTGAGCAGGCCGAGCGAAGGCGGGCAGTCCACGAAGACGTAGTCGTAGCCGAGCTCGTTGACCGCCTCGGAATTCAGGGCCTCCTTCAGGCGTCCCTCGCGGGCCACCATCGTGACGAGCTCGATCTCCGAACCCGCCAGGTCGATGGTCGCCGGCACGCACCACAGGTTGGCGGACTGGGTGGACTGCGCCGCGGCGTCGGCGATCGAGGTCTCACCCAGCAGCACCTCGTAGATCGAGGGCGTGCCCGCCCGGTGCTCGACCCCCAGCGCGGTGCTCGCGTTGCCCTGCGGGTCGAGGTCGATCACCAGCACCTTGAGCCCGTGGATGGCCAGCCCGGCCGCGAGGTTCACCGTGGAGGTCGTCTTCCCGACGCCGCCCTTCTGGTTGGCCACGGTCATGATCCGGCGGTTCTGCGGGCGGGGGAGGTCCAGCTCGTCGGGATGCAGCACGCGGGTGGCGCGCTGGGCCTCCTCCATGATCGGAGTCCACCCGATGTCCTCCCGCCCGAAGCTCATCGACTCCGACTCGGGCCCGGACGGGAACCGCATCGCGCCCATCGCGCGGCTCCTTGTTTCACGTGAAACCCCGTTTGAGTCCGTCACCGTCCACGATCCTTTCTCGCTCGACGTGCACCGTCACGACGTCGACCGGACGCTTTTCGGGTCGCCGCGACCCGTTCCACGACGACCACGGTCGTCGGCACCTCCAGGGAGCCGACGCCGCACTGGACAACTTCGCCGCGGCCGCCACCGGCCGCCGCGATCGCCGCTTCGTCCCGCTGCAGTTCCTCGGCCGCGCTCTCGCCCTTCATCGCGAGGAGCTTGCCGTCCTGCCGCAGGAGGGGGAGGCACCACTTCGCGAGCCGTTCCATCGGAGCCACGGCGCGCGCCGTGACCACGTCGGCGCCGGCCAGCTGTTCGCGCACCGGACCCTCCTCGGCACGGCCCCGCTGCACCTCGCAGGTGAGCGACAACTCGGTGATGACTTCCTGCAACCAGGTCACCCGTCGGGCCATCGGCTCCAACAAGGTGAGGGTGAGATCCGGGCGAGCGATCGCCAGCGGGATGCCCGGCAACCCCGCCCCAGAGCCTACGTCCACAACCCGGCTTTCCGGTGGAAGCAACTCCGCGAGAACCGCAGAGTTCAACAGATGTCTTTCCCAGAGCCGGTCCAGTTCCCGCGGACCGATCAGCCCGCGCCGGATTCCGTGCTCGTGGAGCAGTTCGTGGAACCGCTCGGCGAGCTCCAAGCGGTCACCGAACACGACCCGCGCCGACTCCGGCGCCCCTCCGGTCAAGACATTCACCCCGTCGTTTCACGTGGAACCAGGACTTCGCACCCAAGACTGCCGGATCACGATCCGCAGTCGAGCACCAACCCTCGTTTCACGTGAAACAGAACCGAACGGGCAACACCGCCGCGCGCGGGCCGGGGTTCAACTACCCGGAACTCATTCAGCCAGACCCGGGTTGCAGAAGTGTTTCACGCGAAACCCGCCCTGACTACGACCCCGAACGGGGTGGGGAAGACCTGTCGACAAAACGTCACGGTGATGAGTCGCCGAGCACCCGGCGGGGGGATTCCTCCCGCACGAGAAAGTCCCCGCACGGAACGCACGTGCGGGGACTTCTCGCAGGGGGAGGGGTCAGCGCTTGAAGACGACCACCTTGCGGTTGGGCTCTTCGCCCTCGGACTCGCTGTGGACGCCGTCGACCGCGGCGATGGCGTCGTGGATGATCTTGCGCTCGAACGGGGTCATCGGCCGCAGCCGGGCCTCCTCGCCGGTGCGGAGGACTTCCTCGGCGGTGGTCCGGCCGAGCTCGGAGAGCTCGTCGCGCCGGCCCGCGCGCCAGCCCGCGATGTCGAGCATCAGCCTGCTGCGGACCCCGGTCTCCTGCTGCACGGCCAGTCGCGTCAGCTCCTGCAGCGATTCGAGCACCTGACCGCGGTTGCCGACCAGCTTCTCCAGGTCACCACCGCCCTCGATGCTCACCACCGCACGACCGGCCTCGACGTCCAGGTCGATGTCACCGTCGTAGTCCAGCAGGTCGAGCAGGCGCTCCAGGTAGTCACCGGCGGCATCGCCCTCCTGAACCAGGAGGGCCTCGGTGTTCGACACCTGCTCGGCGCCGGTCTCCTCGACCGAGCTCGACTCCTCGGTCGCGGCCTCTTCGGCCGAGGCCGGGGTCGACTCCTGCACAGTTTCAGACACTGGGTGTCTCCTCTCCAGGGGTTCGCGACGGACTCAGCGGGACTCGCCCGGCTGGTCGGTGTCGCGAGAACGGTCTTCGATCACCCCGGGGACGTCACCGGGTTGGTCCTTGCCCGCCTCCGCGGCCTGGGCCTCCGAGCTCTCGCTCGGGGCCTCGACGACCGCCGAGTCCACGACCGCGGGCGCGCCGGCCTGCTCGGCCGACGCGGCCTCCTCGCGGTCGATCTTGCGGTACACCACGCGCTGCTGCCCCAACGTCCAGAAGTTGTTGGCCAGCCAGTAGATCAGGATCGCCAGCGGCAGGAAGGGACCACCGATGATCGCGAACATCGGGAAGATCCACAGCATCAGCTTGCCGGTCATCGCGGCCTGCGGGCTGTTCGCGGCCTCCGGGCTCTGCCGCTGCATCGAGTGCCGGGCGGTGAAGTGCGTGGCGATCGCCGCGGCGATCATCAGCGGCACCGCGACGAGCAGCATCGAGGAGCGGTCGGTGCCGAAACCGGCCAGCACCTCGGGGGACTGGCTGATGTGGTTGGACAGCTTCGCGCCGAAGAGATCGGCGGCGACGAAGGAGCGCACGTCCTCGGCGTTGAAGATGAAGTTCGACTGCGCGCCCGGCTTGAACCCGTTCAGGACGTGGAACAGGCCGATGAACACCGGGATCTGCACCAGCATCGGCAGGCAACCCGACAGCGGGTTGAAACCCTGCTCGCTCTGCAGCTTCTGCATCTCCTCGGCGAGCTTCTGCCGGTCGTCGCCGTGCTTGTTCTGCAGGTCGCGCACCAGCGGCGCGAACTCCTGCATCTTCTTCATCGACCGGACCTGGTGCACGAACGGCTTGTACAGCAGCGCGCGAAGGGTGAAGACGAGGAAGATCACCGACAGCGCCCAGGCGAATCCGCTGGCCGGGTCGAGCACGAAGCCGAAGATCTCGTGCCAGAACCACAGGATGGCCGACACGGGGTAGTAGATGAAGTCGAGCACGCTACTCCTCGGCGGTGTTGTCAGACTCGCGAACGCCGGTGGTCGCGGACCGCCGACGGGGTGGCGGGACCGGGTCCAGGCCACCAGGATGCCAGGGACCGCAGCGCAGCAGCCTGCGGAGGGTGAGCCACCCGCCGCGGAACAACCCGTGCTTGGTGAGCGCCTCGACCGAGTAGGCGCTGCAGCTCGGGTAGAAGCGGCACGTCGGCGGCAGCAATGGGGAGATCAGCTTGCGGTAGACGTGCACCGGCCCGAGCAGGAGCCACGCCGCCGGGCTCGGGCGCCCGGGGGAGTCGTGCTCTCGGTCCTGTGCCATCACGAACCCGCCATCAACATCGAACCGACCATTGCCCTGCGGCCTCGACCGGTCGCTACTTCGACACGATCCGCGGACCGTCCGGACGGTCGATGCGCAGCTTGCGCAACGCCGCGTCCAGGTCCGCGCCGAGCTCGTCGCTGGTGGCGCCGGCCGCCGGCGGCAACGCGCGCACCACCACCAGTGTGCCCTCCGGCAGCGCCGGAAGGCGGTCGCGGATCAGGTGCCGCAGCCTGCGGGTGACCCGGTGGCGGACCACCGCTACGCCGACGGCTTTGCTCACGACAAAACCCACCCGGGTCGATCCTGTCGACTCCCGGGTGGGTGCCGTGTTCTGTTCGACTTCCGACGCGGCCTCACCGACGGCTCCGGCCGAGCTCGCGATCGCCGGGTCCGGACGCAGCGCGTGGACCACCAGACGGGATCGCCCTGCTCGGCGGCCACGACGAACCACCAGGCGGAACTCCTGGGACTTGGTCAGCCGGGCTGCCGCGGGAAGCACAGCCGGACGCGATCAGGCAGACAGCTGCGCGCGGCCCCGGCGACGGCGCGCGGCCACGATGGCCCGGCCGGCGCGAGTGCGCATGCGCAGCCGGAACCCGTGCTTCCTGGCACGGCGGCGGTTGTTCGGCTGGAAAGTGCGCTTGCCCTTGCTCACGGTCGGATCTCCCGGTTACTACAGGCACCGAGGCCACGAATGAACCACGGTTCGGTCTGGACGTCCCTGCTCGGGCCCACCATGTCGAGGGAACCCGCGGTCACCGCCCGGACGATACGTCGGCGCAGCGACATGCCCGCTTCGCAAGCGGGGGACTGTACGAGGGTACGCCAGGGCCAACGGCAGGTGCACAACCGGGGTCGGCAACGGGCCCGGCAACGTGTCGGGGACGCATCGGCGGAGGCGCGGTGCGCCCGGAGATCCGCCCGCCGGAAGCCGGCGCCGGCCGCGCTGGTGATCGCCCCCCGCGCCCCGCACCATCCCACATCACGATCGCCGGACGGCGCCGGGGATCTGGTTGTGGGCGGGACGCCCGCTTGTTAGCGTGCCAATCTGCGATGGCGCAGGCCGATGGGTGGGAGCATCGGCCTGGTCGAGGGCCTGACCTCGGTCGCAGCGGGTACACCGGCCCCAGGGGGAAATACCGAAGCGGCCTGCCGTACCTTCATACACACGTTGTGGACAACTCTGTGGACACGTGTGTCCGCGGAGTCGCCTACCAAGTCCCGTGTCATCGCCCGCTGCCCATGCAACCTTGGGGGCTGGCCCTCGGGACCGCAACCGGGGACGCATCAGCGAGGGGAGGGGAGCAAGGCGGTGTCCGACCACCAAGCCGATCTCGGTCGGGTTTGGGAAGAGGTGGTGCAGGAGCTGTCCTCCGGCACCCTTTCCCCGCAACAACGCGCGTGGATGCGGGTCACCCGCCCCATCGGGCTGCTCGACGGGACCGCGCTGCTGGCCGCTCCCAGCGACTTCGCCAAGGAAGCCATCGAGCGCGCGCTGCGCGACCCGATCACCGACGCCCTCTCCCGCCGGCTCGGCCGGACGGTCTCGCTGGCGGTCAAGGTGGACACCGCGGTGCCCGCGCCGACCCGCCCGGTCGCCGCGCCCGCGCCGGAGCCCGGCAACGGTTCCGCCACCGGCGGCGACCAGCAGTCCTCCACCTACATCTCGCTCCCCGCCTTCGGCTCCTCCGGGGACAGCTTCGGGCACACCGCGCACACCGGGTCGATCCCGGTGGTGCCGAGCGACCCGCCCGCGGGCCCGGCCGCGCCGAACCCGCCGCCGACCGCCTCGTCCGGGCCGACCGCGACACCGCCGGTGAGCCCCGCTCCCGAGCCCAAGCACGCCAAGCCGGAGCCGCAGCCGGAGATCGACTTCCCGACCGCCGAGTTCAAGTGGCCGGCGGGCGAACCCCCGAAGCCCAAGGCGGAGCCGGAACCGGAGCCGCAGCCGGAGGAGACCCCGAGCGCGCCCGCGACCAGCACTTCCGCCGAGCAGGAAGCCCCCGCGACCGGTGAGGGCGCCGAGTCCGGAGGGGATTCCGAGGAGAACGGGGTCTGGCCGACCTTCGGCCGCGGCGGGCAGCAGCCCGAGCAGCAGCAGGGCCAGCCGTTCACCGCGCCCAAGCACGCTCCGCCGACCTCGCAGACCCGGCTCAACGCCAAGTACACCTTCGACACGTTCGTCATCGGCGCGTCGAACCGGTTCGCGCACGCCGCCGCGGTCGCGGCGGCCGAGGCGCCCGCCCGCGCGTACAACCCGCTGTTCATCTGGGGCGAGTCCGGTCTCGGCAAGACGCACCTGCTGCACGCCGTCGGGCACTACACGCAGCGCCTGTTCCCCGGGATGCGGGTGCGCTACGTGTCGACCGAGGAGTTCACCAACGACTTCATCAACTCGCTGCGCGACGACCGGCAGGTGGCCTTCCAGCGCCGCTACCGCGACGTGGACGTGCTGCTGGTCGACGACATCCAGTTCCTGGAGGGCAAGGAAGGCACTCAGGAGGAGTTCTTCCACACCTTCAACACGCTCCACAACTCGAACAAGCAGATCGTGGTCTCCTCGGACCGGCCGCCGAAGGGGCTGCGCACGCTGGAGGACCGGCTGCGCACCCGGTTCGAGTGGGGCCTGATCACCGACATCCAGCCGCCCGAGCTGGAGACCCGGATCGCGATCCTGCGCAAGAAGGCGGCCCAGGACCGGATGAACGCGCCGGCCGACGTGCTGGAGTTCATCGCCTCCCGCATCGAGCGCAACATCCGCGAGCTGGAGGGCGCGCTGATCCGGGTCACGGCCTTCGCGTCGCTGAACCGGCAGCCGGTCGACCTGCAGCTCGCCGAGATCGTGCTGCGCGACCTGATCCCGGACTCGCAGACGCCGGAGATCACCGCGCCCACGATCATGGCCGTGACCGCGGACTACTTCGGGGTGACCATCGACGACCTGTGCGGCCCCGGCAAGACCAAGGCGCTGGCCCAGGCCCGGCAGATCGCCATGTACCTGTGCCGCGAGCTGACCGACTCCTCGCTGCCCAAGATCGGGCAGTCCTTCGGCAGCCGCGACCACACCACCGTGATGTACGCGGACAAGAAGATCCGCAAGGAGATGGCCGAGCGCCGCCGCGTCTACGAGCACGTCCAGGAGCTCACCGCGCGCATCAAGCAGCAGTCCCGCTGATCGGGCGGTTTCGGGCCCGACCGCATCGCCAGGTGTCCGAGGTCGGCTCCGAAACCGCGAACACTCGAAGCTGTGACCTGCACCTTTATCGGGTCGGCCGCTCATTTGGCCGCTGCCGCCCGATTTCGGGTCGCCTGGTGTGATTGGCCGGGCGGCGAACACCGGATCTTTCTGCTACTGGGGATCGCCGCGCCCCACCCCCGCGACCAGAAAGATCCCGGGGGATCGCCCCGACCCGCACCCCGCTCCGGCGGACGGCGCGCATCCGAAATCCGGCCCGCGAGCCGACGACGGGAACCTTTCTGCTGACCCACCGCGGCCGCGCCCACCCCCGGGAGCAGAAAGATCCCGCACCACCCGGAGGGCTCCGCACCGCTGGATCCGGGGTGTGCCGAGCCCCGCCGAGGCTTCCGCGTCGGCGAATCCGCACGTGACGTGGTCGTCCGATCGCCCTGCGAGGTCACCGGGACGCGCTGCAGAGGCCAACTTTTCTGCGCCCCCGGGTGGGCTTCGCCTCACCCCGCCCGCAGAAATCCGCGAACCGGCCGAGATGTCCACAGCGACCTCGGTCCCCAAGGATGACCTGGAACTTTCCCCAATTCATCCACAAGCTGTGCACATCTGTCCCCGGGTCTGCCCACATGCCTTCCCGGGGTTGCCAACAGCTCTCCCACAGGTCTGCCCACAACCCGACCGGTGGAGAACCGCGAATCCACCGGCGCTCGGGACAACCGGGGGAGCATCTGGGGATCGGCGTGTGGACAACTGGGGACAGTTGTGGAAGCAGCGAAGGAGGCCAGAAGTTGTCCACCACCCGGCTGTCGTAGTCCCCGGACACGTCCCGTGGTCATCCACACGGCACGGGACGCCACGACCAGCCGAAACGGGACTTGTCCCCACAACTCACAGCCCTTACTACTACTGCTCTCATTTCTCTTCTTTTAAGAAAAAAGACAAGAGAAAGAGGGGCGGTGGATAAGTGGACAACCCCTCGGCTCGGCCCTCGGAGCGGTCTCGCGAATGCCCGGACCCGGATGCGGAGATCCGCGAGCACGCTCTACGGTGGAACTCCCGCGAAGACCGCATCCGCGAACATCGCCCCGGCGATCGCTGTCGAGGCCTGCCTTCCTCGGTGCGTTCGGCGCGGGACGCTTCGCCTCGACGCGGAGCACCCCGAACCTTCCAGCCGCGCACGGCTCGACAAGTTCTCGGCAGCCAAGCCACGGCTGAAACCGAAAGGACACCCATGAAGATCCGCGTGGAGCGCGACGGCCTCGCCGACGCCGTCGCCTGGGTCGCGCGCAGCCTCCCGTCGCGGCCACCGGTTCCGGTGCTGGGCGGCGTGCTGCTCGATGCGAGCTCCGGGGAAGCGCTGACCATCTCCGGCTTCGACTACGAGGTCTCGGCGCAGGTCGCGGTCGAGGCCTCGATCGACGCCAGCGGCAAGACCCTGGTCTCCGGGCGCCTGCTGGCCGACATCACCAAGGCGCTGCCCAACCGCCCGGTGGAGCTCACCGTGGACGGGTCCCGCGTGAGCATCAGCTGCGGCAGCTCGAAGTTCAGCCTGCCGACCATGCCGGTCGAGGACTACCCGGCGCTGCCCGCGATGCCCGACCACGTCGGTTCGGTGCCGGGCGACCTGTTCAGCGAAGCGGTCGGCCAGGTCGCCGTCGCGGCGGGCAAGGACGACACGCTGCCGATGCTCACCGGCATCCGCATGGAGATCAACGCCGACAAGCTGACCATGGTCGCCACCGACCGTTTCCGGCTGGCGATGCGCGAGTTCACCTGGGAGCCGGGCACTTCGCTCGGGGACACCTCGGTGCTCGTCCCGGCCAAGACGCTGGCCGACTCGGCCAAGACCCTCGGTGCCGGCGGCAGCAAGGTGGAGATCTCGCTGGCCTCGGGCGACGGCCTGCTGGGCCTGTCCGGCACGACCCGGCGCAACACCACCCGGCTGCTGGACGCCGAGTTCCCCAAGTACCGCCAGCTGCTGCCCTCGGAGAGCGCGGTGACCGCCGACGTCGACGTCGCCCCGCTGGCCGAGGCGATCAAGCGCGTCTCGCTGGTCGCCGAGCGCGGCACCCAGGTGCGCCTGGAGTTCTCCGACCGCCTGCTGCGGCTGACCGCCGGTGGCGACGACGAGGGCTCGGCCGAGGAGGAGCTGCCGGTCGACCTGGTCGGCGAGGACCTGACCATCGCGTTCAACCCGACCTACCTGCTGGACGGCCTCGGCGCGCTCAAGTCCGAGCGGGCGCAGCTGCAGTTCACCACGTCGAACCGGCCCGCTCTGATCAAGCCGATCGGCGAGGACGGCCAGGTCCAGGAGGGCTACCTCTACCTGCTGATGCCGGTGCGCCTGCCGGGCTGATCCGGCGCGGCTGGTGGTGGGTCACATCCGGCCCACCACCAGCCGACGGCTGCCCGCTCCGGTGGTTAGGCTCGAAGTCAGATCGATTCAGCGGGCGAGGCATCGCCCCGACGAGGCCGGCCGCGCGCCGACCCCGGCAGTCGACAATCACGTTCGGATAGGGGAGTTCCAGTGCAACTCGGACTTGTCGGCCTCGGCCGAATGGGCTTCAACATGCGCGAGCGGCTGCGCGCTGCGGGGCACGAGGTGGTCGGTTACGACCGAAACGCCGAAGTCAGCGACGTCGCGTCGATCGCGGAGCTGGTGGAGAAGCTGTCCGGCCCGCGCGTCGTGTGGATCATGGTCCCGCACGGGGACCCGACCAGGCAGACCGTCGAGGAGCTGTCCGGCCTGCTGGCGGCCGGTGACCTGGTGATCGAGGGCGGGAACTCCAAGTTCACCGACGACCAGGCCAACGCCGCGCTGCTCGCGGAGAACGCCATCAAGTACGTCGACGTCGGCGTCTCCGGCGGCGTCTGGGGTGCCGAGAACGGCTACGGCCTGATGGCGGGCGGCGACGCCGAGGACGTCGAGCGCGCGATGCCGATCTTCGACGCGCTGCGCCCGGAGGGCCCGCGCGAGGAGGGCTTCGCGCACGCCGGCCCGGTCGGCGCGGGGCACTACGCGAAGATGGTGCACAACGGCATCGAGTACGGCCTGATGCAGGCCTACGCCGAGGGCTTCGAGCTGCTGGCCGCCTCGGACGTGGTCACCGACGTGCCCGCGACGATCAAGGCGTGGAGCCGCGGCACCGTGGTCCGCTCCTGGCTGCTGGACCTGCTGGTCCGCGCCCTGGACGAGGACCCGGAGCTCGCCGAGCTGCGCGGCTACGTGCAGGACTCCGGCGAGGGTCGCTGGACCATCGAGGAGTCGATCAACAACGCGGTCCCGGCCCCGGTGATGACCGCCGCGCTGTTCGCCCGCTTCGCCTCGCGCCAGGACGACTCCCCGGCGATGAAGGCGGTCGCCGCGCTGCGCAACCAGTTCGGCGGGCACGCGGTCAAGAAGGACTGACCTCCCGGCTCCGCGGTGGCGGTGCGGCGCGCGCGTCGTGCCCGCCGCCACCGCGCCGAGATCCCGACCACTAGGTTGGACAGCCGTGTACGTGCGTCATTTGCAGGTGACCGACTTCCGGTCCTGGTCGCATGCCGACCTCGCCCTGGAACCGGGGACCACCGTGCTGGTCGGCTCGAACGGGCAGGGCAAGACCAACCTGGTCGAGGCGATCGGCTACGTCGCGACGCTCGCCTCGCACCGGGTCTCCAGCGATCAGCCGCTGGTGCGCGAGGGCAGCGGCCGAGCGGTGGTGCGCGCCGCGGTGGTCAACGGCGGCCGCGAGCTGCTGGTCGAGCTGGAGATCACCCCGGGCAAGGCCAACCGCGCCCGGATCAACCGGGGCAACGCGGGCAAGCCGCGCGACGTGCTGGGCATCCTGCGCACCGTGCTGTTCGCGCCCGAGGACCTGGCCATCGTGCGCGGGGATCCGGGCGAGCGCCGCCGGTTCATGGACGACCTGCTGGTCTCCCGCGCGCCCAAGTACGCGGGCGTGCGCTCGGACTACGAGCGGGTGCTGCGCCAGCGCAGCGCGCTGCTGAAGTCGGCGGGCGCGGCGCGCAAGGGCGGCGGCAAGGCCGATCTGCGGACCCTGGAGGTCTGGGACGGTCACCTCGCGCGCTTCGGCGCCGAGCTGCTGGCCGGCAGGCTCGCCCTGGTCTCGGCCCTCGGGCCGCACGTGACCAGGGCTTACGCCAGCGTGGCCGCGACCGAGGAGGCGACCTCGCCCTCGGGGCGGGTGGCCGATCTGCGCTACCGCAGCAGCCTCGGCGAGTCGCTGCCCGCGGGTTACGGCGAACCGGGGCAGGAGCAGCCGCCGCACGATGAGATGGTCGCGGCGCTGGAGTCGGCGCTGCAGGCCGAGCTGGAGCGGGTCCGCCCGCAGGAGATCGAGCGCGGGGTGTCGCTGGTCGGTCCGCACCGCGACGACCTGGAGCTGCTGCTCGGCGAGCTGCCGGCGAAGGGCTACGCCAGCCACGGCGAGTCGTGGTCGTTCGTGCTGGCGTTGCGCCTGGCCTCGTACCACCTGCTCACCGATGATGGCGCGGAACCGGTGCTGATCCTGGACGACGTGTTCGCCGAGCTGGATCGGCGGCGCCGGGCCCGGCTGGCCGAACTGGTGGCCGACGCCGAGCAGGTGCTGGTGACCGCGGCGGTGCCCGAGGACGTGCCGGAGGAGCTCACCGGTGTCCACTTCAACGTCCGGGAAGGCGAGGTCCACCGTGCCGAGTGAAGATGGCCGGGACGAGGGGCCCGGCAGAGCGCCGAGCACCCGCGATGATGAACCCAGCGTGACCGGCGCCACTGGTAAAGCTGTGGATGTCCCCACATATGGGGATAACGCTGTGGATAACTCGCGGTCGGCCGCGGAATCCCGAGTTGCGGAGGACGGCGAGCTGCGCGGTCCCGACCTCGCCCGGGCGGCCCTGCAGGCCGCCCGGGAGCAGGCCGCGGCCAAGCGCAAGAAGAGCGGTGCCGGGCCCGCGGGCGGCAAGGTGCGCACCCGGCGGCGTCGCGGCTGGTCGGGCGCCGGTCCGGACGACCGCGACCCGCAGCCGCTGGGCAAGCTCGCGTCCCGGATCGCCAAGGACCGGGGGTGGACGGACAACCTCACCGGCGGCCAGGTCTTCGCCAAGTGGGGTGCGCTGGTCGGCGAGGAGGTCGCCGAGCACACCAAGCCGGTCGCGCTCTCCGACGGCGAGCTCACCGTGCAGGCCCAGTCCACGGCGTGGGCCACCCAGCTGCGCCTGCTGCAGCGGCAGATCCTCAAGCGGATCTCCGACGGGATCGGCCGCGACGTGGTCAAGCGGATCAAGGTGCAGGGCCCGGCCGCGCCGAGCTGGCGACACGGGCCGCGACACGTCCCCGGACGGGGCCCGCGGGACACCTACGGCTAGTAATCTGCGGGCTGCGCACCGTCCGGTTCCCGGTCGGGCGCGCGGCCCGGCGGGCTCCGGCGGTGCTGATCTGCTCCTCGGCGGCCGATCGCCACCGAGATCCGGCGACGACCGTTCACGGCTCTTCGATGGTGGATCCGGTCGAGTTATCGGCTCTGTGAGCAAGTCAGGGGTGTCCTTGCCCCACTTCTGCGCGGGGGGACAAGTAGAATCTCAGACGGGGTGTGACCCGACGCGCCCGCGACCGGCCGCAGGCACGACCGACCCGGTCGGCAGGGAGGCCGGTGGTGACGTCGGCAGCACCCGGGGTGCGGCGCCGGCAGACGAGTCGCCCCGAAGTGGTCCGCGGTGCGGGAGACAGGTTCGAACCGGCATCGACCGATCACCGTGACAGCACAGTCGGCTCAAGGAGAAATCGAGGCCCGTGGCACCGAAGAAGAGCGAATACAACGCTTCATCCATCACCGTTCTTGAGGGCCTTGAGGCCGTCCGCAAGCGTCCGGGCATGTACATCGGCTCGACCGGCGAGCGCGGTCTGCACCACCTGGTGCAGGAGGTCGTGGACAACTCGGTCGACGAGGCGATGGCCGGGTACGCCTCCAAGGTCGAGGTCACCCTGCTGGCCGACGGCGGCGTGCGGGTCACCGACGACGGCCGCGGCATCCCCGTCGGCCTGCACCCGGTGGAGAAGAAGCCGACCCTGGAGGTCGTGCTCACCGTGCTGCACGCGGGCGGCAAGTTCGGCGGCGACTCCTACGCCGTCTCCGGCGGTCTGCACGGCGTCGGCGTGTCGGTGGTCAACGCGCTGTCCACCGCCCTGGAGGCCGAGGTCCACGTGGACGGCCACGTCTGGCGGCAGAGCTACAAGGACTCCAAGCCGGTCGCCGACGTCGAGAAGGGCGAGAAGACCGACCGGACCGGCACCACCATCACCTTCTGGGCCGACCCGACCATCTTCGAGACCACCACCTACAACGCCGAGACGATCGCTCGCCGGCTGCAGGAGATGGCCTTCCTGAACAAGGGCCTGATCATCACCCTGCGGGACGAGCGCAGCACCGGCGAGGACGGCGAGATCGACGGCGAGGAGGCCGTCCGCCCGAAGGAGCGGACCTTCCACTACCCGGGCGGCCTGGAGGACTTCGTCAAGCACATCAACGCCACCAAGGAGCCCATCCACAAGAAGGTGGTGGCCTTCAGCGCCTCCGGTCAGGGGCACGAGCTGGAGGTGGCGCTGCAGTGGAACTCCGGCTTCAACCAGTCGGTGTACACCTTCGCCAACACGATCAACACGCACGAGGGCGGTACCCACGAGGAGGGCTTCCGGGCCGCGCTGACCAGGGTGGTCAACGCCTACGCCAAGGACAAGAAGCTCATCAAGGACAAGGACGGCAGCCTCACCGGTGACGATGTCCGCGAGGGCCTGGCCGCGATCGTGTCGGTGAAGGTCTCCGAACCGCAGTTCGAGGGCCAGACCAAGACCAAGCTGGGCAACACCGAGGTCAAGTCCTTCGTGCAGACCACCGCCTTCGAGTGGCTGACCGACTGGTTCGACCGCAACCCGGCCGACGCCAAGACGATCGTGAACAAGGCGGTCTCCTCGGCGCAGGCGCGGATGGCCGCGCGCAAGGCCAAGGAGCTGGTCCGCCGCAAGAGCGCGATGGACATCGGCGGCCTGCCGGGCAAGCTCAAGGACTGCCAGTCCAACCAGCCCGACGAGTGCGAGCTCTACATCGTGGAGGGCGACTCCGCGGGCGGCTCGGCGAAGGAGGGCCGCGAGTCCCGCTTCCAGGCGATCCTGCCGATCCGAGGCAAGATCATCAACGTGGAGAAGGCCCGGATCGACAAGGTCCTCAAGAACAACGAGGTCCAGTCGATCATCACCGCGCTGGGCACCGGCATCCACGACGAGTTCGACCTGTCGAAGCTGCGGTACCACAAGATCGTGATCATGGCCGACGCCGACGTCGACGGCCAGCACATCCGGACGCTGCTGCTCACGCTGCTGTTCCGGTTCATGCGCCCGCTGATCGAGGCCGGTCACGTCTACCTCGCGCAGCCGCCGCTGTACAAGATCAAGTGGCCGCGCGCCGAGCCGGACTACGTCTACAGCGACAAGGAGCGCGACGCGCTGCTCGAGCGCGGTGCAGCCGAGGGTCGCAAGCTTCCCAAGGACGACGGCATCCAGCGCTACAAGGGTCTCGGCGAGATGAACCCCGAGGAGCTCTGGGAGACCACGATGAACCCGGCTTCCCGGCTGCTCATGCAGGTCTCGCTGGACGACGCCGCCACCGCCGACGAGCTGTTCAGCGTGCTGATGGGCGAGGACGTCGAGGCCCGGCGCTCGTTCATCACCCGCAACGCCAAGGAAGCCGGCCTGCTCGACGTGTGACGCCGACGCGCCTCAATCGCCAAGACTTCGAGCGAAACGAAGGATCAGCATGACTGAAATCCTGCCGCCGGAACACGGCCGGATCGAGCCGGTCGAACTCCAGCAGGAGATGCAGAACTCCTACATCAACTACGCGATGAGCGTCATCGTCTCGCGCGCCCTGCCGGACGTGCGGGACGGCCTCAAGCCGGTGCACCGCCGAGTGCTCTACGCGATGCACGACGCCGGGTTCCGCCCGGACCGCGGGTACGTGAAGTGCTCGCGCGTCGTCGGCGAGGTGATGGGCAACTACCACCCGCACGGCGACTCGGCGATCTACGACACCCTGGTGCGCCTCGCCCAGCCCTGGTCGATGCGGCACCCGCTGATCGACGGCCAGGGCAACTTCGGCTCCCCGGGCAACGACCCGGCGGCGGCCATGCGCTACACCGAGTGCCGGCTGGACCCGTTGGCGACGCACATGCTCGCCGACATCGAAGAGGACACCGTCGAGTTCTCGGACAACTACGACGGCCGCACCCAGGAACCCGACGTCCTCCCGTCGCGCATCCCGAACCTGCTGGTCAACGGCGGTGGCGGTATCGCGGTGGGCATGGCGACCAACATCCCGCCGCACAACCTGCGCGAGGTCGCCGAGGGCGTCTACTGGCTGCTGGACAACCCCGAGGCCGAGGACGACGAGCTGCTCGAAGCGCTGATGCAGCGGATCAAGGGCCCGGACTTCCCGACCCACGGCCTGATCCTGGGCACCAACGCGATCGCCGACGCGTACCGGACCGGCCGCGGGTCGATCAAGATGCGCGCGGTCGTCAACATCGAGGAGGACAGCAAGGGCCGCACGATCCTGGTCGTCACCGAGCTGCCGTACCAGGTCAACCCGGACAACCTCATCGAGAACATCGCGACCATGCACCGCGAGGGCAAGATCGCGGGCATCTCGGACATCGCCGACGAGTCCAACTCGCGGCGCGGCATGCGGATCGTGGTCACCCTCAAGCGGGACGCGATCCCGAAGGTCGTGCTCAACAACCTCTACAAGCACACCCAGCTGCAGACCACCTTCGGCGTGAACATGCTGGCGCTGGTCGACGGCGTGCCGCGCACGCTGCGGCTGGACCAGGTGATCCGGTACTACGTCAAGCACCAAGTCGACGTCATCGTCCGCCGGACCCGCTACCGGCTGCGCAAGGCCGAGGAGCGGGCGCACATCCTGCGCGGTCTGGCCAAGGCGCTGGACGCGCTGGACGAGGTCATCGCGCTGATCCGGCGCTCGCCCACGGTCGACGAGGCGCGCACCGGCCTGATCGAGCTGCTCGAGATCGACGAGATCCAGGCCAACGCGATCCTGGAGATGCAGCTGCGGCGGCTGGCCGCGATGGAGCGCCAGAAGATCGTCGACCAGCTGGCCGAGATCGAGCGCGAGATCGAGGACCTCAAGGACATCCTGGACAAGCCCGAGCGGCAGCGCGCGATCATCCGCGACGAGCTCGCGGCGATCGTGGACAAGCACGGCGAGGACCGGCGCACCAAGATCGTCCCGTTCGAGGGCGAGGTCTCCATGGAGGACCTCATCGCCGACGAGGACGTGGTCGTCACGATCACCCGGACCGGCTACGCCAAGCGGACCCGCACCGACCTGTACCGGGCCCAGAAGCGCGGCGGCAAGGGCGTGCAGGGCGCGGCGCTGAAGCAGGACGACATCGTGTCGCACTTCTTCGTCTGCTCCACGCACGACTGGATCCTGTTCTTCACCAACAAGGGCCGGGTCTACCGCGCGAAGGCCTACGAGCTGCCCGAGGCCAACCGCACCGCGCGGGGCCAGCACGTGGCGAACCTCCTGGCGTTCCAGCCGGACGAGGAGATCGCCCAGGTCATGCAGATCAAGGACTACACCGCGGCCCCGTACCTGGTGCTGGCGACGCGGAACGGCCTGGTCAAGAAGTCCCGTCTGACCGATTTCGATTCCAACCGATCGGGTGGACTTATCGGCATCAACCTCAAGGACGACGACGAGCTGGTCGGCGCCGTGCTGTGCTCGGCGGATGACGACCTGCTGCTGGTCTCGGCCGAGGGGCAGTCCATCCGCTTCCACGCCACCGACGAGGCGCTGCGCCCGATGGGGCGCGCGACCTCCGGCGTGCTCGGCATGCGGTTCAACCAGGGCGACGAGCTGCTCGCGATGGGCGTGTGCCGAGATGACCGGTATGTCCTCGTGGCCACCGACGGCGGTTACGCCAAGCGGACGCCGATCGAGGACTACCCGGTCCAGGGCCGCGGCGGAAAGGGCGTGCTGACTCTCCAGTACGACAACAAGCGTGGCAGGCTTGTGGCTGCGCTCATCGCCGAGCTCGACGACGAGCTCTACGCGATCACCTCCACCGGCGGGGTCATCCGGACCACCGCCAAGGAGGTGCGAAAGGCCGGCAGGCAGACGAAGGGTGTTCGCCTGATGAACCTCGACGACGGGACCGCGCTGGTGGCCATCGCCCGCAACGCCGACGAGGCCGCCAACCCCGACGCTGCGGGGCCGGACCAGCAGAAGTAAAACCGTGGGGTGACCACGGGGCACACCGACGCCGACGATCACCGAAGGATCGCTCGTGACACGTTCCGAGAAGCCGGAGTCCTCGGACCCGCAGCAGCAGGGTGCGGACCGGACTTCGGTCAGCACCCAGACAGTCGACGAGAACGTCGAGAACGCGGCCGCGGAGACCGGCGCGTCCTCGGCGCAGGCTGCCGACGACGGCGGTGAGGCGCTCGGTGGCACCGAGGCCCCGCCGCCGTGGCAGCGGGGCTCGGCCTCCGCGGAGTCCGGGACCGCCGCCACCGGGACGTCGTCGGCGGGCTCCGCCGACAGCGGGGTCGAGGAGACCCAGACGATCCCGAAGGCGGTCTCCGACGAGGAGACCGTGCGCACCCAGCTGCCGAACGCGGGCGCCGAGCGCACCCAGGTGTCGTTCACCGGCGCCGGCGCCGGCGCCGGCGGAGGCGGCTCGGCTCGGTCCGGCACGCCCAACGCCACCTCGGCGCGGCGTCCCAGCCGGGGGCCGCGGCGGGCGAGCCTGCAGGTCAAGCGGCTCGACCCGTGGTCGGTGCTCAAGCTCGCCCTGGTGCTGTCGGTCGCGCTGTTCTTCATCTGGATGATCGCCGTGGCGGTGCTCTACGGCGTGCTCGACGGCATGGGCGTGTGGGACTCGCTCAACGGCACCTTCACCGAGCTCACCCAGCCCGAGGACGCGGCCACCGAGCCGCTGATCAGCGCGGGCCGCGTGTTCGGCGTCGCCTCGATCGTCGGCGCGATCAACATCGTGCTGATCACCGCCCTGGCCACGGTGGCCGCGTTCATCTACAACGTGGCCGCCGACTTCGCCGGCGGGATCGAGGTCACGCTCTCCGAGCGCGAGTGAGCCGCTGACCCGGGATCGTCCCCGGTGATCCGGTCCGTCCGCGCAGGCCGGACCGGATCACCAGGGCCCGGGCGGGGCAACGCCGACCCCCCGTTCGGGCGCCCGGAACGATCCTGTAAGCTCTTTAGCACAACGGAACAGGGGCCTATAGCTCAGGCGGTTAGAGCGCTTCACTGATAATGAAGAGGTCGGAGGTTCAAGTCCTCCTAGGCCCACTGGGAGTTCTCCTCCCGATTTCTCACAAGGTCTCGAACAGCCCGGGCCGCGCGCCCGATTAGGAGGCGACCGGAATGAAGAAGCTGCTCGCGCTCGTCGCAGTTGCCGGCGTTGTTTTCTTCGTGGTTCGCCGCAACAAGGCCGCCAAGGCCGAGGCCGACCTCTGGCGCGAGGCCACCGCCGAGGCCTGATCCCGGCGAGGGGACACCTACCCCGGCTCGTCGGAGCCGCCCGCTCGGGGACGTAGCTCAATTGGCAGAGCACCGCCTTTGCAAGGCGGGGGTTAGGGGTTCGATTCCCCTCGTCTCCACTGCAATCGGGGCGAGATGCGTTCGCGGAGTGCGCGAACCTTCTCGTCCCGTCGTGCTAGTTGCGGGCCCCGCGGACGCCTGCGGTGCGCTGGCTGCCCGTCGGCCCCTCGTGCTGGGCAGCGCTCCCGGCCCGCTCGCCGACCAGCAGTTCGCCGGCGTTCGGGTTCTCCCGGGACGCTCTTCCGCGGTCGACGGCGTTGGTTCTGCTGGCTCCACTCGTTGAGCAGCAGTGGATCGCAGTAGTCGCTATTAATACTCAGCATTGCCCGGCTTCGTGCACATCAGGGCTGTGCGCTGGGGTTTTGACATGAGTGAGGCCGGGCCTGACGGCCCGGCCTCACGAGATCCGCAGTTCCGTCAGCGGTTCGGCGGGTGGGTCTTCTCGGTGCTCGGGTTGTGCCCGTCCTGCTGGGTCGGGACGGGGGAGTCGTCCTCCTGCAGGCGGTGCCTGGGCGTCGGGTTCGGGTCCTGCCGACCGGTGGCCGCGGCCACCGGGAGCTCCTCCGGCCGCCGGGTCAGGGCCACCGCTGCCGCCGCGCCCAGCGCCGCCAGCACCAGGAGCAACCACGGCCACTTGCGGCGCTTCTTCGGTGCGGGGTCGATCCTCGCGGCCAGCTCCTTGCGGGCCGCCGCGGCGTTCTTCGCCCACTGCTTGCGCGACTTGGCGGTGCGCTTGTCCCACTGCTTGCGGGCCTTCTTCGTGCGCTTGGCCAGCTGCTTGCGGGACATTCCGGTGGTGCGCTGGGCGAGCTTCTCCTGCAACTCGTCGGTGTTGACCCCGCGATTGGCCAGCTCCCGCTCGGCCATCGCGGCGGCCTGCTTTCCTGCCGTGCCGCAGACCTCGCCCGCGCGCATCGCGCCCTGGCGGGCCGAGCGCACGCCGGTGCCGACCGCCTTGCCCATGCTCTCGCCGGCTTTGGTCATCGCCTTCACTTCATCCATTCGGTGCCTCCCTGGCCCGGCTTTGCGGGTCAACCTCATGTGGCGTTCGCGTCCGCGTGCGAGCAGCGCCCAGAAGGGCCGGATCTGCCCATACTGCACCCAGAAAGAAAGTTCAGCGCGCTCGATGGCAGGATGATGGGGTGGCTGAAGACAACGGATCGCTCGTTGGGACGACGGTGACCGCGACCCTGCACACCTCGCAGGGCGACATCCGGATCAACCTGTTCCCCGACCAGGCGCCCAAGACCGTGGCGAACTTCGTGGGCCTCGCCGAAGGAACCAAGGAATACTCCGAGCCGAACGCCAAGGGCGAACGTTCCGGGCCGTTCTACGACGGAGTCATCTTCCACCGGGTCATCGACGGCTTCATGTGCCAGACCGGTGACCCGACCGGAACCGGCCGCGGCGGCCCCGGCTACCAGTTCGCCGACGAGTTCCACCCGGAGCTGCAGTTCAACAAGCCGTACCTGCTGGCGATGGCCAACGCCGGGCCGAACACCAACGGCTCGCAGTTCTTCATCACCGTGTCGGCCACGACTTGGCTGAACTACAAGCACACCATCTTCGGCGAGGTCGCCGACCAGGAGTCGCGCGACGTGGTCGACACGATTTCGCACACCGCGACCGGTCGCAACGACCGGCCGGTCAACGACATCGTCATCGAGAAGGTTTCGATCGAGCGCGGCTGACGCCGCCCGGGAGGTAACCAGAATGACTGTGCCCCCCGGATCTCAACCCGGCGCGGACGGGGCGCCGGCGCAGCTGCCCGGCTGCGTCCGGCACCCCGACCGCCCGACCGGGCTGCGCTGCGTCCGGTGCGACCGGCCCGCGTGCCCGGAATGCCTGCGCGACGCCTCGGTGGGCATGCAGTGCGTCGACTGCGTCGCCGAGGGCGAGCGCACCACCCGGCGACCGATGACCGTCGCCGGGGCCCAGCTGCGCGAGAAGCCGATGCTGGTTCCCGCGCTGATCGCGGTCAACGTGGTGATCTTCGCGATCACCGCGCTGCAGGCGGGCAGCATGCGCAACTACGGTTCCGCGCTGTTCGCCGACTTCGCGATGCTGCCGATCACGGTGGCCGCCGGCCAGTGGTGGCGGCTGCTCAGCTCCGGGTTCCTGCACATCGGCCTGGTGCACCTCGCGATGAACATGATCGCGCTGTGGGTCATCGGCCGAGACCTGGAGCTGCTGCTCGGCCGGTTCCGCTTCGCGGCGGTCTACGCGCTGTCGCTGCTCGGCGGGAGCGTCGGGGTGTTCCTCTTCGGCGCGGCCGACGCCCCGGTCGCCGGCGCCTCCGGTGCCATCTACGGGCTGATGGGCGGCATCGCGATCGCGGCGATGCGGCTCAAGGTCAGCCTGAAGCCGGTGCTGGTGGTGATCGCGCTCAACATCGTCCTGAGCATCACGATCCCCGGCATCTCGCTGCTCGGGCACCTCGGCGGGCTGGTCCTCGGCACCGCCGCCACCGCGGCCCTGCTCTACGCGCCCAGGCAGAACCGCGCGATGGTGCAGGCGGGCGCGCTCGCGGGGCTCCTGGTGCTGCTGATCGCCGTGGTGATCACCCGCGACGTGCAGTTCGGCGACATCAGCTGCTTCGGCGACGGGTTCCAGACCCGCTGCACGCAGCCGCGGTGAGCTAGGGCTGGAGGTCGTGCAGGCGGAAGGCGACCTCGTAGGGGTCGGCGCCCAGCTCCAGCCTGCCCAGCACGATGAGCTGCGGGTCGGCGTCCAGCTCCAGGCCGGCGTTGGTGCGGCCGAGCCTGCGGTGCTCGCGGACGCGGACGGTGACCTGCGGCCAGTCGAAGTGCTTGCTCCCGGTCAGCGTGCGCACCGTGAGGCCGGTGCTGTCGGCGGCCAGCCGCGGGCGGACGAACGAGCCGTGCGCGGCGGCCGCGACCAGGGCGAGCACCAGCACGCCGACGAACAGCCGGTCGGTGGCCGCGTCGGTCAGCGCGAACCAGGCCGCGGCCGCGGCGGCCAATGCCCAGCCGCAGGCGACCAGGCCCTTCGCGGGTGCCCAGCTGTTCGGTTCCACGGTCGTCCACCCGCTGTCGAGGAGTTATCCACAGGAGTTATCCCCACTGGGGATTAGTTACACATGTGTGCTTCGCTGACCGTCCGTCAATCCGCCGATGGGCTGAGTGAACCTCGAACGGCGGGCGCGCTCGGCGGCGGAGCACGAACCGCGACCGGACCGGTGCGGTCCTCGGCGCCCCGAGTTGCGGGGCACCGGGGACCGGCTTATGGGCAGGTTGTCCGCGCAGGTCAGAGCCTTGCGCTCAGCGCCACCGCATGGTCATCAGCAAGCCGACGATCATGAAGGCGAAGCCGACGGCGAAATTCCACCCACCCAGGTCGGCCATGAAGCCGATCTTGTCGCCGGCGATGTAGTTGGTGACCAACCACAGCAGGCCGACGATCATGAGTCCGAGCATCACGGCGACGTAGATCGGGTGCGACGGACCGACCGCCTTCGCCTTCACCGGGGTGCGGCGGTCGGCGACCGGGGCGGAGGTGTCCTTCTTGCGGACCTTCGACTTCGGCATAGGTGTCCTCGCCAGGTGATGCGGCACAGGGGCCCGTTCGCGGGGACGCCGCAGGGCGGCGTTCGCGATGGCGCCGCGTGCCCGGTCGGTCGCCGTCCCGACCCCGCCGGGAACGACTCCGCGAGCCGGACCCGCTGGTCGGAACGACTGGGTTTCCACCCACCACGTTAACGTAATCACAGCCCTCGTCGGGCACCCCTGGCGGAAAGCCGTGACCGGAGAGGAACGACTTCGTGGTCTCCACCATCGGGACGCCGCAGAGCCCGCCACCGGACTCCGAGCGGCGGGTGACCTGGCGCGGCGTCGCGCGGTTCGGCGGCGAGCTGATGATCACCGCCGGGCTGGTCCTGCTGCTGTTCGTCTTCTACGCGGTCTACGTCACCGACTGGTTCGCGGCCCGCCAGCAGCACGCCGCGGCGCAGCAGCTGCACGACCGCTGGCAGCAGCAGCGCGCCGAGCAGCCGAGCGGCGGGACCATCCCGGAACCGCCGCCGCCGGAGCCCGGTGCCGGGTTCGCCCGGCTGCACCTGCCCGCGCTGGGGCCGGGCCTGGACTTCACCGTGCTCGAGGGCACCGGCACGGAGACCCTCAAGCGCGGTCCCGGCCACTACGAGGGCACCCAGTGGCCCGGCGCCCCGGGCAACTTCGCGGTGGCCGGTCACCGGATCGGCCGAGGGGCGCCGTTCAACGAGCTCGACCAGCTGAGCTCGTGCGATCCGCTCGTGGTGGAGACCGCCGCCCGCTGGTACGTCTACCGGGTGCTGCCGATGCCCGAGGAGGAGGCCGGCTGGGACGGGCGCGGTGGCGATCCGCGCTGCGCCGGGGTGGCGCCGATGGGCGAGCCCTACGGCGAGGTCGCCGGACGCCGGATCGTCGCGCCGGACCGGGCCGAGGTGATCGACCCGGTGCCCGGCGAGGTCGTGCGCGGCGAGCTGCCGCCGAACGCGAGCAGGCTGATCACGCTGACCACCTGCCACCCGGAGTACTCCGCCCGCCAGCGGCTGATCGTGCACGGCGTGCTGACCACCGAGTACCCCAAGATCGCCGGTCGGCCGCAGCTGCGACCGCCGGAACTCGAGGAGGGCTGATGTACGCCTGGCTCTGGCGGCACCTGCCCGGGCCGTTCCCCGCCAAGCTGCTCCAGGCGGTGGTCCTGGTCGCGGCGGTCGTCGCGCTGCTGCTGTTCGTCGTCTTCCCCTGGGCCGAACCCCTGCTCCCGTTCGACGAGGTGACCACCGGTTGAGGAGTTCCGCCGGGCGTGCTCGCGCGGCGGAACCGCGTCCGGGCGGTCCGGGTGGCGGAACGGGATTGCGGGGAGGACGTAGGCTGGCTCCGTGCGCGTATTGGTCGTCGACAACTACGACAGCTTCGTCTACAACCTGGTGCAGTACCTGGCGCAGCTCGGCGCCGAGTGCACCGTCCGGCGCAACGACGTCGTCACCGACGAGGACGTCGCGGCCGCGGACGGCGTGCTGTTCAGCCCCGGTCCCGGCACGCCGGACCGCGCCGGTCGGACCATGGAGCTCATCGAGCGCTGCGCCGCCGAGCGCAAGCCCGCCTTCGGGGTGTGCCTCGGCCACCAGGCCATCGGTGCGGTGTGGGGCGGCACCGTCGAGCGCGCGCCCGAGCTGCTGCACGGCAAGGTCAGCGAGATCCAGCACGCCGGGGCCGGCGTGTTCGCCGGCCTGCCCGCGCCGTTCATCGCCACCCGCTACCACTCGCTGATCGTCCGCGCGGACAGCGTCCCGGACGACTTCGAGGTCACCGCCCGCACCGAGTCCGGCATCGTGATGGGCATGCGGCACCGCGAGCTGCCGGTCGAGGGCGTGCAGTTCCACCCCGAGTCGGTGCTCACCGACGGCGGTCACCGGATGCTCGCCAACTGGATGGCGTCGGCCGGCCACCCGGTGGACCCGGTGCTGGTCGAGACGCTGGAGGGCGAGATGCGCGCCGTGGCGGCCGCCGCGCAGCGCTGACCCGCGAACGCGAAGCGGGGGCGGTGACCTGGTCACCGCCCCCGCTGTTCGTCGCGCTGCCGACCCCTAGCCGTCCTGGAAGGGGAACAGGTTGCCCCCGTCCGGCGGGCTGCCGGAGGTCGCCCCGCTGTCGTAGTCGCCGACGTAGAGCGTCACCGGCTGATCCTTGCTGATCTTCTGGCCGGCCGAGGGGGACGAGCCGACGACCTTGTCGTCCTTGGACTCGTCACCGGTGGGCTGCTGCTGCTCCTGGATCGAGCCGTTCCAGCCCAGCGCCTTGAGCGCCTGCTCGGCCTCGCTCCTGGACTTGCCCTCCAGGCTCGGCATGGTGATCTGGTCGCCGTTGGAGACGGTGAGGGTGACCGTGGAGCCGGTCCGGGCCTCGGTGCCCGCCGACGGCGACTGGTCCAGCACGGTGTCCGCGGGCTGGTCGGAGTCGGTGGTCTTCTTCTGCACCTTGAACCCGGCGCCCTCCAGGTAGGCCTTGGCCGTCGAGAAGGGCTGCCCCACCAGGTCCGGGACCTGCGTCTGCGGGATCTCCTTGCCGATGGTGACGTTGATCGTGGTGCCCTTGGGCACCTGCTGGCCCTTGTGGTCCCAGCTGATGATCTTGCCGACCAGGCTGGAGTCGTCGGTCTCCTGCTCCCGCGGGGTCAGACCGATCTTGAGGCCCGCGGACTCCAGCTTCTGCTGCGCCTGGCTCATGTCCAGGCCCTCGATGTCCGGGATCTGCACCGTCTCCGGGCCCTCGCCGCGGCAGAGCACCAGGTTGGGCGAGCGCTCCTTGTTGACCATCGAGCCCGCCTTGGGCTCCTGCTCGACGATCTTGCCGCGGTTCTCCTCGCTGGAGAAGCAGCTCTTCGGGACCGGCCGCCAGCCCTGCGAGCGGGCCTGGTCCTGCGCCGCCTGCTCGGTCTGCCCCACGAAGCTGGGCACCTTGACCTGCTCCGGTTCGGAGTTGACCATGCTGGCCACCAGCCAGCCCGCGAGCGCGAGCACCGCCACGCAGGCGATCGTGACCAGGGCTATCAGCCCGGTCCGGCGCTTGCGCTCCGGTTCCTCCTCCGGGTAGGGCTCGGCGTCGTCCGAGCGGTGCCTGCCCGAGGACATCACCTCGGTGGCGCCCGCGCCCTGGCCGAGCATCGCGGTGTGCTCCTCCTCCGACATGATCATCGGAGCCTTCGGGCGCTGCCCGGAGAGCACGCGAACCAGGTCGGCCCGCATCTCGGCGGCCGACTGGTAGCGGTTGGCCGGGTTCTTGCTCAGGGCCTTGAGCACCACGGCGTCCAGCGAGGCGGGCACCGACGGGACCACGTCGGAGGGCTTGCGCGGCTCCTCCCGAACGTGCTGGTAGGCCACCGCGACCGGCGAGTCGCCGGTGAACGGCGGCTCCCCGGTGAGCAGCTCGAAGATCACGCAGCCCGCGGCGTAGACGTCGCTGCGCGCGTCTACCGCCTCGCCGCGCGCCTGCTCCGGGGAGAGGTACTGCGCGGTCCCGATCACCGCCGCGGTCTGGGTGACCGCCGCCTGCCCGTCGGCCAGGGCGCGCGCGATGCCGAAGTCCATCACCTTCACCGCGCCGGAGCGGGTGATCATGATGTTGGCCGGCTTGACGTCGCGGTGCACGATCCCGTGCCGGTGGCTGAAGTCCAGCGCCGCCGACGCGTCGGCCATGACCTCCATCGCCCGCCGCGGCGGCAGCGGACCCTCGGTCTTGACGATGTCGCGCAGCGTCCGGCCGTCGACGTACTCCATCACGATGTAGGGCAGCGGCCCGTTCTCGGATTCCGTCTCGCCGGTGTCGTAGACGGCCACGATGGCCGGGTGGTTCAGCGCCGCCGCGTTCTGCGCCTCGCGGCGGAAGCGCAGCTGGAACGTGGGGTCCCGGGCCAGGTCGGCGCGCAGAATCTTGACCGCGACATCTCTGCTCAGGCGAGTGTCCCGGCCGCGGTGCACCTCGGACATACCGCCGTAGCCGAGAGTCTCACCGAGCTCATATCGGTTGGACAGAAGTCGAGGTGAACTCATCGAATGGTCGTTCCGATCCTTGTCAACGGTCGTCCCATCATGCCGAGCTGACGGCCCTCGCCGACAGTCGTGCCGGCCGCTCGCGCGGCCCGTGGTGTATCCCCGACTCCATTCATCGGCCGACCCACGTGAAACGTTCCGTCCATGGGGGCCTGCCGCGCAGTTTGTCCCATAGCGCGCGCGGAAGCCAGGTCCTGCGTGATCGTGTGATCGCGTGCGGCCTGCCCCAGGATGTTGCGGTGGGTCGCCCAATAGGTCAACAAACCGATGGCGACCAGCACACAAACAGCGAGCACGGCCGCCACCGCCCACAGCACGACCCTGCCGCCGCGCGTCGGGTGAGGAATACCACCTGGTCGCACCGCGACCGCCTGCTGCGGCGGCTGCGGTACCGGTGCGTGCGCCGCCTGGGGCGGGATGACCCCGGGCGGGTAGGTGTTGCCCAGCGGTTGCCCGGTCGCCGCGGCGGGGGTCATCGCGGGCACCGTCGGACCGCCCGAGGCAGGCGTGCCGGGCTGCGGCTGCTGCGGCACGGCCATCGAAGCCGGAGCGGGCAGCGGCATGCCCGCGCGCACCGCCGCGACCGCGTTGGCGAACTCCCCGCCGTCGCCGTAGCGCCGCCGGGGGTCCTTGACCAGCGTGGCCTCGATCAGCGCGCGCACTCCCGGCGGCACGTCCGGAGGCAGCGGCGGTGCGATCTCGCGGATGTGCATCATCGCGACCGTCACCGCGTTCTCGGACAGGAACGGCCGATGCCCCATCAGGCATTCGTAACCCACCACGGCCAGCGAGTACACGTCGCTGGCCGGCGTCGCGTCGCTGCCCAGCGCCTGCTCGGGCGCGATGTAGTGGGCCGTGCCCATCACCATTCCCGAGCGGGTGACAGGTGCCGCGTCGGCCGCCTTCGCGATGCCGAAATCGGTCAACTTCACCTTGCCCTCGGGAGTGATCAGGATGTTCCCCGGCTTGACGTCCCGGTGCACCAGCCCGCGCTCGTGCGCGGCCTGCAGCGCCCGGCCCGCCTGCTCCAGCATGTCCAGCGTGTGCTCGATGGTGATCCGCTGCGTCTCGGCCAGGATGCTCGCCAGCGGCTTGCCCTCCACCAGCTCCATCACCAGGTAGGCGGTGTCGTCCGGGCCGTCCGGCGCCGCGGCGGTCTCGCCGTAGTCGTGGACCGCGGCGATCCCCTGGTGGTTGAGCGAGGCGGTGGTGCGGGCCTCGGTGCGGAAGCGGTGCAGGAACTCCGCGTCCCCGCACAGCTCGGCCTTGAGCACCTTGATGGCCACCGTCCGGTCCAGCCGGACGTCCACCGCCTGCCACACCTCGCCCATGCCACCGACGGCGATGCGACTGCCCAACCGGTAGCGCTCGGCGAGTAACTGGCCGGTGGTCAGCACGGATCAGCCACCTCCTCGCAGACCCGCCCGGATGACCTCGCGGCCGATGGGCGCTGCCAGCGAGCCGCCGGTGGCCTCGGCGCCCTCGTCGCCGCCGTTCTCCACGATCACCGCGACGGCGATCGTGGGGTTCTCGGCGGGGGCGAAGGCGACGTACCAGCCGTGCGGCTGGTCGCCGGGGTCACCGTGCTGGGCGGTACCGGTCTTCGAGGCGATGTCGATGCCGGTGATCTTGCCGCCGCCCTTGGTGAAGCCCTCGGACTTGATCATCATCTCCTTGATCTGGGCGGCGACCTGCGGCGACACGGCCTGGCCGAGGGACTCCTCCTGGAAGGTGTCCATCGTCTCCATGTCCGGCGCGCGGGTGGCCTCGACCAGCTGCGGCTTCATCAGCTCGCCGCCGTTGGCGATCGCGGCGGCCATCATCGCGTTCTGCAGCGGCGTGACGCGCACGTCGCGCTGACCGATGCCGCTCTGGTACAGCGAGGCCTGGTCGGCCATCGGGCCCATCTCGGACCTCGCGACGCTCATCGGCATGTTGAGGTCGCGGTCGAAGCCGAACTTCGCCGCGGTGGACCGCAGCTTGTCCGCCCCGACCTTGCCCGCGATCTCGGCGAACGCCGTGTTGCAGGAGTGCGCCAGGGCCAGCGTCAGGGTGCTGCCCTTGCACGTCCGGTCGCCGTAGTTCGGCAGCGTCGCGTCGGCGGTGCCCGGCAGGTGGATCGACGAGGCGGTCTCCACCTGGCTGTCCGGGGTGTAGCCGGAGTCCAGCGCGGCCGCCGTGGTGATCAGCTTGAACGTCGAGCCGGGCGGGTAGATCTCGGAGACCGCCCGGTTGGACATCGGGTTGCCCGACTCGTCGTTGAGCTGCTGCCACTGGTCGGCGACCTGGTTGTTGTCGGTGCCGGTCAGCCGGTTCGGGTCGTACGACGGCGCGTTGACCATGGACAGGATCTGCCCGTTGGCCGGGTTCAGCGCGACCACCGAGCCGTGGAAGCCCTTGCTGGTCAGCTGCTCGTAGGCGACCTGCTGCATCGCCGGGTCGATGGTCAGCTCGACGTTGCCGCCGCGCGGCTTGTTGCCGGTGATCATGTCCGAGAACCGGCCGAAGGCCATGCTGTCGGCGGTGCCGTTGAGGATCTTGTCGTTGGCCCGCTCGATGCCGTTGGACCCGTAGAAGAACGAGTAGAACCCGGTCACCGGCGCGTACAGCGGCCCGTTCGGGTAGCTGCGCTGGTACTGGTAGCGGTCGTTGTCGATCGGGTTGGACACCGCCAGCGACTGCCCGTCGGCGATGATCTGCCCCCGCTCGTGGGAGAACTCCTCCAGCTGGGTGCGGATGTTGCGCGCATCGTCGCGGTACTCTCCGGCCTTGATCACCTGGACGTAGGTCATGTTGGCCATCAGCAGCACGACCATCGCCATCATGGCCAGCGCCACGCGGCGCAGCGGCTTGTTCATTGGGGACGCTCCACCAGTTCCGTATGCGCCTCCGCGATCGGGGCTTGCTTCGGCTTCGGCTTGGCGGGCGACTGCGGGCGCCGCGCCGCGTCGGAGATCCGCAGCAGCAGCGCGGCCAGGATGTAGTTGGCCAGCATCGACGACCCGCCCGCGGCCAGGAACGGCGCCGTGAGACCGGTCATCGGGATCAACCCGGTCACGCCGCCGGCGACCACGAACAGCTGCAGCGCGATGGTGAACGACAGGCCGCCGGCGAACAGCTTGCCGAACGAGTCGCGCACCGCCAGCGCGCTGCGCAGCCCGCGCATCACCAGCAGCAGGTAGACCATCAGCAGCGCCATCAGCCCGATCAGGCCGAGCTCCTCGCCCAGCGCGGGGATGATGAAGTCGCTGAACGACAGCGGGGTGATGTTCGGCATCCCGCTGCCCAGGCCGGTGCCCGGGATGCCGCCGTAGGCCATCCCGAACAGGCCGGTGCGCAGCTGGTAGCCCGGGTCGGAGGCGCCGTCCGGGACCTGCGCCATCGGCTCCAGCCAGCTGTTGACCCGCACCTGCACGTGGTCGAAGAGGTTGAAGGCGACGACGCAGCCGATCGCGAACAGCGACAGGCCCAGACCGACCCACACCGCGCGCTCGGTCGCGATGTAGATCATCACCAGCACGATGCCGAAGAACAGCAGCGAGGTTCCCAGGTCCTTCTCCAGCACGACCACGCCGATGGACAGCACCCAGGCGAACAGCACCGGGCCGAGGTCGCGCGGGCGCGGCCAGTCCACGCCGAGGAACCGCTTGCCCGCCGTGGTGAACAGCTCGCGCTTGGACACCAGGAACGAGGCGAAGAAGATCAACAGCAGGATCTTGGCGAACTCGCCCGGCTGGATCGACATGAAACCGAGGTTGATCCACAGCTTCGCGCCGTTGGCCTCCGAGATGCTCGCCGGCAGCACGCCCGGCAGGGCCAGCAGCGCCAGCCCGACGAACCCGCAGGTGTAGCCGTACTGGGCCAGCGTGCGGTGGTCCTTGACCAGCCACAGCACCAGCCCGAACATCACCACGCCCAGCGTGGTGTAGAGGATCTGCTTCGGCGTGTACGGAGCGCCGACCACCGGCGCCAGGTCGAGCCGGTGCAGCATCACCAGGCCCACGCCGTTGATCAGCGCCACCAGCGGCAGGATCAGCGGGTCGGCGTACGGCGCGAAGTAGCGCACCGCGAAGTGCGCCGCCCCGTAGAGCACCAGGAACGCCAGGCCGTAGAACAGCAGCTCGCGGGTGAGCGTGTGCGCCTGGGAGAGCTCGACCACGATCAGCGCCGAGGTGACGATGACCGCGGTGAGAACGAGCATGAACAGCTCGGTGCCCCGCCGAGTTGTCACCCGGGGGGCTCCGCTGCCTGCTCCGGTCGCGAGGGCCGGATCCGACATCAGCTCACCGTCCGGCAGTTCACGCCCGGCTTAGGCTCCTCCGGTTGCAGCGGGGTCGCGTCGGCGGCCGAGGTCTCCGTGCTCGGGGCCGGCTGGCCCGGAGACGGCTGTCCCGGAGCGGGCTGGCTCGGGGACGGCTGCCCGGGACTCGGCTGGCCGGGGGGCGGTGGCGTGCCCGGCTGCCGGGTCGGCGGAGTCTGCTGCTTGGGCTCCTGGCACTCCGGCAGCAGCGCCGTCATGCGCAGCCGCCGCATCGCCTCGCGAGCCTCCTGCAGCCCGTTGACCTCGGTGATGCCGTTGCGCACGTCGGGGCGCTGCGCCTCCTGCAGGTCCGTGATCTTGATGGGGCGGCAGTCCTGCGCGGAACCCTGCGGGCACGAGCCCTCGACCTGCCAGTTCAGCGACACGCCGAGCACATCGCCCTGCACGCCCTGGTAGATCACGACCTCGTCGGCCTCGTTGGTCCCGATGTAGTACTGGTTGAGCACCCACCAACGCCCAACCAGCGCGACTGCCGCCAGTGCGATGAGCACGCCGCAGGTCACCGCCAGCGGGAGCAACCAGCGGCGCTTGCGCGGCCGGTTGTCCGCCGGCGGTGAGGTGGGCTCGAAACGCTGCGGCTGCTGCCGCGGCATGGTCACCGCGGAAGCGCGCGCCGCAGACGAATCGGGTTGCGGATGCTCATCGCCATTTCCCGCCGCACCCCCGACGATGGGGGCGTCGTCACCGAACTCGACGTCGACGACGTCGGCGATGATCACGGTCACGTTGTCCGGACCGCCGCCCTTGAGCGCCAGCTCGATCATCCGATCCGCGCAGGCCTGCGGATCCTGGATGCGCAGCGCCTCCGCCATCGTCTCGGTGCTGACCGGTCCGGTCAGCCCGTCCGAGCAGAGCAGGTAGCGGTCCCCCGCTCGCGCCTCGCGGATCGCCAGGCTCGGTTCCACCTCGTGGCCGGTCAACGCGTGCAGCAGCAGCGAGCGCTGCGGGTGGTTGGCGGCCTCCTCCTCGGTGATCCGGCCTTCGTCGATCAGCGACTGCACGAAGGTGTCGTCGTGGGTTATCTGGGTCAGCTCGCCGTCGCGGACCAGGTACGCGCGGGAATCGCCGACGTGCACCAGTCCCAGCTTGCTGCCTGCGAACAGCACAGCGGTCAGGGTGGTGCCCATCCCGTCGAGGTCCGGGTCGTCGGCCACCAGCTCGGAGATCGCGCTGTTGCCCTCCAGCACCGCGCTGCGGAGCTGGCCGAGCAGGTCGTCACCGGGTTCGTCGTCGTCCAGCGGCGCGAGAGCCGCGATGACGACCTTGCTGGCGACCTCGCCGGCGGCATGTCCGCCCATGCCGTCCGCGAGGGCGAGTAGTCGTGGGCCGGCATAGACCGAGTCCTGGTTGTTGGAGCGAACCAGGCCGCGGTCGCTGCGGGCTGCGTAGTGAAGGACGAGGGTCATGAGCGCAGCTCGATCACCGTCTTGCCGATTCTGATCGGAACGCCGAGCGGAACCTTGGTCGGCCCCGTGACCTTCGCCCGATCGAGGTATGTGCCGTTTGTGGAGCCTAGATCCTCCACGTACCAATCGGAGCCGCGAAGCGACAACCGCGCGTGCCGCGTGGACGCGTAGTCGTCGTCGAGCACCAACGTGGAGTCGTCGGCACGGCCGATCAAGATCGGCCGGCCGTCCAGGGAAATGCGCGTGCCGGCGAGAGCGCCGTGCGTCACCACCATCTGGCGGGGCGTCTTGGCCTTGCTCTTGCCCCGGGACTTGCCCGGGCTCCGACTCGCACCTGGCATCGGGACTCGCATGCCCGAGGCCGAGTAGAGATCCGAACGAACCACGCGAAGCGCAGCCAGTACGAACAACCAGAGCAGGGCGAGGAACCCTGCTCTGGTCAGCTGAATCACCAGCTCCGGCACTTGTTGTGAACGCTCCTACTCGTATCCGCGGGTCGGCGTCCGCGCTCAGCCCTGAGCGCGGAAGACCAGGGAGGAGTGCCCGACCCTGATCACGTCACCGTCTGCCAACTGCCAAGTCTGCACCGGAGTGCCGTTCACCGTGGTGCCGTTTGTCGAACCGAGATCGGCCAGCATGGCCGACTGACCATCCCAGGTGATCTCGATGTGCTTGCGGGAGACCCCCGTGTCCGGCAGCCGGAACTGGCCCTCCTGGCCGCGGCCGATGATGTTCGAGCCGTGCTGCAGCGTGTAGGAGCGGTTCGAACCGTCGTCCAGCAGCAGCGTGGCGGTCATCTGACCGCGCGGGGCGCCCGCCGGGTAGCCGCCGGGTGCGCTCTGCGGGTACGCGCCGCCGGGCTGGCCGTAGCCCTGGTCCGGGAAACCGCCCGGAGCGCTCTGCGGGTAGGCACCGCCCGGCTGGCCGTAGCCCTGGTCGAAGCCCTGGGGCGGCTGGCCGTAGCCCTGGTCGAAGCCCTGCGGGGGCTGGCCGTAGCCCTGGTCGTAACCGGGCTGCGGGGGCTGACCGTACTGGTCGTAGCCCGGCTGCGGCGGCTGGCCGTAACCCGGCTGCTGCCCGTACTGGTCATAGCCGGGCTGCTGCGGGTAGCCCTGGTCGAAGCCCTGGGGCGGCTGGCCGTAGCCCTGGTCGAAGCCCTGCGGGGGCTGGCCGTAGCCCTGGTCGTAACCGGGCTGCGGGGGCTGACCGTACTGGTCGTAGCCCGGCTGGGGCGGCTGGCCGTAACCCGGCTGCTGCCCGTACTGGTCGTAACCGGGCTGCGGGGGCTGACCGTACTGGTCGTAGCCCGGCTGCTGGCCGTAGGCGTAGTTGGGGTCCTGGCCGTAGCCCTGGTCGTAGCCGTACTGGCCCTGCTGGTTGTACGGATCTCCCTGGGGGTAATGGCCTGGTGGCTGGCTCATGGGTCGGTCTCCTGCGGTACGCGGTTGTGTCGGCCGTCGGGTTACGTCGGGGTCGACGGTCGAACTGATTCGAAACTGTCCCGTGTGCAGCGTCTCAGAGCGCTCCAGGGAGACTACGACGTCACCATATGTGTCCCACCCCTGTTCGGTGAGATGCTCCTGAACGCAGTCGGCGAGGAGGTCGGTCACCCTCTCCTCATCGCCGGTGAGTCGATCGTGATCGGACGGGCTCAGTTGCACAACGTAGTGGTTACAAGCCAGCAACCGTCCACCGGCAAGCTCGCGGACGTGTAGCTCGGCATCCCTCTGCAGGCCCTGAGCGACCTCCTGAGGCACCACGTTGCCGCCGAACACGCGCGCGAAGCCATTACCGACGATGCCTTCGAGTCGGCGCTCGAAGCGCTGAACGAGGCCCACGGCAAAATCCCTTCACGCGTACGACATCTCCGACCATCGTATCTGGGCCAACGGCTCTGGACACCGCCCAGTTCCCAACTTCTTGGACCCCCCTGCGAAACCCCCTCCGGAGCCCGTGCTAATGTTTCTCTCGTCCACAGGGCAGCAGGGGAAAAGCGAGAGCGGCCCCCCCGGTGCTCAGGCCAGGGAGCCAGCAAGATAGACTCCCAACCAGCCACGGGCGAGTGGCGGAATGGCAGACGCGCACGGTTCAGGTCCGTGTGTCCGAAAGGACGTGAGGGTTCAACTCCCTCCTCGCCCACTCGAAAGGCCCCGGCGAATGCTTCGCCGGGGCCTTTTTCTCGTCGTGCCGTCGGGGGACCGACTCCCCCGAACCCCCTTCGGTGCGGTGGGCGCTCGGGTGAGTGCTCGTTCCGCTGGGTGCGGTTCCCGCCTGCGCTCGGACCAGCCTTCGTGCTCGTGCGCGCCTCGTCCGCATGGCCTCCCCGCTGTCTCTCCGCCCCCTCCTCGCCGCCTCTTCGCCTCTCGGTTTTCTTCGGCGGCTTCGTCCGGTTGTTCTGGTTCGGGATCGTCGCCGTTCGGGCGCTCGGTCGGGGAATTGGTTTCTCGGATTCCGCTTTTCGCGGGTGGTTTCGGGCGGTTTGGCGGGTTCGCGCTTCGGGGGACCGTGTTTTGCTTTCCGCGAAATCTCTCCGTGATCTTCGGGGGAGGTTCTTCCGGCCGGGGCTTGGCCCGGGGGGTTCCTTGTGCTGGGGTTGGGGCTTGTTGTCCGGCTGGGGGTTGGTGTCGGAGGTGGCCGTGGCCGGGAACAGTCGGGATCCGGGGCGCTCGGTTACCGCTCGGGCGTTGAGCGTGCTGACCGCGTTCGACGCCGAGCACGGGCGGCTGACCTTGACCGCGATCGCGCGGCGAGCGGGCATTCCGCTGGCGACCGCGCACCGGCTGGTGCGCGAGCTGGAGATGTGGGGCGCGCTCGAACGGGACCAGGAGGGGCGCTACGCCGTCGGGTTGCGGCTGTGGGAGATCGGCCTGCTGGCGCCGGTGAACAGCCGGCTGCGCGAGGCCGCCCTGCCGCACCTGCAGGAGCTCTGCCGCACCACGCACGACAACGTCCACCTCGCCGTCCGCGACGAGGTCGACGCGATGTACGTGGAAAAGCTCACCACTCCGCGCGCCGTGAGCATCGTCTCCCGCGCCGGTGGGCGATTGCCGCTGCACGCCACCGGCGTGGGCAAGGTGCTGCTCGCGCACGCGCCCGCCTCGGTGGTGCACGAGTGCTGCGAGCGCGGCCTCGCCCGGCACACGCCCTACACGATCACCGAGCCCGGGCGGCTCGGCCGCGAGCTGCAGGCCGTGCGGTCCCGCGGCTTCGCCCAGGCCAACGAGGAGATGACCCTGGGGAACTGCTCGGTCGCCGTGCCGGTGCACGACCCGGACGGCACCGTCGTCGCGGCCCTCGGCGTGGTCACCCACAGCGCCCGCGCGGAGGTCGCCAAGCTCGTCAAACCCCTGCTTCCCGCGGCCGAGGGCATCACCCAGCGCCTGGGTGAGCAGGACCGCTCCGGGCTCGCGTCGCTGCCTCGCTAGGGGCTGCTGAGGACGTGCGCTGTGAGGTGGTGCGGGTAGCGGGTCGTGAGACGCCTCCGGAAGTCGGTGCGCGGTGCCGACCGAGTCCCGCACCTGAAGCACAGCGGCTGCCCCGCACTCCTGAACAACTCCAAGGAGCTGTCCGGACCGGGCCCCGCAGCGGAACCGCCCGGATCCGGGGTCCGCACCGAGCCCGGCGTTGCGGGCTGTCCCCGCGGGCCGACCGCTGGGACCCTCCGGCGGTGCGCCCCGCACCGGCCGACGTCTGCTCGCACCCGGACGACGCGCGTCCACGTGGGCGTCACCGAGCGGCAACCCCGAGGACCTAGCGTCGGAGCGGGTCGAAAGCAAGGGCGAATATTCCACCGATAGCCGGACGAATAATCGAAAGTCTGTGCGTTTGTGCTGGTCCGGTGCTTCCGACCGCCGTTGTGCAGTGATTTCCCTGGTCGGGAATGCACGGCTCGCCGCGTTGTCCGACAAGCGTCGGGCCCGGCTCACCTGAATGGCGGCATCGCCGGGCTGAAGCGCGGATGTCATTCGTCGACCGGTCACCGACCGCTGGGCGCCGCCGATCGCAGCGACCCCTGGTGAGCAGCGCAAAACCGCTTCGGAGCTGTTTTAGTCGAAGTCAGCCCCGCGAGGGGCCTGGGGAAGCAAGCCGTTGGAGTGCATGCCTGCTTGAGGGAGGCGGAGAAGCTGTGACCGGAATGCCGGGACATGCCTGGTCCGAAGACGAGCTCAGGGTCTGTTCGACGACGCAGGTCCGGTCGCCCCTGGGGTCGGCCACCTCGATGGGGCGGCTGGCGCAGGCGGCCGTGGACACCCTGGGCTGGACCGGCAGCGTGCTGCCGCCGGTGAAACTGCTCGGCAGGCAGATCATCGCCACCGCCGAGCTGGTTCCGGACGCGCACGCCGAGCGCCTCGTCTTCGGCAGCGGTCCGGTGGTGGACCGCGCCGAGATCTCCACCTGGGTGTGGCCGGAGATGGACGGCCGGGTGCCGCCGCCCGCCGCCCGCATCACCGGGATCCTCGCCCCCGCCCGGCACTGGCGCAGCGCGCTGACCGCCGCCGTGCCGTTCGCGCGGTTCGCCAACGCCGCCATCATGGTGCCGCGCAACGTGGCCGTGGCCCCCGAGTTCGCCGAGACCTGCCTGATCCGCGCCCGCCAGTTCGGCATCGGGGTGCTCAGCGCCGACGGCGAGGACATCCGGGTGGAGATGGACGGCCACGGCTTCGACGACGCCCCGCCGATGGAGCACACCGCCATCTCCCGCTGGGTCAACGAGATCGTCTACGAGCAGCTGCTCGCCGCCGAGGCCCCGACGCCCTCGCGCAGCTGACCGGCCGAGGAGGCCGCGAGAACTTCGGTGGGCGGGGATGCGCCTGCTGAGGGGGAGACGCGGACGGACTCGACCCGCGCCGAAGCGAGTCCGTCCGCAGCGGCCTTGCGGAGTACTCCACAGAAATTCTGAGTTGTCCACAGGCCACGATCGGTGATGCTGGATCGTTCGAGGCGCGCCGACCGGCCTACGGTGTGGGCATGCGAATCGTGATCGCCGGAGCCCACGGGAAGATCGCGCGACAGCTCGGCGCGCTGCTGGCCCAGCGGGGCGACTCGGTGCTCGGACTGGTCCGGAACCCGGACCACGCGACCGAGCTCGCCGAGCTCGGGATGACCCCGGAAGTCGTCGACATGGAGATCGCGGACGCGGCCGGTCTGGCCGCCCGGTTGTCCGGAGTGGACGCGGCGGTGTTCGCCGCCGGCGCGGGCCCGGGCAGCGGTGCCGAGCGCAAGGACACAGTGGACCGCGGTGCCTCCGTCCTGCTCGCGGAATCCTGCCAGCGGGCGGGAGTTCGGCGCTTCGTGCAGATCAGCTCGATGGGCACCCGCAACCCCAACCCGCCCGACGTGGACCCCGTCTTCGGGGCGTACCTGGACGCCAAGCGGGCGGCCGAGCAGGACCTGCGGCAGCGGGATCTGGAGTGGACGATCCTGCGCCCCGGCAGGCTCACCGACGACCCGCCCACCGGCCGGGTGACGCTCGGTCCGGAGATCGCCCGAGACGCCATCACCCGGTCCGACGTGGCCGAGGTGGTCCTCGCCCTGCTGGACGAACCGCGCACCGCGGGGATGGCGCTCGAAGCGGTCAACGGAGACGTCCCGGTCACCGATGCGGTCCGTAACGCCGTCGAGTGATCAGACCGAGTTATCCACAGGCCCCAGCACGCGGTTCAGGTACCCGTTGGTGAACACCCCTCCGGGGTCCGCCTCGGCGCGGATCCGGAGGAAGTCGTCGAACCGCGGGTACCGCTCGCGCAGCGTCGCGGCGTCCAGCCGGTGCATCTTGCCCCAGTGCGGGCGCCCGCCCGCCGCCGCGGCGATGGACTCGAAGGCGTCGAACCACTCGCGGTGCGGCATCCCGACGTACTGGTGCACCGCGACGTAGGCCGTCGGGCGCCCGTGGGCGGTGGACAGCCAGATGTCGTCGGGCGCGGCGATCCGGACCTCGACCGGGAACATCACGGGATCGGCGAGCCGGGCCGCCGCGGCGCGCAGTTCGCGCAGCACCTCGCCGATCCGCTCGCGCGGGAACGCGTACTCGGTCTCCACGAAGCGAATCCGGCGCGGCGTGGTGAACACCCGGTGGGACCGGTCCCGGTAGGAGCGCGCCGACCAGGCCGCGGCGCAGACTCGATTCAGCGGCCGCACCAGCGGTTTCACCGCACGTCCGAGCTCGCAGACCGCGCCGAACAGGCCGTTCTCCAGCACCTCGTACTCGACGAAGCGCCGCACCGGGCTCAGCGGTTCCGGCGGGCCGTCGCAGCGGTTGTTCCGCTTGACCAGCGTCCGCTCGCTGTGCGGGAACCAGTGGAACTCGAAGTGGTCGTTGGCCGCGGCCAGCTCGTCGAAGCCGTCGAGCACCTCGCCGAACCCGGCCTGGTGCTCCTCGGCGGCGAGGGTGAACGCGGGGACGCAGCGCAGCGTCGCGGTGGTGATGACGCCGAGCGCTCCGAGCCCGATCCCGGCCGCGGCGAACAGCTGCGGGTTCTCCTCGGGCGAGCAGCGCACCTCGGTGCCGTCGGCGAGGACGAGCTCCAGGGCCGCGACCTGGGTGGCCAGCCCGCCGAGCTCGGCACCGGTGCCGTGCGTTCCGGTCGAGATCGCCCCCGCGACGGTCTGCCGGTCGATGTCGCCGAGGTTGGGCAGCGCCAGGCCGAGCCCGTCCAGGTCGGTGTTGAGCCGGTGCAGCGGGGTGCCCGCGCGCACCACGACCAGCCCGGTGCCCGGATCGGCGGAGATGATCCCGGACAGCTGCGAGAGGTCCAGCGCGCAGCCGTCCTCCGGGGAGCCGACGGCGGAGAAGGAGTGCCCCGAGCCGAGCGCGCGCACGGTGCGGCCGTCGCGCCCGGCCCGCTCGATCGCCGCGGCGAGCTCCGCGGTGTCGCGCGGGGTGACCACCGAGCTCGGGACGGCCCTCGCCGTGCGTCCCCAGTTGCTCCATCGCTGCATGCCGAAGAACTCCCAGAGCTCGATCGCCGGTGTTGCCGAGTCGTGCTGGGCCGTCCGGGTGGTGATGCGCTCCACAGGCGGCGCGGACGGGACGAAGTTATGTGAAAGATTCTCACTTAACAAGGGGATGGGCTTACGGTTGTCCCGTGCGCAGGATCGACGAGATCACCCGCGAACTGGACCCGCCGATGGCCGCCGTGGACCTGGCCGCCTTCGACCACAACACCGCTGACCTGGTGCGCCGCGCTGCCGGGTACCCCATCCGGATCGCGACCAAGTCCGTCCGGTGCCGCGAGCTCATCGCCCGCGCCCTGGGAGCGCCCGGGTTCGTCGGGCTGATGTGCTACTCGCTCGACGAAGCGCTGTGGCTGCACGCCGAAGGGCTCTCCGACGACCTGCTGGTCGCCTACCCGACCGCCGACCGCGCGGCGCTGCGCCGGCTCGCGGCCGATCCGGCCGCCGCCGCGGCGATCACGATCATGGTCGACTCCGCCGAGCACCTGGACCTCGTCGACGCCGCGGTCGGCCCGGATAGGGCGCCGGTGCGGGTGTGCCTCGAGCTCGACGCGTCCTGGCGGCCGGTGCCCGGCGCGCACCTGGGCACCCGTCGCTCGCCGCTGCACACCGCCGCGCAGGCCGGTCGCTTCGCCGAGCAGATCGCGCGCCGGAGCGGGTTCCGCCTGGTCGGCCTGATGGCCTACGAGGGCCAGATCGCCGGGCTCGGCGACGCGCCCGCGGGTCGCCCGCTGCGCGGTGCGGCGCTGCGGTGGGTCCAGCGGCGCTCCGCCGCCGAGCTCGCCGAGCGGCGCGCGGCCGCCGTCGCCCGCGTGCGCGAGGTCGCCGAGCTGGAGTTCGTCAACGGCGGCGGGACCGGAAGCCTGGAGCGCACCGCGGCCGAGGGGGTGGTCACCGAGATCGCCGCCGGCTCCGGTCTGGTCGGACCCACCCTGTTCGACGCCTACCGCGCGTTCCGCCCGCGGCCGGCGCTGTTCTTCGCGTTGCCTGTCGTGCACCGGCCGGCGCGGCGGATCGCCACGGTCTTCGGCGGCGGTTACATCGCCTCCGGCGCGGTGGGCCCGGACCGGAGGCCGACGCCGCACTGGCCCGAGGAGTTGAGCCTGCTGGACACCGAGGGCGCGGGTGAGGTGCAGACACCGGTCACCGGAGCGGCGGCCCGGGACCTGGCGATCGGCGACCGGGTCTGGTTCCGGCACGCCAAGGCGGGCGAGCTCGCCGAGCGCTTCGAGCAGTACCAGCTCGTCGACCCGGCGAGCGCCACCTCGCGCCAGGCGCCGACCTACCGCGGCGAGGGGAGGTCCTTCGGGTAGCCGGACTTGCCCGCCGGTTCCGGCGGCGGCCCGCCGCCGGGGATCCGGCTGGACAGGTAGCCCCGCACCAGCTCCTTGGCCTCGGCGACCATGGGCTGGTCGCCGTCGGCGGTGTCGCGCCGGAAGGCCAGGTGCAGCACGGCGTCCGCGGCCTCGACCGCGACGGTCAGCGGCAGCGCCAGCTCCTCGGGGTCCTGCCCGAACTCATCGCTGATCAGCTCGGTGAGCTTCTCGGCGATGACCGCGTTGTTCTCCCGTCCGGGGTCCAGCAGCCGCAGGTCCACGACGTCGCCGAAGTGCAGCCTGCTGAAGGCGGGCACCTCCCGGTACATCTGCAGATAGGTGTCGAAGACCGTGTCCACGGCCTGCCACCAGTGCTCGGGCCGATCCGCCTCGAAGCGCTCGGAGATCATCCGCACGAAGCGCTCCAGGTTGCGCAGCGCCAGCTCCTGCACGACCGCTCGCTTGTCCGGGAAGAACTGGTACAGCGAACCGACCGCGACTCCCGCCCGCTCGGCGATGAGGGTGGTGGTTAAGCCGTCGTAGCCCATCTCCTCGATGAGCTCGGCGGTGGCCGAGAGCATCCTCTCCACTCGGCGCGTGCTCCGCTGCTGCACCGGTTTGCGGCGCAACGGCGCTGTCTCAGCAGGCAATGCCACTCCTATCGAGTTCGCCGGCCATCCGAAACGCGTTTCGGTCGTTCCGGGCGGATTCCCGCGCGGGAAGCCCGGCCGGCCGCGGAGCCGGTGAACGGAAGCCTGGTGTTGCAGTCGATGTCCAGTTTGGGGTGCTCGGAGATGGCGTGGGGATCGGACACGCACCTCACGCGTAGTTCGGTTGAGTGAACTCGTTGAACGCACCTTGACCCCGAGCTCGGTGTTACATCTCGGCCGGGTGAAAAGCCTATTCGGTCCGCCCGCAGAGAAGCGTTACACCTATTCGGTATGCAGTGAGTCATGTTGTCAACGCACAGGGGCGCTATCTAGTGTGACGGGGTCGTCATTCTCCGTGACAGAAAGGTCATTGTGGGTTACTGCGCGGCTGCTCGCCCGCCTTCCGGCGCCCGAGAATTCCCCCTCTGGGGCGAAATGTCCGACTGGGACCGCTTCGGCGGTGTCGGCGCCCCTGCGGCGCCCAGATCCAGCTCGGCGCGAGGGCACGCGACGTGCACCGCGGCATCGTGACCGCGCGGCAGGCGGAGGCCTCGACGGTCCGGCCCGAACCCCCGCAGCACCGGCAGCCCGCGGACGAGGAGGTGCCGCCCCCGGGCCTGTGGCAGGCCATCACCATCGCCGAGGCCAACGCGCTGCTCGCGGCCGGGCGCTACGGGCTGTGGGTGGAGCGCGACGCCGACGGCGGGACGCGGCTGGCCGGGGTGGGCAGCGGGCTGCCGCTCGGCGTCGAACCCACCTGGGCCGACCTCTACCGCGCGCTCGTCCGGTTGCGCCGCACCCGGCGCAGCTTCGACGCGGCTTGGCTGCAGCGGCTGGCCGGATCGCTGGGCTCCGACCCGGGCGAACCGCTGGACGCCTGCCGCCGGGTGCCCACCGAGCGCATCGAGCTGCTGCCCGGCCGCGACCGGGAGCTGGCCGAGAAGTCGCTGGGCGCTCTGACCTCGACCGGGCGCGGCGTGCCCTTCCCCGTCGAGCGCACCACCGTGGGCAGGCGCGCGGGCGCGGTCCGGCTGCAGGCCGTGGACTCCAGGGAAGGCGCGGTGCGCAGGCTCGACCGGGCCGAGCTGCTCGCCGGCGTGGTGGCCGCGGACCCGGACCTGCGGATGCACTGCGCGACGCAGCCCGTCCCCGGCGCGGTGCTGGACGCCGAGACCGGTGCGGCCGCGGTGCTGCGCACCGTCGAGCCCGCCCCCGCGCACCCGACGCACCCCGGCGGCACCATCGCCGCCGACCTGAGCACCCTGCTGCGCCCGGCCGACGGCGCGCCGGGGCTGCTGCGGGTGGCGCTGGACAACCGCTTCGAGCGGCGCGAGGACGAGCTGGAGCACTTCCTGGAGCACTTCGTCCGCCCGCTGCTGCGGGTGTTCCGGCTCGCGCTGGACACCCACGACCTCGGCCTGTTCGCGCTGGAGGAGGGCGGATTCGCCTTCGAGCTCTCGCCGGAGCTGCAGGCCACCGGCCGGATCGTGATCACCGATCACGACCGGATCACCCGCGGGCCCACTCGCACCGAGGTCACCGCGGGGGTGCGGGCGCTGGTGAGCACGCTGGACAAGCTCGGCGACGGCTACGCCGAGCTGCACCCCGAGGAGCCCGGTGCCCGGGTGCGCGACGAGGTGCGGCGGATCATCACCGAGGAGCTGCGCTACCTCGCGCCGCACACCGCCGAGCTGCTCTCCGGCGAGCAGCCGCTGCAGGGCTACGCGCACGCCGTGCCCGCGGGTCAGGACGCGGTGCTCAAGTCGGTGCTGGAGAAGGTCCAGGAAGCCACCCGCAGGCGCCGGTTCCGCCCGAGCGCCCCGCAACCGGCCGTGGTCATCGACGTCGACCTGTGCGGCCTGGTGCCGCTGCAGCGGATCATGGACTCCGCCCGCGCCATCTCCGGGCCCCGCCCGGGAGCGCCGGACGGAATACTGGAGCTGGCCGGGCCCGGCACCCTCCCGGTGCTGCCCACCCACGCGCCGGGCGCCTGGCAGGAGTTCGTGCGGCGCAGCGGGCTCGGCGGGCGCTACCCCGGCGTGGACTTCGAGCAGCTGCGCGGCGAGTTCCTGCGGGCCTTCCAGTCCCGGCCGTGGGAGCGGCTGCGCACCGACCGGGTCAACGCCGGTCTGGGCCGCTTCGTCTGGGACGTCCGCGACGCCGGTGGCCGGGTGGTGTTCTGCACGGCCCGCCGCGAGCGCTTCCGCGAGGTCACCGAGCAGGCGCTGGCCGAGGCCGGGGTCGCCGACGTGACGCTGCTGTTCGCCCCGGAGGACGCGAGCAGGTCGATCGCGGAGCTCAAGACCGAGCAGCTCCGGCGGCTCGGGCTCGACGTGGTCGCGGTCTTCGACGACGAGCGGGCCACCCGCGCGGCGGTGACCGACGCCTTCGGCGACGTGCAGCCGGTCGCCGTGGAGATCCCGGGACTGGCCCCGGACCGCCCGGCCGAGGTGCCGCCCGCGGACGGAGCTCCCGTGATCTCCACGTTCGAAACCCGGCCGCGCGCCGAGGAGTTCGGATCCCGGCTGTCCAACACGCATTCGCTGGAGGAGCTGCAGATCGGCGCGATGCGCCGGAACCCGCTGGCGCGCAGGTGGGGCGTGCAGCTCACCGAGGAGCACACCTGGTCCATCGTGGACTCGATCCTGGCCGATGTGGACAGATCGGCGCGCCGGACGGGTCGGGCCGCGGTGGCCAAGTTCGGGTTGCGGGAAGGGTCGTCGGACACCGGCGCGGTGCTGGACGCGGTGCACCACGTGCTGACCCGCAAGCAGTTCATCAAGGGCTCCCGCGCGAACTACCGGCCCGCGGACCTGCGCCGCGACGCGGAACCGCGCGTGCTCGCGGGCGAACCGATCGACGTGGTGCTGCTGGGCTTCCCGGTCAAGCAGTGCCTGAACCGGCTGAAGGCCTCCGGCCCGCTGCCCGACCTCGCCGAGCTCGGCGCCATGGCGCGGCTGCGCGAGATGCACCGGGCGGTGGCCGCGGTGCACCCGCCGGGACTGCGGTTCAACATCCTCACCGACGGCAGGCACTTCCGGACCCGGCCCGCCTCCATCACCGACGCCTACCAGCGAAAGCTGCGCGAGTACGTGGACATCGCGGGCATCGGCGACCGGACCGTGGTGCGCGAGGTCGACGCGCTCGCCGAGCAGCGCATCGGTCCCGAGCTGCCCGCGGAGCGGTCGCGGCGGGTCGCGGCGTACAGCAGGCTGCTGGCCGATCGGCTGCGCGGCTTCGACATCACCGACAACCCGCTGCGCACCCTGGAACGCCTGCACGACTGGACGAGCCGGACCGACGAGTTCGCGCCGCAGGTGATCGGGCTGTTCCGGGAGATCTTCATGTCGCTGGTGTACTCGGTGCCGGTGTCGGTGCCGCCGGGCACCGACCGCATGGAGTGGTCCCGGGCGGTCTACGCCGACGTCTACAACCTCACCGACCCGGCCGCGCGCTCGGAGGTCCGGCAGGCCAGGGCGGCGGTGCTGCGGCGCACCTGGCACATCGTCCTGCAGTACATGGCGACGATGCAGGTGGACCACGAGTTCGACTACGAGGGGCTGATCCCGCACCGGATCCGATTGACGCTGAGCGCGGTCCGCCCGGGTTGCCTCGGCTTCACCTACCTCGGTGGGACCGGGGTGCTGCCCTGGCAGGGCACCGGGGTCCTGGACCCGCGCGGGCACGTCGCGGTGGACTTCGCGGTCTCGCTGCTGGACCAGGGATTCGTGCCGGTGTACTCGCCGCTGCTGGGCCCCCGCCAGCCCTGGGCGATGGTGCCCGCCGCCCAGACCCACCTCCCGAGCCCGACCGCCCGCGCGCCGCGCGCCCAGGCGGGCGTCCAGCTGGACCCGGAGTTCATGGCCAGGGCTCGCCTCCGCCGCAAGTGATCCGGGGACGTTGAAAGGCCCTGGGGCTCGAGTCGGGGAATTCGAGCTCCAGGGCCTTTCCAGCTCCGGGCCGTCCGGGGAAACGGGATCCGGAGTGGTTGGTGTCCGCGGGCCGGTACCGGTCGGGGGAGGGGAGTGCAGCAGCACCGACCCGCGGAGTTCGCGTCCGCAGTGGCCGGTCGGGGGACGGCCACTGCGGACCCGCATATCGAGTTGTTCGTTCGGGGAGGTGGCGGCCGACGCCCTCGGTCGGGGTCGGGGAAACTCGGCCGAAATCATCGGCCGCCACCCGAGGCGGTAACTCGGCCTCCCGGCCGGGGGAGGAGGTGCTGCTGTCCGGGGCCGAGTCCGCCGGCTTACGGCACCGGCTCCGCGCGCAGCTCCTGCGCCGGTAGCTGGTGCCGCGCGGGACCGGGTGCGAGTGCTCCCGCCACCAGGTGGTCGTAGGCCGACCGCCACACCGCGCACGGTGCTCGCTGCGGACGCCGACGACCGGAGCACTCGGGGCAGTTGCCCTTCTCGTCGGCCTCGTGCTTGGTGAGCAGCGTCCGCCACCCCTCGATGAGCCGAGGGATCTCGGTGCGCGCCACGGACACCAAGGCGGCGGCATCTCCGCGGCCGGCGAGCTCGGAAAGCACATCGAGCCGCTCGCGCACCGCGCTGCGCAACACCGTCCCCAGAATCGCGTCCACGAACCTCACCGTCACTTCCTGGCCTGGGCTGCGGCATCGCGCAGCGCCATCGACAGCTGACCGGCGCCGCGAGCGCTCAGCTCGGCGGCGCGGTCAGGCGGTCCGACGAGAACCACCTCGTCCCGATTGACCAGCACGGTCAGGTCGCGATGCGCGTTCGCCACATCGCGGGCGTCGACGTGCCACCAGCGGCGGCGGTCGCCCGGCGCCGATTCGACCGCCTGGCCGAATCCGGTGCCGCACCACCGGTTCTCCGTCGCTGAAGCGTCCACCTCGTCGCCCGTCCCTTCCGTGCCTCGTCGCTTGCCGATGACTACATTGGGGCCTGCGAGGCCGGTTCGCCTAGATGGAGGGCGACGACCGGGCCGACGCCCGCGATAAGCGGTCGGCGGACTTCACCGCAACCGATCACCTCCACCGATACGGGCTTCACCGGGTTGCCGCAGTGCGCTTACTCTGCGAACAACGCCCGTTCAGAGCGTCAGGGGGTCTAAATGAACAACATCGGATCTGGCGGCTCGCCCGTTACTCCCGACGTCTGGAACGAGCGGGACATGCGGGATGCGCTGGCCCGACGGAACGTCAGCGAGGTTTACCGGCACCTGCGCAAGCACGGTGTTTCGCAGCGGCAGATCGCCGCCTCGACCGGGCAATCCCAGTCCGAGGTGTCGGAGATCCTCAAGGGCAGGCAGGTCATGGCCTACGACGTGCTGGCCCGAATAGCCGACGGGCTCGGCATCCCGCGGGGCTACATGGGCCTCGCTTACGACGGGGCCACCGAACTGCGGGTCAAGCAGTCGGACGACGCCCTGGAAGCTGAGGAGGACGAATCGGTGAAGCGTCGGAAGTTCCTGTCCCACGCCGCCGCGGTCACCATGGGTGCCGCGGTCTTCGGCGCCGAGGACAGCGCCTGGGCGCCTGCCAGCGCCCAGACCCCGGCCCCGTCCCGCATAGGCATGTCCGACGTCCAGCAGATCCAGGCGGCCACCAAGGCGCTGCGCGACCTGGACTACCGCTACGGCGGCGGGACCTGCCGCGACGCCGTGGTCGCCCAGCTGTCCTGGGCGCAGCAGCTGCTCGACTCCGCGTCCAGCGACGGCGTCCGCAAACACCTGTTCACCGCCCTCGCCGACATGCACAGCCTGGCCGGCTGGACCTCCTTCGACGTGGGGCTGCTGGACCCGGCGCGCGGCCACTTCGGCCGGGCCCTGGAGTTCGCCAAGCAGGCCGACGACGACAGCCTGGTGGCCAGCGTGCTCTACCGCATGGGCCGGGTCTACCTGCACTACCAGGAGCCCAACGAGGCGCTGAAGCTGTTCCAGCTGGGGCAGATCCCCGCCCAGGAATCCGGTTCGGCGCTGACCGTGGCCGTGCTGTGCGCCAACGAGGCGTGGGCCTACGGGATGCTCAACAAGCCGGACCAGGTGCAGAAGATGGTGGGCCGGACCCGGGACGAGTTCGCCAGGGCCAACGTGGACGAGGCCCCGGACTGGGTCCGCTTCTTCACCGAGAACGACCTGCACGGGATGATCGGTTCCGCGCACGACGCGCTGGCGGTGTTCGACCCGAAGAAGCACGCGTCGATCGCGGTCGCCGAGACCATCAAGTGCAACGAGGCCTACGGCGCTGACATGCAGCGGACCCACGTCTTCGGGTTGAGCCTGCAGGCCACCAACCACTTCCGCGCCGGCGACGTGCAGGAAGGACTGAAAGTCGGGCTCCGGGCACTCCAGTTCGGCGAGCGCGTCAAGTCCGCACGGGTCGCCGACCGGCTCAAGCCGCTGGAGCTGGAAGCGGGCAAGCACCGGGCGAACAACGACGCCCGCGACCTCTTCGAGGAAGTCCGGAAGTTCCGTCAGGCGTGAGGTCGACCTTCGTCGACCGAGCCGGCCCTCTCCGGTTTGAGAACATGAGCATGACGACATACCAGGTTAAACAGGGTCAGTGCATCCCGCCCGAGCTCGAACTGGCACTGACCGAGATCTGCGCATCGGTCGGCCTCAACCCGCGTGGGGCGCGGCTGATCCGGTTCATCAACAACGGCGTTTTCCTGCTCCGCGACGACCCGGTCATCGTCCGCGTGGTGCTGTCCCCGTCGTTCGCGCACCGCGCGCGCACGGCGGTCGAGGCGGCGCACTGGCTGGCGATGCACGGGGTCCCCGCGGTGCGGCTGCTGCCCGGCGTCGAGCAGCCGGTCACGGTCGGCCCGCACTGCGGCACGCTGTGGCAGTTCGTCCCGGAGGACGGGCCCTCGCCCGGCAGTGCCGATCTGGGCCGACTGCTGCGCCAGATGCACGCCCAGCCGTTGTCCGACAGCTTCCCCGCGTGGCGGCCGATGGCCGACATCCGGCGGCGGCTGGACGACGCGGTGGACATCGACCCGGCCGACCACAGGTTCCTCCAGGAGCGCTGCGACTACCTGGAGGAGCAGCTGGACCGGCTGGAGTTCCCGCTGCCGCCGTCGGTCATCCACGCGGACGCCCACCTGGGCAACGTGATCGGGGGCCCGGACGGGCCGCTGCTGTGCGACCTCGACTCGCTGTGCGTCGGGCAGCCGGAGTGGGACCTCACGCCGATCGCGGTGGGCAGCCTGCGGATGGGCTATCCGGCGTCCTGGCACGAGGAGCTGGCCGAGGCGTACGGCTTCGACATCACCTCGTGGGAGGGCTTCGCGATCCTGCGCGAGCTGCGCGAACTCAAGATCACCACCGGTGTGCTGCCGATCCTGCGCAGCAATCCGAGCGTCCGCGAGCAGGTCGAGTGGCGGCTGCGGACGATCCGGGAAGGCGATCTGGAAACCCAGTGGGCCCCGTACAGCTGACTCGTCGGTACTGATCACGCACGTCGATCGGCATGCCACACCGAAGTCCGAATCGTGCCGCCAAACGGGCGATATTTGGGCTTTTTGCGGGGACTTCTGGTCATTCATGGTGACTTCGTTGGGCCTGGAGGGGTAAACCATACGAGCGAACTGGTGCATCGATCTGGCTAGCGGATGGGCATTCGATGAGGATCGCTGACTTCCTGCCGGGTGCGCGGTCGCGCGCGCTGGTGTCCGCGCAGCTGCTCGACGAGGTGGTGGACGCCCAGCTGGACTCGCTGCCGCGGCTGCCGCCGGAGACCAGGGGTCGGCAGGCCGACCACCTCGCGGAGCTCGTGCAGCTCGGGCAGTTCTACCGGCACTACGCGCGCGGCTGGATCTCCCGCCGGGAGCTGCAGCGGCGCTGCCTGGCGGCGGTCCCGGACCCGACCAGGGGCGCTCCCGTGCAACTCGTCGACGGTGAATGACCGCTCGTCGACTTGCGCCGAGAACCGCTCCCGGGTCCCGCCCGCGGCCCGCATCGCCCCCGATTCGCCGCTGCGACCTGCGAATTCGCTGATCGGCAGCGGGTGGCTTCGGCCCGGCCGAAGCACCGCTGAGCACCTGTTCTCCCCGATGGTCCGCCCCTCCTCCGGGCCCACCAGGCTTTGAGGAGATGCGGTGAACGGTTCCGGCCTGCTGCCGGCCACCGCGCGCGAGCTCATCGCGCGCGATCCCCTGCTTCCGCGGTACTGCCGGGTGGCGGAGCACGCGACGGGCGACGTCGAGCTGAGAAGCCTGCTCGCCGACGGGGTCGGCGAGCAGCGGCCGATGCGGGAACTGCTGGCCGCCCGCCCGGACGGCTGGACCGAGCTGGACTACGCGCTGGAGTTCCTGGTCCGGCCGGTGGTGATCACCGTGCGGGGGCTCCTCGCGCTGGACTGGCTTCCCGCCGGCGAGCTCGGCGTGCGCCCCGGGGCGGGCCAGGTGGTGCTGCGCGGGCTCGAACCGGCCGATCCGCACCGCTGCTCGCGGCTGGTGCTGGAGGTGCACGAGCTGCTGTCCAAGCTCACCGAGTCGGTCGGCGGCACCGTCGACGACCTGGAGCAGGTGCTGGCCGAGGAGCTGTGCGACCTCTCCGAGCGGCTGCTGGCCGCGCTAGGCGGGCACCACCCCTGGCGGCCGTTCCTGCACTCCGTGCCCGAGCACCAGCAGGACCTGCTGCAGCGGGTGCTGCGGCTGGTCCGCGAGCGCGCCGCGGCGCGACGCCGGGACCCGTCCGCGCCCCGCCCGCTGGTGGCCCTGGACCTGGACTTCTGCGCGCTGCACCCGCGCGAGCGGGTGCGCGCCGCGCTGGAGCGGGTCTCGCGCGAGCACGGGGTGGTGGACTTCGCCTTCGACCTCGCGCAGCTGCCCGGGCTCTACGAACCGGGCTGGCGGCCGTTCCTGGAGCACCTCGGGCTGCCCGACGACGGGCTGTACCCGGCGTTCCGCGCGGCGCTCGGCTGGGAGCGCGCCGACCTGCTCACCGACGAACCGGCGCCGGGCGTGCGCGGCTTCGTCCGCGACGTGGAGGAGGTGGGCGGCCAGGTCGTGCTGGTCACCGGCCGCAGGCACCGGATGCGCGCGGCCACCGAGGAGCTGCTCGCCCGGTGCGGGCTGGGCCACCTCCCGCTGCACACCACCGACGAGGGCGCCGACGTGGCCGAGCAGAAGGTCGCCGCGCTGCGCTCGGTCCCCGGCGAGCTGATCGCGGCCTTCGACGACAAGGCGGACAACCTCGCGGCGCTGCGCGCGGCGTTCCCGGAGGCCCGGGTGGTCCCGGTGGCCGCGCCGGGGTTCACCGGGGTGGACGAGCCCGGTGCGATCGGCACCTTCGAGCTCCTGCCGCACCCGGTCCCGCTGGGGCGCGGGCACGCGGCTCGCCCGCAGCTGTCGCACGCGAGCTCACCGGCCCGGTTGCGCGTCGGCGACTTCAGCACCCGGCCCACGTGGTGGCGGCACGGCGTGCGGCTCACCCGGGAGCAGCGGGCTCGGATCGTCGCCGCGCTGCGCGGCAACGCGCTGGAAGCCGGGCGCAGGCTCGGCGAGCGGGTGCGCGACACCGGGGACGGCGGCGAGTCGGCGATCTGGCGGGTGCTGGTGGCCAAGCCCTTCGGCGCCGCCCGCCCGGCCTACCCGCCCGAGCTGGCGGCGCACGACCTGCGACCGGCGGTGCGCGAGGGGACGCCGGTGCCGCTGGTGATGATCGGCCCGCCGATCAAGCAGGACGGCTCGCGGCTCAAGGCGCTCGGCGCCCGCCCCGACCTGGCCGAGCTGGCGATGCTGGTGCGGCTGGTGCAGCTGGACGCCGCGGTGCGGGTGGTGCACCCGGCGGGAATCCGGGTGACCGCGCTGGCCGACCCGAGCCACTTCCGGTACCGCCCGGCCGATCGCTGCGGCGGTTACCACGAGGACTTCGCCCGGATGCTGGCCGAGACCGGCGCCGACGAGTTCATGCGGGTCCGCGACCTCGACGAGGCGGCTGCCGAGGCCGGCTGCGCGCGCGATCGCCGCGCCGAGCGGGTCGCCGCGCACCGCGCGCGCTACGAGGAGGCGCTGGCCGGTCTGGACGTCACCGCCGACCCGATCGCCGCGCTGGCCGCCGCCGACGAGCGGGACCCCGCGCTCGCCGGTCAGCCGAGGTTCGTGGAGCTGTTCCGCTCGGTGCTGCACGCGGTGGACCTGCCGCGACCGGGCGGGGACCCGCTCGCGCACGCCCGGCGGGTCTACGCCGATCCTCTCGACCTGCGCGGGGAGGCGCGGGAGGCCCGCCGCGAGCTGCTGTCGCTGGCCTGGCGGGAGACGATCACCTACCTGGCCAACAAGCACGTGGACGCCGAGCTGGACTACTCGGCGCTGTGGCGCGGCGGGGTGCGGATGAGCCTGTCGCTCCGCCCGGTGCCGGGGCGGTTGCGCTTCGTGCCGCTCGGCGGCGGCGCGGCGATGCCCTGGCACGGCACCGCGGCGCTGGGCGACAACCACGAGGTCTCGGTGGATTTCGCGATCTCGCTGGTCGACCAGGGGTTCGTCCCGGTCTGGACCCCCGGTGACGACGCCCAGCCCTGGTTCATGGCCCCGCCGCAGGCCCTCCGCGGCGACGACCTCGACCCGGAGGTCCTCGACCGGATCCGCATCCGCGCGAAGTGACCGCCCCTCGCACCGCGAAGGGCGATCGAGCGCGCGAGTTGTGCGCCTCTTTCCATCAGAAGTCCCCCACGAGCTGCGCTTCGCGGGGGACTTCTGATGGAAAGAGGCTAGCCCTTGGGCTTGCCCAGCCGGAGCGCCAGGACGAGGCCGAGGGCCACGACGATCACGGCGCCGACGATCCAGGGCCAGATCGGCATCCCGCCGGAGCCGGACTGCTGCTCCTGCTCCGGCGAGTCCGGGGCCTGCGGCGCCTGCTCGGTCTGCGGCGCGGGGGTGCCGTTGCCCGCGGTGGTCAGCCGGAAGCCGACCTTGCCGGACACCGGGTGCCCGTCGTTGGACAGCACCCGGTAGCCGACCGCGTAGTCACCGGCCGGGCCGAGCTCGCGCACCGGAACGGTCACCGAGCTGCCCTCCACGCGCGCCGGGCCCGAGGTCCAGTGCTCGCCCTTCGGGCCGACCACGGTGACGGTGTTGTACTGGTCGCCCTGCTTGACCGGTTGGTCGAAGGACAGGCGGACCTCCTGGGGACCGGTCTGCAGCTGGGCGCCGTCGGCCGGGTCGCTGCCCACCAGCACGTTGTGCGCTAGCGCGGGCGAGGCCGAGCCGAGCAGCGCGGCCAGGGCGAGCGCTCCGACCGCCAGCAGCCGCCTCACGACGCGTCCCCGCCGGAGGAGCGGCGCCCGCGCGCGAGCGCGCCCGCGCCCACGCCGACGCCCAGGGCGCCGACGAGCAGGCCGGCGCCGCCCAGGTAGCGGGCGGTGTCGTCGGTGGCCGGGCCGGCCTGCTCCGCGGAGTGGTGCGCGGCGGGCTGCGCGCCCCCGCCGTGCTGATGTCCTTCGCCGGGGACCAGCTGGAGGGTCGGGGCCGGGTGCTCCGGCTCCTCGCCGCTGGGCGGCGTCGGCTGGTCCCAGGCCACGACCTCGCCGTTGTCGTAGGTCTGGGTGGTGGGCAGCTCCAGCTTGTCGGTGTTCTCCGGCAGCGCGCCGAGGCTGGCCTCGAACTCCTGGAACTGGTCGGGCTTGATGCCCTGCCCGGGCTGGGCGGTCCAGGTGATGCTGCGCACCGTCTCGGTCACCTCGGAGCCGGCGACCTTCGTCGGCGGGATCTGCACCTTCTCCAGCTGGGCCGTCCAGCCCGGCATGGGCTTGACCCGCACCGAGCTCAGCGGGTGCTGGGCGGGCAGCTGCACCTTGATCGAGACGGTGGCGGCGTCGTCCTTCTCGTTCGGAACGCGGAATGCGATCTTGGCGTATCCGCCTCGCTCAGCGGTTTCCGGATTCGCGGTGACGTGGGCCTGGGCGGGAGCGGCGGTCAGCGCCAGCAGAATGCCGCTGGTCGCCGTCCACGCGGCGGTCCGGGCGACGAATCGCTTTGTCGACATAGCTCTTGAAATCTCCTGAAGATTTTGTTATCTGCGCGCGCATAGGCGATAGAACTGCGAGGAACAACAGTCAGCTGTTCGTGCGCGCCGGAATGTTGTGGAACGGAGATTTCGGCGGACCGCGCAGCGCGTGGATTCGCTGGTAGATCAACTGCGCGATAGTTCTGGTGATCGGCGCCGGGACGCAAACCGAGGGCGGGGGCGTCACCACCGGCAGGGGGCCCGCCCGCCGGGGCAGGATGGCCTGCAGCAGGCGGGCGACCACGAAGAGTGCCCGCTCCGCGTGCGTCATCACCAGGCCGGTGACCAGCACGACCGCGATGTGCCCGAGCGTCATGGCGGGCGCCGGGGTGTGCATCTCGTGGCCGTGCGGGTGGCCGATCGCCGGGCCGTGACCCGACATGATCTCCAGGAACGCGTGAAGTGCGAGCTGGCTGGCGCCCAGAGCCCCTAGAATCCCACCCGGTCCGCGCTGCCGATCGGCCAGTGCGACCCCTGCTCCGGCGAGCAGGAGGGTCACCACCGCGGTCGTCCCCGCATCAGGGGTCGGACCGCCTGCGGCGGTGTGCGCGGCTACGGAAAGTGACGCCGACGTGCAGGCCAAACCGCCGCCGCGCAAGACGCGCAGAGCGCCTCGCGTGGGTGCTAGACCGGCCATCACGCTGAGCAGTCTAGGTGTCGGCTCGGCCACGATAACGGTGGGTGAGCTTGCCTTAGTCACCCATTTGGGCCACGGTTTACAAGTTGCAGCGGTCCGGACCTGGAAATCCGCAGATTTCATTCCGGTCGCCGTGACTGACGACGGAGAGGAGGGGGCGTCGCCCAAAGTGACGCCGAAACCTGTGTCGACCGAAACTCAACAAACGGGCGGCCCGACGGGTCAGCCATCCATAGAACCGAACGAAGCGGCCTTTCTGGCCAAACCGCGCACGGACTGGATCGTGTTCGGCATCACCGCGCTGATCATGTTCGGCGTGGTGGCCTGGGGCGGCCTGGGCACCGATTCGCTGAGCAACGCCTCGTCCGCGGCGCTGGACTGGCTGCTGACCAACACCGGCTGGGGCTTCGTGCTCGCGGCCACCGGATTCGTCATCTTCGCCCTGTACCTCGCGTTCAGCAAGTACGGCCGCATCCCGCTCGGCCAGGACGACGAGGGCCCGGAGTTCCGGACGATCTCCTGGATCGCGATGATGTTCTCCGCCGGCATGGGCATCGGCCTGATGTTCTTCGGCGTGAGCGAACCGCTGAGCCACTTCGTCTCGCCGCCCCCGGGCACGGTCCCCGGCGAGAGCGAGGAGGCCATCAAGGTGGCCATGTCCACCTCGCTGTTCCACTGGACCCTGCACCCGTGGGCGATCTACGCGGTGGCGGGTCTGGCGATCGCCTACTCCAGCTTCCGGCGCGGCCGCAAGCAGACCATCAGCGGCGTGTTCGTGCCGCTGATCGGCAAGCGCAACGCCGAGGGCCCGCTGGGCAAGCTGATCGACGTCCTGGCGCTGTTCGCGACGCTGTTCGGCTCCGCGGCCTCGCTGGGGATCGGCACCCTGCAGATCCGCAGCGGCATGCAGGCCGCCGGCTGGCCGATCGGTGAGGCCGGGACCAACATCCTGGTGGCGATCATCGCCGTGCTGACGGTGTGCTTCATCGTCTCGGCGGTCTCCGGCGTCGCCCGGGGCATCCAGTGGCTGTCCAACATCAACATGGTGCTGGCCGCGCTGCTGGCGGTGTTCGTGTTCGTGCTGGGTCCGACGGTGTTCATCCTGGACCTGCTGCCGACCGCGGTCGGCTCGTACATGAGCCAGTTCGGCGAGATGGCCTCGCGCGCCGGCGCCACCGGCGGCTCGGAGATGCAGTCCTGGCTGGCGAGCTGGACGATCTTCTACTGGGCCTGGTGGATCTCCTGGACGCCCTTCGTGGGCATGTTCATCGCGCGGATCAGCCGCGGCCGCACGATCCGCCAGTTCATCGGCGGCGTGCTGCTGGTGCCCAGCGCGGTGAGCCTGGTGTGGTTCGCCATCTTCGGCGGTGCCGCGATCAACACCCAGAAGGGCGGCGCGGACGTCTACGCGGGCGGCTCCGCGGAGGCGCAGACCTTCGCGCTGTTCGAGAACCTGCCGCTGCCGCTGCTCACCGCGGTCCTGGTGATGGTCCTGGTGGCGATCTTCTTCGTCTCCGGTGCCGACGCCGCGTCGATCGTGATGGGCACGCTCTCCCAGCGCGGGGCCATCGAGCCCAGCCGGTGGATCGTCATCTTCTGGGGTGCCGCCACGGGTGCCGTGGCCGCCGTGATGCTGGTCATCGGCGGTGGTCAGGACAAGGCGCTGGAGGGGATCCAGAACCTCACGTTCCTCGGCGCGCTGCCCTTCGCGATCGTGATGGTGCTGATGTGCGTCGCCATGCTGAAGGACCTGCGCACGGACCCGATGACCCTCCGCGATCAGAAGGGCGCCGAAGTCCTGGAGCAGGCGGTCATCGCGGGCACCGAGGAGCACGACGGCGAGTTCCAGCTGGTCACCACCCCCGCCGAGCCCGGCGAGGAGGAGACCGGTGAGGACACCGGCGTCGCGGCGCAAGGTGAGCGAAAAGAGTAGAGCGTGAATCTCCTGGACTACGTTGCATCCAGGTGGCAGTCGCTGCTGGTGGACTCCTACCAGCACGTCAGCATGGTGATTCAGTGCATCGTGCTGGCAACGATCGTCGGCGTTCTGGTCGGGGTTGCGGTCTACCGCAGCCCCGCCGGGGCGGCGATCGCCACCGCACTTTCCAGCGCGATCCTCACGGTGCCTTCCTTCGCCCTGTTCGGCCTGCTCATCCCGGTTCTCGGGCTGGGCGTCGCGCCGTCGGTGGTGACCTTGGTGCTGTACGCGCTGCTGCCGATCGTCCGCAACACCATCGTCGGCCTGGCCACGGTGGACCAGCCGATCCTGGACGCGGCCCGCGGCATCGGCATGAGCCGCTTGAGCGTGCTCACTCGCGTCGAACTGCGCATGGCCTGGCCGGCGATCCTGGCCGGCATGCGGGTCAGCACCCAGATGCTGATGGGCATCGCGGCCATCGCCGCGTACGCCAAGGGACCCGGTCTGGGGAACCTGATCTTCAGCGGACTGGGACAGCTGGGCGGCGCGAACGCGCTGAACATGGCGTTGGCCGGCACCGCCGGTGTGATCGTCCTGGCGCTGCTGCTGGACGCCCTGTTCGTGCTGTTCGGCCGGTTGACGACTTCGAGGGGTATCCGTGGCTGAGGAAGACAAGACCGGCCCGACCAGCGGGCACGGCGTGGAAATCAAGCTGGAAGAGGTCTCCAAGCGCTACCCGGGCGCCAAGCAGCCCGCGGTCGAGTCGGTGACCATGACCATCCCCGCCGGGGAGACGGTCTGCCTGGTCGGCCCGTCCGGCAGCGGCAAGACCACGACCATGCGGATGATCAACCGCCTGATCGAGCCGTCCAGCGGCAAGATCAGCATCGGCGGGCAGGACGTGCTCGGGCTCGACCCGGACGAGCTGCGCCGCGAGATCGGCTACTCGATCCAGCAGGCCGGCCTGTTCCCGCACATGACCGTCGGCGAGAACGTCGGCCTGGTTCCCGGCCTGGTCGGCTGGGACAAGAAGCGCACCAGCGAGCGCATCGACGAGATGCTGGAGCTCGTCAACCTGGACCCGGCCATCTACCGGGACCGCTTCCCGCGCCAGCTGTCGGGCGGTCAGCAGCAGCGCGTCGGCGTGGCCCGCGCGCTCGCGGCCAACCCGCCGGTGCTGCTGATGGACGAGCCCTTCGGCGCGGTCGACCCGATCACCCGCGGCGTGCTCCAGGACGAGCTGATGCGCCTGCAGGCCGACCTGGGCAAGACGATCGTGTTCGTCACGCACGACTTCGACGAGGCGGTCAAGCTGGGCGACCGGATCGCGGTCCTCGGCGAGCGCTCGAAGATCCTGCAGTACGACGCGCCGGACGCGATCCTGGCCAACCCGGCCGACGACACCGTGGCCGGCTTCGTCGGCGCCGGTGCCGCGCTCAAGCAGCTCACGCTGCGCCGCGTCCGCGAGATCGAGACCGGCGACGTCCCGACCGCCAAGGTCGGCGACGCCCCGTCGGTGCTGGTGGAGAAGTTGGGCACCCGCCGCGGCGCGATCGGCTTGGTGCTCGACGAGCGCAACCGCCCGCTGCGCTGGGCCACCGCTCGGGAAGCGGGGTCGGTCTCCGACCTGTCCCGCGCGGGTCGCCCGGTGGAGGACTCCGTGTCGCCGGCCTCCACCCTGCAGGACGCACTCGAAGCGATCCTGACCGATGACGACGGCGTCGCCGTGGTCACCGGTTCGCGGGGGCAGTACGAGGGCGTCGTGGACATCGACACCGTGATGAACACGATCAAGAGCCTGCAGGAGGAGCACTCCGACGACGCCGACACCGCCGCCGGGGACGCCTCATGAGCAGCCAGTTCGCATCGGACTCCGGCTCGGGGCGGGCCGAGCGGCTGCGCATGTTCGCCCAGCCGCTGCTGGTCGTCGCGCTGGTCGCCGCCGTGCTGGGCTGGGCGTTCAGCCGGAACAACGACGAGGTCACGCTGCGCAGCCTGAACCTGTCCAACATCGCGCAGCTGACCTGGACGCACTTCCTGATCAGCCTCGCGGTCGCCGCGGTCGTGGTGCTGGTCGCGGTCCCGCTGGGCGTGCTGCTCAGCCGCAGCTGGGCGAGCAAGGTCTCCCCGTTCGTGATCGGCGTGGCCAACATCGGCCAGGCCGCGCCCTCGGTGGGTCTGCTCGTGCTGTTCTTCCTGTTCACCGGGGGCAAGACCGGGTTCTGGATCGCGGCGGGGCCGATCGCCTTCTACGCGCTGCTGCCGGTGCTGCGCAACACCATCGTGGGCCTGCAGCAGGTGGACCGGTCGCTGATCGACGCCGGTCGCGGTGTGGGCATGTCCGGCACCGGCGTGCTGCTGCGCATCGAGCTGCCGCTGGCCGTGCCCTACATCCTGGCCGGCCTGCGCACCGCCCTGGTGCTGGCGGTGGGCACCGCGACGCTGGCGCTGTTCGTCGGCGCCGGCGGTCTCGGCGAGCTCATCGACACCGGTTACAAGCTGAACGACTACACGGTCATGATCGTCGGATCGGTCCTGGCGATGGCCCTCGCGCTGCTGGTCGACTGGCTGGGCGCGATGGCCGAGACCTACCTGTCGCCGAGGGGGTTGCGATGAAGCTGCGCACGCGCAAGGGCGCGGTGAGAGCGGCCTCGCTGGCGCTGACCGGCGCGCTGCTGACCGGATGCGGGCTGAGCTCGGGCAGCGCGGTGCCGCTGGAGGTCGAGCCGGGCGAGATCCAGCCGGTGCCGGAGCTGCAGGGCGTGTCGTTCACGGTCGGCTCGAAGGCCTTCACCGAGCAGATCGTGCTCGGCTACATCGCCGAGTTCGCCCTGTCCGCCGCCGGGGCCGACGTCCGCGACCTCACCAACATCGTCGGCTCGTCGACCGCGCGCAACGCGCTGGTCAGCGACCAGATCGACGTGATGTGGGAGTACACCGGCACGTCCTGGGTGTCCTACAACGGCAACGAGGAGCCGATCCCGGACGCCCGGCAGCAGTACGAGGCCGTGCGGAAGCAGGACCTGGCGAAGAACGGGGTCGCCTGGACCGCGGTCGACTACAACGTGGACAACACCTACGCGTTCGCGCTGAACCGGGAAGCCGCCCAGCGCTACGGCATCGACCGGATCTCCGAGATCCCGGAGGTGCTCGCCGAGCACCCGGAGGCGGGCACGTTCTGCGTGGACACCGAGTTCGCCAACCGCAACGACGGTCTGCCGGGGGTCGAGGAGGCCTACGGGTTCAAGGCCGACCCGTCCAAGATCAAGGTCCTCACCGAGGGCTCGATCTACCAGGCCACCGCGGACGGCACCTGCACCTTCGGCGAGGTGTTCACCACCGACGGCAGGATCCAGGCGCTGGACCTGCACGTGCTGGAGGACGACAAGAAGTTCTTCCCCCGGTACAACATCGGCATCACCACGCGGGACGAGCTGCTCAAGCGGTACCCGCAGCTCGGCGACGTGTTCGCCAAGGTGTCCGCGAAGCTGGACAACCAGGAGCTGATGAAGATGAACGCGCAGGTCGACGTCGAGGGCCGCGACCCGGCCGACGTCGCCCGCGAGTGGATGGCCGAGAAGGGGCTGGTGAAGACCCCGGGCGAGCAGTAGCCGCCGCCCTGCCGCGAGGAGCCCCGAGCGCCCGGCGCCCGGGGCTCCTCGCGCGCTGAGGGGCTCAGCGGGCGCTCACCCCGAACCGGTCGAGCAGCTCGGTCTCGATCCGCCCCAGCTCCTGGTCGACGGCGCGGTGCGTCGAGCGGCGGCGCTGCGCGGGCATCCGCTCGGCCGCGCGCACCGCGCTGGTGAGCTGGTCGAGCCGTTGCGCGGTCTGCTCGGCGTAGCGCTCGGCGACCACCTCGGCCTCGGTGTCCGGCGCCTGCTCGCGCAGCTCCCGCAGCGCGTTGGTGTCCCCGGCGATGCGGGCGTGCAGCGCGGCACCGCGACCGGTGTAGCGGCCCAGCTCCTCGACCGGGACGCCGAGCTTGCGCGCGCGGGACCGGTCCAGCCGCTCCCGCGCCGAGCGCGCCGCCTTGAGCGCGAACGGGGCCAGCACCGGTCCGGCGACCTTGGCGATGCCGATGACCTTCTTGGCGTTGCTCGGGGTGATCCGGCCGTGCTCGCCCTTGCTGATCGCCTTGGCGGTCTTCTTGTCCGCCTTCTTCAGCGCCTTCGCCGTCTTCTTGTCCACCGGGACCGGCGTGACCTCCGGCTCGGCCGCGCGCACCGGTTCGGCGCCGTTCGCGCCCGCGCGCTTGCGCGGGGCCGCGCGGCCCCTGCGCTCGCCGCCCCTGCCGGACAGCCCGCTGTTCTTGCCGCACCGCTTGCGCCGGGCAGTGAGTCTGCTCACCTCGTCCGCACCTCCCAAGTCCGCGATCTTCCCCAAGTCTGGCGCCAGGCGGCTCGACGAGCACACCGAGACAACACCGTGCACTCGCGGTGACCACCGCCCCGCGCGTGCCACCGGGGTGATGGACGCGCCTGTCGGTGGCACGGCATACCCTTTGAGCCGTGGGAGAAAAGGTGCTGCTCGACGCAGGCGTCGTCACGCGTTGCCGTCGGCGCGTGCACCTGGAGAACGATCCGGAGGCCCGCGACCTGCCCCAGGCACCGCTGGATCCCGGCATCGAGCAGCGCATCGCCGACGCCACCGAGCACCGGCGCAGCGTCGCCGACTGGTTCGGCGCGACCTTCGGGTCCGACTGGACCGAGATCCCGCGCACCGGAACCCAGCGCGACCGCGCGCAGCTCACCCTGGACGCGATGCGCGCCGGCGTCCGCTACATCTCCGCGGCGCAGCTGCCCGACGACGCCGAGGGCGGCAGGCGCGGGAGCATCGACCTGCTGGTGCGCGCCGAGGGCGGCTACGTGCCGGTGCTGGTCGCCCGGCACAAGACCACCGATCCCGGGCAGGGCGCCCGGGTCACGCCGATCGAGACCCCGCTGCCGGAGCTCGCCACGACCGACTCGACCCGCAAGGTCCGCCCGCAGCCCCGCGATCAGCTGCGACTGGCGCACGCGGTGCGGCTGCTGGCCGCGTGCGGCATGGGCGCCGGCGACCGGTACGGCGGCGCGATCGGCGTGGACGCCGACGTGGTCGTCTGGCACGACCTGCGCAACCCGAACTGGCCCGGCGGGCGCACCGCGCTGACCGAGTACGAGACCCGCTTCGGCGACCGGCTCGCGGTGGCCGAGGCCGCCGCGACCGGCGCCGAGCCGCTGGCCCGGCCCTCCCGGATCAACGAGTGCCGCGGATGTCCCTGGTGGCCGACCTGCGAGGCCCAGCTGCGGGAGAGCCGGGACGTGAGCCTGGTGGTGCGCGGCGAGGACGCGAGCGCGCTGCGCGAGCAGGGCGTGTCCACCGTGGACGAGCTGGCCGCGATCCCGCTGGCGCGGGCCGAGGAGCTCAACCTCACCGGGGTGCGCAACACCGACGCGGTGCTGCAGGCCAAGGCCTGGCTGCGGGACATCCCGCTGGTGCGGCGGGTGCGCGAGCTCGACGTGCCGCGCGCGGACGTCGAGGTCGACGTGGACATGGAGTCCTACGCCGACGCGGGGGCCTACCTGTGGGGCTGCTGGTTGTCCGGGGCGGACGTCGGGCAGGCGCACGGCTACCGGGCCTTCGCCACCTGGGACCCGCTGCCCTCCGACGACGAGGGCCGCTCGTTCGCCGAGTTCTGGGCCTGGTTCACCGGCGTGCGCCGCTACGCCTTCGAGCGCGGGCTGAGCTTCCGCGCCTACTGCTACAACGAGCTCGCCGAGAACCGCTGGATGCTGGCCTCCGCGGAGCGGTTCGCGGGCAAGCCCGGGGTGCCCTCGGTGGCCGAGGTCCGGGAGTTCATCTCCTCGGCCGAGTGGGTCGACCTGTTCCAGATCGTCCGCGACCAGTTCCTCTGCCCCCGCGGCAAGGGGCTAAAGGTGATCGCGCCCAGCGCCGGGTTCGCCTGGCGCGACCCGGAAGCCAGCGGCGAGAACTCGATGCGCTGGTACCGCGAGGCGGTCGGCCTCGGCGGCGGCGAGGTCGACGAGACCCAGCGCGACCGGCTGCTCACCTACAACGAGGACGACGTCCGGGCGACCTGGACCATCCGCAACTGGATGACCTCCGACGCCGCCGCGGACGTCCCCTACGCCGAAGACCTCTAGACGAGCCTCTTTTCATCAGAAGGCGGAGGCGACTACCGCGGGGCCATGCGGAGGGCGCCGTCCATCCGGATGACCTCGCCGTTGAGGTAGTCGTGCTCGACGATGTCCAGCGCGAGCTTCGCGTAGTCCTCCGGGGTGCCCAGGCGCTTCGGGAACGGCACGCCGTCGGCCAGGCCCTGGCGGAACTCCTCGCTCACCGTGGCCAGCATCGGCGTGTCCACGATGCCGGGCGCGATGGTCATCACCCGGATGCCGCTGGAGGCCAGGTCGCGCGCGGCGGGCAGGGTCAGGCTGGCGACGCCGCCCTTGGACGCGGCGTAGGCGGCCTGCCCGATCTGGCCGTCGTAGGCGGCCACCGACGCGGTGTTGACGACCACGCCGCGCTGGCCGTGCTCGTCGGCCTCGGTCTTGCCGATGGACTCGGCGGCCAGCCGCAGCACGTTGAACGTGCCGAGCAGGTTGATCTCCAGGACCTTGCGGAACAGCTCCAGGTCGTGCGGGCCCTTGCGGCCGGCGATGCGCGCCGACGGGCCGATGCCCGCGCAGTTCACCACGATCCGCAGCGGGTTCTCGCCGCCGGCGGCCTGCCCGACGGCGGCCTGCACCTGCTCGGCGTCGGTGACGTCGGCGGCGACGTAGGTGATCCCGGAGACCTCGGGCGCCTCGGCGATCCCGTCCGGGAGGTCCACGGCGAACACCTTCGCGCCGCGGTCGGCCAGCGCTCGGGCGGTGGCCGCGCCGAGGCCGGAAGCCCCGCCGGTGACGATCGCTGCGGTCTCGCTGATCTGCATGTACCGATCCTTCGAGTTCGACTGCCGCTACGCGAGCATGTCTAGCACCCGCGTCTCGGCTTGCCCAGCGGTGAACCCGGAAGGGGCGGGAAGCAGCGGTGCGATCACCGATCTCGCTGGGCCTTTCTCGGTGAAGTCCACTCCACCAGGTGCAGCAGCACCACCAGCGGCACGGCCGCGAGCAGCGCGAGTACGACGAACAGTGCAGCTACCCCGATCAGCTCCATGACTCGATCGTGGTCGCCATCACATCGGCGCCGCTTCGGCTGACCGAGCGGATCAGCGCACCCGTCCGAGCGACATCACTGCTGACGCGCGGTGTCTGACGCGATGCAGGAGCCAGCGTTTCGGGCAAACCGCCTCACGCGACCGGGCAGATCGCGTCGATCGCGGCGACGTCCTCGTCGGTGGGCGACCACGACGCCGCTCCGGCGTTGGCCCGGACCTGCTCCGCGGTGGTGGCCCCGCTGATCACCGACCCGACCGAATCCCGGGAGGCCAGCCAGCCCAGCGCCACCGAGGCCATCGACATGCCGCGCTGCTCGGCGAAGACGCGCAGCTTCTCGATGCGGTCCCACGGCGCCTCGGACAGCGCGTCCGCGCGACCGGCCAGCCTGCTGCCCTCGGGCGGCGGCTGCCCCTGCGAGTACTTGCCGGTCAGCAGCCCGTTGGCCAGCGGGAAGTAGGGCAGCAACCCGACCCCGAACCGCCTGCAGGCGGGCACGATCTCGCGCTCGGCCTCGCGGGCCAGCAGCGAGTAGTGGTTCTGCGCCGAGATCGGGGTGGTCAGCCCCGCCGACTGCGCGGTCCAGGCGGCGTCCGCGACCTGCCAGCCCGCCAGGTTGCAGTGCCCGACGTAGCGGATCTTGCCCTCGTGCACCAGGTCGTCCAGCGCCGCGAGGGTCTCCTCGATCGGCGTCAGCGGGTCCGGCCGGTGCAGCTGGTAGAGGTCGATCCAGTCGGTGTCCAGCCTGCGCAGCGAGGACTCCACGGCGCGCCGCAGGTAGCGCCGGGAGCCGCGGGCGCCGAAGTCGGGGCCGTTGCCGCCCTGCATGTCCATGCCGAACTTGGTGGCGATGACCGCCTGCTCGCGGCGGCCGGACAGCGCCTGCCCGAGCAGCTCCTCGCTGCGGCCGCGCGGCGAGCCGTAGGCGTCGGCCACGTCGAAGAAGGTGATGCCGGACTCCAGCGCGGCATCGATGACGGTGCGCGTGCCGGCCAGGTCCTGCGTCGCGGTGTTCGGGCGGCCGAGGTTGTTGCAGCCGAGACCGACCGCGGAGACCACCAGACCGGATTCCCCCAGGCGTCGTGCTTCCACGAGCGCTCACCCTAAACGCAGGGCTACCGGCTCGTCACCTGGCAAGTACAGCGGTTGAACAGTTGGCTAAGCCCGGTCAGCCGGGCGCGGTCCCGTGCCACGATCCCCCCGGGGTGGCGACCTGCACTGGTCGTTCGAGGTGAAGGGGTGTGGTGATCGTGTTCGCCCGCCGAATCGTCGTCGTCGGAACCGGTTACGTCGGACTGACCACCGGGGCCTGCCTGGCCTCGCTGGGGCACCGGGTCGTGTGCAGCGACGTCAACGCGACCAAGATCGAGCAGCTCAACAGCGGCGAGGTGGGCATCCACGAACCCGGCCTGGCCGAGCTGGTGCAGGAGGGAATCGCCGCCGGTCGGCTGAAGTTCGCCGTCGGCTCGGCCGATGCGGTCGCCGAGGCCGAGGTGGTCTTCCTGTGCGTGCCGACCCCGATGGGCTCGGGCGGCGCCGCCGACCTGGCGGCGGTGGAGTCGGTGGTGCGCGAGGTCCGCGAGGTGCTGCCGCGCGGCTGCGTGCTGGTCACCAAGTCGACCGTCCCGGTGGGCACGGCGGCCCGGCTCTCCGAGCTGGTGGGCCGCCCGGACGTCGCCGCGGTGAGCAATCCGGAGTTCCTGCGCGAGGGTTCGGCCGTGCGCGACTTCCTCAACCCGGACCGGATCGTGGTCGGCTCGGACACCCAGGACGCCGCCGAGCGGGTCGCCGCGCTCTACGCCCGGCTGGGCGCGCCGACGGTGCTCACCGACGCGGCCAGCGCCGAGATGGTCAAGTACGCGGCCAACTGCTTCCTGGCCACCAAGCTGTCCTACGTCAACGCGATCGCCGAGCTGTGCGAGCGGCTGGGCGCCGACATCGCCGACGTCACCGAGGGCATGGGCTACGACCGCCGCATCGGGCAGTCGTTCCTGCAGCCGGGCCCGGGCTGGGGCGGTTCCTGCCTGCCCAAGGACACCGCCGCGCTGCTGCAGGTCGCCGAGGCGGTGTCCTTCGACTTCCCGATGCTGCGGGCGACCATCTCGGCGAACTCGCACCAGCGGATGCGGATGGTGGCCAAGGTCCGGGAGGCCTGCGGCGGTTCGCTGGACGGCGTGCGGCTGGGCGTGCTGGGCCTGACCTTCAAGGCGGGGACCGACGACCTGCGCGACTCGCCCGCGCTGGAGGTCGCCCGGCTGCTGGCCGAGGAGGGCGCCGACCTGATCGCCTACGACCCCGGGCTGCGCGGCGACGAGCCGGGCCTGCCCGCGTCGCTGACGCTGGTCGACGACCCGTACCTGGCGGCCAAGGAATCGGCCGCGCTGGTGGTGCTCACCGAGTGGCAGGAGTTCCGCGCGCTGGACTGGGGCAGGGTCGCCGGGGTGCTGACCGGGCCGGTCGTGGTCGACACCCGCAACCACCTCGACCCGGACGTGCTGCGCCGGGCGGGGCTGTCCTGGCGGGGCGTGGGACGCACCCCGGTACCGGCGATGTGACCTTCGCGGCACTCGATCGGGCGCGTCCGGCGGCCTAACGTGGACGCGTGTTCACCACGCGACCGGAACTCGCCGGTACCCACGGGATGGTCGCCTCCACGCACTGGCTGGCCTCGGCGGCCGGGATGGCGGTGCTGGAGGACGACGGCAACGCCTTCGACGCCGCGGTGGCGGCCGGCTTCGTGCTGCAGGTGGTCGAGCCCCACCTCAACGGGCCGGGCGGGGAGGTGCCCGCGCTGTTCGCCACGGCCGCCGACCCGCGGCCGCGCGCGCTGTGCGGGCAGGGGCAGGCGCCCGCGGGCGCGACCATCGAGCACTACCGCGACGAGCTGGGCCTGGAGCTGGTGCCCGGCACCGGTTTCCTGGCCACCACGGTGCCCGGCGCCTGGGACGGTTGGCTGACGCTGCTGCGCGACCACGGCACCAAGTCGCTGCGCGAGGTGCTGGGCCACGCGATCGGCTACGCCCGCGGCGGATTCCCGATCGTGGGCCGGATCAGCGACACCATCGGCATGGTGCGGGACATGTTCGTCGAGCACTGGCCGAGTTCGGCGCAGCTGTGGCTGACCGCGTCCGGCGGCGTGCCGGAGGCGGGCAGCGTGCTGCGCAACCCGGTGCTGGCCGACACCTTCGAGCGGCTGCTGGCCGAGGCCGAGGCCGCGGGCCCGGACCGCGAGGCGCAGCTGGAGGCCGCGCGTAGAGCCTGGTCGCAGGGCTTCGTCGCCGAAGCGGTGGAGAAGTTCGCGCGGATCCCGCACCGGGACAACTCCGGCCGCGACCACGCGGGCGTGCTCACCGCGCAGGACATGGCCGAGTTCGAGACCACCTACGCCGATCCGCTGGTGGTCGACCTGGCGGGCGGCTGGAGCCTGGCGAAGTTCGGCGTCTGGTCGCAGGGCCCGGTGCTGGCCCAGCAGCTGCGGCTGCTGGAGGACCTGGACGTGTCCTACGTGGACGGGGTGGCCACCGCGGAGACGGTGCACGCGGCGCTGGAGGCGGCCAAGCTCGCCTTCGCCGACCGCGAGGCGTGGTACGGCGATTCGGCCGAGGACGGCGTGCTCGACGACCTGGTCTCGCGCGAGTACGCCGCGCACCGGCGGGATCTCATCGGACCGTCGGCCTCCGCCGAGCTGCGGCCGGGCCACCCGGGCGGTCGCGTGCCGCGGCTGCCCGAGTTCGTCGCCGAGGGCCGCGGCGTCGGCGGTGCGGTCGACCCCAGCGGCGTGGGCATCGGCGAGCCCACGGTGCGCTCGGACGGCGAGACCCGCGGCGACACGGTGCACATCGACGTGGTGGACCGCTGGGGCAACATGGTCTCGGCGACGCCCTCCGGCGGCTGGTTGCAGTCCTCGCCGATCATCCCGGAGCTGGGCTTCTGCCTGGGCAGCCGGGCGCAGATGTTCTGGCTCGAGGAGGGTCTGCCCAACTCGCTGGCCCCGGGCAAGCGGCCGCGGATCACGCTGAGCCCCTCGCTGGCGCTGCGCGGCGGCGAGCCGGCGCTGGCCTTCGGCACGCCCGGCGGCGACCAGCAGGACCAGTGGCAGCTGTGCTTCTGGCTGGCGCACGTGCGCGCCGGGCTGAACCTGCAGGAGGCCATCGACGCCCCCGCCTGGCACAGCACCGCCTTCCCGCGGTCGTTCTACCCGAGGGAGTGGGAACCCGCTGGCGCGCAGGTGGAATCGCGCCTGGGGGCGGACACCATCGCCCAGCTGCGCTCGCGCGGCCACCGCGTCGAGGAAACCGGGCCGTGGTCCCTCGGCCGCCTGTCGGCGGTCTCCCGGGACCCGGAGTCCGGGCTGCTCAAGGCGGCGGCCAACCCGCGGGGAGCCCAGGGCTACGCGGCCGGCCGCTGATCTCGCGCCGCGCGCAGCGTGCTGCCCAGCAGGAGCATGCGCAGGGTGCGGGCGGTGGCGTCGGCGATGAGCGCCGGGGCGCGGTCGATGGCCTCGGGTAACGCGGTCGGGCCGGTGAGGATGCCGGTGATGGCGTCGATCCCGTGCTCGTAGCTGGTGTCGGCGCCGGGGCCGATCGTCCCGCACAGCGCGATGACCGGTTTGCCGTGCCGCTTGGCCCGCCGCGCCACCTCGGTGGGGATCTTGCCGAGCGCGGTCGAGGCGTCGATCGCGCCCTCGGCGGTGATCACCAGGTCAGCGGTGCGCAACCGCTGCTCCAGGTCGGTGCTGGCCAGGAAGGTGTCGAAGCGGGATTCCAGCCGCGCGCCGAGCACGCCGGCGAGCCCGGCGGCCAACCCGCCCGAGGCGCCGCCGCCGGGCACCTCGGCCAGCTCGGCGCCGCAGTGCTCGCCGAGCAGCCGCGCCCAGCGGGACATCGCCGCGGCCAGCTGCTCGACCCGCTCCGGGCCGGCGCCCTTCTGCGGGCCGTAGCGCCGCGCGACCCCGTCCGGCCCGCACAGCACGTTCCGCGGGTTGACCGCGACGGTCAGCTCCACATCGGACAGACGCGGGTCCAGGCCGGTGGCGTCGACGCGGTGGGCCCCGAGCAGTTCGGCCCCGCCCTCGCCGATCGGTTCCCCGGCGGCGTCGAGGATCTCCGCGCCCAGCGCGCGCAGCGCGCCCGCGCCGCCGTCGCAGATCCCGGAGTCCCCGCAGCCGATGATGATCCGCCGCGCCCCGCTGTCCAGCGCGGCCGAGACGAGCTCGCCGACCCCGCGGCTGGTGGTGCGGCCGGGGTCGCGGTGCTCGGCGGGCACCAGCGAGAGCCCCGCCGCGGCGGCCATCTCCACGAACGCGGTGTCCTCGAACCGCGCGAAGTGCGCCTCGACGGGCCGCCCGGTCGGCCCGGTCGCGGTGACCGGGATGAGCCGCCCGCCGGTGGCGCTGGCCAGCAGCCGGGCCGATCCCTCACCGCCGTCGATCAGCGGAACCCCGTCGACCACGGCACCCGGGATGACCCGGCGGATGCCGGTGGCGATCGCTTCGGCGACCTCCTCGGCGTCCAAGCACTCCTTGAAGCCGCTCGGGGCAACGGCGAAACGCAGCATTGATTCCTCCACAGTGGACATGACTGGATCACAGCGACAGGCCGAGCAGCGGCCAGCCGAAGAACGCGAACAGCAGCACCAGCCCGGCCAGCGCCGGGGCCAGCAGCACCGAGAGCCTGCGCAGGTCGTGCGGCCGGAAGCCGTCGTCGAGCTGGGCGAACATCGCGACCGGCTTGGCCGAGGACGGCAGGGTGTGGCAGAAGCCGGCGGCGGCGGTCGAGGCGAACGCGACGGCCACCGGGTTCGCGCCGACCGCCGCCGCGGCCGGGATCAGCAGGGGCACCAGCACCGACGAGCGGGCCGAGCGCGACTGCACCAGCAGGTGCGCGGCCGTGCTGACCAGCACGACCGCGATCAGCAGGGTGGCGGGCCGGTCGCCGACCAGGGCGTGCGCGGCGATCCAGGCCGCCGCCCCGGATTCGGTCAGCGCCCCGCCGAGCGCGGTGGTGGCGGCCATGAACAGCAGCAGCGACCAGGGGATCTCGGAGATCGCGGCACCGGGACCCACGGTGCCCACGCCGGGCGAGGTGATCAGCAGCGCGCCGGCCAGCGCGACCAGGGCGGGCGGAAGGCCGTGCCAGGCCTCGGTGCTCCACAGCAGCACGACCGCGCCGAGCAGCAGCGCCGCGCGGTGCTCGGCGTGACCCATCCGCTCCGGGACCTCCAGCCGGGCGCGCAGCTCCGCGGCGTCCACCCGCAGCGCTTCGCGGCGCTCGGCGCGGGTGGTGAACAGCAGCAGCACCAGCTCGGCGGCGAGGTGCGAGCTGACCACCGCCAGCGGCAGCCCCCACAGCAACCACTGCCCGAACCCGATGCCCTCGCCGACGGTGGCCGCCAGCACCTGGCTGGTGATCAGGTGCGCCCCGGCGCCGACCAGCGTCGCGATCGCCGAGAGCAGCACGACGGTGGGCATCAGCAGCGCGACCGCGCGGACCAGCCCGCGGGGCAGCGCGCTCGCAAGTCCCCGGTGCAGCGGCAGCGCGAGCGCGGCCCGGCCGCTGGTGCTGGGGATGAGCAGCGCCGTTCCCACCAGCCCCAGGGTGAGCAGGTGGAACAGCGCCCGCGGGGTGCTGGCGCGGGCGGCCAGCCCGACGGCCAGCCGCGCGGGCAGCCCGGTCCGGTTGATCCCGGCGGCCAGCATGAAGGCCGCCACCAGCAGCCAGATCTGGTCGCCGCCGAGGGTGGCGAACAGGGCCCCGGTGTCCAGCGCGCCGAGCGCGGCCAGCAGCGCGGCGGCCGCCAGGGCGACGAAGCTGTCGTCCAGCCGGTTGCCGATCCAGCCGATCACCGCGCCCGCGAACACCAGCAGGGTGATCAACGCGTCCCGGCTCAGCTCACCGGGACCGGCCGCGTCGGGCACGGTCAGCACCGCGAACGCGGCGAGCAGGCCGAGCGCGGCGGCGGTGAAGCCGAGCGCCCAGCCCTGCCCGGTCACCGGCTCGCCGGCGGGCGGGTCCACGCGCGGCGGGCGGGTCGCGTAATCGGTGTTCGTCTGCACGGGAACCACTCTCGGCGGCCCCGCTGAGGTCTCGGTGAACCTTCGGTGAGAGGGCTTTCATCTCCGGTGGGGCGGAGTTGTCCACAGGCTGTGAGCCGAGGTTTTCCACATGGGTGCGACCTGGGAAAACGCACCCCTCGCCGGGGAGTTGTGCACAGCTGTGGACAGAGTTGTCCACAGGGCGGCCGAGGACGGGGACGGGTACCCGGCACCGTCCGGGGAGCGGTCCCGATCGGCTCTCAGGTCTGCAGGCGGTAGCCCATGCCCCGGACCGTGCCGATCCGGCCGTCGCCGATCTTGCGGCGCAGCGCCCGGACGTAGACGTCCACCACGTTCGACCCGGGATCGAAGTCGTAGCCCCAGACGTGGGAGAGGATCTGCTCCCGGCTGAGCACCTGCCCCGGGTGGCGCAGGAACAGCTCCAGCAGCGCGAACTCGCGCGCGGTGAGGTCCACCGTTTCCCCCGGCACCTGCGCGCGCCGGGTGCGCAGGTCCAGCGACACCTCCCCGGCGCGCAGCACGGTGACCTCGGCGGACCGGTCGACCGGCCGCAGCCGCAGCCGGATCCGGGCCAGCAGCTCCTCGAAGCGGAACGGCTTGGTCATGTAGTCGTCCGCGCCGCCCTCCAGCCCGGCGACGGTGTCGTGCACCGTGTCCCGCGCGGTCAGGATCACCACCGGCAGCGACACCTGCTTGGCGCGCACCTCGCGCAGCACGTCGAACCCGTCCTGCCCGGGCAGCCCGAGGTCGAGCACCGCGAGGTCGTGCTCGCCGCCCAGCAGCTCGCGCAGCGCGGTGCCGCCGTCGCCGACGACCGTGGTGGTGAAGCCGTTGGCGCGCAGCCCCTTGTCGATGAACGCGGCGATGCGCTGCTCGTCCTCGATGATGAGGATCCTGCTCATTTCCCGTCCTCTTCGGTGGGCAGTTCCAGGCGGAAGGTCGCACCCCGCCCCGGCTCGGACAACACGCGCACCCGCCCGTGGTGCGCGTCGGCGATGGCCCGCACGATCGCCAGGCCCAGCCCGGCGCCGCCGCGGCGGCCGCTGCCGTGGGTGAAGCGCGCGAAGATCTGCTCGGCCTCGGCCGGGTCGATGCCCGGCCCCTCGTCGGCGACCCACAGCGCCACCACGCCGTCGGAGGCCGAGGAACCGATCCGGATCGTCGAGCCCTCCTCGGTGTGCTGCACGGCGTTCTGCGCCAGCTGCACCATCGCTTGGGTGATCCGCTGGGCGTCCAGCGGGTGCTCGCCCTCGCCGATGTCGGCCAGCAGCCAGCGGCGTTCGCCGAGAGACCGCACCTTCGCGTCGATGTCGCTGGTCAGCTCGGCCAGCGAGGTGGGCGTGCGGGTGACGAAGTCGGGCCGGTCGGCCTTGGCCAGCACGAGCAGGTCGTTGACCATGCGGGTCATCCGGTCCAGCTCGTCGGTGCACAGCCGGACCACGTCGGCCCGCTCGACCGGATCGTCGCCGAGCAGCTCCAGGTTGCCGCGCACGATGGTGATCGGGGTGCGCAGCTCGTGGCCGGCGTCGTCGACGAACTGCCGCTGGATCCGGAAGGCGTCCTCCAGCCGGTCCAGCATCGCGTTGAACTGGTCGGCCAGCGCGGCGATGTCGTCGCGCCCGTCGACCTCGATGCGGCGGGTGAGGTCGTGCTCGCTGATCTCGGCCGCGGCCTGCCGCACCGCGCGCACCGGCGCCAGGATCAGCCCTGCGACCACCCACGAGATCAGCGCCGCCAGCACCACGCCCACCGCGCTGACCAGCAGCAGCACCCGCACGCTCTGGTCGGCCGCCGCGGTCGCCCTGGCGGTGTGCTGCTCGACGACCAGCCAGGCCACGTCGCCCCGCGCGGTCTCGGCGCGGACCTTCACCCAGCGCACCGGTCCGGTGCGGGCGGTCAGCTCGCCGTGGGCGGCCGGGTTCTCGACGATCTGGCGCAGCAGCTGCGGGTCGTGCGCGGCGGCGCGCTGGCGGTCGCCCTGCTCCTGGTAGACCGCGTCCAGCCCGGCCGGGCCGCGCCACACGCCGATCAGCGCTTCGTCCGGGCTCGGGTACTGCTGGCCCAGGTAGGTGCGCAGCAACTGCTCCGGGTCGTCGAGCAGCCGGCCGGTCATCGGGTCGCGACCGCGCTCGGCGAACTTCACGAACTCCTGGGCCTCCTGCTCGACGGCGGTGGTGACCTGCTCGTCGACCTGGTCGTGCAGGTAGTTGCGGATCATCAGCACGATGGCCAGCAGCACCACCACGAGCACCAGCAGCAACCAGCCCATGATCTGGGCTCGCGCCGGCACCCGGGTGCCCCGGCGGTTGGCGATCTTGATGACGGGCTTGGTCGGGGCCTCAGCCGTCATCGTCGTCCAGGTCGTCGCGCACGCCGTCGTCGTCGTTGTCGTGCGGCGCGGGCGGCGGCAGGTCGGCAGGCGGTGGCGGTGCGGTCCCCGGTCCGGACTGCTGCGGCGGCGGAGCTTGCGACGAGGTCGGCTCCGGCCCGGGCGAGCTGCCCACCCGCACCATCTCCGGTGCCCGCGGGGAGCGGGGCGAGTCGGTCAGCGCGAAGCTGAGCAGCACCGCGGCGACCGGCAGGGCCAGCGCGGCCAGCACGAGTAAACCCTTGGGGACGGATCGCATGACCACCACTCTCCAGGGTCGGCGGCAACCCGAGGTGAAAGGAGGATGAGAACCTCCTCATCTTCGCCCGGATGCCTGATCGCGAAGACCTCGGGTGCCGAGCGGTGCTGCCCCGCGGGAGTTCGGCGGTGCGGTCCGGCGCCGCCGCACTGGCGAGCGGAAATCGCGAATGCGATTTTCCACCTGCCCCGCAAGCGAATCGCTCTCATGATTTTCGGCGGTCGCGAAACCGGCTCGACGTTTTCGCGGACATCTGGGTTCCAATTTTCCGACGGGGCCCACCGGGTGGCTGTTGCGCCCTTTTCGAACGGTCTTCACGTGCTGAAACGGTGGATCATCTGTTCCCCTTCGCGGCTGCGGAATTGATCTCGGATAATTCCGTCGAACGTGTTCGACGGAGAGTTCGACCGTTAGTCCCGTCAGGTCAAATTTCAGTCTCCTGGGGTGGTTGGCCGCGAATTACTCCTCGCGGATGTGCAGAATTTGCCGCGCTGCGCGGGAACGGGGAGCGCGGCTTCGGCCGAAGGAGATCCAGCGTTGAGATACGAAGAGGACCTGGGCGCGGCGGCTCGAGCACCGGAGCTCGAGCGGGTTCGCCGGCTGGTGAGCGACGGTTCGTGCGCGGTGCTGTCCCTGGACGTGTTCGACACGGTGCTCTGGCGGCGGGTACCCCGCCCCACCGACGTGTTCGCGATGCTGGGGGCGCGGTTGCGCCGGGAGGGCAGGGTCCCGGACTGGATCACCGACGGCACCTTCCGGCTGATGCGCATCGATGCCGAGCAGCGAGCCCGCGAGCGCAGCCTGTCCACCTGCGGTGAGGTCTCGTTGTTCGACATCTGGCGCGAGGTGCCGCCCGAGGTCTTCGTCGAGGGAGGCCTGGAGGACCTGGTGCGCGCCGAGGTCGAGCTCGAGCGCGAGGTCACCGTCCCGGATCTGGAGGTCGCCGAGCTGCTCGGCATCGCGGAGCGGAACTCGCTGCCGATCGCGCTGGTCTCCGACACCTACTTCACGGCCGAGCAGCTGCGCCACCTGCTCGACCAGCCGGGTCTCGAACCGCTCCGCGGCGCCGAGGTGTTCCGGTCGCACCAGCACGGCCTGGACAAGGCGTCCGGGTTGTGGGAGATCGTGCTGCAGGAGCTGGGCACCAGCCCCGAGCAGGTCGTGCACGTGGGCGACAACCAGGTGGCCGACGACGAGGTCCCGGCCAAGCTGGGCATCCGCACCGTGCACTACCAGCGGGTCGACGAGGACTTCGGCGCGGTCCTGCGCCGGGAGGGCGAGTCGACGGACCCGTTCGGACCGCCGGACGAGCACCTGCACCCGGACGACGGCGACGCGGGCCTGACCAGCCTGCGGGCGAAGACCGTCCGCGCCGTGCCGGACGAGGTCGACGAGACGGTGGCCGACGCGTGGCGCTACGGCGCCGGGGTGCTCGGCCCGGTCCTGACCGGCTTCGCCGCTTGGGTTGCGCGCCGCGCCCACGAGATGGGCCAGAAGGTCGTGTGGTGCCCGATGCGCGAGGGCGAGCTGCTCTCCGAACTGGTCGACGAGGCGGCTCGGACCCGCGGTTGGGAGGTGACGGCCAAGCCGATCTGGCTGTCCCGCCAGATCACCTCGGTGGCCGCGCTGGACAGCTACGACCAGGAAGCGGTCCGGGAGTTCATCGGGCGCAGCTACCGGCTCACCGTCTCCCAGCTCCTTCAGTCCCTGCACCTGCGCCCCGGTGACGTGCCCGCGCTGGCCGACAAGCTCGACATGCTCCTCGACCAGCCGGAGCTGCGGGAGCGGGTCACGGTGGCGTTGACCGAGGCACCGCACCTGCGGAACCGGCTCGCGACCACCGTGGCCGGCGTGCGGGACCGGCTGCTGCGCTCGCTGCGCGAGGCGGGAGCGCTGGACGCCGAGGAACTCGTGCTGGTGGACCTGGGCTGGGGTGGCACCATCCAGTACCAGCTGGCCCGGGTGCTGCGGCGCAACGGATCCGACGTCCGCACGGCCGGCTACTACCTGGCCACCGACCACCGCTCGGGCCGGCTCCCCTTGGCCGGGCAGCGGACCGAGGGGTACCTGGGGCAGAGCGGCTGCCCGCACGAGGTCGTCCACGCCCTGTCCCGCAGCCCCGAGGTGATCGAGCAGTGCGTGAGCGCCCGCTGCGGGTCGTTGCTCGACTTCACCGATCTCGGCGAGCCGGTGCTGGGCACCTCCAACAGCTCGTCCACCCAGGAGCTCGAGTGGCGCGCGGTGCAGGACGGCATTCGCGGCTTCCAGCACAACTGGAATCGCCACGTCCGCGCCGCGGGCGGTGAGTGGCCGCTGCTGAACCCGGAGCGGCTCGCGGAGATCACGACCGCGGCGCTGAAGGCGCCGAGCGCGTCCGAGGCCGCGGTGTTCGGCTCCTGGCGGCACGACGACAACTTCGGTTCCTCGGTCGTGACCCGCATCCTGCCCGGCGACCTGATGGCGGGGGTGCCGTACATGTCCCCGGCCGACCTCGACGACCTGCACATGCGGGACGCGTTCTGGCCGGCCCTGCTGGCCGCGGCCGATCCGCAGCTCAGCGCGGCGGTGAGCGCCCTGCGCAGCGGGGCCGTCGATCCCGCGCTGTTCGAGATGGTGGGCGAGGGCCCGGAGACGCGGCTGCGGTTCCGCACCTCCGACGACGAGTGGCACGACGGCCCGCGCCGCCGGGTCAGGGTCAACCACAACGGGCTGTCCTTCGCCCGCATCGGGTTCGAGTCGCACGGCGCGCTGGACGTCTCGCTGGCGATCCCCGGGCAACCGGCGATCGTGCGGGTGGACTGGGTGGAGGTCGCGGCCTACGTCGAGGGAGATCCGGAACCCAAGCACCTGCGGTGGGAGCGGTCCGAGGACTTCGCCGGGCTCGTCTTCGCCGACTGCGACTGGCTCGGGGGCACGATGATCGAGTTCCACGAACCGCACGGCGCGGTCTGGCTTCCGATCGCCAACCGCGCCGGCGGACCCGTCACCTCTGCCCAGGTGACCATCGCCTTCGCGAGTCTGCCGCAGTCGCGGTCCGGGCTCGCGCACCGCGTGCGACCGGCACCCGAACTGCGGCGCCTCACCGGGCGGCTCCGAGAGGAGCTCCGCGCCGGCGGGCTGCGCGGGGTCGCCGCCGGCGGAGCCCGCATGGCACTGCGCAAGATCGGAGGAGCGCGATGACCCTGGTCGCTGAAGCCGCGAACGAGGTCGGCACCCGGCAGGACCCGCACGTCCAGGCCCGCAGCGCCCGCCAGCAGCCGTTGCTGCTGCACTCGATGGCCTTGTTCCGGGAAGTCCTGGCGGTGGTCTTCGAGCACCGGCCCATCCGCACCGTGGTCGAGGTCGGCGTGGAAACCGGCCAGGTCAGCGCGTGCTACGCCGAGCTCGGCGCGGAGGCGGTCCACTGCGTCGAGCCCGCCCCCACCGAGCAGCTGCGACGCACCCTGGCCGAGCACGACGCGCTGCACCTGGTCGAGGGTCGTTCGCCGGACGTGCTCCCCGAGATCCCGATCGCGGACCTGTACGTGCTCGACGGCGACCACAACTACGCCGCGGTGCGCGCGGAGCTGGACTGGATCCTCGTCAACGCGCCCGACGCGGTGGTCGTGCTGCACGACGTGCTGTGGCCCTGCTCCCGCCGCGATCTCTACTACCTGCCGCGGTCACCGGGCGACCAGCACCACGAGTCGAGCGACGACGGGCCGACCATCTGGCACGACGACCTCACGCCCTCCGGCTTCGTCGGCGCGGGCCAGTTCACCTTCGCCACGACGGCGGGCGGGGAGCGCAACGGCGTGCTCACCGCGACCGAGGACGCCATCGCCGAGCACGGCGGGCGGCTGGAGATCGTGCCCGCGGTGTTCGGGCTGGGGGTGCTCCTGCGGGAGGGCAGCGAAGCCGATCAGCTGATCGGCGAGGCGCTGAGCCCGTACACCGGGTCCGCGCTGCTGTCGGCGATGGAGAACAACCGCCTGGCCCTCTACACCCGCGTGCTCGCCATGCAGGCCGAAGCCGTCGCGCACGCCGACGAGGCCGACCGGCAGGTTCGCGAGCTGCAGGACCGCAACGCCGAGGTGGCCGAGCTGCGCAGCCGCTGCGACGAGCTGATCAGGCGGCACGCCGAGGAGCTCGACGCGCTGCGGAACCGCAACGAGGAGCTGGGTCGGCAGCTCGACCGCGAGCGCGTGCCGAAGCCGGTCCGCGAGGTCGTCCGCATCGCGCGGCGCGCCAAGCGCTCGCTCTCGCGGCGTGCTTGAGCACGGCACGAGCGGAGCGCGAGCGGCGGACCCGGCGAACCGGGGCGGGCGGTGCGGGATCGCGGTGCTCAGCGCCGGTTGGGTGCTGCTGGCCGCTTGGCTCCAGCTCGTCCGGGGCTCCGGGCTCGGGGCCGCCGACGTGGTCTGGGCCGAGGACGGCGGCGTCTTCCTCGACGACGCCCTGCGCACCACGACGTGGCAGGCGCTGACCGCTCCGCACGCCGGCTACCTGCAACTGGTCGCGCGGCTGGCGGCGGAGCCGGTCTCCCTGCTGCCCCCGACGCGGATGGCCACCGGGCTCGCCGTCGTGGCAGCGCTGGTCGTGGGCCTGGTCTCGCTGCTCGTGTGGTTCGCGAGCGCTCGGGTGCTCGCGGCGCCGTGGGCGCGGGTGCTGGCGACCGCCCTGGTGCCGCTGCTCCCGCAGGCCGGTTTCGAGGTCAACGCCTCGGTGGCCAACCTGCACTGGTACCTGGCGTACGCGGCGTTCTGGATCTTGCTCGCCTCGCCGAGGTCGACCCGGGGGCGGATCGCCGGTGCCGCGGTCGGGGCGCTGGCCGTCCTGTCGGATCCGCTCGCCGTGCTGGTGCTGCCCGCCGCGCTGGTGGGAGCGGCGCTGCGGCACCGGGTCGCCCTGGCCACGCCCGCGGCGATGCTCCTCGCGCTCGTGCCGCAGGTGCACGCGTACTCGCAGACCACGACGATGGCGTGGGCGGAGACCCGGCTCGGCGACTTGCCGCGGATCTACGGGTTGCGGGTGCTGACCAGCGGTGCCGTCGGCGACCGCGCGCTCGGCCCGGTCTACGAGCAGTTCGGGACACCGGTGGTGGCGCTGGTGTCGGCCGGTGTGCTCGCGGTTCTGGCAGCGCTCGCGGCCCGCAGCGATCGCGCGGCGCGCCTGACGGCCGCGGTGGCGATCGAGATCTCGGTGCTCTACCTCTGCGTTCCCGTCGGGGTGCGCGGCGGGGTGGTCGGCGGGACCGGCGCTCTGCTGGACCGCGACCCGTTCAGCCTCGGGGGCTCCCGCTACACGATCGTCCCGATCCTGCTGCTGTGGGTGGCGGTGCTGGTTCTCGCCGACAGCACGACCCGGCGGTGGCGCGGTGGTCGCGCCCTTCCGGTGGCCGCCGGGATCGCGGCTCTGCTGGTCGCGCAGCTGCTCGGCGACTGGGCGGGCGCTTCCGTTCGCTCCCGCGGCCCCGTCTGGGTCGCCGATGTGCAGCGCGCCGCCGCGATCTGCCGCGAACCGCGCCACCTGCGACCGCCGCAGGTCGCGCCGGTGTTCGCCGATCCCCCCGGGGCGGACGAGGTCGTGATCACCGTCGCGCCGCAGGTCGGGGCCGATCCGTTCGGCGTCGTGCTGCCCTGCTCGGTCCTGTCCTGAGCGACGGGAACCCGATCTGCGCCCGCGTTGGAACGAGCTTCCCCGAACGGCGTCGAACGGGGTTCGCCGAGCGATAGCCTTTGTCCAAAACGTGGCTTTCGGCGAGGGAGTTCGATGGACGAGCGGCTGATCGACTGGACCGGGGAGCGGTGCGTTCCCTGGGCCGACGACGTGCAGGTGGTCTACGAGCACTACCACCGGTACGCGTTGGCGGCCCGCTTCGTCCGCGGCAAGCGCGTGCTCGACCTGGCCTGCGGCGAGGGCTACGGCGCCGCGCTGCTGGCCGAGGAGGGGGCCGAGGTCGTCGGCGTGGACGTCGACGAGCGCACCGTCGAGCACGCCCGGCGCAACTACCCGGGCATCGACTTCCGGATCGGCTCGATCACCGACCCCGAGCTGCTGGCCGACGCGGCTCCCTTCGACGTGATCACCTGCTTCGAGGCCATCGAGCACGTCAGCGACCACGCGGCGGTGCTGGCGCTGGTCAAGGCCCGGCTCGCCCAGGGCGGGCTGTTCATCAGCAGCACCCCGGACACCGCCGTCTACAGCCACGAGCACGGCAACGACAACCCGTTCCACGTCCACGAGCTCACCGCGCAGGAGTACCACTCGCTGCTGGAGGACGACTTCCGCCACGTGGCGGTGCTCAAGCAGAACGTCACCGCGGGCTCGCTGCTGGTGCCCTTCGACCACGGGGACCCGGACACCGCGATCGAGGGGGTCCGGCTGCAGACCATCGAGCAGGTGCAGGACTCCTGGGCGGTGCGGCAGGGGGTGCCGCACACCTACCTGGTCGGCATCGCCTCCAACCGGCAGCTGCCCAAGCTGCCCGCCGCCGCGGTCCTCACCGACGCCGCGCTGAGCATCGCGCGCGGTGCCGACACCGGTTCGCTGCAGCGCGAGCGGGACGAGGCGGTCGCCGACGTGGCCAAGCTCAACGAGCTCTACCAGCGCAGCCGCAGCGAGTCCGAGGAGCTCAAGGGCGCCGTCGCGCGGCTGGAGGAGCTCCGCAAGGAGCAGGAGGCCCGCGCGGACCGGGCCACCGGCGAGCTGACCGGGGTCACCGGCGAGTTGACCCGGCGGGAGCAGGACGCCGAGCGCGCCCAGGCGCGCATCGACTGGCTGCGCGACACCGTCGCCCGGTTGGAGACCCGCGTCGCCGAGGCCGAGCAGCGGTCGGCCGAACTCGCCGAGCGCAACGCCGAGCTGGCCGCGCAGAACTCGGCGCTGGTGCAGCGTGCGGTGACCAAGTACCGCAAGGTCGTCGAGCGGGTCGCGCCGCGCGGCACCGGCCGCCGCGACGCCTACGAGATCCTGCTCGGCCGCGAGCCCGGTGCGCCGCAGGTCGCCGAGGTGCCCGAAACCGGCCCGCTGCCCGTGCCGCGCAGCGAGAAGCCCTCGGTCAGCGTGATCGTGCCGGTGCACGGCAAGTGGTCCTACACCCGGCAGTGCCTGCGGATGCTGGCCGGGCACGTCGTCTCGGTGCCCTTCGAGGTGATCGTCGTCGACGACGCCTCGCCCGACGACAGCGCCGCGCGGCTCGCCGAGTGCGAGGGCGTCCGGCTGGTGCGCGCCGAGCGCAACCTCGGGTTCATCGGCGCCTGCAACCTCGGCGCCGAGCACGCCCGCGGCGAGTACCTGTTCTTCCTGAACAACGATGCCGAGGTCACCGAGTCCTGGCTGGACGTGCTGATCGACACCGCGCGCTCCGACGACCGCATCGGGATGGTCGGGGCGAAGCTGGTCTACCCGGACGGCAGGCTGCAGGAGTGCGGCGGGATCGTGTGGGCCGACGGCACCGGCTGGAACTACGGGCGCGACCGCGACGCGGCCGGTGCCGAGTTCAACGTGCTGCGCGACGTGGACTACTGCTCCGGCGCGGCGATCCTGGTGCGCACCGACGTCTTCGAGCAGGTCGGCGGGTTCGACTCGCGGTTCGCGCCCGCCTACTACGAGGACACCGACCTGGCCTTCGCGATCCGCGCGGCCGGGTACCGCACGGTGGTGCAGCCCGAGGCCGTCGTGGTGCACCACGAGGGCGTGTCCAACGGGACCGACGAGGGCACGGGGGTGAAGAAGCACCAGGAGCTCAACCGCCGGGTCTTCGTCGAGAAGTGGGCCGGGACGCTGGCCGCCGAGCACCTGCCCGCGGCCTCGCCGCGCAACCTCTGGCTGGCCCGGCAGCGCGGCACCCGCGGTCACCGCGGTCCGCTCGTGCTGGTCAAGGACCACCAGGTGCCGCGCCCGGACTTCGACTCCGGTTCGGTGCGCATCCGGCGGGTGCTGGAGCAGCTGGTCGAGCTGGGTTGCCGGGTGGTGTTCCTGCCCGCCAACCACGCCGCGCTGGCGCCCTACACCGAGCAGCTGCAGCAGCGGGGCGTCACCGTGCTGCCCGAGCCCGAGCTGCAGCAGGCCTTCCTGCACGAGGCGGGGCCGGAGATCTCGCTCGCGCTGCTGTCCCGCCCGCAGGTCGCCTGGAGCCTGCTGGAGGAGCTGCGCACCCGCGCGCCGCAGGCGGTGGTCGCCTACGACACGGTGGACGTGCACTTCCTGCGCCTGGAGCGGGAGGCCGAGCTGGCCGAGCGGCAGGGCGAGCCGGAGCGGGCGGAAGCGCTGACCCGCAAGGCCTTCGCCTCCCGGCAGATGGAGCTGGGCCTGACCCGCGCCTGCGACGTGACCTTGGTGGTCTCCGAGGCCGAGCAGGCGCTGCTGCGCGAGCTGGTGCCGGAGGCCGACGTCCGAGTGCTGTCCAACGTGCACCAGATCCCCGACGAGCAGGCGCGGCCCGCGGGGCGCCGGGACGTGCTGTTCGTCGGCAGCTTCGACCACCCGCCGAACGTCGACGCGGCGTGCTGGGCCGCCCGCGAGATCATGCCGCTGGTCCGGCGGAGCTGCCCGGACGCGGTGCTGCACGTGGTCGGCAGCAACCCGACCGACGAGGTGCGCGCCCTGGAGGGCCCGGGGGTGCGGGTGCACGGCTGGGTCGCCGAGCTGGAGCCGGAGTACGCCGCGGCCCGGGTGGTGCTGGCCCCGCTGCGGTTCGGCGCCGGGGTGAAGGGCAAGGTGGGCGAGAGCCTCGCGCTGGGCGTCCCGGTCGTGGGCACCTCGATCGCCGCCGAGGGCATGCACCTGCGCCCCGGCGAGGAGGTGCTGCTCGGCGACGACGCCGAGTCCCTGGCCGAGGGCGTGCGCACCCTGCTCGAGCAGGACGAGACCTGGACCCGGTTGTCCGCCGCGGGCAAGGACGCGGTGGCCCGCCAGTTCGGCCCCGAGGCCTCCCGGGCGGCTCTCCAGGACCTCCTGGCCAAGCTCGACCTCGGCTGAGCGGGCGCGGGGCACCTCCTTCGCCGGAGGTGCGGTCGCGCCCGGGCGGCCGCCACCCGAACCGCCGGGCAGCGGGCTCCCCGAGCGGCGCTCAGCTCTTCGCCGTCGGCGGGGTCTGGGCGAGCTGCTGGTCGAGGAGGGTCTTGAACGCGCCGCGAGCGGCGTCCTCGGCCGCCGGGTCGCCCGAGACGTCCAGGATGATCGCGTAGTTGTGGGCCACGTAGGCGGTGCGGAAGGTGCCGCCGGTGGAGACCACCGGAACGCCCTGGTAGGACAGCGACTCGACCTCGGACAGGCCGCGCTGGTTGTCCAGGTACTTGTCGGCCACCGTCTTCGCCGCCTCCTGGTCGGGCAGCTTCAGCGCGATCAGCGTGGACTTCGGATCGACCCCGTCGGTGCCGTTGAACCAGCCCTCGACCAGGCCGTTCTGCAGCGCGGTCTGCGCGAGGCCCTGCGGCAGCAGGCCGGACTTGGGGCCCTGCAGGCTCGGCACGTCCAGCGGCCCGGCCCACGGGTGCGGCGGCCCGGGCACCGCGACCAGGGCCTCCGGCGTGGCGCCCGGAGCGGGCTTGGCGGCGGGCGGTTCGGGCAGCGGATCGCTGGTCGCGGTCGGCGCGGGCGGCGGGGGAGCGGCCGGGCTGGGCTCGGAGGCCCGGTCGTCGCCTCGGCTGGTGAAGAAGAACACCGCGGCGACGATCACCGCGACCAGCAGCACCGCGCCGAGGAACAGCCCGGTGATCAGCTTGCCCTTGCCGGGCTTGCCCGCGCCCTCGAAGACCTCGGGGCCCTGCCGCATCCACGGCGCGTCACCGGTCTCGGTCGATCCGGGCAGGCCGTCGCCCCACGGCGTTCCGGTGGTCTCCACCGGGCCCCAGGCGGGCTGCTGGGGCTGCGGTTGCTGCGGCCACGGCGCCTGCGCGGCCTGCGGCGGTCCCCACTGCGGCGGGGGCGGCGGGGTGACGCTGTGCGGGCCGGAACCCTCCGCGGGCTGGGCGAACGGCCGGACGACCTGGGTGGTCTCCTCGCCGGTGCCGGTCTGCTGGGCGCCCTGCTTGGCGGCGTCGCTCCAGCTGAAGGCCGGCGGGAACGGGTCCTTCTCCCCGGGCTGGGCGACCTGCGCGGTCGGCTCCTGGCCCGCGACGGGCTCGACGTTGCGGGTCGGTTCCTCGCCCGGCACGGGCTGCACGTTCCTGGTGGGTTCCTCGCCCGCGAGCTCGGCGGTGCCCTCGCCCTCGCCGGGCTCACCGGAGGGGTCCTCCTGCGGGAAGCCCGCGGAGTTGTCGTCCTGCTCCCGGGCGAGCAGGGCGTCGCGGCGCTGTCGGTACTCCTCCGCGGAGATGCGTCCCGCTGCGAGTTCGGCGTCGAGGTTCTGCAACTCGTCTTGCCAGGTCACCGATAGGCCCTTTCCGGATGTTCACGATCGCGCGAGCCATTCTGGCACCCCGAGGTGGGTGATCGGGTTCGGTGTCCGGATAACGAAACAACTCCGTGCCCTGCGTGACCTGGGGGTCACTGGCGCAAAGCGCTTCGGGCGAGCCCCGGCCGCCGCTAGGCTACGCAGCGTTCGGCAAGCCGGGGTTGACGAGGTGATGTTGGTGGGTGCAGCGCGCGTCGAGCACGCTCGCCCGGAGTTGTTCGCCGACCCCGCGCACGGGTTCGCCTGGATCCGCATGATCGGCGCCCTGCTGGTGATCTACGGGCACAGCTCCCCGCTGTCCGGGCACGGCGACCTGTTCCCGGCCTGGTGGCCGGTGCAGCCCGACGAGGGCGTGCTGATGGGCTTCTTCGCCATGAGCGGCTTCCAGATCACCGAGAGCTGGATGCGCGACCCGCACCCCGGCCGGTTCGCCGCCAAGCGGGTGCTGCGGCTGTGGCCCCCGATGCTGACCGTCTCGGTGGGCATGGCGCTGATCGTCGGGCCGCTGGTCAGCGATCTCCCGGTGGGCGAGTACTTCGCGGCGCACGGCACCTGGGCCTACATCGTCGACAACGCGGGGCTGGTCACCCTCCAGCACGAGCTCCCGGGGGTGTTCGCCGACAACCCCTGGCCGGACGCGGTGAACGGCTCGCTGTGGACGCTGCCGATGGAGCTGCTGGCCTACGCGGGCCTGTTCGTGCTGCTCGTGGCGGGCACGGCGAAGCGCGAGCGGCGCTGGCTGGCGGTCGTGGCGCTGGTCGCGCTGGTGATCTGGGACCGGCACCTGGAGCAGACGCCGGGCGCGGAGTCGGCGGGTTCGCTGCTGAGCGTGCCGGTGGAGTCGCTGGTGGCGTTCCTGGTGGCCTTCGCGCTGGGCGTCGTGCTCAACCTGTACCGGGTGCCGCTGTCGCCGCTGGCCGCCGCGGCGGGCCTGGTGGTGCTGGCGCTGATGCCCAACAGCATCGCCGCGTCGTTCCTGATGGCCTTCGCGGTCAGCTACGCCGTGGTGGTCGCGGGGCACTTCTGGCCGGAGCGGCTGACCGTGCCGGGGGTGTGGGTCAACGGCAGCTACGGCGTGTACGTCTGGGGCTTCCCGACGCAGCAGCTGCTGGCCATGGCCGGGATCCGCAACGAGTGGATCATGCTGGTCTGCGCGGCGCCGATCGCCTACGTGCTGGGCACGCTGTCGTGGAAGTTCGTCGAGGACCCGACGATGAAGCTGCGCCACCTGCTCACCCCGGCCCCCGAGCGCGAGCCGGAGCCGCTGGCCGACCCGGACTCCGAGGTGACCCGGCAGCACGACGCGGTGCCCCCGGAGCCGACCCGGCCCGAACCCGCGCGCGCGGAACCGCCGCGGCGGCCGCGACCTGAACCGCCCCGCGCGGAACCGCCGCCCCGCCCAGAACCGGCGAGGGCCGAACCGCCCCGCGTCGAACCGCCGAGGGCGGGGCCGCAGGCCAGGCAGGACGCCGTGTGGCGCCCGCCGCCGCGCCCCGCTCCGCAGCCGCCCGGGCACCGCCAGCCCCCGCGCCCGCCGACCGCGGCGGAGGATTCGCCGCTGGCCAGGCGGCTCTCCGGCGAGGTCGAGGGGGCGCCGCGCCCGCCGCGGCCCGGGCCCGGGGAAACCCGGCAGGTGCGGCCGCGAGGTGCCGATCCCAACCGCCGGGACCTGCGCTGACCGGGGCGTATCGTGGTGCTCATGGCGCTTTTCGGTGCGAGGACGAGCATGATCGACCCGGCGTCGGCCCTCCCGGGCCGCGACGCCCCGATGCCGGTCGACCCGCAGCACGCGGTGTTCCCGGACCGCAGCTTCGTCGGCCCGTTCCCCGAGGGCACGGCCACGGCGGTGGTGGGCATGGGCTGCTTCTGGGGTGCCGAGCGGGTCTTCTGGCGGACCGAGGGCGTGTGGACCACCGCGGTCGGCTACGCGGGCGGTCACACCCCGAACCCGACCTACGAGGAGGTCTGCTCCGGCCTGACCGGGCACACCGAAGCGGTCCTGGTCGTCTTCGACCCGGAGCGGATCAGCTACCCGCAGCTGCTGAAGGTCTTCTGGGAGAACCACGACCCCACCCAGGGCATGCGCCAGGGCAACGACCTGGGCACCCAGTACCGCTCGGCGATCTACTGCACCGACGAGCAGCAGCGCGCCGAGGCCGAGGCGAGCCGCGAGGCGTTCGGACGAGCGCTCGCGCAAGCGGGCAAGGGGCCGATCACCACGGAGATCGCCGACCTCCAGGCCTTCTACTACGCCGAGACCTACCACCAGCAGTACCTCTCGGACGCCAAGAACCCCGACGGCTACTGCGGCCTGGGCGGCACCGGCGTCAGCTGCCCGGTGGGCACCGGCGTCCAGCAGGACTGATCCACCCGAGTCGGCCCCGGCCGCGTCCGGAGCAGCGGTGCGCGTTCGACGACTGATGTCGCTCGATGGTGAACGCGCTGGGTTCGAGCTCGGTCCTGCGCGCGTTCCTCAACGGCCGCCTTCCACGTCGACCTGCTCGCCGAGCGAGGACCGCTACTGGCTGAGCCGTACGCGCGACAGCTCAGCGGCGAGCTCCGGGAACTCCGGTTCCGTCTGGACGGGAACTCCGTTCGGATGACCTGTGATCGCGTCAGGACGGCGGATCGTGCTGCTGCCGGCGTTCCGGAAGACCCGGGCCCAGCTGGCGGGAGCCGCGGGTGCGACGCAGCCCGCCGCGGCTCGTTTCGAAGCCGGGGGCACGTCCCCGCCATTTCCGCTGATCGAGCGGTTGGCACGCGCGCTCGGCGTTGAACTCGTGGTGAAGTTCGACGGCCGGAGCGGCGCGGCCCGCCCGGATCGCACGGCCAGCGCCTCCCGGGGATCCGACGCACCGCCCGGGACGAACGGCGAGGAGCCCGGTCCAACCGCTGTGGACCGGGCTCCTCGCACCGAGCGGATGACGGGACTCGAACCCGCGACCCTCACCTTGGCAAGGTGATGCGCTACCAGCTGCGCTACATCCGCGTATTCATCGCGTCCGGGAGCTCGTCGCTCCGTTTCGCTGTTGGTGAGTACTTTAGCGCACCGTTCAACGGGGGTTCAGAGGGGGGTCCCCTTTCGCGCAGCGGACGGGTGACTCGGGCGGCGCGCGCTTGGCGCGACCAGGGGCCATGATCGACAATGGCGGGCGCCGCCGACGACCGGTCGGCGGGCGACGTGTTGGCGTTCCAGCGACCAGCCCGGGTGGGCGGGGAGGCGACGATGAACCGGGTGGTGCGAGGCTCCGACGGCCGGGAGTGGACGATCAAGGCCAACCTGGAGTGGTCCAACCCGATCGCGGTGGACGAGTTCGAGCACGAGGTCAACGGCGGTTCCGGGCCGGCGATCATCGTGGGCGCGGCGCTGGCGGCGCTGGTGGTGCTGTTCATCGCCTGGACGCCCGACGAGGTGATCGTGCCGTGGTGGCTGATCCTCGTCCTCGTGCTGGCGGTCCTGTTCTTCCCGGCCCGCTGGTTGATCCACCGCCCGTGGTCGGTCTACGCAGCGACGCCGGGGGACGCCGACGAGAACCCGCCGGAGACCTGGGTGGGCGTGGTGCGCGGCTACGTGGACGCGCGCGCCGAGGTCTCCAAGGTCGCCCGCGAGATCGAGCTCTACGCCGAGCCGGACATGAACGGCAGCCTGCAACCCACCGAGTGAACCCCGGGGTTTCGGGCACACTGGGTGGATGCCGGAACTTCCCGAGGTCGAGGCGTTGGCGCAGCACCTGCGCGCGCACGCGGTCGGCCGGTCGGTGAGCCGCGTCGACCTGGCTTCGATGAGCGCGCTCAAGACCGCGCAGCCCTCGCACGCCGAGCTGGCCGGGCGGGTGGTGACCGACGCGCGGCGGCACGGCAAGTACCTGGACCTGGACTGCGCGGGTCTGCACCTGGTGTGCCACCTGGCGCGGGCGGGCTGGCTGCGCTGGTCCGACGAGCTCTCGCCGGTGCCGCCGAAGCCGGGCAGGGGGCCGATCGCGCTGCGCGTGCACCTCGGCGGCCCGGGCTTCGACCTGACCGAGGCGGGGACGCAGAAGAGCCTCGCGGTCTGGGTCGTCGGCGAGGCGTCCGAGGTGCCCGGCATCGCCAAGCTGGGGCCGGACGCGCTGGAGATCGACGTCGCGGGGCTGGCCGGGGTGCTGCGCGGTCGCACCGAGCGGATCAAGACGCTGCTGACCGACCAGTCCGCGCTGGCCGGCATCGGCAACGCCTATTCGGATGAGATCCTGCACGCCGCGAAGCTGTCCCCGTTCGCCGCCGCCGGCCGGCTGGACGACGCCGCCGTGAACCGGCTGCACGCCTGTGCTCAGGAGATCCTCCGGGATGCCGTGCAGCGCTCGGTGGGCCAGGACGCTGCGCGGCTGAAGGCGGAGAAGCGCTCCGGGATGCGGGTGCACGGCCGCGCCGGGTTGCCGTGCCCGGTGTGCGGTGACACGGTCCGGGAAGTCTCCTACAGCGAGCGGTCGTTGCAGTACTGCCCGACCTGCCAGACCGGGGGCAAGCAGCTGGCGGACCGGCGGATGTCCCGCCTGCTGAAGTGACCCTTCCACAGCCTGTGGATAACTCGGCGAGTTATGCACAGGCCATCTGGCCTGCGCACGTGCCGTTCTCCCGCTGGGCGGAAGGTTCCGAGACCGTTCACCGACGAAAATCCCGCACTTACCGTAGTCGCCTTGATTCCTTCCGTGCGGGTCGGGCAGATTGATGTTGTGGCGGAGTTGTTGACGGAGCGGACGGTCTTGACCACGCTCGCTGCGCTCGCCGTGCTCGGGATGTTCGTGTTGCTGTGCCGGGCGCGCCGGGTGAGCACCTCGGTGGAGGACGCCACGCTGGCGGCCCTGCACCGGGTGACCAGCGTGGCGCCGTTCCTGCGCGCCGGCCTGAACCAGGAGTCGGCCGATGGCGCGGCTCCGCACCTGCGCAAGTTGCTGTCCTGCGTGGCGGTGGGCATCGTGGACGCCGACGGCACCCTGCTGACCTGGGACGGCGAGGCCAACCACCACTACGCCGACCTGCGCACCAAGATCGAGCAGGTGCTGCGCACCGGCAAGCGGGACTTCCTGGACCACGGCGACGTGGTCTGCGAGCAGCGCCCTTGCCCGATGCGGCACGGCGCGGTGGTCCCGCTGAAGGTCGAGGGCGAGGTGCGCGGCGCGCTGACCGTCATCGCCGGCGGCGACCGCAAGCGGCTGATGGTGGCCGCGGGCGAGGTGGCGCACTACGTGTCCACCCAGCTGGAGCTGGCCGAGCTGCAGGAGTCCAAGGAGCGCTTGGCGCAGGCCGAGGTGCGCGCGCTGCGCGCGCAGATCTCCCCGCACTTCATCTACAACGCCCTCAACACCATCGGTTCGCTGATCCGCACCGACCCGGAGCACGCGCGGGACCTGCTGCAGGAGTTCGCCGACTTCACCCGCTACTCGTTCCGCAACAGCGGGCTCTACACGACGCTGGCCGACGAGATCCGCAACATCGACCGCTACCTGACCCTGGAGAGCGCGCGGTTCGGTCCGGACCGGCTCAACGTCGAGCTCAAGATCGCCCCCGAGGTGCTGCCCGTGGTGGTGCCGTTCCTGGCGTTGCAGCCGCTGGTGGAGAACGCGGTGCGGCACGGGCTGGCGAACAAGCCGGGCGGCGGCACCGTGTCGGTCACCGCGGAGGACCGCGGTTCCGAGGCCTTGATCAGCGTCGACGACGACGGTATCGGGATGGACCCGGAGCTGCTCGACGCGGAGCTGGCCAACGCGCACCTCACCGGCGCGCACGTGGGGCTCGGCAACATCAACAACCGGATGCGGGCCACCTTCGGCAACGACTACGGCCTGGTGGTCGAGACCGAGCAGGGCGCGGGCATGAAGGTCATCATGCGGGTGCCGAAGTTCGCTCCCGGGGTTCGCCCGGCCGCGCACCCGGTGGGCGAGCCGCCCGTGGGGTTGGCCGCCGGACCGGCCGTGAGCCGGTAGCGTTCTGGGCATGAACGACAACGCACCGCAGAAGCTCGCCGATCTGGTGAGCAGCGTTACCGGGAAGTTGCCGGGCAAGCTCGCCGAGAAGGCCGAGCGCGGTCCGGTGGTGGCGGTGGTCAAGCTGCACGGGCCGATCACGCCGCAGCCCTCGCCGATGAGCAGGCCGACGATCTCGTTGCAGACCACCGAATCCGCGCTGACCCGAGCGTTCGGCCAGGACCGGCTGTCCGCGGTGGTGCTGTCGATCAACTCGCCGGGCGGCGCACCGACGCAGTCCGCGCTGGTCGCCGACCGGATCCGCGGGTTGGCCGACGAGAAGGGCGTGCCGGTGCTGGCGTTCTGCGAGGACGTCGCCGCCTCCGGCGGCTACTGGCTGGCCTGCGCCGCCGACGAGATCTACGCGCACAAGACTTCGCTGGTCGGTTCGGTGGGCGTGGTCAGCGCGTCGTTCGGGATGACCGGCCTGATGGAGAAGCTCGGCGTGGAGCGCCGGGTCTACGCCGCGGGCGAGAACAAGGTGCGGCTGGACCCCTTCCGCCCGGAGAAGGAGGAGGACGTGCAGTGGCTGCGCGGCCTGCAGGACGAGCTGCACGGGCAGTTCACCGATTGGGTGCGGCAGCGGCGCGGCGGCCGGCTCACCGGTACGGCCGAGGAGCTGTTCTCCGGCGAGGTGTGGACCGGGGCGAAGGCCGACGAGCTGGGGCTCGTCGACGGCGTCGGCACGCTGCGCGAGATCGTGGAGAGCAAGTACCCGGACGCGCACGTCCAGACGGTGGAGGCGCGCAAGCCGCTGCTGGCGAGGCTGGGGATGGGCGCGCAGACCGCGCTGGGGCGCGGCCCCGCCGAGAACGTGCTCTCCGCGCTGGACGCGCTGGAGCACCGGGCCCTGTGGAACCGCTTCGGGCTGTGATCCGCGGGTCGGTTCCCGACTTGCCCCGAACGGAGCAACGCCTCGACGTTGATCGACTCCCGTGAACGGAGTAATAATCTGGTCGGGCTGGGCGAAAAACTGCTCTGCTGAGCTGAAAGCGGTGCCGAGCTGCTCGCGGAGAGCGGGGTTGCCGCGCTGACAACGGGTTCCGGGATTCGTCTTGGCGTGGTACCTGATCGGGACATGGACAGGTGCGCCGGTGGCGCGGCACGATTTGGAATGCTGTGAGTACACGTGAGAATCCCGCCGGGCTCGTCGTCCTCGCGGTCGACGACGAGCGCGCCGGTCTGGACGAGATGCAGTACCTGCTCGGCAGCAATCCACGCGTCGGGCGGGTGCTGACGGCCTTCGACGCGGCGGAGGCGCTGCGCCTGCTGCGCAGCGACGACTCCGAGCTGGCGGGTCGCCGCGACGGTGACGAGCCCACGGTGGACGCCGTGTTCGCCGACGTCTCGATGCCGGGGCTGAGCGGGATGGAGCTCGCGCGCGTGCTCGCCGCTTTCCGCAACCCGCCCGCGCTGGTGTTCATCACCGGGCACGAGGAGAACGCGCTGGAGGCCTTCGAGGTCGGGGCGCTGGACTACATCATGAAACCGGCCAACTCCGACCGCGTGGACCGCGCGCTGCGCGCCATCGAGAAGAACAAGCAGCAGGACGCGATCGGCGACGCTTCCCGGCCGCAGCGGCAGCTGGAGGTTCCCGGCCCGGACGACGACGAGGTCATCCCGGTCGAGCTCGCTGGCACCACGCGGATGATCCCGCGCAAGGAGGTCCGCTGGGTCGAGGCGCAGGGCGACTACGCGCGGCTGCACACCACCGAGGGCTCGCACCTGGTGCGGATCCCGCTGGCCCAGCTGGAGGAACGCTGGTCGGAGGCCGGTTTCCTGCGCATCCACCGCTCCTTCCTGGTGTCGCTGGCGCTGGTCACCGAGCTCCGGATGTCCTCGTCGGGGTACTCGGTGGTCCTCGGCGGCGGCCCGGCCACCGAGCTGCCGGTCTCGCGCAGGCACACCCGCGAGCTCAAGGACCGCCTGGTGCGCGCACCGCGGCAGGGCTGGGACGAGCAGTGAGGCGTCGATGAGCCCCGAGGGCTTCGACATCAGGGCCCGGCTCGGCGACTCCTCGCCGCGGCCCCGCCGCAAGCGCGTGGTGCTGGCCGACCGGCGCGGCCGCCAGGTCCCGCGGGTGCGCGTGGAGCTGGAGGAGCAGACCGGAGCGTTCGAGGGCCTGGTCCGCGACCTGGTCGAGCGGCAGCTGCGCACCGCGCTGCTGCTCGCCGCCGTGACCGGGGTCGTGCTCTTCGGCCTGCCGCTGCTGTTCTGGCTGGTTCCGGAGATCGGCGAGTTCGCCCCGTGGGGTCTGCGGATCCCGTGGCTGGTGCTCGGCGTGCTGATCTACCCGGTCCTCGTCGCGATCGGCCTGGTGTGCACCCGCCTGGCCGAGCGCAACGAGGAGGACTTCGCGAACATGCTCGACGACTGAGGCGCTTCGTGGACCTGCTGCGGGAGGTGCGGGTGGGGGAGCTGAGCGAGTTCGCGACGACCTCGCCGCGATGGACCCCGGCGGCGCGAGCGACCCGGGCGCTCGCCGGCAGGAGCGCGCAGCTCCTCGAAGGCGCCGGCGGTCTGGCATGATCTTGGTCGAAGGCCCTCCCCGGGACGGCTCTGCCCTGGACGACGTGGTGCGATGATCTCCAACCTCTGGTCCCTGGCCGGCGTCGCGCTGATCGTCGCGGCGACGGTAGGCATCGGCCTGTGGGGTTCGAACTCCGCGCGCACCAAGGACTTCTCCGCCGCGCGCAAGCCGGTGCGCGAGGAGCGCAACGCCGCGGCGATCTCCGGCGAGTACCTCTCCGCCGCGTCCTTCCTGGGCGTGGCGGGCCTGGTGCTCAAGGACGGCGTCGACGCGCTGTGGTACCCGGTCGGGTTCGCCGCCGGATATCTCGCGCTGATGCTGTTCGTGGTCGCGCCGATGCGCAGGTCCGGCGCCTTCACCATGCCCGACTTCGTCGAGGCGCGGCTGAACTCGCTCGACCTGCGCTCGCTGTGCACCGTCTTCGTGCTGATCATCGGCTGGCTGTACCTGGTGCCGCAGCTGCAGGCCGCCGGGCTGACGCTCTCGGCGATCACCGGCTTCCGGCAGCACTACGCCGGGATCCTGGTGGTCGCGATGCTGGTGCACCTGAGCATCGTGACCGGGCTGATGCGCGCGGTGACGCTGGTGCAGGCCTTCCAGTACTGGGTGAAGCTGTTCGCGATCACCCTGCCCGCCTTCGCGCTGCTGCTGGTGTTCGTCACCGGCCCGCCGCAGCAGGCGTTGGACGAGCCGGTGCCGCCGCACTTCCCGCGGGACACCGCGGTGCACATCGACACCCGGGTGGCGCTCCAGGTCAGCGAGCCGGTCTGGCTCAGCAGGTCCGATCGGGGCGGTGAACCCGGAGCGGTCTACCTGCAGCCGGGGCGGCACGTCGTGGAGGCGGGCAGCGAGCTCCGCTTCCCGGCGGGGGCGGCGGTGCCGGTGGTCTCGGACGCCGAGCCGAGCAACGCCGAGTGGCTGCTGCCGCAGCGCGGCGGGACCACGGGCCTGCTGGAGACCTACTCGATCCTGATCGCGACGTTCCTGGGCACGATGGGTCTGCCGCACGTCCTGGCCCGGTTCTACGCCAACCCCTCCGGGGCCGGCGCGCGACGCACCTCGCTGTACGTGCTGGCGCTGCTGGGCGCGTTCTACCTGTTCCCGACCATCTTCGGCCTGCTGTCCCGGCTCTACGTGCCGAAGTTGCTGGTGACCGGCAACACCGACGCGGCGGTGCTGCTGCTGCCGCACGCGATGCTGGGCAACTGGGCGGGCGGGGCGCTGGCCGCGGTGACCGCGGCGGGCGCGTTCGCGGCGTTCCTGTCCACCTCCTCCGGGCTGGTGGTCAGCCTCGCCGGGGTGCTGTCCTCCCGGGACGGCCTGTGGGGGCGCACCATGAGCTTCCGCACGGCCGCCGCGGTGTCCTGCGCGGTCCCGGTGCTGCTGGCGATGCCGATGGACGACCACAACATCGCGCGCAGCGTGGGGCTGGCCTTCGCGATGGCGGCTTCCACGTTCTGCCCGGTGCTGGTGCTGGGGATCTGGTGGCGCGGGCTGACCGATGTCGGCGCGGCCTGCGGGATGCTCGCCGGCGGCGTGCTGGTCGGGGTGTTCGCGCTGGCGGGCATGGCCGGCGGCGACGCCTGGTGGGCGGGTCTGGCCGGGCAGCCCGCGCTGGTCACGGTGCCGGTCTCCTTCCTGGTGACCTGGGGGGTCAGCCGCGCCACCCGCAACCGGGTGCCCAGCGGCGTCGGGCGCCTGATGCTGCGCCTGCACGCGCCGGACCGCCTCGGGTTCATGAACACCTCGCTGACCCAGGAAGCGGGCCCGTCGGGCGGGAAGCACCAGCGCTGAGGAGCACCCCGGGATCGGCCGGCAGCAGGAAGCGCGTTCCCGCCGATCGGTGGAATCGTTGGTGCGGAAGGCCTTTTGCCACCGCAATCAACTACTTTCGGATGCTAGCCAGCTCGGATTTTCGGGAGATCAATAGTCCGAACGGATGAAAAACCGGCCAAAAGTCGCATTTTCGCGGGGACTGTTCCGCGTATCGTTCTTCACTCGATCGTTAGCGTTCGTACTCCTAACGGACCTTCACACCGGATGCCCGGCCTCCGTAGCGTTCCGGCGTTGTTGACGTGCTGGTACACGCCTCGGCGAAGCGCTCGGGGCGTGGCCTTTTTGCTGGTGGGAGGAGAGCCGTGGGAGCCACGGACCAAGACGGGTCCGGGTCCGGTATTAACGCCGAAACCTGGGCCGCTGCGCAAAGCAGTCCCGAATTCGCTTCACTGCGGCGAAAGCTGCGCAACTTCATCTTCCCGGTATCGGCGTTGTTCCTGGTCTGGTACCTGGTGTACGTGCTGCTCGCCGACTACGCGCACGGATTCATGAGCATCAAGCTGGTCGGCAACATCAACGTCGGATTGGTGCTCGGTCTCCTGCAGTTCGCGTCCACCTTCGCGATCACGACGTGGTACGTGGCGTACGCGAACAAGAACCTCGACCCGATCGCCGAGGAAATCAAGGAAACGGTCGAGGGAGGCGAGAAGTGAACCTGGTGCACGCATCCCAGCCGCTGGCGCAGACCGCGACCGGCGGGAACCCGTTGCTCAACATCGGCATCTTCGCGCTGTTCGTGGTCGCAACGCTGTTCGTGGTCTTCCGGGCCAGCAAGAACACCAAGACCGCCGCCGACTACTACGCCGCCGGCCGCTCGTTCAAGGGCTGGCAGAACGGCATCGCGATCTCCGGTGACTACCTGTCCGCCGCGTCGTTCCTCGGCATCGCCGGCGCCATCGCGGTCAACGGCTACGACGGCTTCCTGTACTCGATCGGCTTCCTGGTCGCCTGGCTGGTGGCCCTGCTGCTGGTCGCCGAGCTGCTGCGGAACACCGGCAAGTACACGATGGGCGACGTGCTCAGCTTCCGGATGCAGGAGCGTCCGGTGCGCACCGCGGCCTCGGTGTCCACGCTGGCCGTGAGCTTCTTCTACCTGCTGGCCCAGATGGCCGGTGCGGGCGGGCTCGTCGCGCTGCTGCTCGGCGTGACCAGCTCGGCCGCGCAGTCGCTGGTGATCGCCGTGGTCGGTGCCGTGATGATCGCCTACGTGCTGATCGGCGGCATGAAGGGCACCACCTGGGTGCAGATCATCAAGGCCGCGCTGCTGATCGCGGGCACCTTCGTGATGAGCGTGTGGGTGCTGGGCATGTACGGCTTCAACCTCTCCGGGCTGCTCGGCCACGCCGCCGAGGTCGGCGGGGAGAGCCTGCTCAACCCGGGCGCCAAGTACGGCGAGTCGTCCACCAGCAGGCTGGACTTCCTGTCGCTGGGGCTGGCGCTGGTGCTGGGCACCGCGGGTCTGCCGCACGTGCTGATGCGCTTCTACACCGTGCCGACGGCCAAGGAGGCGCGCCGCTCGGTGGTCTGGGCGATCTGGCTGATCGGCCTGTTCTACCTGTTCACCCTGGTGCTGGGTTACGGCGCGGGCGCGCTGGTGGGCGCCGACAAGATCAAGAACGCTCCGGGCGCGGCGAACTCGGCGGCTCCGCTGCTGGCGTCCTACCTGGGCGGGCCGCTGCTGCTGGGCTTCATCTCCGCGGTCGCCTTCGCCACCATCCTCGCGGTCGTGGCGGGCCTGACGATCACGGCCTCGGCGTCGTTCGCGCACGACATCTACGCCAACGTGATCAAGCGGGGCGCGGTCGACGACAAGAACTCCGAGGTCCGGGTCGCGCGGATCACCGCCGTGGTCATCGGTGTGCTGTCGATCCTGGGCGGCATCGCGGCCAACGGCCAGAACGTGGCGTTCCTGGTGGCGCTGGCCTTCGCGGTCGCGGCCTCGGCGAACCTGCCGACGCTGCTGTACTCGCTGTTCTGGAAGCGCTTCAACACCACCGGTGCGCTGTCCTCGATGTACGGCGGTCTGATCATCACGGTCGTGCTGATCGTGCTGTCCCCGGCCGTCTCCGGCAACGAGGACGCGATGTTCCCCGGCTTGGACTTCGCGGTGTTCCCGCTGCAGAACCCGGGCCTGATCTCGATCCCGCTGTCGTTCCTGCTCGGTTACCTGGGCACGATCTTCAGCAAGGACGAGGACGGCGGCGAGAGGTACGCCGAGATGGAGGTCCGCTCCCTCACCGGAGCGGGCGCCGAGAAGGAGGTCAGCCACTGACCTGCTGCTGATCGCGAGCGCCCCGGGCCGCTTCGGCCCGGGGCGCTTCGTCTTCGGTGTCCCCTCACGCGCAGTTGACACAACTCGTGGCAGCATCGGGACCGTGACTACTCCACCCCCTGGACAGGTGCCCGGCGTGCAGCCGGAGGAACTGCCCGAGCAGCTGCCGGAGGGCAGTGCGCTGCTCGACGTCCGCGAGGCCGACGAGTGGCGAGCCGGGCACGCGCCCGAGGCCGTGCACGTGCCGATGAGCGAGCTCGTGCAGCGGCTCGACGAGATCCCCGAGGCCGATCACCTCTACGTGATCTGCCGGTCCGGCGGCCGGTCGGCGAAGGTCACCGCCTACCTCAACGCCAATGGCTGGGACGCGGTCAACGTCGAGCGCGGGATGAACGGCTGGTCGTCCATCGGCAGGCCGCTGGTGTCCGAGGAAGCCGACGGCGAGCCCTTCGTGCTGTGACGAACCAACCCCGGCAGCAGCGGGCGGAGTGGGTCGCCACCCCGCCCGGCGGTCCGCGCCGCGTCGCGCCGCCGCGCAGGCCGCGGCCCTACACCGGACCGCCCTCCTACCCGGCGGTGCCGCGCTGGGGCTTCCCGCTGCTGGCGTGGCGCTGGCCGCTGGCGCTGCCGACCCACCGGCGGGTCGACCCGATGGTGCGCGTCGAGGCGAGCGCCGGAACCGCGCTCGCGGTCCTGTGGGTGACCGCCGGGGTGGCCGCGCTGGCCACCGCCGCCGAGATCTGGCGCTACGTCCTGCTGCTGCTCAGCCGGGACGGGGCCCTGTCGCGCACCGTGCTGGCGATCTCCGACGCGCTGGTCGGCACCACCGGGCTGATCCTCTGGCTGCTCGGGGTGGTCTCCGGCGTGTTCGTCGTGCTGTGGGGCCTGCGCGCGCGCTCGGCCGCTGCCGAGCGAACCGGGATGCGCCCCGCGCGCCCGGACTGGCAGGTCGTGGTGGGCGCGCTGGTGCCGGGCCTGAACCTGTTCGTGCCCGGCTCGGCGCTGGCCGAGCTGGAGCACTCGGTGCTGGTGGCGGAGGGCGCCCGCGAGCGCGGGGCGCGCCCCTCGCCGAGCCTGGCGGTGCGGTCGTGGTGGGTGCTGTGGGCGGCCACCGCGCTGCTCGGCCTGCTGGTGTTCGCGTGGGGCTTCCGGGAGGGCGTCCAGGCGCTGGCCGACGGCGTCGTGCTGCACGCGATCAACGACGCGCTGGTCACCTCGCTGGCCGTGCTCACCGCGCGCGTCGTGCACGAGCTGACCCGGCTGCTCGCCCCGCTCGACCCCACGGGCCTGCGCCGCTACCGGGTCCGCGCGGTCCGCGCCGCCCCGCCGGCCGAGCGACCGGCCCGGCCGTCCACGGCACCGCGCTGACCCCGCCTCGCCCGGACGGGTCGGCGCCGCGCCAGCCGCGTCGCGTGGCCCGGGGCCGGTCCGCGCGGATAATGGGCGACGTGTCGCCGATCCCCGATGTCGTCGCGCACCGGGGGGCTTCCTCCGCACGCGCCGAACACACCAGAGGTGCCTACGAGCTGGCTCTGCAGCAGGGCGCCGACGCCGTCGAGTGCGACGTGCGGATAAGCCGGGACGGACGGCTGGTGTGCGTGCACGACCGCCGCGTCGACCGGACCTCCACCGGCCGCGGCGCGGTCAGCGGGCTGACCGTCGCCGAGATGGCCTCCCTGGACTTCGCCTCCTGGCACGACCCGGCCCGGACCGAGCTGGGAGTGCTCACGCTCGACGAGCTGCTCGGCATGCTGCGCGACGGCGGCCACGGAACCCGGCTGTTCGTGGAGACCAAGCACCCGGCCCGCTACCGGGGGCTGGTCGAGCACCGGCTGGCCGAACTGCTGGCCCGGCACGGCCTGGCCGCCCCGCGGGTCCGCGCCGAGGCACCGGTGCTGATGATGTCCTTCGCCGAGGCCGCGGTGCGCCGCTTCAAGCTGGCCGCCCCGCGGGTGCCCACGGTGCTGCTGCTGTCCCGGATCAGCCGTGCGCGCCGCGGCGGGGTGCTGCCCGAGTGGGCCGACCTGGCGGGCCCGGACGTGCGGCTGCTCCGCGCGGACCCCGGCTTCGCCGCGCGCGTGGCCGCGCTCGGGCGGGACACCTACTGCTGGACGGTCGACGAGCCCGCCGACGTCGAGCTGTGCCGGCGCTCGGGTGTGCGCTACGTGGCGACCAACCGCCCCGAGGCGACCCGCTCCCACCTGGATGATCCGGGTTTGGCCCGGTTCGGTAGCGTCGCTGAGTAGTCACCGCTAGCGATTGGATCTGCCGTGTCGAAGCGAGCCGCCGCCACCAAGCCCCAGCCGGAAGGCGCCGTCGGTCCGCGTCAGCCCTGCCCGTGCGGTTCCGGCAAGCGCTACAAGAACTGCCACGGTCGTTCCGGTGGCGCCGCCGACGTGATCGTGACCAGGCCGTTCGAGGGCCTGGCCGTCGAGCCCGAGCTGGTGGCGCTGCGCGAGTTCGTGCCGTCGGCGACCGCGAAGCTGCCGCTGCGCGACGGCTCGGACGTCACCCTGGCCAGCGTGCTGCCGATGGCCGCCGCCGCGCTGCGCCGCACCGACGACGTCGCCTTCGTCGGGATGCAGGTGCAGACCCACTCCGGCGACATCAGCCGCGACCTGACCCGCGCGATCGAGTGGGTCGGCCGGGCCGAGCCGGGCCAGTCGCTGTCGGTCGTCGGACCGGAGTCCGCGGAACCGGGCAGCATCCCGCCGCGGCTGCAGGACGTGCTGGACCCCGAGGCCAAGCTGGACGTCGAGCTGCACTCGGACTTCTCCTGGTGGCTTCCCGAGGACGTGGAGCCGACCGGCGAGGTCGCGCTGTCCCTGGAGCGGGCGAACGCGGCGATCATGCCCACCGACCGGCTCAACGGCGTCGAGGCCGCCTACTGGGTGGACGCCGGCGAGAAGGCGCACCTGCGCTGGGTCCGCCGGGAGCCGGAGGAGAAGCTGCTGGCCGCGATGGCCCGGCTGTCCGCGCGCGGCGAGCTCGCCCTCGGCGAGGGCAGCCGGTACGCTGGGTCGTTCCGGGCGCACGGGCTGCTGGTGCCGGTGTGGGACCTGGACCGCGACATGCACGCCCGCGAGTGGGACGAGCCCGCCGCCGAGCTGGGCCGCAGGCTGGAGGAGGCGCTGACCTCCCTCGACGACCAGCAGCTGGACGCCGCCGAGCGCCGCGCGCGGGACGGTCTGCGCGGTCGGCAGGTGACCATCCGCTGAGTGTCGGATACTCCTTCCGCGCAGCGGTGCCGCCGCGTGCCGCTGCGCGGAATGGGTGATCTCGGCTCGATCGGGCAACCCGCGGGCGGTTGCGCGCGTGCCTCCCACAGCTGGACGGACGTCTGGAGGTGGAGGGGTGACCGCGCACTCGCCCGCCTTGTCCACCGGCGAGACGCCCGGGGTGCGACTGGGGCGTGCGCGCCGGGGGGACATGGCAGCGACGGAAGACGACTTCGCCGAATTCGTCCGGGTGGCCCTGCCCGGGTTGATGCGCTACGGCCACGCCCTCACCGGCAACCCGCACGACGCCGCCGACCTGGTGCAGACGGTGCTGGAGAAGGTCGGCGCGCGGTGGAACCGGATCAGCTCCGACTGCCAGGACCCGACCGCCTACGTGCGCAAGGCGATGGCCAACGCGCACATCAGCCGCTGGCGCCGCACGCGCAAGGAGACGCTGCTCGCCGAGTTCCCCGACGTCCCCTCCGTCCCGCAGCAGGACCGGTTGGAGAACGAGCCGGTGTGGGAGGCGCTGCGCGAGCTGCCGCCGCGGCAGCGGGCGGTGGTGGTGCTGCGCTACTACGAGGGCCTCTCCGAGGTGGAGATCGCCGACACCCTGGGCGTCAGCTGCGGAACGGTGAAGAGCCAGGCCAGCAAGGCGATGGCCTCGTTGCGCAAGCGGCTCGGCGCGCTGGTGGAGGGTGGTGAGGCGTGATGGACCTGGAGCGGGAGCTGCAGCGGGTGCTCGACGACGACCGCCTGGAGGTGCCGGTGCGCACCGGGGCCGAGTGGTCGCTGGTCGCCGCGGCTCGCCGGCGCAAGCACCGCAACGCGGCGATGGCCGCGGGCGCGGTCGCGCTGCTGGCGGTGCTGGGTGCCGGTGGCGGCTACGCCGCGGTGCGGATGAGCCCCGAGGCCCCGCCTCCCGCGCCCGCCCCGACGGTGGTCCAGGACCCCACGCGCGCGCCGGTCGCGCCGCCCGGCGGCACCGCGCCGCCGGAACCGCCCACCGGGCAGAGCCCGGGGCGCCCGCCGCAGTGGATCCCGCCGGCCGGCGGCGGCACCGAGCAGCAGCAACAGCAGCAACAGCAGCAGACCGGCGAGGAACCGCCCCCGTCGACCGGTGGTGCGCCGCCGGACCCGTCGATCCTGCGCAGCCCCGGTGAGCCGGACCCGGGGACGGAGGAGCCGGACCGGCAGGAGATGGACCAACCGGCTCCTTCGCAGGGCGGGACGGAACCGAACGGCAACGACCCTCCGCAGGAGCTCGAGAGGCCCTCGCAGGAGCAGCAGCCCACCGAGCAGAACACCCCGGGCGGCTGAGCCGACCGGGGTGCTGCGGGTGGTTCGCCCGCGGCCCGGGGCCGCGGTGTCAGGTGCGGGACCGGCGAGCTCGCACCGCGAACGGCTCGGACCCGCGAAGGCCGAGTTACAGGTTGCCGCCCGCGGCCTTCGGGGCGGTCGGGTCGTTGCCCTCGTCGCCGACGCTCTCGCGGGCGAGCCAGGTCTCCACGCTGAACAGGTCGCCCTTGGCGCGGTCGACCACGTTGAGCAGCGTCGACATCGAGGAGACCTCCTCGACCTGCTCCTTGAGGAACCACTGCATGAACTGCTCGCCGATGTAGTTGCCCTCGTCGCGGGCGGTCTTGGCCAGCGTCTCGATCTCGCGGGTGACCTCGCGCTCCTGCTCGAGAGCGAGCGCGATCAGCTCCCGGGTCTCCGAGAAGTCGTTGCGCACCTGCTCGATCGCGGGGATCTGCGGGCTGACGTCGTTGTCCATCAGGTACTGCACGATCATCATCGCGTGGTTGCGCTCTTCCAGCGCCTGGCGGTAGAAGTGCGCGGCCAGCTGCGGCAGATCGTTGTCGTCGAACCAGACCGCGACCGCGATGTACTGCTGCGAGGCAGTGAACTCGTTGCGGACCTGATCCTGCAGCAGCTGCTCGAACTTCGTTTCCTTGTGTTGGATTTTCTTCGCGGTGACAGCCATGCCATCAAGGTACTCTGGAATTGCTCAAGATTCATCGCAGGGGAACCTAAGAATGCTTTGGTTTCCCTTCGCTCGGCCGGGACTCCGGGAAGGTTTGCCTCAATTAAATGAGTCAAGCCAAACCTTCCCGAATTCCCCCAATGGCGAAGCTATGACCTGCGTGGATGAAGATCATCATCGCTCTGCTGGAGCACTCCGCGGATGTCGTCGGCCGCTGCGAGTCCCGAGCGTTTCGGAAATATGATTCGGCACACCACCAAAGGTTCACCCGATTCGGTGTCCCGCGTTAGCGGGGCAAAGCGGCGCGGCTGATCGGGCAGGACATGCAACGCGGTCCGCCCCGGCCGGAACCGAGTTCCGAACCCGAGATCCGCAGCACCTCGATGCCGGCCTCCTCCAGGCGCGCGTTGGTCTCCGCGTTGCGCTCGTAGGCCACCACCACGCCCGGTGAGACCGCGAGCGTGTTGTTGCCGTCCTCCCACTGCTCGCGCTCGGCGGTCACCGGGTCCAGGCCGGTGTCGATCACCCGCAGCCGGTCGATGCCCATCGCGTCCGCGGCGGCCTCCAGGAACGGCGAGGGGCCCGCGACGTCGAGCTTGTCGTCGGTGGCCCGCAGCGTGTAGGCCCGCAGCGAGTCCCGGATCGCCGGGTACATCACGACCTTGTCGGTGTCGACCATCGTGCACACGGTGTCCAGGTGCATCGAAGCCCGCTGCTGCTCGATCGGCACCGCCAGCACGGTGTGCGCCAGGTCGTCGGCGAACATCGAGCGGGCAAGCGACTCGGCGCCCGCCGGGCTGGTGCGCTCCCCGACGCCGATGGCGACCACGCCGGGGGCGAGCAGCAGCACGTCGCCGCCCTCGACCGGTGCCGAGTGCGCGCCGTAGGCGCGCGAGGCGTGCCGGAAGCGCGGGTGGTACGCGTAGATCAGGTCGGTCAGCGCCGACTCCCGCTTGCGCGCGGGCATGGCCAGCGCCGCGATCGCCACCCGATCGGCGATCCAGGCCGAGGAGTCCCGGGTGAACAGCAGGTTCGGCAGCGGCTCGATGGCGAAGTCGTGCGGGTGGTGCATCCGCCGGACCAGCGACGCGCCCTCGGCGGCGGGCAGCTCCTCGAAGGTCATGCCCGCGATGAGGACGCCGGCCAGCGTCGCGTCGTCCGCGCTGCCCAGGTGCGAGCGCAGCGTGTCGGCGATGTCGCCGCCGAGCCGCCGCTCGTCGACGCCGGCGTGCACCGCGGCGGCGCGCGCCCGCGCGTCGGCGAGCGCCTCGGCGAGCAGGTCGCGCAGCAGCAGCACCTCCACGCCGCGCCCGCGCAGCACCTCGGCGAACGCGTCGTGCTCCTCCTGCGCCCGGTCCACCCACGGGATCCCGTCGAACAGCAGCTGGTCGTTGTTGCGCGGGGTCAAGCGCTTGAGCTCGGCGCCGGGCCGGTGCAGCACCACCGACTGCAGCGGGCCGACCTCGCTCTCCACATGCGGTCGAGTCACGTCGGCAGACTAGCTCCGGGCGCACCGAAACGTCGTCAGTTGCGGCCCATTTCGATCGGCCGTTAACTTGCGGGTGGCCTGAATCGGTGATCTGTTGCGCCGGATGCCCGGATCGAAGCGCCGGTCAGGGCAGCCAGGCCACCTGCCCCTTGAGACCGGCGTAGCCGACGAAGGCCACCACGTCGATCAGCGCGTGCCCGACGATCAGCGGCCAGAGCCGGTCGGTCCGCTGCCACACCCGGCCGTAGACCAGCCCCATCACCAGGTTGCCGACGAAGCCGCCGAAGCCCTGGTAGAGGTGGTAGCTGCCGCGCAGCACCGCGGCGACCAGCAGCGACCGGTTCTCGCCCCAGCCGAGCTGGCGCAGCCGGGTCAGCAGGTAGCCGACGACCAGCACCTCCTCGGCGAAGGAGTTGCCGAAGGCCGACAGCACCAGCACCGGGGCGCGCCACCACGCGTCGCCGAGGGTCGAGGGCGCCACCGTCAGGCTCAGGCCCAGCGCGTGCGCCACAAGGTAGAACCCGAGCCCGGGGATGCCGATCAGCGCGGCCAGCCCCGCGCCGCCGAGCAGGTCCCGGCGGGGGCGGGTGCGGTCCAGGCCGATCCGGTGCAGGGCGATCCCGCCGCGCCACAGCAGGTAGAGCCCGAGCGCGCCCCAGGCCACCAGCTGCAGCACGCCCACCAGCTGCGCGAGCATGTCCAGCGGGCCGAGGTCGGCCCGCGGCGCGTTGATCGCCACCTGCTGCTGGGACAGCGGTTCCGGGCGCAGCAGCGAGTCCAGCAGCGACACCAGGCTCCGCAGCCCGGACAGGCCGAGGGTCACGGTGAACACCACGACCAGCTCGATGACGATCGCCCTGCGCTCGGCCGGATCGGCGAGCGCCTCGGGGCGGCCGGGGCGGGACGGGCTCAGCCAGGCGCGCATGGTGCTCACCGGGTGAACGCTACCCGGATGTCCGTGCCAGACTGCCGCACGCCGAGAACCGCGAAGAACGGGAGCGGCCGAGCCCCGGAACCGCCGCGGTGGAGACGTCCCAGTCGGTGAAGCGAGGAGGTGGCGGTGGACGTATTCCTGTGGGGCACGCCCCGGGCCGAACCGGCCGCCTCGGTGCTGCCCGCCCTCGCCGCCAGGGTGCTGGGCGAGGTGCGCGGATTCGACTCGTTCAACAGCGCGGACGAGGACGGCGACTTCTTCGCCATCCGGGACGGCGTCCTCGTCGAGCTGCGGCACTGCGAGCCCGGCGGGCTGCACGTGCACTTCGCCGACGGCACCCGCACCGGGCGGGCGTGGACCGTGGCGCACGCCTTCCTGTGGCTGGTCACCCGCAACCCGGAGATCGCCGACGCCGTCCTGCAGGGCCCCGGGACCGAGCGCCTCCGCTTCCGCGACGGCCGGATCACCCGAGTGGCCAGCTGGTTCTCCGACGAGGTCTCCTAGCTGCTTCGGGGCAGCGGTGGCCCTCCTTCAGCAGCAGTCCCGGCGTGCTCCGCGCCGGGACTGCTGCTGAGCGAAGCGTGCGAGCCTCAGGGCTCGTCGCGGCGCTGCTCGGCGAGGAAGGGGCAGCCGACCAGGCGCCGGAGCTCCTTGCCCAGGTGCTCGGTGGTGTCGGTGGGCTGGGAGAACCCCAGCCGGACGTCGTGGTCGCCGTCGGCGGACTCCACCCGCAGCCGCAGGCCGTAGCGGTCCAGGCCCAGCGGCCGGATGTGCCCGCCGCGCAGCTCCTCCGGCAGGTGCCGGGCCAGCAGCCCGACCACGTCGCGGTGGGACAGCTCCAGGTGCCGCAGCCACGCGTCCTCGTAGGTGCAGAAGGGGTCCGGGGTGGCCGAGCGGAAGTCCGGCGCCTCGATCGAGGAGGTCCCCTCGGCGTCGGCGAGCACCATCGAGGCCGACTCCAGCCGCAGCACCTTCGCGGTGTGCCCGGCGTCCAGCAGTCGCGGGTCGGGGCGGTCGTCGACCACGGACAGCACCTCGTGGTGCGCCTCGTCGGCGTCCAGCAGGCGCAGCCAGCCGGTGAGCCACAGCAGGCCGCGCACCGGCTCGCGCAGCCGCACCGGGGTCGGGTCGGCGAGTTCGAGGACGGCGGCGACCTCGCCGCGCGGGGCGTGCCAGGTCGCGGCGATCAGCGGGTGGTCGTCGGGGAGCAGGATCGTGGCCGTGCCGTCCGGGTGCACGTGGTGCAGGTGCGGGGTGACCCGCTCCGCCGACTCGCCGGATGGCAGCAGGGCGGCCTTGCCCCCGCGCTTGGCGATGCTCCGGGCTCGCTCCGCGGCACTGGGACTGGCCGGCCTGCGCGTCTTCGTCTCGCCCACCGCTCACCTCCAACTTAGGCAAGCCTAAGTTAACACCGACGTCCGTGCGGTTCAAATCCCGCGCGGGTGCGCGCCACTCCCTTACTACCAGGGCCGGAGCGGGAGCGGAGGGCCCAATCGGGGCAGGCTCGCCCCGGCGCGTCGGCGGCCTTGTTTGTACTGTCGCCTGAGGGGGTGGATATGACCGATTGCGCTGGGTGCATGATGGCGGCCGAATCCGACGAGGGAGGCGCGCATGACCCGCCCGGGCGTCCGTTTATCGGGCATCTTTGTTCACTCGGCGCGACTGCAATAGCGTGTCTTCCGTGTCAAGCGCTGTAGAGCTTCGCGCGCCCGGTCCGCGCGGCATCCCACCACTGTTCGCCCGTCTGGTTGACGACGCCGCGTTGTTCCCGCCCGGGAGCCCCAGAGAGGTGGGCGTCGCGGTGGAGCAGGCCGTGGTCGACCACCTCGACGCGCGCGCCGGTGGTTACGCCGGGATGCTCGGCCCGATCCTGTGCCCGGCGTCCCGGCTCGCCGAGCTGATCACCGAACTGGCGAAGGCCAAGCCGGCCAACCCGATCCCGCTGTCCCTGGTGTGCGACACCGGGCTCGGGGGCGTCCCCAAGTCGCTGTCGATCATCGAGGGCCGCCAGGAGCTGCTGGCCCTGCGGATGGTCGAGATGCCCTGCCCGCCGGACGTCGACGACGTCTGGCTGGAGCGGGTCTCGGAGTTCGTGCCCGAGGACATCATCCGGGTCGTCGAGCCCCGCCGCGGCAGCGAGGAGTGGCTGGACGCGGTCCGCCGCGTCGCCGAGCACGGCTGCTGGCCGAAGCTGCGCACCGGCGGGCAGACCGCGGGCGCGATCCCCTCGGTCGAGGAGGTCACCGACTTCCTGGCCGTCGCGGGCTCGCTGGAGGTGCCGTTCAAGTCCACCACCGGGCTGCACGCGGCCGTGCGAGCCACCGACCCGGACACCGGATTCACCCATCACGGTTTCCTCAACCTGCTCGTCGCGACCGCGCGCTCGCTTTCCGGCAAGGATGTCCGGGCGGCGTTGGAGAGCACCGACGGCGCCGCGCTGGCCGAGGAGGCCCGCGCGCTGTCCGACGACGCGGCCAACGCGGTGCGAGACGTGTTCTCCTCCTACGGCTCGTGCTCGCTGAAGGACCCCGTCGCCGAGCTGGAAGGATTGGGTTTGCTGTGACCTGGATCGCCGACCCCGAGTTCGCCCCGGATCGGCCCTTCGGCCCGCAGACCCTGCCGTACGGGGTTCTGACCACCGGGAACGGGCCGGTGGTCGCGGTGCGGGTGGGGCGCCACGCGCTGCCGCTGCGCGACATCGCGGGCGAGCTGGGGCCGCGGCTGTCCGAACTGGTCGTCGGCGATTCCCTCGACCCGCTGCTGGCCGCTGGGCGGGAGGCCTGGCGGGAGCTGCGGGAGCGGTTGCGCACCATCGTCACCGCCGACTCGGCGCCGCCGGGGGCGAACCTGGTGCGCACCGACTGGCACACGCTGGCCATGCCGTTCACCGTCGGCGACTTCGTCGACTTCTACTCCTCCCGGTACCACGCGGAGAACACCGGGCGGATCCTGCGGCGCGGCTCCTCGCCGCTGCCGGAGAACTTCGAGCACCTGCCGCTGGGCTACCACGGGCGCGCCGGCACGGTGCACGTCTCCGGCACGGACGTGCACCGGCCCAGCGGGCAGCGCAAGACCGCGGGCGACGTGCAGCCGGCCTTCGGCCCGACCCGCAGGCTGGACTTCGAGGCCGAGGTCGGCTTCGTCTGCGGCGGGGAGCCGGCCGCGCACCTGAGCACCGCCGACTTCCCGGAGCACGTCTTCGGCGCGGTGCTGGTCAACGACTGGTCGGCGCGGGACATCCAGAGCTGGGAGTCCAAGCCGCTGGGGCCGCTGCTGTCCAAGTCCTTCGCCACCTCGATGTCCGGCTGGATCACCCCGCTGGAGGCCCTGGAGCACGCCCGCATCCCGGTGCCGAAGCCGGAGTTCCCGCTGCAGGCCTACCTGGTCGAGGAGGAGCCCTGGGGCCTGGACCTGGCCCTGGAGGTGCGCTGCAACGAGACGCTGCTGGCCCGCCCGCGCTTCGAGCACATGGCCTGGTCGGCGGCGCAGCAGCTCGCGCACCTGACCGTCGGCGGCGCCCCGGTGCGCCCCGGCGACCTGTACGCCTCGGGCACGGTCTCCGGGCCGGAGCGCGAGCAGCGCGGCTGCCTGCTGGAGCTGACCTGGGGCGGTTCCGATCCGATCACGCTGGCCGACGGCGAGCAGCGGACCTTCCTCCAGGACGGCGACCGGGTGACACTGAGCGGGAGCGCCCCCGGACCGGACGGCTCCGCCGTGGGTCTGGGCGAGGTGACCGGAACGGTGCTCGCGGCTGTTCGGAGGTGACGCGGTGGCACAGCCCGATCCGCTGCGAGCCGTGCCCGGGGAACCGGCCCGGGAGAGCTCGCTGACCTTGGAGCGGGGGCTGAGCCTGCTGCAGGCGGTCGCCGACGCCGAGAGCGAGGCGCCGACGATCAGCGATCTCGCCGGCCGCATCGGGGTGAGCCGCGCGGCCGTGTACCGGTTGCTCGGGCCGCTGCAGGCGCGCGGGCTGGTGCGCCGCGAGGGGTCGCGGGTGCGGCTCGGTCTCGGCGTGCTGTGGCTGGCCGGGCGGGTGCTGCCGCAGCTCCGGGTGGCGGCCGCGCCCGCGCTGCGCGCGCTGGCCGAGGAGGTCGGCGCCACGGCGCACCTCACGGTCGCCGACGGGACCGAGGCGCAGGCGGTGGCCGTGGTCGAGCCGACCTGGACCAGCTACCACGTCTCCTACCGGGTGGGCAGCAGGCACCCGATCCACTGCGGTGCGGCCGGTCGCGCCGTGGACCTGCCGCCGAGCGGTCCGCGCTGGGTGGTCAGCTCCGGCGATCTGCAGCCCGGCGCGTTCGGGGTGGCCGCCCCGGTGCGCACCGTCCCCGGGCTGCGCGCCTCGGTCGGCGTGGTTGCGCTGCAGCCCTTCGACGCCGACGAGGTCGGGCCCGAGGTGGTCGACGCGGCCGAGGCCGTCGCCGAGGCGCTGCGCTGAGCCGGCACCGGCCGCCGCGCGGGCCGGCCGCCCGAAAGGGCTGTTGACCGAGCTCACTTCCGAGGTAATGTCACCGAATCGTTCGGTCCAGCCCGCGGTGCCGTCGCGGAGCGTCTCGAAGGACCTTGGTCCTGGTCGGACCGGGACACTCGACCGTGGGAATGGGGTACCCCGCCTCTGCGCACCCTCAGCGGTGCCCGGCAGGCTGGGGTCGTGGATCTGCTCGACATCGCGCGCTGGCAGTTCGGGATCACGACCGTCTACCACTTCCTGATGGTGCCGCTGACCATCGGACTGGCGATCCTGGTCGCCGGGATGCAGACGGCCTGGTACCGCACCGGTAACCGCCGATACCTGAAGATGACCAAGTTCTGGGGCAAGTTGATGCTGATCAACTTCGCCATGGGCGTGGTCACCGGGATCGTGCAGGAGTTCCAGTTCGGCATGGCCTGGAGCGAGTACTCCCGGTTCGTCGGCGACGTCTTCGGCGCGCCCCTGGCCATGGAGGGGCTGCTCGCGTTCTTCGTCGAGTCCACCTTCCTCGGCCTGTGGATCTTCGGTTGGGACCGGTTGTCCAAGGGCGTGCACCTGGCCTGCGCCTGGGCGTTCTCGCTGGCGACGGTGCTGTCGGCCTACTTCATCCTGGCGGCCAACTCGTGGATGCAGCACCCGGTGGGCATCCGGATGGTCGAGGGCAAGCCGGAGCTGATCTCCATCTGGGCGGTGCTGACCAACTCCACGGTGCTGGCGGCCTTCCCGCACACCGTCTTCGGCTGCTTCGCCGTCGCGGGCGGGTTCCTGATCGGCATCGCCGCCTGGCAGATCGCCCGGCAGCGCAAGCGCGCGGCGAGCAGCGGCGAGCCGATCGACGAGGAGGACCGGCGCACCTGGCACGGCTCGATGCGGCTCGGCGCCTGGGTCGCGGTGGTGGCCTTCGCCGGGCTGGCCATCAGCGGGGACATCCAGGGCAAGCTCATGTTCGACCAGCAGCCGATGAAGATGGCCTCGGCCGAGGCGCTGTGCCACAGCGAGGAGCCCGCCAGCTTCTCGGTCTTCGCCGTCGGCGACGTCAGCCGTCCGGACTGCGAGGGCGTGAAGAGCCTGACCGTGCCCTACATCCTGTCCTACCTGGCCGAGGGCGACTTCACCAGCAAGGTCGACGGCGTGCAGGAGCTGATCCCGGAGTACCAGGCCAAGTACGGCACGCACTACCCGGACGACCCGCGGCTGGGGCAGTACGCGGGCCAGCCGATCGACTACCAGCCGCTGCTGCCGGTGACCTACTGGGGATTCCGGTTCATGATCGGCTTCGGCGGTCTGGCCGCGCTCGGCGGCGTGGCGGTGCTGTGGCTGACCCGCAAGCAGCGCTTCCCCGAGGGGAAGTTCTGGGCGCCGCTGGCGCTGCTGGGCATCGGCGCGCCGTTCGCGGGCAACATCGCGGGCTGGGTGTTCACCGAGATGGGTCGCCAGCCGTTCGTGGTGGCGCCGAACCCGAACCCCTCCGGGGTCGACGGGGTCTACATGTACACCGCCTCGGCGGTGTCCTCCGGCGTCGCTCCCGGCGAGATGCTGACCTCGGTGATCAGCCTGACCGCGCTCTACGGCGTGCTGCTGGTCGTGGAGGTCTTCCTGATGATCCGGTTCGCCCGCGGCGGCTTCGAGGCCGTGATGCCACCGGAGAAGCCCGAAGGCGAGTCGGACTCCGACGAAGCCCTGTCCTTCGCGTACTGAGAGGCCCGAGATGGATCTGCCCACCTTCTGGTTCCTCGTGATCGCCCTGCTGTGGCTGGGCTACCTCTTCCTGGAGGGCTTCGACTTCGGCGTCGGCATGCTGCTGCCCGTCCTCGGCCGCTCGGAGACCGGGCGCCGGGTGCTGATCAACACCATCGGTCCGGTCTGGGACGGCAACGAGGTCTGGGTGATCGTGGCGGCCGGCGCCACCTTCGCGGCCTTCCCCGGCTGGTACGCCTCGCTGTTCTCCACCGCCTACCTGCCGCTGCTGTTGCTGCTGCTCGCGCTGATCGGGCGCGGCGTGGCCTTCGAGTACCGCGGCAAGGTCGACTCCGACCGCTGGCGGCGCACCTGGGACGCGGTGATCGTGCTGGCGTCCTGGATCGCGCCCGCCGTGGTCGGACTGGTGCTGTCGGCCAACGTCTTCGGCTTGCCGCTGGACGCCAACGGCGACCGGGTCGGCGGCTGGTGGACGATCTTCAGCCTGCCGACGACGCTCGGCGCGATCGCCCTGGTGGCGTTCTCGATGCTGCACGGCGCGATCTTCCTGGCGCTCAAGACCGAGGGCGAGATGCGGCTGCGCGCCCGCCGGTTCGCGCTGCGCGCGGGGATCCCGCTGCTGCTGCCGCTGGCCGCCCTGGTGCTCGTCGCGCAGTTCCGCGGCGGGCAGACCTGGACCTGGGTCCCGCTGGTCATCGCGCTGCTGGCCGGCCTGATCGGGCTGGCCCGGGTCCACGCCGACCGGGAGGGCCAGGCCTTCTTCCTGCAGGGCGTCGCGCTGACCGGGGTGGTGGTGACGCTGTTCGGCACGCTGTGGCCGAACGTCATCCCGTCGACCCTGGACCCGGCGTTCTCGCTGTCCATCCAGGACACCGCGGCCAGCGACTACCCGCTGACCGTGATGACCTGGGTCGCGGCCTTCGGCACCCCGGCGGTGCTGATCTACCAGGGCTGGACCTACTGGGTGTTCCGCAAGCGCATCGGCACCAAGCACATCCCGCCGGTGCACGCGCCGTGAGCGGGCCGCTCGGCGCGCTGCCGCGGCTCTCGCCCGCCGCGCGGCGCGCGCTGATCGCCGGCGGGCTGCTGGCGGCGGGCAACGCGGCCGCGCTGATCGCGCAGGCCTGGGCGCTGGGCAGCGCGCTGGCCGATGTGGTCGTGCGCGACGTCCCGGCTACCGCGATCACCGACCGGATGGTGGTGCTGGCCCTCGCCGTGCTCGCCAGGGCGGTGCTGGGCTGGGCCACCGAGGCGGTCTCGGCCCGCGCCGCGGCCGGCGCGAAGGAGGAGCTGCGCGCCCTGCTGCTGGACGCCGCGCTGCGCCGCGGCCCGGAGTGGATCTCGCGGCGCGGCCGGGCGGAGCTGACCGCGCTGTCCACCAAGGGGCTCGACGCGCTCGACGCCTACTTCACCAAGTACCTGCCCGCGCTGGTCACCGCCGCGGTGGTGCCACCGCTGGTGGGGGCCTGGATCCTGTGGTCGGACTGGGTCTCGGCGCTGGTCGTGGTGCTCACCGTGCCGCTGATCCCGCTGTTCGCCTGGCTGGTCGGCAAGTTCACCGAGCAGCGCACGGCGCGCGCCACCGACGCCCAGCACCGGCTGTCCGCCAGGATGCTCGAACTGGTCCGCGCGCTGCCGGTGCTCACCGCCTTCGGGCGCGCGCGGGCGCAGCGCGAGGTGGTGCGCCAGGTCGGCGAGCAGCACCGGCGCAGCACCGTGGCCACCCTGCGGATCGCGTTCCTGTCCGCGCTGGTGCTGGAGCTGGCGGCCTCGCTGTCGGTGGCGGTGGTGGCCGTCGGCATCGGGCTGCGGCTGGTCTCCGGGGATCTCGACCTCTCGGTCGGGCTGCTGGTGCTGATCCTGGCGCCGGAGTGCTACCTGCCGCTGCGCGCGGCCGGCGCCGCGCACCACGCCAGCGAGGACGGCGTGGAGGCCGTCCGCCGCGTCGAGCTGGCGCTGGCCGACACCGCGGACCACGACTTCGCCGTCGCCGCCTCGGCCCTGCCGGGCCTGCGGGTCACCGACCTGCGGGTGCGCCGCCGCGACGGGCTCGCCCCGGACGGGCTGAGCTTCACCGCGCTGCCCGGCCAGGTGCTGCGGCTGGCCGGGTTCGACGGCATCGGGCCCAGCGGCAGCGGGAAGTCCACGACCCTGTCGGTGCTGCTGGGCTTCACCGCGCCGGAATCCGGCACCGTCACCTTCGGCGGCGAGGTGGGCGACGTCCGGGAGTGGCGCAGGCAGGTGGCCTGGGTGCCGCAGCGACCGAGCTTCACCGGCGGCACCGTCGCCGCGGAGCTCGAGATCGCCACCGCCGACCAGCCGGACCTGTCCGCGCACGTCGACGAGGCGCTCGACGAGGCCGCCGCCGGGCACCTGCGGCACCGCCGCATCGACGAGCTGTCCGCGGGGGAGCGCCAGCGCGTCGCGGTCGCCCGCGCCTTCCTGCGGCTGCGCGGCACCGCCACCGTGCTGCTGCTCGACGAACCCACCGCGCACCTCGACCCGGCCACCGCCGCCCGCGTCGAGGCCGCGATCGATCGCGCGGCCGAGGCCGGGGCGATCGTCGTGCTGGCCGCGCACCGCCTCGCCGACGCCTCGCCGGAACCCGCGCCGGAAGTCCCGGTCGCCGAGCCCGCCGAGTCCGGGGCCGCCGCCAGCGGCGGCCGGTTGCGGGACCTCGTCGACTGGCGGGTGCTGGCCGGTACCGGGCTCGGCGCGCTGTCCCTGCTGTCCGGGCTGGCGCTGACCGCCACCTCGGCCTGGCTGATCGCCCGCGCCTCCCAGCAACCGCCGATCCTGACGCTGTCGGTGGCCGTGGTCGGGGTGCGCACCTTCGCGCTCTCCCGCGCGGTGCTGCGCTACCTGGAGCGCCTGGTCACCCACGACGCAGCCTTCCGGTTGGCGGGCGACCTGCGGGAGCGCCTGTGGGCCTCGCTGGTCCGCCTCGGCCCGGCCCGCACCGCCGGGCTGCGCCGCGGCGAGGGCCTGGCGCGGCTGGTCGACGACGTCGACGCGGTCCGGGACCTGATCCCGCGCGTGCTGCTGCCCCCGCTGATCGCCGGTGCGGTGCTCGTCTCGGCGGTGCTCCTGCAGCTGCTGGTGCTGCCCGAGGCCGGACTGGTGCTGGCCGGGGCCGCGCTGCCGACCGCGCTGGCCGCGCCGCTGACCTCGGTCGTCACCGAGCGCCGCGCCAGCGCCGCGGTCGCCGAGGGCCGCCGCGAGGTGGCGACCCGGGTGCTGGCGCTGCTCGACGGGGCCGCCGAACTGCTCGCCTTCGGCGCGCACGCCCGGCGCCGCGCCGAGCTCGCCGAGGCCTACGCCGGGCTGGCGGCCCGCGCTCGCCGCGCGGCCTTCGGCGCCGGCGCCGCCACCGCGGTGCACACCCTGCTGATCGGCGGTGCGGTGCTGGGCAGCACCTGGTTCGCCGCGATCGCCGTCGAGCAGGGCAGGCTCGCCCCGGAGCTCGCGCCGGTGCTGGCCCTGGTCCCGCTGGCCGCGGCGGAGGCCGTCGCGCTGCTGCCGCCCGCCGCGCAGCAGTGGAGCTCGCTGCGCGCCGCGCACTCCCGACTGGCCCCGCTGCTGGCCGAGACCGGGGAACCGGAGGAGCGCGGCGGCACCGGCGGCGAGATCGAGCTCCGCGGCGTCGACGTGGCCTGGCCCGGTGGCGAGCCGGTGCTGCGCGAGCTGGACCTGCAGGTGCCCGCCGGATCGCACGTCGCGCTGGTCGGCCCCTCCGGGGCGGGCAAGTCCACGCTGCTGGCCCTGCTGCTCGGGTTCCTGCCCGCGGAGCGCGGCAGCGCCCGCACGCCCGCGCGGGTGGCCTGGTGCCCGCAGGACCCGCAGCTGGTCAGCACCACGATCCGGGAGAACCTGCGGCTGGCGGCGCCGCGCGCCACCGACGCCGAGCTCGCCGAGGCGCTGAGCACCGCGGGCCTGCCGGGCTGGGACCTGGGCACGATGGTCGGCAGCGGCGGGGCGGAGCTCTCCGGCGGCGAGGCGCAGCGGCTGGCGCTGGCCCGCGCGCTGCTGGCCGAGGCCGACGTCCTGCTGCTGGACGAGCCCACCGCCCATCTCGACGAGGCGACCGCCGACGCGCTGCTGCGGCGGCTGCGCGAGCGGCTGGCCGGGCGCACCGTCGTGCACGTCACGCACCGCCGCGCCGAGGCCGAGCACGCCGATCAGGTGTGGCACGCCGCCGACGGCGGTGTCCGAGCCCTGCGCGGTGTGTCGTGAACCGCAGCCGCGGCACCCGACACGACCAGTCCGGGAGCTATAGCCTCGACGGGGACATGGATGCCACGCTCGCCAGCCGCATGCTCGCCGCCTCCACCGAGATCACCAGGGCAGCGCTGTCCTCGGAAGATCCGGAGGGCGTGCTGCCGCTGGTCGTGCGCCGCGCCGCGGAGCTGGCCGAGGCCGATCTGGGCGTGGTCACCGTCCGCAACGACGACGGCAGGCTGACCGTCGAGGCCGCCTACGGCGCGCCCAGCGCCACCGGGCCGCTCGCCGACCCGGTCGGCACCGTGCTGTCCTCGCGGTCGGCGGCCGCGCGGGTGGCGCGCAGCGGCGTTCCGGTGGTGGTCGACGACCTCATCGACGATCCGCTCACCGCGCCCTACGTGCCGGCCGCGCTGCGGGTGTACGGGCCGTTCGCGGTCGCCCCGTTCGGCACCAGCGAGCGGCGGCTCGGCGCGCTGGCGGTCTACCGGCGGCGCGGGGCGAACACCTTCAACCGGGTCGCGGTGGACGTGCTGACCTCGTTCGCCGCGCAGGCCGGGTTGGCGCTGGTGCTCGCCGAGGGGTCCACCGCGCGCCAGCGCATCGCCGTCTACCAGGAGCGCGAGCGCATCGCGCGCGATCTGCACGACGTGATCGTGCAGCGGCTCTACGCCGCGGGCGTGCAGCTCGACGTGCTGCAGCGACGCGTCTCCGGCGACCTGGGAGCCTCCGACGCGCAGCGGCTGACCGAGACCGTCGAGCAGATCGACCAGGCCATCGCCGAGGTCCGGGCCACCGCCCGCACGCTGCGAGCGCCCGACCCGGACACCTCCGAGCAGGTGCCCGCGCTGGACGACTCGATGCGCTCCGAGGTGCGCATCGCCGGTGAGCTGATGGGACGTCCGCCGAAGCTGGAGATCGACGGCGATCTCTCCGACGTGCCGGTCGGCGTGGCCGATCACGCGCGCGCCGCCCTGCGCGAAGCGCTGTCCAACGTGGTGCGCCACTCCGGGGCGCGCACCGTGCTGGTGCGGGTGCGCCGCTCGTCCTCGGGGCTGCGCCTGCAGGTCGTCGACGACGGCTGCGGGATTCCCCGCGACGTCAGCAAGCGCGGCCTGCGCAACCTGGAGGAGCGCGCGGTCGCCGCGGGCGGCCGCTGCGAGATCGCCAGCTCGCCGGACAGCGGCACCACGGTCACCTGGGAAGTCCCCCTGGCGGGTGTGTAGAGCAGCGCACTCTTCAGAAACCCCGCGAGCGGCGTGCCTCTTCTCATCAACAGTCCCCGGAGAGTGAACTGGCCAGGCCAACTCGGGGAGGGACTCCTGATGAAAAGAGGCTCTCAAAGGGCCTCCTCGCCGAGCCGTCCTAGGACTTCTCCTGGCGGCGGGCGACCCAGGCCGCGGCCTGGGTGCGGCGCTCCATGCCGAGCTTGGCCAGCACCGAGGTGACGTAGTTCTTCACCGTCTTCTCGGCGAGGAAGAGGCGCTCGGCGATCTGCCGGTTGGTCAGCCCCTCGCCGATGAGGTCGAGGACCCGGCGTTCCCGCTCGGTCAGCTCGGCGAGCTCGTCGGGCTCCGGATTGCTGGACTGGCGGAGCCGGGCCAGCACCCGCCCGGTGGTCACCGGGTCCAGCAGCGACCGGCCCGCGGCCACCTCGCGCACCGCGTTCACCAGGTCCTGCCCGCGCACCTGCTTGAGCAGGTACCCGGATGCGCCGGCGTTGATCGCGCCGACCAGCGCCTGCTCGTCGTCGAAGGCGGTCAGCACCAGGCAGTAGGGCGCGTCCGGCAGCTCGCGCAGCCGGGAGCACAGCTCCAGCCCGTCGCCGTCGGGCAGCCGCATGTCGATGACCGCCACGTCGAGCTCGGTGGCCCGGGCACGCGTCAGCGCCTCGCCGACGCCGCCCGCTTCGGCCACGATCTCGACGTCGTCCTCGGTGTCCAGCAGGTCGCGCAGACCCCGCCGGACCACTTCGTGGTCATCGACCAACAGCACCCTCACCGGCACGCACCCCACGCTAGTGAACGCTTCCGGGTGGTCCGACGGCGAGGGGTTACTTCTTCGCCTTGGCGGCGGCCTTGCCCTTGGCAGCGCTCTTGGCGGCCTTCTTCTTCGCCTTCTCGGCCTTGACCTTGGCGCGGTGGCCCACCGAGGGCTTGCCGCCGGTGTCCACCGACGCCAGCAGCAGGCCGCCGAGCAGGCCCAGGTTCTTCATGAAGTGGACCTGCTGGGCCGCGCGCTCCTGCGGGTCCTCGTACTCCCAGTAGGCGTGCGCGGCCAGCGTCGTCGGGACGATGCTTCCCGCGAGCAGCAACGACGACAGCCGGGGGAACTTGCCCAGCGCCAGCATCGCACCGGCGCCGACCTTGACCGCGCCGTCGATGCGCACCAGCGTCTGCGGGTCCGTGGGCACCTGCGCGGGCAGCGCGTCCACGGCGGGGCGGGCCTTGTCCAGCAGCGGTTCGGCGGCCTTGGCGTGGTTGGGCGCGTCGCGCAGCGTGTTGATGCCGCCGAAGATGAAGATCGCGGAGAGCATCGGGCGGGCCAAGCGGCGGATCAGCATTCGCGGTACCTCCTCGGTGTCAGCCGGTGCGCCCGACGGTACTCACTGCGGCGGGGGCGCGCCTGATCACCGGAGATCGACGCCGGCGAAGACCTCGTCCCACGCCGCGGCGACCTGCCGCGCGCACAGCTCCGGCGCCGCGCCACCGGTCCTGGTGCCCAGGCCGGGCATCGCGATCGAGCGGACCACCTGGTGCACCGGCGCGCCGTTGTCCAGCACCGCGCTGGCCCACAGCCGGAACACCGCCCGCGCGGCCAGGTACGGGTGCACCGTGTCCGCGGGCAGCACCTCGCCGGGCTCGCGCATGGTCGGCGCGCTGATCAACCAGATGGGACTGGGGACCCCGGTGGGAACCAGCAGCGCCTCGCCGACCGGCAGCTCGCCGCCGTGGTAGGCGAGCACGGCGCTGCGCACCTGCTCCTCGACCTCCGGGAAGGCGCGGGCGTACAACGCGTCGATGCCACCGCGCATCCAGCCGTAGGAGTTGGCCGGGCTGACCACCGCGTCCACCCGCGCGTCCAGCACCGAGCCCTGGTGCACGGAAAGGCCGGGCCGGCCGCCTGCGATCTCGTGCCAGGCTGCGGCCAGCGGCTCGTCCAACGCGCAGAGGACGAGCTGCAGCTCCGGCTCCGCTCCTTCCGCCGATGAGCGCTCCGAATCTGCGGTCACGTCACACAGCATCGCAGGAATGCGCCGCGTAGTGGCATTGGGTAGGTCACATCCGCGACGACGTGCCGTTAGGCCACGCGGTGGTGTCCGACGACGATCACGCAGCGTTGGCGCGGGCCGGGGCGGGTGCGGTGGCGCGCGTCCGTAACCTGGTGGCGTGCCAGAAATCGCCTACCTCGGGCCGCCGGGCACGTTCACCGAACAAGCCACCAGGCGGCTGACCGCGGACTTCGAAGCCGATCTCGTCCCCTACGAGGGCGTGCCGGTGGCGCTCGCCGCGGTGCGGTCCGGCGAGGTGCTGGCCGCCGGGGTGCCGGTGGAGAACTCCGTGGAGGGCTCGGTGCCCGCCACCCTGGACGCGCTGACCGTGGACGACCCGCTGGTCGCGGTCGCCGAGACGATGGTCCCGGTCCAGTTCGACGTGCTCGCCCGGCCGGGCCTGGAACTCTCCCAGGTGAACACCGTGGCCAGTCACCCGCACGCGCTCGCGCAGGTGCGCGGCTGGCTGGGCGAGAACCTGCCCAAGGCCGAGCAGCACGCGGTGGCCTCCACCGCGGCGGCGGCCGCCGCCGTCGCCAACGGCGAGTTCGACGCGGCGATCTCGGCCGCGGTCGCCCGCGAGCACTACCCGTCGCTGGTCCGGCTGGAGCACGGCATCGCCGACGTCGCCGATGCGGTCACCCGCTTCCTGCTGGTGCGCAAGCCGGGGGCGCTGCCCGAGCCCACCGGCGCCGACCGCACCTCGATCTGCGCGGTGATCAGCGACGAGGTGGGCACCCTGGCCGACATGCTGGCCGAGCTGTCGCTGCGCGGGATCAACCTCAGCCGCATCGAGTCCCGGCCGGTCAAGGACCGCTTCGGGCACTACCGGTTCTTCCTGGACTTCGACGGGCACGTGGCCGACACGCGCATCGGGGAGGCCCTGGCCGCGCTCAAGCGGCGCTGCTCGACCGTCCGGTTCCTCGGCTCCTACCCGAAGGCGGACCGCAAACCCGGCTACGTCCGCTCGGCCGCCTCCGAGCAGGCCTTCGACAAGTCGGCGCGATGGCTGGAAGCAGTACGGGAAGGACGCCTGGCGTGACCAACGGATTCGAACTCACCGCCCCGGCCGGCGTGCGCCTCATCCTGGCGCGCCACGGCCAGACCCCGGCCAACGTCGCCAAGATCCTCGACACGCTGCCGCCGGGACCGGGGCTCACCGAGCTCGGCGAGACGCAGGCGGAGGCGCTGGCCGAGCGGCTGGCCGACGAGAAGGTCGTCGCGGTGCACGCCAGCCGCGCCCTGCGCGCGCAGCGGACCGCCGCGCCGCTGGCCGCCCACCACGGCGTCGAGGTGCAGATCGCCGAGGGCACCCACGAGATCTACGTGGGCGAGCTGGAGGCGCTGGGCACCCCGGAGGCGCTGGGCACCTTCGAGCAGATCTACCAGCGCTGGCAGCACGGCGAGCTGGACCTGCCGATGCCCGGCGGGGAGACCGCGCGGCAGGCCGTGGCCCGCTTCCTGGAGGGCGCGCGCGGCGCGATCCGGGACGTCGACGCGGGCTCGGTGGTGATGGTCAGCCACGGCGCGATGCTGCGGCTGGTCGCCGGCGCGCTGGTCGAGATCGACCACGACGCGGCCAGCGCGCACCACCTGCCCAACACCGGCCTGATCGTGCTCGAATCCACCCCGGAGACCCCGACCGGCTGGACCTGCCTGTCCTGGGACGGCATCCGCTGAGACCGCTCCGCCTCCCGCACCGCTGGCCGGGCGGCGCCTAGCCCCAGCCGAGCTCGTGCAGCCGGTCGTCGTCGATGCCGAAGTGGTGGGCGATCTCGTGCACCACGGTGATCGCGACCTCGTCGACGACGTCCTGCTCGGTGTCGCACATGTCGAGCAGCGGTTCGCGGAAGATCGTGATGTGGTCCGGCAGCACGCCGGCGTAGTCGTGGTCGCGCTCGGTCAGCGCCACGCCCTCGTAGAGCCCGAGCAGCTCGGGCTCTTCCGGGTGGTGGTCGGAGACGAGCACCACCACGTTGTTCATCGCGCGCGCGAACTCCGCCGGCAGCAGGTCCAGGGCGTCGGAGACCAGCTCCTCGAACCGCGCCCGGGTCATCTCGACCGGCATCAGCGCGGCCGGGTCGCCGGAGCGCCCGGCTGGGTCGGGGTGCTGTGCTCCGCGGCCGGTCGCTCGCCGACCTTGACCTCGCCCTTGACGCTGCCGGTCACCGGCGCGAGGCCGCTGCCGTCCGGCAGCGGAACGCCGAGCTTGCAGTTGACCTGGCGGGAGCCGACGTTCCAGCTCTCCTCGGGCATGGTGTCCCAGAACACGATCAGCCCCTTGTCCTTGGCGACGGCGGGTCCGCCCGCGTAGCCGGCGGTGAGCTCCGCGCACTTGGTGGCCAGGAAGCCGTCCTGGTCCTCCTCGGAGGGGTAGCCCTCCTGGAACTGCTCGGCGAGGTTGACCACCGCGGTGATCTCCACCGAGTGCTGCTTCGAGCAGGCCACCGGGTCCCAGATCCGGGTGCCGCTGATGCCCAGGCAGCGGCCCGCCGGGTACACGTTGGACTGGTCCATCTCCCGCGCCTCGCCCTTGATCGGGTAGAGCTTCCCGGACGGCCCGGGCTCCTGCAGCCCGCAGTGCAGCGTGCGGTCCCCGTCCTGCCAGTTCTCCCGGCTCGGGGTGAACGCGCCGATGCTGAACCGGCCGTTGGGGTCGAACTCGCCCTGCAGGTACTGGTCGGTGACCTCGATGCAGCGCTGCTGCTTGAGCTCCTGCCACTGCTCGGCGTTCGGGTAGGGCGCCTGGGGCGGGAACTCGGCCTTGAGGTCGAACGGCCCGGTGACCTCGAACAGGTGCGGTTCGGCGCAGGTCACCTTGCGGATGTCCGAGGCGTCCGGCTCCGCCCAGGTCAGGCACTCGCCCGCCTTGGCCTCGAACGCGACGTCCGGGGCGGGCGCGGAGCCGAACTTGCCGGAGCCGCCGACGCTGCCGGACCCGCCGGTCGGCCAGTTGAGCAGCACGCTGGCGCCCAGGAACACCAGCGCGCCGACGGCGGCGGCGATCAGCACGATCCTGGAGGTGTTCTGCTTGCGCTGGGTCGACCGGTTCGAGGGCATCGAACACATCATGCCCAATCACCCGCCCGGGTGCTCGGAAGCGCCCCGCGGTTCGGAACCGATTCGTTGCCGGACGCGTCACCGGTGCGAGTACTGTTGCGTGCGGGAGCAGTGGTGACGACGGAGATGCCGGTGGCAGACAACGAGCCCGAGGGCGACAACAAACCCGAAGAGCCGACCCAGCAGGTGCCCCAGCCCGAGGACGGGCGGGGCCGCATCCGCTACCAGGACCCGGACAGCACCACGCCGCGCGAGCCCACGCTCGCCGAGCGGCGCGCTCGCCAGAACGCCGAGCAGCGCAGGCAGGAGGCCGAGGCGGCCGCCCGCGAGGCCGAAGCGGTCAAGACCGCCAAGCGCCGCAAGGCCCTGATCGGCGGCGGCGCCACCGTCGGCGTGGTCGCCCTGGTCGCCGCGATGTACACCGCTTCCGAGGTCAGCGCGAGCGCGAACGCCGCGACCCAGTACTGCGCGACCATCGAGGAGGGCGAGCAGCAGCCGGGCGTTCGCGCCGAGGACCAGAACTGCGATCCGGAGCACGTGGAGAGCCAGGGCGGCTACGTCAGCGGCGGCATGATGTTCATGCCGCTGTTCATCGGTGGTCCGCCCGTGCCGCAGTACCGCTACGCCTACACCTCGCCCGGCACCCCGGCGCCGCGGGTCGGGTCCACCGCGACCGGCTCGACGTTCAACAAGCCGTCCGGCTCGACGATCAAGAACACCTCGGGATCGACCGTGCAGCGCGGCGGGTTCGGCATCTCCAGCAAGACCGGCGGCAGCGGGAGCTGACGGGTGAAGCGGAGGACCACGGCCCGGCGGCCGGACTGGCAGCGCAAGACCGAGGAGCTGGGGCTGGTCTTCGGCACCCCGGCCCGCGCGGCGGACGGCAGCGCCCGGCCCTACTGGGACGAGGGCGTGCACTACGAGTTCGACCTCGACGAGGTGCTGGCGGTGGAGGCCGACGTCGAGCTGCTGCAGTCGATGTGCCTGGACGCCGTCGACCACGTGATCACCACCGAGCGCTACAAGGACTTCGGCATCCCGGAGCGGGTGTGGCCGCACATCGCGGAGTCCTGGAAGCGCGGCGATCCGCACCTCTACGGCCGGTTCGACCTGCGCTACGACGGCTCGGGACCGGCCAAGCTGCTGGAGTACAACGCCGACACGCCGACCTCGCTGCTGGAGGCTGCGGTCGTGCAGTGGCACTGGCTGACCGAGTGCCACGAGGGCGACGACCAGTGGAACTCCATCCACGAGAAGCTCGTCGAGCGCTGGTCGGAGATCTCCCAGCGGCTGGCCACCAACGAGGTGCACTTCAGCTGGTCCGGGCAGGAACCGACCGGCGAGGACCACATCACCGCCGCCTACCTGCAGGAGACCGCCGCCGAGTCCGGACTGGACACGGTGGGCCTGGCCATCGAGGAGATCGGCTGGGACGGGCTGCTGGAGCGCTTCGTCGACCTCGAGGAAGCGCCGATGAACACGGTGGTCAAGATCTACCCCTGGGAGTGGATGGTCGACGACGCCTTCGGCGAGCACGCGGTGAACTCGCTCCCCGCGACCCAGTGGATCGAACCGCTGTGGAAGATGCTGCTGTCCAACAAGGCGCTGCTGGCGATCCTGTGGGAGATGCACCCGGGCCACCCGAACCTGCTGCCGACCTTCCTCGACCAGCCGGGCCTGCTCACCGAGTACGTGCGCAAGCCGAAGCTGGGCCGCGAGGGCAACAACGTCAGCATCGTCGCGCCCGGCTGGGAGACCGCCACCGGCGGTGTCTACGGCGACGAGGGCTTCGTCTACCAGGCCTTCGACCCGCTGCCCGAGTTCGACGGGATGCGGCCCGCGCTGGGCGCGTGGGTCGTCGGCGACGAGTCGGCCGGCCTCGGGATCCGCGAGACGGCGGGGCTGATCACCGACGACGGCGCCGCCTTCGTCCCGCACCGGATCCCGCGATAGCGCGAGCGGCGCGTGCGGTTGCACGACGGTGCGTGCCTTTTTTCATCAGAAGTCCCCACGAGCGCGGAGTGCTCGTGGGGACTTCTGATGAAAAAAGGCCTTCGGCCTCCCCACCCCACCGGGGACTTCTGATGAAGAGGGCTCCGGCACCCCGCCCGTCGATCCTCGGCCGAGGCGGCTAGGCTGACCAGCTGTGATCGACCTGAAGACGCTACGCGATGATCCGGAAGCGGTGCGCGCTTCGCAGCGCGCGCGGGGTGAGGACGCGTCCGCGGTGGACGCGCTGCTGTCCGCCGACGAGCGTCGCAGGTCCGCGGTCAGTCGCGCGGACAACCTGCGCGCCGAGCAGAAGGCGCTCGGCAAGCAGGTCGGCAAGGCCCAGGGCGAGGAGCGCGACGCGCTGCTCGCCCAGGCCAAGGAGCTGGCCGCGCAGGTCAAGCAGGCCGAGGCCGAGCAGAACGAGGCCGACGCCGAGCTGCAGCGCCTGCAGAAGGTGCTGTCCAACGTCGTGGAGCCGGACGTCCCGCCGGGCGGCGAGGACGACTACGCGGTGCTCAAGCACGTCGGCGTGCCGCCGGAGTTCGACTTCGAGGTCGCCGACCACCTGGACCTGGGCAACGCGCTCGGCGCCTTCGACATGGAGCGCGGCGCGAAGGTCTCCGGCGCCCGCTTCTACTTCCTCACCGGGGTCGGCGCGCAGCTGGAGCTGGCGCTGCTGAACATGGCCGCCGCGCAGGCGACCGCGGCCGGTTTCACCCTGGTCGTCCCGCCGGTGCTGGTGCGGCCCGAGATCATGGACGGCACCGGGTTCCTCGGCGCGCACTCCAGCGAGATCTACCACCTGGAGGAGGACGACGCCTACCTGGTCGGCACCTCCGAGGTGCCGCTGGCCGGGTACCACTCGGGCGAGATCCTGGACTTCGGCGCCGGGCCCGCCCGCTACGCCGGCTGGTCCACCTGCTTCCGCCGGGAGGCCGGCTCCTACGGCAAGGACACCCGCGGCATCATCCGGGTGCACCAGTTCAACAAGCTGGAGATGTTCGTCTACTGCCGCGAGGAGGACGCGCGGGACGAGCACCAGAAGCTGCTGGCCTGGGAGGAGGAGATGCTGGCCAAGATCGAGGTGCCCTACCGGGTGATCGACACCGCGGCCGGCGACCTCGGCGCCAGCGCGGCCCGCAAGTTCGACTGCGAGGCCTGGATCCCCAGCCAGGCGACCTACCGCGAGCTGACCTCCACCTCGAACTGCACCACCTTCCAGGCGCGGCGGCTGGGCACCCGGTACCGGGACGAGAGCGGCAAGACCCGCTTCGCCGCGACGCTCAACGGCACGCTGGCCACGACCCGCTGGATCGTGGCGATCCTGGAGAACCACCAGCAGGCCGACGGTTCGGTGCGCGTCCCGGAGGCGCTCCGCCCGTTCCTCGGCGGCCGGGAGGTCCTCGAACCGGTGAAGTGACGGCGGTTCCTCCTCGACCGCGGGCGCGAGCACCGTCGGCCGGGGAGGTTCAGGTCCGCGCCACGTCGGTCACTTCGGCGGCCAGCGAGCGCGACTTGCCGGTTCGCACCAGCGCGGCGGCGAGCTTCGCCAGCTCGTGCCCCTCCACCAGCTCGGCGAGCTGGTGCGGATCGGTCGGCAGCTCCAGCTTCTCGGCCCCGACCAGCGCCTTGTCGTCGAAGTAGGGGCGCAGCTCGGGCCAGACCAGCTGCACCTCGCGGCAGAACACGTCCGCGCCCACCGGGCCCAGCCGGGGCAGCGCGGTCAGCAGCCGGTGCAGCTCCTCGATGTCGCCGTCGGCCTTGGCGCGCATCCGCCGCAGATCGCCGCGGTACTCGTCGAGCACCAGCTCGGCACCGCGCCCCAGCGCGCTCGACGTGCTCTCGTCGTAGCGGGTGTAGTTCGCGCGGTCCAGCGCGTCGACCCGCTGCTGCCAGGTGGCCTCGAACATCCGCTCCGGGGTGCCGAAATCGGCGAGCTCGCGGGCCGCCGCGACCGCCAGCTCGGCCTTGATCCGGGTGGACAGCAGCACCGACAGCACCAGCAGCCGGTACAGCGGCCGGGGCTTGTTCAGCATGCTGATGCCGGCCTCGGCGGCGAACGTGGTCCCCGCCTCGTCCAGCAGGACCCGCACCCTGCTCCGCATCGACATCATCGCCACCTCCTTGCCGAGGTGACTACCCACCGCACCGACCGCCCCAAACGACGAGGACCGACCGCGGAATCCCGCCCCGTCGAGAGCAGCTGCTCTCGACGGGGCGGGATTCCGCGGTTCTCGACGGGGTCAGAGCTCGGGGAGGACCTCGCTGGCGATCTCCTCGACGGTGGTCTCCGAGCCCGCGTAGGGGCTGTCGTTGCGCGGCCAGTGCGTGATCACGTCGGTGAATCCGAGCTCGGCGGCGCGGCCGACGACGTCGCGGAAGCGCTCCACGCTGTCGAGCGCGAACTCCGGGGCGGCGTCGGCCTGCAGGTAGCGCGGCACGCGCAGCGGGTCGAGCTCGTGCTCGTGGCAGATGTCGGTGAACCGCAGCGAGAGCTCGGCGACCCGCTGCCACCAGGCCTCTTCGGTGTCCCCGCCGCGGCCGGTGGTCACCCAGCCCTGACCGTGCCGGGCGGCCAGCCGCATCGAGCGCGTGCCGTTGGCCGCGACGACGAACGGGACCCGCGGCAGCTGCACGCAGCCGGGCGCGCGCCGGGCCTGCACGGCCTTGAAGTACTCGCCGTCGTAGTCGGTCTGGTCGTGGGTGAGGATCTGGTCGAGCAGCTCGACGAACTCGCCGAACCGGTCCGAGCGCTGCTCGACCGACAGCTCCTCCTGGCCGAGCACCTGCGAGTCGAAGCCCGCGCCGCCCGCGCCGACGCCGAGGGTGATCCGGCCGTCGGAGATGTCGTCGAGCGCGGTGAGCTCGCGGGCGAACTGCACCGGGTGCCGGAAGTTCGGCGACGCGACCAGGGTGCCCAGGCGGATCGTCGAGGTGACGGTGGCCGCCGCGGTCAGGGTGGGGACCGCGTCGAACCACGGTTTGTCGACCAAGGACCTCCACCCGATGTGGTCGTAGGTCCAGGCGTGGGCGAAGCCGTACTCCTCGGCCATCCGCCAGAGCGGTTCGGCGGCCCACCACCGGTGTTCAGGCAAGATCACGATCCCTACTCGCACGGCACCGACCGTACTGCCCCGGCCGAGCCCGCTTCGACCCGATCAGGTGAAGCCGGGATAAATCGCCCGCGACCAGCCAGAACGCCCGCTCACGGTTGCTGCGCGCGCTGCAGCGCGACCGCCCGGGAGCGGATCTCCCCGAGGCGGTCGTAGCCGAGCTCGCCGGGGCAGGCGGTCTTGCTGACGTCGCGGTGGGCGAAGATCACCGGCAGGTCCACCGGAGCGCCCTCGGGGTACTTGGAACTGCTCGCGCCCTCGGAGACCAGGCGGGTGCGGTCGTCGGCCGGGATCTGGGCGGTGTCCAGCTTCCAGGCCGCCAGGTGCGAGACCGACTCGACGGTCGCCGCCGAGGGCTGGGCCCGGTCGAAGTTGCCCATCATCGAGATCCCGAAGGTGTGCCGGTTGAAACCGGCCGCGTGCCCGCCGACGACGTCGCCGGCCATGCCTCCCGAGCGTCCCTCGAAGATCGTGCCGCACTCGTCCACGAGCGCGTGGTAGCCGATGTCGCCCCACCCCAGCTCGACGGCGTGGTAGTGGTAGATGCCGCGCACGATCGTCGCGGAGTCGGCGCAGCTGTAGTCGTTGCTCCCCGCGGTGTGGTGCACCGTGGTCGCCTTGAGCGAGGTCGGTTCCGGGGCCCAGGTCATGTCGCTCTCGTCGGCGCCCCACTGCGCGCGGTTGACCACCCGGGGCGCGCCCGGGACGGTTTCGGCGCCCGGGGAGGTGGCCTGCGGCGAGCCGGGGGAGGCGTTCGGCGGGTTGATCCCGACGAACTCCAGCTGGTCGGTGACGTCCGCGCGGTCGCGGGTCGCGCGCACCTGGGCCTCGTCGGCGTCACCGGTCCACAGGGGCTCGGTCGCGCGGCTCTCCGGCAGCGCCTCCAGCGCCGTCCAGCGGCTCCACCCGTCCGCGGTCCTGGTGCGCACCTCGACGCGGTCCGGGGCCGGCCCGGTCCAGGTCAGGCCGATCATCTCGAACCGCGTGCCGGTGCGCACCAGGCGCGCGCCCGCGCGGTCGGCGGTCACGTCGCCCAGCGGCACGCGCACGGTCTCGGTCTCGTTCTCCGGGGCGGGTTCGGGGACGGCGGCGGGGGCGGTCAGCGGGAGCAGGGCGGCGGTCAGCGCGGCGGAGGCGCCCAGCCGGGCGGCGGTGCGGAACGGCATTGATGACCTCGCTTCGGGGATCGGCACGGTGATCGGAGCGTTCCGAGAAGCGAGTATGCGGTGGTTCCGTAATTCCCGCCCGTTCAAGCGGGCACCGCCCTCAGGCGTGCTGGCGGGCCCGCGGGGCCTTGGGGACGGGGGAGGGCGTGACCGGGCGGAAGCGGACGTAGGCCACCGCCGCGGTGACCAGGAAGCCGATCCCGATCAGGGTGTAGGAGTTGCCCACCACCTGCTGGGAGAAGGTCCAGTTCAGCTCGCGGTCGTCGGTGTAGGGCAGGTACCACTGCGGTCCGATCGCGATGGTCAGCGCGGACAGCACCACCGCGAAGGTCATCCCGTACCAGCGGCGCCGCAGCGACATCGCGAACACCGCGGCCAGCGCCGGGGCGGCCCACACCCAGTGGTGCGACCAGGAGATCGGCGAGGCCAGCAGCACCCACACCGCGTTGATCACCAGTGCCAGCGGCAGGTCGGAGGCGCGCAGCGCGTAGCGGATGCCCAGCACCGCCAGCGCCAGCAGCAGCACCGACCCGGCGATCCACAGCGAGTCCAGGGCGACGCCGGTGAGCTCCTGCTTGGCCAGCAGGCTGCGCAGCGTCAGGTTCCCCGCGTAGACGGTGCCGAAGTCGGCGGTGGTGGACCACATCTTGTCCAGCCACCACTCGCCGGCGTCCCGCGGCAGCGCCAGCCAGCCGATCAGCACGGTGACCGCGAAGGCGCCCGCGCTGACCGCCATCGCCCGGTAGTCCTTGCGCAGCAGGAACAGCAGCAGGAAGCCCAGCGGGGTCAGCTTGATCGCCGCGGCGAGGCCGACCAGCAGCCCGCGCGGCCAGCGGGTGCGCGGCAGCAGGCAGTCCGCGGCCACCAGCGCCATCAGCACCAGGTTGATCTGCCCGTAGTTGAGCGTCTCGCGCGCGGGCTCCAGCACGGTCAGCCAGGGCATCAGCCCGGCGGTGGCCACCGCGACCAGCCCGGCCCGCGGCGCCAGGTGCGCCGAGGACTTCGCGAAGGCGTAGGAGGTGACCAGGATCGCCAGGTGCGAGCACACCGCGACGGTCACCACGGCCGCCTGCTCGGACATCCACGCCAGCGGGGTGAACAGGATCGCCGCGAACGGCGGGTAGATGAACGGCAGCGTCACCGACTCCGGGCTCTCCGGGGTCAGGTCGCCGTAGAGCTGGTAACCGTTGAGCCACGCACGGGCACCAAGGCGATAAATCTCGGTGTCCATGTACCCGCGGGTGTCGATCCAGTGCACGAACCAGATCGCCAGCACTTCGAGCGCGATGAACGCGATAAGGAGGTGACGCCCATCACGTGTGCGTGCCACCAAAAACTCACCACCCCGCCGGTCGACGCGCCCGCTCGTCGCGGTGACCAGGACCGCGAGCCTCGGCGCGGGGCGTTTGGATGTCCGGGCGATGGTATCCGCTGCGACTCGCGGGGGCGTCGCCCAATCGGTAAACGGCACTTTGCCCCGGGTGTCCGAATTCACTCCTCGCGGGTGGGGAAAGGGCCAGCGCAAACGGTGGTCGCGTGAAAACGGAAGTGATATCGACACGCTTCGTGGTCATATGTAGCCAATAACGTCAACGCGGTTTCGGGGCCGCGTTCTGGCCCAGCTACCCTCACGCATGTGAGCTTCGCAGGCTATGACCTGATCGTTGTTGGTTCCGGATTCTTCGGCCTCACGATCGCAGAGCGCGCCGCCACCCAGCTGGACAAGCGGGTGCTGGTGCTGGACCGTCGTGACCACATCGGGGGCAACGCCTACTCCGAGGCGGAGCCCGAGACCGGTATTGAGGTGCACCGCTACGGTGCGCACCTGTTCCACACCTCGAACAAGCGGGTGTGGGACTACGTAAATCAGTTCACCGAATTCACCGATTATCAGCACCGGGTGTTCACCAAGCACCAGGGCCAGATTTACTCGTTCCCGATGAACCTGGGCCTGCTGTGCCAGTTCTTCGGGCGCGCCTTCAGCCCGGACGAGGCGAAGGCGCTGGTCGCCGAGCAGGCCGCCGAGATCGACACCGCGGAGGCCCAGAACCTCGAGGAGAAGGCGATCTCGCTGATCGGTCGCCCGCTCTACGAGGCCTTCGTGCGCGGCTACACGGCCAAGCAGTGGCAGACCGACCCCAAGGAGCTGCCCGCGGCCACCATCAGCCGGCTGCCGGTTCGCTACAACTTCAACAACCGGTACTTCAGCGACACCTACGAGGGTCTGCCGGTCGACGGCTACACCGCCTGGCTGAAGAAGATGGCCGAGCACCCGAACGTCGAGGTGCGGCTGTCCACCGACTTCTTCGACGTGCGCGGTGAGCTGCCCGCCGGCGTCCCGGTCGTCTACACCGGGCCGCTGGACCAGTACTTCGACTACGTCGAGGGCGAGCTGGGCTGGCGGACCCTGGACTTCGAGACCGAGGTCAAGAACACCGGGGACTTCCAGGGCACGTCGGTGATGAACTACGCCGACGAGGACGTGCCCTTCACCCGGATCCACGAGTTCCGGCACTTCCACCCCGAGCGGGACTACTACCCGTCGGACAAGACGGTGGTGGTGCGCGAGTACTCGCGATCGGCGGAGAGCGGCGACGAGCCGTACTACCCGATCAACACGCCCGAGGACCGGCGCAAGCTGGAGGCCTACCGCGAGCTGGCCAAGAAGGAGGCCAAGGAACGCAGGGTCATCTTCGGCGGCCGCCTGGGCACCTACAAGTACCTGGACATGCACATGGCCATCGGTTCGGCGCTGAGCATGTTCGACAACAAGATCGCTCCATACTTCACCGAGGGCCGTTCGCTGGACGGCTCGCTGGAGGACTGACGTGACCGACCGGACCCCCCGAGAGCCCAACGCCGCTGGTGAGAGCAAGCTCAGCGACGTCACTTCGGTGCGCACCGGTTCCTCCGACGTCGCTGCCGAGCAGGTGCTGCAGCGGATCGTCTTCCCCCGCGGCGAGGACCCGCTGGACGTGCGCCCGCTCTACGTCGACGAACCGGAGACGCTGGCCAGCAGCGTGACCGTGGTCTCCCGCCGTCACCTGCGCGTGCCCGCGCACAGCAAGATCTCGCTGGCTTCCTACTTCAACGCCTTCCCGGCCAGCTACTGGAAGCGTTGGACCCGGGTCGAAGAGGTCGTGCTGCGGCTGAAGGTCAAGGGGTCCGGTCGGCTCGACGTCTACCGCTCGAAGGCCAACGGCGACAGCGTCCACCTGCAGGGCACCGCGGTGCAGAGCGCGGAGTGGACCTCGCTGGAGTTCCGGGTCTCGCTGCAGCCGTTCGAGGACGGCGGGTGGATCTGGTTCGACCTGTTCACCAACGACGCCGACCTCGAGATCAGCGAGGGCGCCTGGACCACCGACCAGCCGATGCCGCGGCAGCAGGTCGTGGTCGGCACCACCACCATCCGGCCCTCGGAGTGCATCGAGGCTCTCAAGACCCTCGGGGAAGACCCGCAGGTCATGCACGTGGTGGAGCGGGTCATCGTGGCCGACCAGGGCCCGCAGAAGATCCACGAGGTGGACGGCTTCGACGAGGCCGCCAAGGCCATCGGGGACAAGCTGCAGGTCATCGAGCAGGAGAACCTCGGCGGCTCCGGCGGCTTCGGCCGGGTGATGTACGAGGGCATCCACAACTCGGACGCCGCCCAGGTGATGGTCATCGACGACGACATCGCGCTGGAGCCGGACGGCGTGCTGCGGGCCAACGCCTTCGCGCGGGCCGCCGTGCAGCCGGTCATCGTCGGCGGGCAGATGCTCAACCTGCAGGCGCGCTCGCGGCTGCACACCATGGGCGAGGTGGTCGACCTCGGACAGGGCATCTGGCGCGCCGCGCCCGGCGCGGTCACCGATCACGACTTCGCCGAGGAATCGCTGCGCGAGACCGCCAAGCTGCACCAGCGCATCCACTCGACCTACAACGGCTGGTGGATGTGCCTGTTCCCGCGCGAGGTCATCGAGCGCACCGGGATGCCGCTGCCGCTGTTCATCAAGCACGACGACTCGGAGTACTCGCTGCGCGCGGGCGCCCGCGGCTACCCGACGGTGACGCTGCCGGGTGCGGCCATCTGGCACATGCCGTGGACCGACAAGAACGACGCCACCGACTGGACGGCGTACTTCCACACCCGCAACCGGCTGATCCTGGCGGCGCTGCACAGCCCGGCCGAGGTCAAGAACAACATCGTCAAGCAGGGTCTCAAGCTCACGCTGCGGCACCTGCTGTCGATGGAGTACTCCACGGTCGCGGTGCAGCAGAAGGCCATCGAGGACTTCCTGGCCGGACCGTCCGGGCTGTTCGACAGCCTGCGCACGGCGCTGCCGGAGGTCCGCGAGCTGCGCAAGGACTACGACGACGCCAAGACGCTGCCCTCGGCCCGGGAGTTCCCGCCGCCGTCGGCGGACCCGATCATGGCCGAGGGGCTGCTCAAGCCGCCGGTCAACCCGGTGGTGATCGCGGCTCGGGCGTCCAAGGCGCTGCTGCACAACGTCAAGGAACCCGAGCAGCACTCGGGCGAGCGCCCGCAGCTCAACGTGCCCGCCGCGGCGGCGCGCTGGTTCCTGCTGGGCAACCTGGACAGCGCGACGGTGTCCAACGCCGACGGCAGCGGCGTGGCCTTCCGCAAGCGCGATCCCGAGGTGTTCAAGCGGCTCGGCGTGCGGGCCGTGGCGAACTACAAGCGGCTGGGCCAGGAGTGGGACCGGCTGGTCGAGGAGTACCGCGCGGCGCTGGACGAGCTGACCAGCGCGGACTCCTGGAAGCAAGTCTTTGATCCGAAGTGACCCCGACCTTTCCGGAGACGTAGTGGCAGAGCTGACGACGGCGGGCGCCCCCGAAGGTGTGGCCGCCGCCCGCGAAGAGGAGGAAGCGGCGCAGGTCACTCCCGAGACCGTCGCGCTGCGCAGGGTCCAGGGTGCGCTGGCCAAGCCGGCCGTGGTGAAGACCGCGCACGCGATGTCGCTGTTCGGCGAGCACGCCGCGGGCTGGCTGGCCATCGGCGCCGTCGGGGCCCTGGCCGACCGCAAGCGCCGCGGCGAGTGGGTCACCGCCGCCGCCGGGGTGGCGGCGGCGCACGCGGCCTCGATCGCGGTCAAGCGGGTGGTCCGCCGCCCGCGCCCGAAGGACCCCGAGATCCAGGTGCTGGTCGGCACGCCGAGCCAGCTGAGCTTCCCGTCCTCGCACGCGACGTCCACGACGGCCGCCGCGGTGCTCTACGGCGGGTTGACCGGCAAGAAGCTGACCCCGGCACTGGTGCCGCCCATGATGGTCAGCCGCCTTGTCCTGGGGGTTCATTATCCGAGCGACGTGGTCGCCGGTTCGGCGCTCGGCGGTGCCGTTGCGCTGGCGTTCCGGCGAATCATCCGACGGCGGAGGAACCGTGCCTGACAACAAGCAAGCTTCGGTGGAAGCACCCGAGGCAGCCGACGACGTGACCGCCAAGCAGGCGGAGGTGGAGTCCGACGCGGAGGGCAGCATCGGCGCCGAGTTCGGCGGCGAGGTCCTGGAGAGCGACTCGGCGCAGGCCGAGGACGTCAAGGACAAGTCCTCGGACGCCTACCACGCGAAGGTGACCGCCAAGGCCGGTACGCCCGCGGGCCTGGTCACCGGCCTGATCAAGGAGCTTCGCCCGAAGCAGTGGGTGAAGAACGTCCTGGTGCTGGCCGTGCCGTTCGCGGCGGGCGCGATCCTGGAGCCGAACATCCTGATGGCCGCCATCGTGGCGTTCATCGTGTTCTCCATGGCCGCCTCCGGCATCTACTTCGTCAACGACGCGATCGACGTCGAGGCGGACCGGCAGCACCCGACCAAGCGGAACCGGCCGATCGCCGCCGGGCTGATCCCGGTGCCGATCGCCTACGCCGTGTGCGTGCTGCTGCTCGGCGGCTCGCTGGTGATCTCCGGGCTGACCAGCTACCCGCTGCTGGTGGTCATGGCGGTCTACATCGCGGTGCAGCTGGGCTACTGCTTCGGCCTCAAGCACCAGCCGGTGATCGACCTGTGCATCGTGGCCTCCGGCTTCCTGCTGCGCGCGATCGCCGGTGGCGCCGCCGCGCACCTGGTGATCACCCAGTGGTTCTACCTGATCGTGGCGTTCGGCTCGCTGTTCATGGTGGCCGGCAAGCGCTACGCCGAGGTGAAGCTGGCCGCCGAGACCGGCGCCAAGATCCGCAAGTCGCTGAAGGCCTACTCGCCGTCCTACCTGCGGTTCGTGTGGGCGATCGCGGCCGCGATCACGATCATGTCCTACGCCCTGTGGGCCTACGACATCCGCGAGTTCGAGATGTCCCGCTGGGGCCTGATCTCGATCGTGCCGATGGTGATCGCGATCCTGCGGTACGCCGTGGACATCGACAAGGGCGTCGCGGGCGAGCCCGAGGAAGTGGTCCTCAAGGACAAGGTTCTGATGGTGCTGGGCTTGGTCCTGGCGGGCTGCCTCTTCCTGGCCTTCTACCTCTAGGCCGAACGAGCGACGGCGCCCCCGGTTCTCGCCGAACCGGGGGCGCCGTTCCCGTCTTCGCGGGAAATTGGGACGCGCGTCGATCACGCTTCACCGGTGTGTTCACCCGGTGGGGTGAAAGTGGGGCGTTCCGAACTTTTGGGAGGTCGCAAGTGTCCCGTTTCCCCGTTTCCCGCCGCAGCGTGCTGATCGGAGGTGCGGCCGCCGGCGCGTTGACCGTCGCGCCCACGGCCTGGTCCCTGCCCGGTGCGGGTGCCGCGCGCCGCGCCGGGGTGTTCAGCCTCGGTGTCGCCTCCGGTGACCCGGCGCCCGACGGGTTCGTGCTGTGGACCCGGTTGGCCGCCGAGCCGCTCGCCGAGGACGGCATGGGCGGGATGCCGAACAAGGCCCTGCCGGTGCAGTGGGAGGTCGCCACCGACGAGCGCTTCGCGGACGTGGTGCGGCGCGGCGAGGAGCAGGCCGCGCCGGAGATGGGCCACAGCGTGCACGTGGAGCTCGCCGGCCTGCGCCCGGACCGCGACTACTTCTACCGGTTCCGCGCCGAGGGCGAGGTCTCCCCGACCGGGCGGGCGCGCACCGCTCCGCTGCCCACCGCCATGACCGAGCTGGCCATGGCCTTCGCCTCGTGCTCGCAGTTCGAGCACGGCTACTTCACCGCGTACCGGCACATGGCCGAGGAGCGGCCGGACCTGGTGCTGCACCTGGGCGACTACCAGTACGAGTACCAGGCGGGCGACTACGAGATCCCGGGCGGCAACCCGCGCGATCACAAGGGCCCGGAGACGGTGACGCTGGCGAACTACCGGCAGCGGCACGCCCAGTACAAGACCGACCCGGACCTGCAGGCCGCGCACGCCGCCGCTCCGTGGGTCGTGGTGTGGGACGACCACGAGCTGGACAACAACTGGGCGGACGAGGTCTACGAGAACCCGGAGGAGCCGCAGCCGAACTTCCTGGAGCGCCGCAAGGCCGCGTTCAAGGCCTACTACGAGAACATGCCGCTGCGCCGCGCCCAGGTGCCGCGCGGCATCGACCTGCGGCTGCACCGGCGGGTGCAGTGGGGGGCGCTGGCGACCTTCCACATGCTCGACACCCGCCAGTACCGCGACGACCAGGTCGGCGACGACCAGTTCCCGACCCAGGACCCGGAGCGGCTCAACCCCGAGCGCAGCCTGACCGGTGCCGAGCAGGAGCGCTGGCTGCTGCAGGGGCTGCGCTCCTCGCGCGCCCGGTGGGACCTGCTGGGCCAGCAGGTGATGTTCGCCGAGATCGACTACATGAACGGCTCGGAGCGGGGCTTCAACCCGGACGCCTGGGACGGCTACGTCGGTTCCCGGCAGCGCGTGATGCGCGGCTGGGAGCAGGCGGGCACCCGCAACCCGGTGGTGCTCACCGGTGACGTGCACACCCACTGGGCCAACGAGATCCACGACGGCGACCGGGTGGTCGGCACCGAGCTGACCACGACGTCGATCACCAGCAAGGGCGACGGCTCGGCCGAGCTGACCGACAAGGAGAAGGCCTACCTGGCCGAGAACCCGCACGTGCGGTTCTACAGCAACCAGCGCGGGTACGTCTCGACCAAGATCACCGAGAGCGAGATGCGGGCGGACTACAAGGTCCTGCCCTACGTCACCAAGCCCGGTGCCCCGGTGGAGACGGCGAAGTCCTTCGTCATCGAGGACGGCACCCCGGGTCTCAACGAGGCCTGAGCGGCGCAGCCCTTTTCATCAGAAGTCCCCCTCGCGGACGAGGGGGACTTCTGATGAAAAGGGCAACCGCCGTCTACGCCAGGCCCAGGCGCGCGGTCACCTCGTGGGCCATGGCGATGGCGTAGGACTGGCCGCGGTCCTGCGGGTAGATCTGCGACATGGTCGCCAGCGTCACGCCCGGCATCGAGGTCCGGTGCGAGGGGATGAGCGAGCGGTACTCCGGCGTGACGATCGGCTGGGCGAACGGCGCGCGGGAGAACTGCCAGTCCCGGATCCACGACTCGTCGAAGTCCGGGTTCAGCTCGCGCAGCCAGGGCGCGTAGTGCGCGAGCAGCTCGGCGGGATCGGTGGTGAACCGCCAGTCCTCGCGCGGCACGTAGTTGCCCACGTAGACCACGTGCCTGCCGCCGTACTCGGCCCGGTCGACCATGTTGGTGTGCTCGACCACCGCCAGGAACGGGAACCGCGGATCGTTGATGTTGAGCCAGTAGTGCGGGATGAGCCCGCGGTCGAGCTCCAGGACGAAGCAGGTCGCGGCCAGGTACTGGTTGCGCCACAGCAGGTCGTCGGATTCGATGCCCGCCGCCTTGGCGAAGGCGGGTTGGGGCACGGTCACGATCACCTGGTCGAACTCGTAGCGGCTGCCGTCGGCGGTGCCCACCTCGACGTGCTCGCCGGGTTGGGCGATCCGCGACATCGGCTTGTCGAACTCCACCTTGCCGCCGCGGTCGGTCACCGCCTCCAGCAGCGCCCGGTAGAGCTGCTCGAAACCGCCGTGCAGGTAACCGAGCTCGAAGGTGCGGCAGTGGATCCGCGCCCACAGCCAGGCCATCGAGATCCGCTCGGCGTGCTCGCCGAACTTCCCGGTGAGCAGCGGTTCCCAGATCGTCTCGGTGACCCGCCTGCCCGCCCAGCGGCGCATCCAGTCCAGCGCGCGCACCGAGTTGAACCGGTTCCCGTCGCGGAACACCTTGAGGGCCGCGGCCGAAGCGCCGAAGCGCAACCGGTCCAGCAGCGAGAACCGCGGGAACTTCAGCATCTCCGCCGGGGTGCCGAAGTCGTGCAGCCCGTCCAGGTAGATCCCGGTGGAAGGCTTGTGGAAGCGCAGCGAACCGGACAGGCCGAGCTCGTCGATCAGCTCGATCATCGCCCGGTCGGTGCGGAAGATGTGGTGGTAGAACCGCTCCAGCGGCGTACCACCCACCACAGTGGACGCGGCCAGCCCGCCGAGCTCGGACGAGGCCTCCAGCACGGTCACGTCGTGCCCGGCCCGCACGGCGTCGAACGCCGCGGTCAGCCCGGTGGCACCCGCTCCGATGATCCCCACCTTCACGCGAAGCTCCACTTCTTGTTGATCGTGTACTGGAACAGCAGCACCAGCGGCAGGCTGGCCAGCTTCACCAGGTTCGGGTCGACGCCCAGCCAGCCGGAGAACACGTGCAGCAGCAGGAAGGTCAGCCCGATCCCGGCGAGCCCGACGGCGTAGAAGCGCAGGAACCGCACCGCGATCCGGTCGGTCTTGCGGAAGTTGAACAGCGAGTTGAGCGCGAAGTTGTTGGTGATCCCCGCCGTGGTGCTCAGCGCGTTGGCCAGCTGCGGGTGCATCCCGAAGGCGTTGAACAGCAGCAGGAACAGCAGGTAGTCCAGCAGCACCCCGCTGCCGCCGATCACCGCGTAGAGCACCAGCTCCCGGCTGATCAGCCGAGAACCGGGCGAATCAACCTCGGTCATCGCCGATCACGTCCCGCACGACGTACAGCGGTCGCTGCTGCACCTCCTGGTAGATCCGCCCCACGTAGCTGCCGATCACGCCCAGCGAGAGCATCTGCAGGCCGCCCAGGAACAGCAGGACGACCATCAGCATCGTCCAGCCGGACACGGTCACCTCGGGGAAGAACAGCCGCAGCGCGACCGCGTAGACGATGCCCACCACCGCCAACGTCAGGCTGACGAACCCCATCCGCGTGATCAGCTTCAGCGGCGCGGTGGAGAACCCGGTGACCCCGTCGGCGGCCAGCCGCAGCATCTTGCGCATCGGGTACTTCGTCTCGCCCGCCGCCCGCTCGTCGCGGTCGAAGAGGACCTCCTGCTGCTGGAAGCCCATCGTGGCGACCATGCCGCGGATGAACCGGCTGCGCTCCCGGTACCGGCGCAGCTGATCGGCCGCGCGGCGGTCGAGCAGCCGGAAATCCCCGGTGTCCACCGGGATCTCGACCTCGGCGCAGCGCTTGAGCAGCCGGTAGTAACCGTGCGCGGTGGCGCGCTTGACCCGGCCGTCGCGGCGGCTGCGGCGTCGCGCGGAGACGACCTCGGCCCCGTCCTGCCAGGTGTCCAGCATCTCCAGGCTCACCTTCGGCGGGTCCTGCAGGTCGGTGTCCATCACGATCACCGCGTCCCCGGTCGCGTGATCCAGCCCTGCGGTGATGGCGATCTGGTGGCCGAAGTTGCGGGCGAAGTCGATCACCCGCACCCGCGGGTCGTTCTTGGCCAGGTCCTCCAGCACGCGCAGCGAGCCGTCCGCGGAACCGTCGTTGACGTAGACGAACTCGTAGCCGAACTCCGGTCTCTCGCGCACCGCCGCGGCGAGCTCCTCGTGGAAGCGGCGGATGCCGTCGACCTCGTTGTAGACCGGCAGCACGTAGGAGACCAGCGGTGGCCCCTCGCTCTCGCCGGAGGTCTGCTGCTTCGGCACCGACACCGCGACCTCGTGACGCACCCCTTCGGACATGGTCACTCCCCTCGCCAGCCCCACCGCCGGACCGGCTCGCGCTGCACGTCGAACCGGCCGTCCGGGAACGGGTACCGGACCTCGATCAGATGCCCCCACTCCGCGCTGCGCGGCGTCTCGCGGGCGCCGAGCAGGCGGGTGGGGATCTCGCGTTGGACGCCGACTTCGCGCACCCCCGCGAAGCTGCCGCCGATGGCCCGCGTGTAGGCCGCCTCCCCGCCGAAGCCCATCGAGCGCGGCGGGACGAGCAGGTAGGCCGGTGGCTGCACCACGCCGTCGCGGATGCGCGGCAGATCGCGCACGCACGGGACGTTCCAGGCCATCGACCAGTCGGGCAGCACCGGCCCGTCGCTTCGGAGATAGGTCGACATGGGGACCACCTCGCGCAGCCGGGGACCGGCGACCGCGACCCACCCGGCCGGGTCGGTGGTGGTGTCCTCGGCGCGGACGCGCACCCGCGTGGCGCCGTCCGGGACCCGATCGGCGGGCACCGACAGGTCGCGCCAGGCCGGGCGGTCCTGCGGCCGGTCCTCCACGACGTGGTCGGTCGGGTAGGCCGGGCGCTCGTCGGCGTCCCGCCAGCCGTCGTCCAGGACCACCTCGTCGCCGGTGTCGAACTGCACCGCGACGCGGTTGCCGTCCCCGCTGCGCCCGGCGACCGGGAAGGCCAGCTCCCGGCCCTCGGGGCCCTCGGGGAGCTGGAACCAGCCGGTGGTCAGCGAGCCGGTGTTGATCTGCCCGCCGGTGAGGCTGCCCCAGAACCGGGTCCCGCTGGGCGGCGGCCCGGTCGCGGCGCCGCTGCCCGCGGTGAACCCGACCGTCGCCGCGCCGTCCCCGCCGCGCAGCGCACCGCCGGGCACGTCCGGGGTGGCCACGACCTGGTCCGCCAGGCCGCAGCTGCCGTCGCCGAGCGCGGCGATGTTCTGCCCGCCGATCGAGTAGGCGTCGGCCTGCCGGATCGGCGCGAGCGCGAACGACCCGAGCACGACGGTGACCGCCACGCCCATCGCGCCCGCCCCGAGCGCGGCGGGCGCGCGGATCAGCCCGCGCCCCGCGCGCCCGCGCAGCGCGAACGCGCCGACGAGCAGGCCCGCGAGCAGCAGCCACACCAGCGGGGCGTTCAGCGGCCGCACCGGCTGCGCGCCCCAGAGCACGCCCAGCTGGGAGTGCAGGAACCAGTTGTTCTTCCCGGCGAACACCAGCGCCGCGGTCACCGCGAGCAGCGCGGTGAACACCCCGCCGCCGATCAGCACCGCCCGGTCCCGGCTCGCGGTGGCCGCCGCGACCCCGACGAGCACCACCCCGGTGGTCAGCGCGGCCGCGCCGACCCCGGCCAGCGCCCCGAAGTAGTGCGTCCACTTCGACGGGGTCAGCGCCATCAGGGCCACGCTGAGCAGCAGGACAGCGACCGGCACGTGCGCCAGGCGCAGGCCGGGTGCGCGCCCGGCTCCGCGCAGCAGGAGCAGCGCGCTGTAGCCGCCGACGGCCAGCGTGAGCAGCACCGCCGCGCGCCGCGCGACGTCGCCCTGCAGGTCGAAGCCCAGCAGGTACTGGTAGCGCAGGATCTCCTGGAACCACGGCACGTCCGGCCCGTAGCGCGCGTGCACCTCGGTGGCCTGCAACGCCCCGGCCAGCGACTGGTCGGCGAACATCGCCAGCACCCCGGTCGCCGCGATCCCGGCGGTCAGCGCCGCGGCGGGCCAGCTCGCCAGCCGCCGCAGCCGGGGGAGGAGCACCACCAGCGGGGCGATCGCGGTGATGCCCATCGGGTTGACCGCCACCGACAGGCCGGCGGCCAGCGCGGCCACCCCGAGCCAGGCGACCCGGTCGGTGCGCACCGCGCGCAGCGCGGCGGCCAGCACGGCGGCCAGCCCCAGCGCCTCGAACGGCTCCGGGCGGACGCCCAGCCCGAACGGGATCCACCAGGCCACGAAGGCCAGCGCGGCCAGCAGCCGGATCGGGGGTCTGCGGTGCTGGCCGGGCAGCACCGCGCCGAGGATGCCGCGGCTGAGCAGCAGCCAGGTCAGCAGCGCGGCCAGCACGCTGGGGATGCGCATGGCCAGCGCGTTCGGGTTCCACTGCGCCACCGGCAGCAGCAGGTGCTGCACCAGCGTGAACGGCGCCTCGCCCGCGTTCTCCCACCGGTAGTAGTTGGTGATCGCGCCGGTGTCCAGGCCGTTCTGCACGGTGACCGCGGCGAACGAGTCGTCCGGGCCGGTCGGGCCGAGCAGCCACCAGCCGGCCAGCACCGCCCCCACCAGCAGGTCCACCGCGTAGCCGATCGCGCGCCGCCCCGGACGCGCGGGCAGCGGCGTCACCGGCTCCCGGGGCCTGCGCGCGTCGATCCGCAGCAGCAGCCCGAACGCGGCCACGACCAGCAGCAGCTGCACGGCGATGAGCAGCTGCTTCGCCCCGGACGGGGAGTTGGCGTACCAGTTGGGCGTGCGCACCTGCACCTGCGCGCCGGCGGCCTGGGCGGGGGAGAGGTCGGTGGCGAACGCGACGACGTCGCGGATGCGCTGTCCCGGCAGGTGCGCCTCGCGGTCCCCGATGCGCGCGGTCGAGCCGCTCGCGTCGCCGTCGACGGCCACGTCGCAGCCGGGCCCGATCGGGGCCCGCAGCGCCTCCTGCCCGGCGACCAGGGCGAGCACGGTGCTGCCCGCGGTGGTGACCGCGAAGCCCTCGGTGGGCTGCCCGGGCGGGCGGCTGGAGACCACCGTGGCCGGTTCGCCGCGCGCGGCCGCGTTGCGCACCACGCGGCAGGGAACCCGGACGTGCACCTCGCCGGGGTGGTAGGGCACCAGGAAGGCGGTGGTGCTGGTCGGCTGCTGCCCGGCCTGCGGCCAGGTGATGGTGCTCCGCTCGGACAGCACCGGCGCGAAGGGCACGGCGAGCGCGGCGACCAGCGCGAGCAGGCCGACGACCAGGCCGAGGATCGAGGTGGCGCGGTGTCGCCGGGACCGCGCGGCGGAGGCGGGCGCGTGCTGCTGCGTCGCCTGCTCGATCCCGTCCAGCACCGATTCCCCCTGATCAGATCGGTCAGCGGACCTCGCCGCACTCGCGGCAACCCAGTCTCAGCCCTGCCGACGGGTTCTGCAGGTCCACTCGTCCGAACCGGTGCCCTCGAAAAGCAGTTCGGCCTGGAATCGCACCCCTCGGGAGTGCGATTCCAGGCCGAACTGCGCTCGATCGCGTTCCGCGGGTCCCCCAACAGGCAGGCGGGGGACCCACGGCCGCGGGTCCGTCGAACCCCACTTCGCCGGCCCGCGTTCTCACGCGCGCAGCGCCGAGCGCTGCTCATGGGACAGTGCCGAATCGGCCCGTCCCCTGCAACGTCGCTTCGCGGCAACGAAACGTTGCACGACCAGCGGACGGGAAACCGGGGACCGGGCAAATCGGTCACCGCGTCAGCCAGTCTCGATCAATCCAGTCCGGAGGTCAAGCCGGACGCGAAAAGCGGGGCCGCCGGGACGAATCCGGCGACCCCGCTCGCGCGCGTGCGATCAGATCGGCAGCTTGCGGAAGAGGGCGCGCGGGACGTGCCGCAGGGCGGTCATGACCCAGCGCATCTGGCCGGGGGCGTAGACCTGCTCCTTGCCCTTGGCGACGCCGTCGATGATGCAGTCGGCGACCTGCTCCGGGGTCTGGGCCATGGGCGGCGGCTTCATGCCCGTGGTCAGCTTCGTGTGCACGAAGTTCGGCCGGATGACCGTGACCTTCACGCCGTGCTCCTCCAGCGCGTAGGTCAGGCCGGTGTAGAACACGTCCAGGCCGCCCTTGGAGGAGCCGTAGACGAAGTTCGAGCGACGGGCGCGCTCACCGGCCGGCGAGCACATCACCGCGATGCTGCCGTGGCCCTGCTTCTTGAGCTTGTTGGCCAGCAGCACGCCCAGGCCGACCGGGGCGACGTAGTTGATGTCCGCGACGGCGCGGGCGGCCTCGAAGTCGGTCCAGCCCTTCTCGTTGTCGCCCTGGACGCCGAACGCGATCAGCGTGACGTCCACGTCGCCGCCGGCGAAGGCCTTTTCGATGACCTCGGCGTGCGTCTCCGGCTTGCGGGCGTCGAAGGTCAGGATCTCCACCTCGCTGCCGGTCTTGCGCAGCTGCTCGGCGGCGGAGTTCAGGCGCTCGGACTCCTCGGGCCGGTCGGCCAGGATGATCCGCAGCGGCTGGTTCTCGGCGTACTTGCGCGCGGTGGTCAGCGCGATGTCCGAGGTGCCGCCGAGCACCAGCAGGGATTGGGGATTGCCAACGGCGTCGATCACAGTTCAAGCCTCCGGCTCATGTCTGAGGCGAATTTGCCTTCGGGGTCAACGGACTCGCGGATCTTGCGGAACTCCTCGACCCGCGGATACATCTTGTGGAAGGTCTCCGCGCTGGCCCGCGAGTCCTTCGCGGTGTACAGCCGGCCGCCGACTCCCAGCACCATCTCGTCGAGCTCGTTGCACAGCCGGGACAGGCCCGGCTTGATCGGGAAGTCGACGCAGACCATCCAACCGGGGTGCGGGAAGGACAGCGGCGCCCGGTTGCCCTCACCCATCTGCTTGAAGACGTTCAGGAACGAGTAGTGCCCGGAGTTGGCGATCTTGAGCAGGATCCGGCGCAGGTCCTCGTTGGCGTTCAGCGGGGTGCTGAACTGGTACTGCAGGAAGCCCTTGGAACCGTAGGCGCGGTTCCACTCCCCGAACATGTCCAGCGGGTGGTAGAACTCGGTCAGGTTCTCCACCACACCGCGCTTGGCCTTGGGCGACTTGCGGAACCACGCCTCGCCGAGCGCGCTGAACGTCAGCTTGTTGGCCAGCCCGTTCGGGAACACGTCGGGCAGCGTGGCCAGCTTCGGCGCGTCGAACTTCAGCGGGTTGGCGCGCAGCTTCGGCGGCAGGTCGTCGAGCTTGGCCAGCGAGCCGCGGCTGAACGCGGCGCGGCCCAGCCGCTGGTCGGTGGAGATCGCGTCGAACCAGCCCGACGAGTAGGTGTAGTTGTCCTCGGAGCCGTTGCTGACCAGCTCCAGGGTCTCGTCGAGGTTCTCGGTGCGCTCCAGGTCGGCCAGGAAGTAGGCGGTCTCGGTCCGGGTCATCTTGATCTTCGCCCGGACGATGATGCCGGTCAGGCCGATGCCGGCCACGGTGGCCCAGAACAGCTCGGCCTCGTCGCCCTCGGGGGTGATCGTGCGGATCTGGCCGTCCGCGGTGACCAGGTCCATCGACACGATGTGGTTGCCGAAGCTGCCGGCGCTGTGGTGGTTCTTGCCGTGGATGTCGTTGGCGATCGCGCCGCCGATGGTGACCTGGCGGGTGCCCGGCAGCACCGGGACCCACAGGCCGTAGGGCAGCGCGGCCCGCATCAGCTGATCCAGGCTGACACCGGCGTCGAGGTCGACGATCGCGGTGTCCGGATCGATGTCGTGGATGCGGTTCAGCGGGGTCATGTCGATGACCACGCCACCGGCGTTCTGCGCCACGTCGCCGTAGCTGCGGCCCAGGCCGCGGGCGAGCACGCCGCGCTCGTCGGCGGTGCGCACCGCTTCGGCGATCTTCTCGACGTCGTTGGTGCTGAGCACGCGCGCCCGCGTCGGCGCGGTGCGGCCCCAGCCGTAGAGGTCCTTGGTAACGAATTCGGCGGTCACAGGCCCAGCCTTCGCGAAAGGTCGGAAACGAAAATGTTGTCCGATTTGACCGAAGGGGTGAATTCTTCCCATCGGGCGTGTCGGGCATCGATTTTCTCGATCATTTCGGAGTCGGTGCCGGATTCCCTGGTCGGATTCCGCCGACCGCCCGCGACCGGCACCTCCTCGTTGTTAGCGGGGGCGCGGTAACTGCGGCCGAGCCTGCGGGCAGCGACGCCGCGCGCGTCAGCGCAGGTGAGCGTGGTGCGCTCGCCGTGAATTGGCGTCTGAGGCTCGTCCTTAACCGATCCCACCCAGCCCAGTCTATCCGCGTATCGGGGGGTGGTATCGCCGGGTGCGAACCACCGTGCGGGCGATGTCAAGTCGGCTCGCTACACTTGCGGGGGACGTGTGTACGCCTCGTGCTGCTGCCGGGGCCTCTCCCCGGGGGTTCTTCTAGGCCGCCCCCGGGCCGAGCACGTCTTCGGCGAGCCGTCGAGCGGGTCCGCTCTCCTCGCCGGCCCTGACGTCTACTCAGAGGTGACCCCGTGACCGTGGCCGAGTCCGCAGCCAGCACCGATTCGAAGAAGATCGGTCTGCTCAACCAGCTCATCCGATTCATCGTGATCGGCGGCGGCTGCGCCGTCATCGACTTCTCCACCTACTCGCTCCTGCTCGGCGTGCTCGGCTGGCCGGTGTGGGTGTCGAAGTCCATCTCGTTCATCCTGGGCACGACCGCGTCCTACATCATCAACCGCAAGTTCACCTTCCAGGGCGCCAACACCGGCAACACCGCGGCCAAGGCCGGCGCGTTCGGGGTGCTCTACACCACGACGTTCTTCGTCAACATCGGTGCGAACCAGCTGCTCGTGGTGCTGTTCAACGCCACCGAGGCCTGGCAGTTCACCGTCTTCTGGGTCATCGCCCAGGGGCTCGGAACGATGATCAACTTCGTGATGCTCAAGCTGCTCATCTTCCGCGACTGAGCCAGACCGAGGTTCCCTTCTCAGAAAAAGTCCCAGAGCGCTCGCTCGGCGCTCTTGGACTTTCGCTGAGAAGGGGGACCTCCGCCCCGGGTCACTGGTCGGAGTCGGCGCCCTCCGGGGGCGCGAAGTTCTTCACGTCGTTGCGGTCGTCCGAGCTGGGGACGTCACCCGGCAGCTGCACCGTCTTGGTCAGCGGGCCCGGCGTCCAAGTGCCCCAGTGCGTCTCGGTGTGCACCTCCATCGCCGCCTGCGCGGGCAGCGCGTCCGGCTCGTAGGGGTCCACCGCGTACAGCGAGCCCCAGTCCCGGTGGATGTTGTTCTTCAAGTACGTCGGCAGCTCGCGCATGCTGGTGGCCACGCTCAGCCAGCCGAACGGCCCACCGGCGTCCGGCGAGGACCAGCCCTGGCCCACGTCGCGCACCTCGGCGCCCGCCGCGACCCGGAACTTGGGGATCTCGGCCACGCCGTGGTGCACGGTCGGCAGCTGCAGGCACGGGTGCACCAGCGCCGCGGTCCACTCCACGAACGCGGGCTGGTCGCCGACGAAGTCGGTCATGTTCACCAGCTGCGGGGCGCGCGGCGCGCTGACCGCCACCCAGCCGCGCGGGCCCAGCGCGTTGTCCACCGCGACCACGCGCATCTTGGTGGCCTCCCGCTCCTTCTCCCCGAGCGTGTAGCGGAAGTCCCGCCAGCTCGGCGCCCCGGACTGCGCGACGTACTTGCGCTCGGTCACCAGGAAGCCGTTCGGGGTGTCGTGCCCGAACTCCAGCGCGACCGAGTTCGCGCCGAGCTCGGTGCCGGCCAGCGACAGCACCACCGGCACCTCGCCGTTGCGCGCCCGCTCCGGCAGGTCGTACCACTGGGTGCGCAGCTCGCCGGTTCCCACGCCCTTGGGGTCGTAGCTGCCCCACACCGGCGCGTTGTCGTCGCCGAAGTTGTGCGGCGGGTTCCAGTCCGGCTCCTGCGGGTCGCTGCCGTCGCCCGGCGGCAGGCCGGGCAGGTCGAAGCCGGTCAGCTTCGCCTTCAGGTACTGGGCCGCGTCCTCCTTGCCCTCCAGCCTGCGGGGCGGCACGCCGACGTCCTCGTTCTGGCTGGGCGCCGCGACCGAGGGCTGCGAGTCGGAGACGCGCAGCATGCCGTACTGCGGGTTGGTCTCCACGTAGATGTAGTCCGACAGCCCGCAGCTGTAGCCGGTGATCTGCTTGATGTTGTCCGCGCCGAGGCTGTAGCTGCCCCACTGCTTGTGGATCACCTTGCCGAAGTTGGCCAGCTCGACGAGCACCAGCAGGGCGCAGACGATGGACAGCGGGGCGGTGCCCATCCGCAGGGCCCGGCCGCCTCCCTCGTTCTTGTCGAACCGCTCGTCGACGACCTTCGGGTTGTGCTCGTCGATGCGCAGGTGCTCGACGAAGGCCACGATCAGCGAGATCCCGGCGATCACCAGCAGCATGGTGCTGACGTGGTAGCCCTTGAGCTGCGGCGGCATGTTGAACCAGGGCACGCCCCAGCCGGAGACGTACCACCAGGCGTTCGGGCCGGTGGTGGCGAAGGCCAGGATCATCATCAGCCCGGCCACGAACACCGCCCGGTTGCGCTTGGAGCGCAGCACGGTGCTGCTGGTCGCCAGCGCGGTCAGCGCCGCCAGCGCGCCGCCGAAGGCCGCGAAGATGCCGAAGTGGTGGGTCCACTTGGTCGGGGTGAGCACAAGCACGGCGAAGGACATGGCGGTCACCGCCAGCAGCCGCCTGCTCGGGCCCAGCGCCGACCCGCGGATCTTGCCGCGCCGCAGCAGCACCACCGCGCAGGTGACCAGGCACAGGATGACCAGCAGCACCGGGAACCGGCGGGTCATCGAGCCGTCCGGGGTCTGGCTGAACAGCAGGGTGTAGCGGCTGAGCTCCTCGTACCAGCTCTGGCTGGGGCCGATGTCGGTGCGCAGCTCGGTGGCGTCCATGACCGACTTCCAGGTCTGGTCGGAGAACACCAGCGTGAGGATCACGAACCCGGAGGCCGCGATCGGAGCGAGCACCGGGAGCCAGCCGAACTCGTTCGCGCGCTTGCGCACCAGCCGGAACAGCGGCTTGGCCGCGGCGATGAACGGCAGCACCGACACCATGCCGTGCGGGTTAGCGCCGACCGACAGCGCGGCCACGAGGAGCCCCAGCGCGGCGGGCATCAGCCGGTTGGTGGCCACCGCCCGCTCCACCGCGCACAGCGCCAGCAGGGAGAACAGCACCACGACCGGCTCCGGGCGCAGGCCGTTGTTGTACGGCAGCCAGAAGGCCAGGAACACCGCGGCCGCGGCCCAGCCGGCGGCGTGGCTGCGCCGGACCTGCTGGCCCAGCCTGGGCAGCACCTCGCGGGAGATCAGCAACCAGCTGATCACGGCCATCAGCAGCGCGGGCAGCCGCACCCACGGCGTCGCGGTGAAGACCTTCACCCACAGCGCGTAGAGCTCGTAGAACCAGCCGAACGGCGCCTCCGGCACGCCGAACCAGCGGTAGTAGTTGCTGATGTAGCCGAAGCTCTCGCGCGCTCGGGCGATGTTGAGGATGTAGCCGTCGTCCGAGGTCATCGCGCCGATGACCCACCAGATCAGCAGCGAGCCGAGCACGGCGACGTCGCGCAGCGTGGGTCGCCACCAGCCGGTGGCGAACCAGCGCGGAGGTCGTCGCCCGGCCCGCACGTCCAGGCGCCGCAGGCAGACCAGCCCGCCCAGGAAGCACAGCACCGCACCGGCGATGGCGGCCAGCTTCAGCGGGGTCGGCTGGCTCTCGTAGCGGGTGTCCACGCGTGCCTGGAAGGACAGCCCGCTGATGTCGTCGCGCGCCTCGTCGAGGCTGGAGAAGATGCCGGTGACCTGCGGGCGCCGGTCGCCGGCGATGTTGACCAGGGTCTCGTCGCCCGCGGTGGCCTTCAGGCCGTAGGCGGTCGAGTTGACCGACACCGAGCAGTCGCCCGCGGGCAGCGCCACCGAGCCGAGCTGCTGGCCCTTCATCAGCAGGGTGAGCTGGCCGTTGTCGACCTGCAGCACCATGCCGGTGATGTCGCCGTAGTCGGAGTTCGGCGGGTTGGTGCTCAGCAGCACCGCGGGCCCGTTGGTGCGCGCGTCGAGGCTGCGCGCGGCCGGGCACGGGACGTCGGCCTTGAGCCAGAGCGGCTCGTAGGCCACCAGCGGCGCCGAGACGTCCTTGGTGCCTTCCGCGGTCGGCCACTTCAGCGTCGTGACGTTGTAGTCGACCGGCAGGAACGGCACCGACAGCGCCAGCACCGTGCCGAGCAGGCCGAGAACCGATGCGAACAGCTTCAGCCGTTTCGTGGACGGTCGCCTGCTGTTCGTCTCGGTCGCCGAAGCATCGTCCGTTCGGCGGCTTTCCCCATCGCCACTGAGCACGAATGGAGAATAGTAGTTGCTGGTACGCGCGCCTTCGCGGCATTCCGGAGTTGTGCAAATCGACACGACCGGTAACGCGCTGAGCTGGGGTCTCAGCTGCGTCTCAGGGTGAACTCAGGGTTTCGTGACCGCGCGGTTACGCGAAAGGCCGGGAAAGTGCCGCGCTTCACTCGTCCGAGTGGGATCGCGCAATTCGCTCAGCGGCGGAAGAAACGTTCCTTCCGGCCTTGGTCGACCAGCGAGATCCATTCCCGGAAAGCCTTCGGATCGCGGCGCTGCGCGATGAAGTACAGGCCGAAGCGCAGCACCTCGAGCATCCCGAGCTTGCGCATGCCGGGCTGGGCCAGCAGGTAGCCGCGGTTGCGGTAGGTGTAGTAGCGCTTGTTCGCGTCCGAGGGGTCCTGGGCGTGGAACCGGCCGCCCAGCATCGGCTTGAACTCCGCCGAACCGTCCGGGTGCAGGAACTTCGTGCGCAGCGTCGTGCCGAACGGCAGCCCGGAGCGCACCAGCCTGCGGTGGATCTCCACCTCGTCGCCGCGGAAGAACAGCCGGTAGTCCGGCACGCCCACCACGTCCAGCGCCGAGGCCCGGAACAGCGCGCCGTTGAACAGCGAGGCGATGCCCGGCAGGAAGTCCTCGCCGCCGAGCTCGGAGACCTCGCGCTTCCAGGTCAGCCCGCGGCGCAGCGGGAACGCCAGCTTGTCCGGGGTGTCGATGTTGACCACCACCGGCGAGACCGCGGCCAGCCTGCGCTGCTCGGCGACCTCCAGCAGGGTCGACAGCGCCTCGTCGTCGGACGGTCGGCCGTCGTCGTCGCCCAGCCACACCCACTCCGCGCCCAGCGACAGCGCCGTCAGCATGCCCAGCGCGAAGCCCCCGGCGCCGCCGAGGTTGCGCTCGGAGGCGATGTAGGTCGAGGGCACCGGGCACTCGTCGACGACGTCCCGGGCCGGCTTGTCCGGACCGTTGTCCACCACGACGAGGTGATCGGGCAGCCGGGTCTGGCTGGCCACGACCTTCAGCGACTCGGCCAGCAACTCGCGGCGGTGCCTGGTGACGATGACCGCGACGACGGAACCGGCGGCCAGCTGCTGCGCGGAGTCGGTGCTCATGAGCCCTCTTTGCTCCCGATCTTGGCGCTGGACTCGCCGATGCGCTCCAGCGTTTCCTCACTCAAGTTCTTGAACGGGTCGTAGCCCTTGTAGTTCGTCAGGACCTCGCGCAGCGAACCCCGCTCGCGGATTCCGCCCTTGTCCATCCAGATGGCGGTGCTGCACAGCTCGACGAGGAACTCGTCGGAGTGCGAGGCGAAGACCAGGATGCCCGACCGCTTCACGAGGCTGTTGAGCCGGTCCCGCGCCTTCTCCAGGAAGTCCGCGTCGACCGCGCCGATGCCCTCGTCCAGGATCAGGATCTCCGGGTCGATCGAGGTCACCACGCCCAGGGCCAGGCGCACGCGCATGCCGGTGGAGTAGGTGCGCAGGGGCATCGACAGGTAGTCGCCGAGCTCGGTGAACTCGGCGATCTCGTCGACCCGCTTCTCCATCTGCTTGCGGGTCATGCCGAGGAACAGGCCCCGGATGAGGATGTTCTCGTAGCCCGAGATCTCCGGGTCCATGCCGACGCCGAGGTCGAACACCGGCGCGACCTTGCCGACCACGCGCGCGCTGCCCCGCGTGGGTTCGTAGATCCCGGACAGCAGCCGCAGCAGCGTGGACTTGCCCGCGCCGTTGTGGCCGACCAGGGCGACCCGGTCGCCGTGCTGCAGCGACAGGTCGATGTCGTGCAGGGCCTCGATGATCGGCACGCGGCTCTCGCTGTCGATCTTGCCGCCGGCCTTGCCGAGCACGGCCTTCTTCAGCGAGCGGGACTTCGCGTCGAAGATCGGGAAGTCGACCGCGGCGTTCCAGACGTCGATGCTCACCATTAGTTATCCGCTCCCGATCAGACCCAGTACGTGACGCGAGCGCGGTAGTTGCGCATGACCACCAGCGCGAGCAGCCACCCCACGATCGTGCAGCCGAGGACGATTAGCCAGTGGTAGAGCTGCTGGTCCTGCCCGATGAGCGGATCGCGGATGATCTCGATGTAGTGGTACAGCGGGTTGATGTCGGCCAGGTTGGCCCGCCACCCCAGCTGCGGCGCCTTCTCCTTGAGGATGTCGGCGTTCCACACGATCGGAGTCATGAAGAACACCAGCGTCGTGAGGCTGTTGATCACCGGCGGGATGTCCCGGAACCGGGTCGCGACGATGCCGAACAGCAGCGCCACCCACACGCCGTTGACCATCAGCAGCCCGAATGCCGGGATCGCGTAGATGATCGTCCAGCTGATCGGCATCTGGAATATCGCCAGCACCGCGAAGTAGACGATCATGTTGTGGGCGAAGAACAGCGCCTGCCGCCAGACCAACCGCAGCACGTGCACGCTGATCGGCGCGGGCAGCTGCTTCATCAACCCCTCGTTGGAGATGAAGACCTCGGTGCCCTCGGTCAAGCAGTCCCGGATGAAGTTCCAGACGATGAAGCCGACCGTGAGGTACGGCAGGAACTCCTTGATGTCCTGGTCGAAGAGCTGCGAGTACAGCAGCCCCAGGGCCGTGGCGGTCATGCCCATGCCGATGGTGATCCACAACGGGCCGATGACCGAGCGGCGGTAGCGCTGCTTGATGTCCTGCCAGCCGAGATGGGCCCAAAGCTGCCGCTGCCGGATCCCGTCGCGGAAGTCCTGGTACGCCTTGCGCCAGGTGCGCGACGACAGTTCGGAGGGGTTCGGGTCCCTGTCTAGCGTGCTCGTAGCCTGCACAGTGCGAAAGAGTACCGACTATCCGTGGGCACACTCGGATTGGGCTTCACTCTAATGCGTAGTGCCTGCCTGCGGACTTCTAACACGCAGCGTTACAGGTATTGCCCGCTTCCGCTCGTGCCCGAACTGTCGGAATCGTTGTGCGCGGGGCCCGCGGGAAGGCCGCGTCGCATTTGCTCCAGTTGTGCGCGTGCGGCCATCTGCTGGGCGAAGATCGCGGTCTGCATTCCGTGGAAGAGGCCTTCCAGCCAGCCCACCAGCTGAGCCTGCGCGATCCGCAGCTCCGCGTCCGAGGGCGTGGACTCCTGGGTGAACGGCAGCGTCAGCCGCTCCAGCTCCTCGATGAGCTCCGGCGCCAGGCCCTGCTCCAGCTCCTTGATGGAGCTCTGGTGGATCTCCTTGAGCCTGCTCCGGCTGGCCTCGTCCAGCGGCGCGGTCCGGACCTCCTCGAGCAGCTGCTTGATCATGGTCCCGATCCGCATCACCTTCGCCGGCTGCTCGACCAGGCCGTTGACGTCCTCCTGCTCGTGCTCGCCGGCCTGGGCGCCCGCTTCGGCGCCCGCCGCGGCTCCGACCGGGTTGCCGTCCTCGCCCACGACGAACACCTGGGGTCGCTCCTCCTGCTCGCGCTCCATGCCCCCAGTATGCCCAGCGCCACCACCCCGGGCAGGTCCCGCTCGCCCCCGGTGAGTCGGGCGACTCCGCAGCGGGAGGCCCGGGGGAGCGCGGCGCGTCCCGGGCCTCCCGCGCCGATCCCTACCGGACCAGCAGGATCTTGCCCCGCACGTCGCCGCCCTCCAAGGTCGCGTGCGCGGTCGCGGCCTCGGCCATCGGCACCCGCGCGTGCACCGGCAACCGCACCCGGCCGGACTCGATCAGCGGCCACAGCCGCTCCCGCACGTCGGCCACGATCGCGGCCTTGCCGTTCGGCCCGTCCAGCGGGCGCCCGCGCAGCCCCAGCGCGGACAGGCGCAGCCGCTTCATCAGCATCTTGGCCATGTCCAGCTCGGCCTTCCGGCCGCCCTGCAGGCCGATCACCGCCAGGTGCCCGTCCATCGTCAGCGCGGAGAGGTTCCGGTCCAAGTAGGACGCGCCCATGTTGTCCAGCACGACGTCGGCGCCGCCGAGCTCCTTGACCACCGCGACGAAGTCCTCGTCCCGGTAGCTGATCACCGGGTCGGCCCCCAGCGAGGCGCACAGCTCGCGGCTCCGCTCCGAGCCCGCGGTGGCCGCGACCCTGGCGCCGAGCGCCTTGGCCACCTGGATCGCGCAGGTGCCGATGCCGCCCGCACCGCCGTGCACCAGCAGCAGCTGCCCCTCGCGGAGCCCGGCCTCCATCACCACGTTCGACCACACGGTGCAGCCGACCTCGGGAATCCCCGCGGCCTCGACCAGATCGACCCCGGCCGGCTTGGGCAGCACCTGCGCCGCGGGTACCGCGACCCGCTCGGCGTAGCCGCCGCCGGCCAGCAGGGCGCACACCTCGTCGCCGACCTGCCAACCGGTCACCTCGGCGCCGAGCTCGGCGATGGTGCCGGAGCACTCCAATCCGGGGATTTCGCTCGCGCCCTTCGGCGGCGGGTAGTTCCCTTGACGTTGGTTGAGGTCGGCGCGGTTGACCGCGCTCGCGGCCACGTCGATGACGACTTCACCCGGGCCCGGTCGCGGGTCGGGCTGCTCGACCCACTCCAGGACGTCGGGCTCGCCGGGCTCGCGGATTGAGATCGCATGCATGCCCGCGACGGTAGCCAGCCGCGCGCGGGCCGGAAACCGGTGGCGGCGGCGAACGGGGGAAATATGGGAAATATTCCTGCTTTTTAAAGATCGCCCGATTCGTCTTGACTGGAACGGGTGAAGTCCCAAGCCTGATCGAACGAACCAAATCCACCGATTCGGGGAGCATGATGAGTTCGCGAAGCACCTACAGACGCGCGGCCGCCGCGGTCGCGGTCACCTGCGCTTCGGCGCTGCTGGCGAGCGTTCCGGCGAACGCCGCCCCGCCGACGCTCGGCGACACGATCAACGGCAACGCGGTCCACCGGCACCTGCTGGCGCTGCAGCGCATCGCCGACCAGAACGACGGCAACCGCGCCTCCGGCCTGCCCGGCTACGAGGCCAGCGTCGACTACGTCGCGGGCAAGCTGCGCAACGCCGGGTTCGACGTCTCCACGCCCGAATTCACCTACGACGCCTACTACCTCGACTCCTTCTCGCTCGCGGTCGGCGGCGAGCCGACCGAGGGCGACGCGCTGGAGTACTCCCCGGCCACGCCGCAGGGTGGGCTCACCGCCCCGCTGTCGGTCATCCCGGTCGACGACACCCCCGGCTGCGAGGCCGCCGACTTCGAGGGCGCGGACGTCGCCGGAACGGTGGTGCTGATCTCCCGCGGTGCCTGCACCTTCGCCCAGAAGCAGCAGATCGCCGCCGATCACGGCGCCGCGGCCGCGATCATCTACAACAACGTCGACGGCCCGCTCAACGGCACGCTCGGAGACCCGGACGACGCGGCGATCCCCACCGCCGGCGTGACCAAGCAGGTCGGCGAGGGGCTGGCCGGGCAGGCCGGTGCCGAGGTGCACCTGGACGTCCAGTCCCGGCTGGAGTCGGTGACCACCCGCAACGTCGTCGCGCAGACCCGCACCGGGCGCGCGGACAACGTGGTGATGGCCGGCTCGCACCTGGACAGCGTTCCCGAGGGCGCGGGCATCAACGACAACGGCAGCGGCAGCGCCGCGCTGCTGGAGAGCGCGCTGCGGATGGGCGGCTCCCCGAACGTGCGCAACGCGGTGCGGTTCGCCTGGTGGGGCGCCGAGGAATCCGGCCTGATCGGCTCCACCGAGTACGTGCAGGGCCTGAGCTTCGAGCAGCAGCTCGACATCGCGCTCTACCTGAACTTCGACATGATCGGCTCGCCGAACGCGGGCTACTTCGCCTACGACGGCGACGACTCCGACGGCGTGGGCGCCGGCCCGGGACCGCAGGGATCGGCGCAGATCGAGCAGGACTTCGTCGACGCGATGGCCAAGCAGGGCGTCGAGATCGAGGGCAGCGACTTCACCGGCCGCTCGGACTACGGCGAGTTCATCAACGTCGGAATCCCGGCGGGCGGGCTGTTCACCGGCGCCGAGCAGATCAAGACCGAGGAGCAGGCCGCCAAGTGGGGCGGTCAGGCCGGCGTCGCCTACGACCCGAACTACCACACCGAGCGCGACGACCTGAGCAACATCGACCCGGTCGCGCTGGAGCGCAACGCCAAGGCGCTGGCCGACGTGATCGACGGCTACTCGCAGAGCACCGAGGGCGTCAACGGCATGACCCGCGCCGAGCGCGCGGAGCTGCGCAGCGCCCAGGCGTCCACCTTCGCCGACCGGGGCCGGGCGATCCCGCACGGCCACAACGCGAGCTGATCGACCGGCACGCGGATCGGCCGGGAACCGCACCGCGCGCGTTCCCGGCCGAACCGCCGGAGCTCAGGACCGGACGGTCTCGGGCTCGGCGCGCTCCTCGCCGAGCAGGGCGACGCGGTAGCTCGCCAGCGACTTGTTCAGCCGATCCCTGGCCAGCTTCGCCTGCTCGTCGTCGACCCCGATGCCCAGGTGCGCGCAGACCGCCCCGGCTGCTCGGGGCCGGGTCTGCGCCTCTCGCGTCTCGTCCACGACCCCATCCTCGCAGCCCCCGGGAAGCGCCCCGCCCGTAGCCCGCTTGCGGGCGAACGTCGAACGGGTGAAGTCCGCCGGAACCGATGAGTTCGGCGGCCTCCGCGGGTCAGCACGGGTGAGACCCCGCGACGAGAGGAGCTCCGATGAAGCTCACCGCCACCACGTTCCTGACCCTCGACGGCGTCATGCAGGCCCCCGGCGGGCCGGAGGAGGACACCACCGGCGGTTTCCAGCACGGCGGCTGGGTGGCCCCGCTCTTCGGCGAGGACGACGGCCGGTTCATCGACTCCTGGTTCGCCCGGGCCGGGGCGTTCCTGCTGGGCAGGCGCACCTTCGAGATCTTCGCGGGGTTCTGGCCCCAGGTCACCGACCCGGACAACGAGGTGGCCCGGCTGCTCAACGAGCTCCCCAAGTACGTCGTCTCGACCGGCAGCCCGGACCTGAGCTGGCACAACTCCGAGCAGATCAGCGGCGACGTCGCCGGGCGGGTGGCCGAGCTCAAGCGCGCCCAGGGCGACGAGCTGCAGGTCCACGGCAGCGGACGGCTGCTGGGCACGCTCCTGGAGCACGACCTGGTCGACGAGCTCCGCCTGATCACCTTCCCGGTCACCCTGGGCAGCGGCCGCCGCCTCTTCCCCGACGGCTTCACGAAGGCCTTCACGCTGGTCAGCGCGGACACCACCGCCGCGGGAGCCCTGGTCACCACCTACCGGCCGGCGGGCGAACCCCGGTACGGCACAGCAGGCCTCACCGAGGAGGAAGGCGTCGTCCGGGAAACCATGAGCTAGCAGTTCGGCCTAGAACTGCACGCCCGTCGGCGTGCAGTTCTAGGCCGAACTGCGACCGCCGGGCCCGAGGAGGTCCCACCGGTTCCCGGCCACGTCCACGAACACGGCGACCCGGCCGTACGGCTCGTCGCGGGGCTCGGTCGCGAACTCGACGCCCGCGGCCCGCATCCGCGCGTACTGCTCGTCGAAGTCGTCGACGCGGAGGAACAGGCCGACCCGCCCGGCGAACTGCGAGCCCACGGTGGCGGCTTGCCGGTCCCCGTCTGCCTGCGCGAGCAGCAGCCCGGTCGCGGCACCCGGCGGTCGCACCACGACCCACCGCTTCGGACGACCGTCGTTGGTCGTCGAGGGGGAGTCCTCCACCAGCTCGAACCCGAGCGCTCCGACGAAGAACTCGATCGCCCGGTCGTAGTCGTCGACCACGACCGCCACCTGCTCGATCCACATCACGCGACCGCACGGCGCGCGGGGACCGCGCGGCCGGTCACGCGAAACCGGGTTCTTCGGCGGCCGCGTCGAGCACGTGCGAAACCGCGGCGAGGAAGTCGGGCCGCTCGTCGGGACTGGTCGTGAGCGCCTGGTCGAGCACGGCGGCCAACGCGCTCGCGGTGATCGGGGAGCGCGCGCTCGCCTTCGCCGGCCGGTAGCTCTCCGCTGCGACGAGCTGCGCCGCGGAGCCTCCTCGCGGGCTCGCCTGCCCCCGTTCGACGGATCCGGTTCGCCCGGCCTCCCACTCGTTCAACGCGTGCTGGACGAACTGCGCCGCGACGGTGATCTGCGGGTGGGAGACCTCCACGCGCGGTCGCTCGGCCTCGGCGATCTGCGCGATCCGCTGGTGCGAGAGGTTCGTCGCGTCCGCGATCGCGCGCAGGCTCAAGCCCGCGGCCCGCATGTCGTCGATGGCGATCCGGCGCGCTTCGTCGCGCTTGGCGGTGGCGAACCTGCTCCACTTCTCCCATTCCAGGTAGTTCGCCAGGGCCTCGGTGAGATCGCGCCCACCGTGCTCGTACCGCCACTCCACCGCGAAGTCGGCGGGATCGCTGTCGGTCAGCGAGGCGATCAGGTCCGGTACGAACACCTCGAGGTCCGCGAAGTTCGGGGTGTCCGTCGCGCCACCCGGGAGCCCGTCGACGACCGCCACCCACATGTTGCCCTCGCGCGAGATGGCCGCGGTGTAGACGGGGCGCTCGTCGTTCATCTCTCCTCCATCCACCGATCGCCGAGCTGCGGGGCCAGCTGCGCTTCCACGCAGCGCAGCACCGTCCACGTCAGTTCCCTCCGGTGATCGGGCAGCGTGATCCGGCTCGCTTCCTCGCCGTCCGCGTCGACCAGCGCGTAGATGCGATGCGACCCCTTCCCGCGTCCCGGCAGCTCCGCGACGCCGAGATCGTGCTCGCGCGCCCGGCGCCGGAGGAGCGCGAGCAGGGCCCGCGTTCGCAGCCGCTCGTCGAGCACGAGGATGTCTACCGAACTAGACGCGCAGCCGTCAAACCGACTAGACGGCCAATCGCCCCGGCGGGCCAGCGGAGATGCGAGGGGGAAGATCCGAACCGCGTTCGTGAACAAGGAGGCCCGGCGGGAAGATTCCCTGCCGGGCCCTGTTTCTGCTGGTCGCAGGAGCGGAAGCGGGGGGATTCGAACCCCCGGAGCCTTTCGGCTCGCTCGCTTTCAAGGCGAGTGCATTCGGCCGCTCTGCCACGCTTCCCCGGAGCGCAGCCTAGCTAATCCGGCGAGATCGGTCTGCGGCCGGGCGGGGGTCAGTCCAGGCTGCGGAGGCGGCTGGTGAGGCGGGTGAAGATCCTGGCCATCGCCTCCTGCTCATCGGGTTCGAGCAGGTCGATCATGTGCTCGCGCACGCCCGCGACGTGGGTGGGGGCGGCGTCGCGGAGCTTGGCCATGCCCTGGTCGGTGAGCACGGCGAGGACGCCGCGGCCGTCCTCGGGGCACTCCCGCCGGTAGACCAGGCCTTCCTTCTCCAACCTGCGGATCTGGTGCGAGATGCGGCTCTTGGAGTGCGCGATCTCGCTGGCCAGCTCGCTCATCCGCAGCTGCTGGCCCTCGGCCTCGGAGAGCCGGACCATGATCTCGTAGTCGGCGATGGACAAGCCGTAGCTGAACTGCAGCTCGCGGTTGAGCCGGTGCTCCAGCAGCGCGCTGCCGACGATGTAGGCGCGCCACGCCGACATCTCCTTCTCATCCAGCCACTGGGCCTGATCCGTCGCCTTGTTCACCCGGTCAGGTTACCGAGCAGCGGGCTGACCTGGGGACTGGTTGTGCGGAAAAGCGCTGTCCGGATATCGGTGACGCTCGCTACCATCGGGCCCGCTGCGGGCCTGGGGGCCGCCGCGCCGACCGAGAGAAGGCTGATGTGACCGTCGCGGTGGAAGTGACCGACCTGGTCAAGCGCTACCCCAAGAGCGGGAGCAAGGCGGTCGACGGGATCAGCTTCGACGTCGCCGCCGGCGAGGTGTTCGGCCTGCTCGGGCCCAACGGTGCGGGCAAGACCACCACCGTCGGGATCCTCACCACGCGGGTGCTGCCCACCGGAGGCCGGGCGCTCGTGGGCGGGGTGGACGTGGCCGCCGATCCCGTCGCGACGCGGCGCAAGGTCGCCGTGGTGCCGCAGCGGGTGAACCTGGACCGCTCGCTCAACGCCCGGCAGAACCTGCTGTGGCACGCGGCCTACCACGGCGTTCCGCGCGCCGAGCGCAACCGGCTCGCCGACGAGCTGCTGGATCGGATGGGGCTGTCGGACAAGCGCAAGGCGCTCGTCGACGATCTCTCGGGCGGCCAGGCCCAGCGGCTGATGATCGCCCGCGCGCTGATCCACCGCCCCGAGGTGCTCTTCCTGGACGAGCCCTCCACCGGCCTGGACCCGCAGGCGCGGCTGTTCGTCCACGACCGGATCGACGACCTGCGCGCGCAGGGCGTCACGGTGGTGCTGACCACGCACGACATGGACGAGGCGGAGAAGCTCGCCGACCGGGTCGGGGTGGTCGACCACGGCAAGCTGCTGACCCTGGACACCCCGGAGGCGCTGATCAAGGCGCTGCCGGGCAGCGGCACCCTGGACGCCACATTGCGGCCGAACGGCTTCGCGCCCGCCGATCTCGTCCCGCTGCTGGCCTCGGTCGACGGCGTGGAGCGGGTCGAGCAGATCGGGGAGCGCGAGCCGGCCGGAGCGGAGCCAGAGCTGCGGTTGCGGCTCTACGTCGGCGGGGAACCGGCCGCGCTGCTCGGCCCGGTCGCGCAGACCCTGCACGAGCAGCGGGTCCCGGTCAGCGGCCTGGCGCTGGGCCAGGCGACGCTGGAGGACGTCTTCATCGAGCTGACCGGTAGGGAACTGCGTTGAGCCCGGTGCTGGTGTTCTTCTCGGTGCTGCGCCGCGACGTGTTCGTCACCGGTCGCGAGCTGCCCAGCTTCCTGGCGCAGGTGCTCGTGCAACCGGTGGCGCTGCTGTTCATCTTCGGCAAGGTGCTCGGCGAGCTCGGCTACGCCCAGCCGGGCTACGCGCAGATCCTGCTGCCCGGCATGATCGCGCTCAACGCGTTCCTGGTCTCGCTGCAGAACACGTCGTTCCCCCTGGTCCTGGACTTCTCCTACTCCCGCGAGATCGAGGACCGGTTGCTCGCGCCGATGCCGGTGGCCTGGGTGGCGGTGGAGAAGATGCTCTTCGGCGCGCTGCGCGGGATCTTCGCCGCGGTGCTGATGGTGCCGATGGGCGTGTGGATGCTCGGGCGCATCGAGTGGCACCTCCCCGGGCTGCCGTTCGCGCTGCTGTGCATGGTGCTGGGCGCGTTCGCGGGCGCCGCGGTGGGGATGACCGTCGGCGCGGCCGTCCCGCCGCGCCGGATCAACATCATGTTCTCGGTGATCCTGGCGCCGCTGATGTTCACCGGCGCGACCCAGTTCCCGTGGGCGGAGCTGGATCACCTGCGCTGGTTCCAGGTGATCTGCGCGGCGAACCCGCTGACCTACGTGAGCGAGGGGATGCGGGGTGCGCTGCTGCCGGGCATCCCGCACATGCCCGCCTGGGTGTGCCTGCTGGCCCTGCTCGCCGCCACCGGCGTGTTCGGGCTGCTGGGCGTCCGGTTCTTCCTGCGCCGCGCGCTGGACTGACATCGGGTCGTGGGTCACCTGACCGGCTGGCGGACCCGGATCATTGGTTCCGAATGTCCCGTTAGTCGAAGGGAACTCGTCGAATGGCTTGGATTTTTTAGCTCGTACGAGGGAATTAGAGCCACACGATCGTGTGGCGATCTTGGTTAACGGTCCGGGCCGCGCACCCCAGTGGATCACGTTTTTCCTGATCAGACCCGGTTCCGATGTCGATTCGCAGTTTCCGGTCTAAGTGGTCGGTGATCTGGGGTCGGGATAGCTTTCCGGTCGGCGCGTGATCTTCTGCAGGTCAGCGTCGTCGCGGGGGCCTTCCGTGGTGGTGCGAATCGGAACCCCTGCGAGTCGTACGACAGGGGAGCCGATCATGAGCAATCGCCGGAAGGGTAGCGCAGCGACCAGAAGAACCACGCGGTCGCTCTCGGCCGTCGTGCTGGCCTGCCTGGTCCTCTCCGGTTGCGGTGCGGCGGCCGAACCGGTCGCCCGGCCACCGCAGGTCATGGCCAAGGCCGATCTCGGGATGCAGCCGGACATCACCACGTTCGGCGACTTCCCCACAGCGCCGAAGGACCCCGCGCCCGACGCGGGCACCGACGGCGTGGTGCTGCACGTGCTCGAGGACTTGGCGGTGCACCAGAAGCCCGGAGGCCCGATCTTCGGCAAGTTGCCCGCCAAGCAGCTGGAAAACCCGACCTGGGTGCCGATCATCGCCGAACGCGGCAAGTGGGCGCAGGTGCTGTTGCCGTCCCGCCCGAACGGTGCCACCGGATGGGTGCGCACCGACGGGAAGGTCGAACGCGCCCGCACCCCCTACGTCGTGGACGTCGACGTCGATGCTCGGCACCTCGAGGTGCGCAAGGACGGGAAGGTGATCGGCCAGTGGGCGGCCGGCGTCGGTGCGGAGGCTTCGCCGACGCCGCGCGGCAGGACCTACATCATGGCCGCCATCGAGGAGACGGTGACCCGGTTCAGCCCGATCATCCTGCCGATGGGCATCCATTCCAACACCTACAGCACCTACGGCGGCGGTCCTGGAACGGTCGCGCTGCACACCTGGCCGGATCCCTCGGTTTTCGGCAAGGCCGCCAGCGACGGCTGCGTGCGGGTTCCCGCCGACGCCCTGCGGTTGTTGACCTCGTTGCCCCTCGGCACGTTGGTGCGCCTGCGGTGACCCCGCCGCGGGTTTGTCCCGGAAGAACTAGGAAAAGGATGCGATCTATGCGCAAGACTGCTTGCACCCTCGGTGCATTCATCGTCGGGGCCGGAGTCCTTACGGGCGGAACCGCGTTCGCCGACAGCACCGACAACGACGGCGTCAACATCGGCAACGACAACAACGCCAGCGTGCTGCCGATCCAGCTGTGCGGCAACAACATCGCGGTGCTCGGCGCGGTCGTCCCGATCGCCTCGCCGCAGAACGCGGTGTGCACCAACGCGCCGATCGTGGACCACCCGCAGCAGCCCCCGGCCGAGGAGCCTCCGACCGAGGAGCCGCCCACGGAGGAGCCGCCGACCGAGGAGCCCCCGGCCGAGGAGCCGCCCGCCGAAGAGCCGCCCGCCGAAGAGCCCCCGACGGACACCAGCCCGGAGGATCTGCCCGAGGCCCCGAGCCCGGTCGCCGTGGAAGGGCACCACGCGGTCACCGGTTGATTTCCGCGCCGCCCGGCGGCCCGGCCACCTGAACGAGTGGAACACCTCGGCATCGGTGGCGGGTCGCCGGGAACGGCACTACATTCCGGGGCTGCGTAGATCACTACGCGCTCAGTAGGAAGGTCGTTTCGGCTCAAACGACCGCCTCGCGACGGTGGCGGTCGGCGAAGTACTCCCCCTCTCTTCGCCGACCACCACCGTCGCTTCTTGCGTCCGGGCGGTTCGCCCGCCGGTCACCCGCGGAAGGACTCCGCAGCGGCCAGGAACCGGTCGTTCTCCTCGGCGGTGCCGATGGTCACCCGGGCGCCTTCCTCGCCGAAGGCGCGGACCACGACCTTGTTCTCCAGGCAATGCTCGTTGAACGCCGGAGTGCGCGAACCCAGCGGCAGCCAGACGAAGTTGGACTGCGTCTCCGGCACCCGGTAGCCCAGCTCGACCAGCTTCGCGCGCACCCGAGCGCGCTCGGAGATGACGTCGGCGCAGCGGCGGCGCAGCTCCTCGGGCGAGTGCAGGGAGGCGATCGCGGCGGTCTGGGCGAGCGCGTTGACGCTGAACGGGATCGAGACCTTGCGCAGCGCCTCGGCGACCTTCGGCGGCGCGATCGCGTAGCCGACGCGCAGCCCGGCCAGGCCGTAGGCCTTGGAGAAGGTGCGCATCGAGACCACGTTCTCCCGGGCCTTGGCGATCTCCACGCCGTCCGGGGCATCGGGGTCGTCCACGAACTCGAAGTAGGCCTCGTCGAGCACCACGAGCACCTCGGGCGGAACCCGGTCCAGGAAGGCGTTCAGCTCCGCGGCGCGCAGCAGCGTCCCGGTCGGGTTGTTCGGCGTGCACACGAACATCAGGCGGGTCGCCGGGGTGATCGCCGCGAGCATCGCCTCCAGGTCGAGCGCGTGCGCCTCGGTCAGCGGCACGCGGACCTGCTGCGCGCCGACGACCTGGGTGATGATCGGGTAGGCCTCGAACGAGCGCCACGGGAAGACGACCTCGTCGGAGGCGGAGCAGGTGGCCTGCACCAGCTGCTCGCACAGCGCGACCGAGCCGCAGCCGACGGCGATCCGCTCCGGCGCGACGCCGTAGTGCTCGGCGAGGGCGTCGGTCAGCGCCGAGACGCCCATGTCCGGGTAGCGGTGCACCTGCCCCGCGGCTTCGTTGATCGCCGCCACCGCGGTGGGCAGCGGTCCCTCGGAGACCTCGTTGCTGGCCAGCTTGATCGAACCCGGCACGGTCCGACCGGCCACGTAGGGCGGCAGCTGCTCCAGGTCGGCACGGGTACGCACGCTCATCGACGACTCCTACTCCCTCGAACGTCACCCAGGACGTTAACCCCAACCCGCGCCCGCTCACCCCGCACCTGCCGAGCTCGCCCGCGAACGAGCTGCCCGGAACCCCTCCCGCCGGACTTCGAGGTGGTTCGGCGGGGCCGGAGTTCGCGGGTTCGGTGGCGGGTGGGGGATGGGAGATTGGTCCGGTTCGGTGATCGTGCGACGGATCGTTGCCCCGTTCGGAGGAAGTGGTTGTCCCCGGTTCACCTGCCCATGGTTCGCTGCTGCGCATGACCCGAACCCGCACCGAGACGATCGCGCTCACCGACGGCACCGGCCTGCGGCTGACCGTGGCCGAACCCGACAACGTGGTCCGGGGCGGCCTGGTGTTCCTGCACGAGGCGCGGGGCGTGACGGCGCGGGTGCGCGCCATCGCGACCGCGCTGGCCGAGGAGGGCTGGCTGACCGCCGTGCCGCACCTCTACCACCGCGACGGCACCGACGAGATCGCCGCGAGCAGGCACGAGGGCGAGCTGCTGGGCAGGCTGTCCGGGGAATCGCTGCTGGCCGATTCCGACGCGACCTTCCTGTGGCTGTCCGACCGGGGCGTGCCCGCCGACCGGCAGGGCGTGATCGGCTTCGACGTCGGCGGTTCGGCGGCCCTGGTGGTCGCCGCCAGCCGAGCGCTCGGCGCCGCGGTCAGCGTCGGCGGCAGCGGCATCCTGGACCCGCTGTCGGCGGAGCTGCCGCCGCTGGTGGACGTCGCGGGCGAGCTCGCCTGCCCCTGGCTGGGGCTCTACGGCCACGACGTCGAGGCCGGCGAGGTCGACAAGCTCCGCGAGGTCACCGACGCCGCCGAGGTGGCCACCGACGTGGTCCGCTTCCCCGACGCCGGTCACCGCTTCGACCTGGACGTCGACGCCGCCCGCGAGGCCTGGCAGCGCGCCAGGAACTGGTTCGATCTCCACCTGCGCTGACCGCCGGGTTCCGATCTCTGGCCCAACCGCGGCGACGTGGGTTAGGAAGTTCACATGGAACCCGAGTTGCTGTGGCGTCCGAGCCCCGAGCGCGTGGCCGCCAGCCGGATGGCGGCCTTCCGCGACTGGCTGCGCAGCGAGCGCGATCTCGACCTGCCCGACTACCGATCCCTGTGGCAGTGGTCGGTCGACGACCTGCCCGCCTTCTGGCAGGCGATCGCGGACTTCTTCGACGTGCGCTTCCACGACCAGCCCGAGCAGGTGCTCACCGGCGAGGAGATGCCGGGCGCGCGCTGGTTCCCCGGAGCGACGCTGAACTACGCCGAGCACGCCCTGCGCGAGGGCGAGGGGCGCGCCGACGACGATCTCGCGGTGGTGTTCGCCCGGGAGGACGGGCGTAGCGAGGAGATCACCTTCGGCGAGCTGCGCGACCGGGTGGCGGCGGCGCGCGCCGCGCTGGCCGAGCTGGGCGTGGGGGCCGGCGATCGGGTCGCCGCCCTGGTGCCGAACTGCCCGGACGCGCTGGTGGCGTTCCTGGCCGCGGCGAGCCTCGGCGCGACCTGGTCGTCCTGCTCGCCGGACTTCGGCGCTCGCGCGGTCGCCGACCGCTTCGTGCAGATCGAGCCGAAGGTGCTGATCGCCGTCGACGGCTACTGCTACGGCGGCCGCCGCTTCGACGTCCGGTCCACGGTGGACGAGCTGCGGGCCGAGATGCCGGGCACCACCGCGGTCCTCGTCGACTACCTGGGCGAAGGGCCGCTGGAGGGCGCGCTGGACTGGCGGGAGCTGCTGGCGCGCAACCGCGGCGCGGCGCTGGAGTTCACCCCGGTGCCGTTCGAGCACCCGCTGTGGATCTTGTACTCCTCGGGCACCACGGGCCTGCCCAAGGGCATCGTGCACGGGCACGGAGGCATGGTCCTGGAACACCTCAAGGTCATCGGGCTGCACTGCGACCTGGGTCCCGGCGAGCGGTTCTTCTGGTTCACCACGACCGGCTGGATGATGTGGAACTTCCTGGTCGGCGGTCTGCTGACCGGGACGACGCTGGTGCTCTTCGACGGCAGTCCCGGGCACCCGTCGCTGTCGGCGCTGTGGGAGCTTGCCGCCCGCTACCGGGTGAGCTTCTTCGGGACCTCCGCGCCGTTCATCCAGAGCTGCCTCAAGCGGGAGCTGCGCCCGAAGGACGACGTCGACCTCTCCGCCCTGCGCGCCGTGGGGTCGACCGGGGCCCCGCTGACCACCGACGGCTTCCGCTGGGTGGCCGACGCGGTGGGGGAGGACGTGCAGATCGCCAGCGTCTCCGGCGGAACGGACCTGTGCACGGCGTTCGTCGGCGCCTCCCCGGACGTGCCGGTGTGGCTGGGCGAGATCTCCTGCCCGCTGCTGGGGGCGGCGGTCGCCTCCTTCGACGAGCGCGGTGAGCCGCTGCAGGAGGAGGTCGGCGAGCTGGTGCTGACCAAGCCGATGCCGACGATGCCGGTGCACTTCTGGAACGACCCGGACGGGCAGCGGCTGCGCGACGCCTACTTCGACACCTTCCCGGGGATCTGGCGGCACGGCGACTGGGTGCGGATCACCGACCGCGGCTCGCTGGTGATCTACGGGCGCAGCGACTCGACGCTCAACCGCGGCGGCGTCCGCATGGGCACGGCCGAGTTCTACCGGGTGGTGGAGCGCTTCGAGCAGATCGCCGACTCGCTGGTGATCGACACCTCGGGCGCGGGCGAAACCGACGGCGAGCTCCTCTGCTTCCTGGTCCTGGCCGAGGGTGCCGAGCTCGCCGATGTCGAGGGCGAGCTCAGGGCCGCGCTGCGCAGCGAGCTGTCCCCGCGGCACGTGCCGAACCGGTTCATCGTGGTCGACGAGGTGCCGCGGACGCTGAACGGCAAGAAGCTGGAGGTTCCGGTGAAGAAGATCCTCGCGGGCACCCCGCCGGAGCGGGCGGTCAGCCGGGACGCCCTGCAGAACCCGGCGGCCCTCGAACCGTTCGTGCAGCTCAGCGGCGACCGGCAGGCATGATCGAGGTCTCCCGGCGACCAAGGGGGACCCCCCTGTTTCAGGCCTCGGAGAGGGTGTGTAAAGTTCTCTCCGGTGGCCGCGAAGGACGCCGGGAGGCTTCGCCTAGTCTGGTCTATGGCGCCGCACTGCTAATGCGGTTGGGGGTTACGCCCCCTCCCGGGTTCAAATCCCGGAGCCTCCGCAGCGGTTCCCTCCGCGAGGTGGGAGCCGACAATTGAACAAGCGCCCGTAGCTCAACGGATAGAGCATCTGACTACGGATCAGAAGGTTTGGGGTTCGAATCCCTACGGGCGCGCGTCTGGTCGAGACAGCAGAGACCCCCTCTCCGGAGGGGGTCTCTTGCTGCTGGGAGGCGCGCGGCCGGGTCGATTCCGGTCGTCGAGCCGGTGCTGCCTGGGTGCGGCGCTCCCGTCGAGCCGGGGTGCCGACGCCCGCTGCCAGAGATGGGTGTGACCGCCATCCGCTGCGGGCGTCGGCCCGGCCGATCGTATGCGCCCCGATCCGATTCGTGAAGTTGGTTCGGGAGGGCGCTGCGTCACCGGCTCATCCGGTTGATCCGGTTCCGCGGTCAGCCGCCCGCGGATTCGGCCGTGGTGATGACCTCCGGCGGGACGGGCCGGTCCTCGGCCAGCGCGCCGAAGAGCACCTCGGCGTTCTCCTCGTCCCACTCGACCACCGAGGCGCCGGAATCGGACTCGCCGAAGCCGCCGAACGGGACCGTGGTGGTGACGCCGTTGCCGGACGCGATGCCCTTCATGGCGAACGCCAGGTGGGCGAGGTGCCACACGTGGTCGTCGCGGTCGACCAGGAACGTGCTGGAGGTGTTGAGGATCAGCGGGAACAGCCGCAGCGGGTTGAGGAAGACCTCGGGGCTGGAGGCCTTCTCCGAGAGCGCGGCCAGGAACTCCCGCTGGCGCTCGACGCGGTCGAGGTCGCCGCGGGCCGTGGCGCGGGTGCGCACGTAGCCCAGGGCCTGCGGCCCGGCGAGCGTCTGGCAGCCCGGCTGGAGGTCCAGGTTCGCCTTGGGGTCCTGCATCGGTTCCTTGACGCACAGGTCGACACCGCCGACGGCGTCGGTCATGTCCGCGAACCCGCCGAGGCCGACCTCGGCGTAGTGGTCGATGCGCAGCCCGGTGTTGGCCTCCACGGTCTGCACCAGCAGCTGCGAGCCGCCGTAGGCGAACGCGGAGTTGAGCTTGTCCTCGCCCTGGCCCGGGATCGACACGTACGAGTCGCGGGGCAGGCTCACCATCGTCGGCTTCCCGCCGCCTGCCGGGATGTGCACCAGCATCATCGTGTCGGTGCGGCGGCCCGCCGTGTCACCGGTGCCGAGCTCGGCCTGCCGCTCGGCGTCCAGGCCCTCGCGGGAGTCCGAGCCCACCAGCAGCCAGTTGGTGCCCGGCCCGTCCGCCGGGCGGTCGCCGCCGGCCGGGATGGCGTCCTCGCGCTTGAGCGAGAAGTCCACGTAGACCAGGAAGCCCACCAGAGCGAGCAGCAGAACGAGCAAAACCGACAGAACGGTGCGTCCCGGACGCCGACGTGGTCGGTAATTCCGCGGCGGCCCGTAGGGATGTCGCTGTGCGTAGGTCATATCGCCTTCCGAAACTCTCACCGGACACGGGTGCGCCCCCCGACGGCACGGCGCTCAACCATCCCAGAGCGGTACCCACGAAAGTAGGGTGTGGGGCACAAGAGTGACAAACATTGTGAACACAGAGTCATCACTTGTGGGTAAACAGCCATGCTCGCCGCAATTTAGTTGCATCAGATAAACCAATAAACTTCCTGCGCATGGCGATGAGGTGACGCTCGTTCACATTTCTCGCGAGCTCGGGTGATGCGCATCTCGCATCACCTTTTCGGGTGGCGGGTTGTTTCCGCCCGGTAGCGCTGGACACAATCCGCAACCATGAATTACGACCCGCGCCAAGGCCCCCCTCCCCAGCAGGGCTACCCCTACCCGCCTCAGCAGCCCGGCCCCTACCAGCAGCAGCCGGGACCGTACCCGCAGCAGCCCGGGCAGCCTCCTCACCAGGGCGGATACTACGACGAGCCGCCGCGCGGCAGGCGTCGCGAGGAGAGCGCCGAGACCATCGCCAGCATCATCCGCGTCGTCGTCGGCGTGGTCATCGCCGTTTTCGCGCTGCACGTGCTGTTCGTGGTCTTCGACGCCAACCAGGGAAACGGATTCGTGTCGTTCGTCTACACCCTGGCGCAGACGTTCGTGCTCGGGCTCGGCGACGTGTTCACCCCGGACGACGAACTCCTCGGCGTCGTCCTCAACTACGCCCTCGCCGCCCTCGTCTGGGCCGTCGGCGGGAATCTCATCATCAAGGCGCTCCGCCGCTGATCTGCCCCCGTCCGGGAGCTACGCCGAAAGTGGCAGAGCAATTTCCGCTTTCCGCGGCTCCTGGCGCTGAGAATCGCTCGAGGCGAATGCTCCGCACGGCGGGCCGGCCGGTTTCCCCCTCCGCCGGCCCGCCCGCTTCGACCAGAAAATCCCGAAATCGCAATTTGTCGCAGTTCCGGGTTTCGCCGGAAAAGCGGTGAGCGCGTTCTGCGGAATCGGCGAGTCCCGCTCCGATCCTCCCGTTGGTCCGGTCCCCGGCGGGTCGAGTTGTTGACCGTGGTGAGCCCCGACACAATCCGCGGCATGAGCTACCGCCCGCCCCAGGGACCCGACCCGTACGACGCGAACGACCCCCACATGCGCCGGGACGACTACTACGAGCCCCGGCGGCGCGAGCGCCGGCCTTCCGAGGGGCGGGAGACCGCGGCCCGCATCGTGCGGATGGTCGTGGCCCTGGTCGTGCTGATCTTCGCGCTGCACGTGCTGTTCGTGGTGCTGGACGCCAACCAGGGAAACGGGTTCGTCGCGCTGATCTACACCCTGGCGCAGACGTTCGTGCTCGGGCTCGGCGACGTGTTCACGCCGGACGACGCGCTGCTGGGCGTCGTCCTCAACTACGGGCTGGCCGCGCTGATCTGGTTCATCGTCGGCCAGTTCGTGATCAAGCTGCTGCGCCGCGAGTGACCCGGGCTAGCCGTTCTCGCCCTTCTTGTCCTCCTCGCCCTTGCGCTCGCTGTTGCCCTTGCCCTTCTCCTCGTCCTTCTTCTCCTCCGGCTCGTCGTCGCCCTCCCGCTGGGGCGGCGCGGGCGGGGGCGGAGGAGCGGTCGTCTCGCTGCTGAGGACGCCGTCGGTGTTGATCCGCGGGGTGCCGCGGCCGACCAGCATGCCCAGCCGGTGCAGCTCGCGGACGCGGGTTCCGTCCTGCAGGACCAGCTCGACGCCGACCTGGACGGTGTTGCGCCCGGTCGTGGTCGGCTCGCTGTAGATCGAGACGCTCCGGACGGGTTCCCAGGCGCTGTCGTAGCGGGCGCGGCCCTCGGCCTGCAGCTGCGGCCCGAGGTGGTTCCAGGCGTTGCCCGTGTGCTCGGGCAGCAGCGCGTAGTAGTCGGCGACCACGCGCTCCATCTCGGCGGGCGTGGCCGCGACCCGGTTCGGCCGCTGCTCCTGGCCGCCGGTCAGCAGCGAGACCAGCAGGATGCCCGCGATCAGCACGACCGCGGCCGCGACACCGGCGACGACGGCTGGTTTGCGGCGGCGCGCGGGCTGTTCGACGGGCTGGTTGTCCAGCCGGGTGCCCTGCGAGCCGGCTGCTGCGGTGGGCGCGGTCGTCTCGGGCGGGATGGCGGCCATCGGCTGGGTGAGGTCGTCGGCGGGCGGACGTCCGCTCGCGGCCGCCTGCAGCGCCTCCCGCGCCTGCGCCGGCGCGGGCCGCCTCGCCGGATCGGCTTCGAGCATCCGGTTGAGGACCGCGGTGAGGGGCCCGGCGGATCGCGGGCGCCGGATGGTGCCCGCGGCGACCTGGTGCAGCAGCGCGATCGAGTTCTCCGCGTCCGCGCCGAACGGCGGTTCGCCCTCGACCGCGGTGTAGAGGGTCGAGCCCAGCGAGTAGACGTCCGAGCTGGGCGTGGGCGCCTGGCCGCGGGCGATCTCGGGCGCGAGGAAGGCGGGGGTGCCGGAGAGCACGCCGGTCTTGGTCACGGAGATGTCGTCGGCGGCGTGCGAGATCCCGAAGTCGGTGATCTTGACGGTGCCGTCCTCGCCGATGAGCACGTTGGCCGGTTTGATGTCCCGGTGCACGACCCCGGCCTCGTGCGCTGCGGCGAGCGCGGCCGCGGCCTGCGCGCCGATGCGCGCGACCACCTCGGGCGCCATCGGGCCCTGCTCGTTGAGGACGTCGGCCAGGCTGCGGGAGGGCAGGTACTCCATGACCAGCACCGGCAGCCCGTCCTGCTCGGTGACGTCGTGCACCGCGATCGCGTTCGGGTGGTTGAGCCTGCCCGCGATGCGACCCTCGCGCATGGCGCGCTGCCGAGCCTCCTCGGCCGCGGCGGGGTCCGCGCCGAGCACCGCGTGCAGCTCCTTGACCGCGACCTGGCGCTGCAGGCGCTCGTCGGTGGCCAGCCACACCACGCCCATCCCGCCGCTGCCGAGCCGTCGTTCCAGCCGGTACCGGCCGGCCAGCAGGGTTCCTACTTCGCTCACGTGCACCCCTCCGCGCGGTCTGCGTTCCTCCCATCGTGCAGGAAGGCGGGACCGCGGAGACCGGGGCGTCCGGGCTCAGTCCTTGCGGGAGAGGCGTTCGCCGACCTCGACGAGGCGTTCGCTGAGGCTGTCGGCGCAGTGCACGGTCAGCCGTGAGATCTTGCCGGAGGCTTCGCGGGTGCACCGCCCGGCGCGCTCGGCGCCGTTCTCCCCGGCCTCGGCGGTCTTGGCCGCGGCCTGCTCGGCGAACTCGGCGGCCGCGGCGCCCGCCTGGTCCACCCAGCTCGCCGCCCGGCCGGAGAACCGCGCGATCTGGTCGGAGGCCTGGTCGCGAGCCTGACCGGCCAGCTCGCTGGTCTGCGTGACGGCAGTGCCCACCAACTTGGCGAACGCTTCCGGGACCGGCATGGCGGAACTCCCTCGACGCAAAGTATCTGTTACTCGACGTAACACCATAGCCCGCACCGAACTGCCCGGCAATGACCCGAGCGGCGGAAGCCCGAGCGCTCCGCGCGGGCCCGTTGCGCGGCATCGGCAGGGTCCCAGCGGGACCGCCGCAGCGCTCGCCGCGGGCGGTTCGACTCGCCGTCAGTCGACCTGCGCCGCCGAGCTCGGCGTTCGACCACCCGTTCGGGTCAGCGATCCGGAGCGGAGCAGGACGGCCGTGCCCGCTGCCGCGCCGCAGAGGACTGCCGCGGTGGGCCACAGCGCCGCGTAGTCACCGGTGAGCTCGCGCAGGGCGCCGCCGACCCAGGCGAGCCCGCCCGCGCCGAGCTGGTGGCCGGTGCTGATCCAGCCGAAGGCGATCGCGCCGTCCGCGCCCCACGCGCGCCGGCACAGGGCCATGGTCGGCGGCACCGTGGCGACGTCGAGCAGTCCGAAGACGACGGCGAACGCGATCACGCCCGGCCGCACCTCCGGTCCCAGCAGCTGCGGCAGCGCGAGCAGCGACAGGCCGCGCAGCAGGTAGTAGCTGGCGAGCAGCAGGTGCGGGCGAACGCGGTCGGTGAGCCAGCCGGATCCGACGGTTCCGGCGATGTTGACCACGCCGACGAGCGCCAGCAGGGACGCGGCGGCGCTCACCGGCATGCCGTGCTCGTGCGCCGCCGGGGTGAAGTGCGTCCACATGAGGCCGTTGGTCGTCGCGCCGCAGACCGCGAACGTGCTGGTCAACAGCCAGAACCGGGGCCGTCGCGCCGCGTCCCGCAGCACGCCGGCCGCGCGGGCGATCGAGGCCGGTGCTGGCGCGGGCCGGGTCGGGCCCGCGGCGGGCCGATCGCGCAGCACCGCCCACGCAGCCGGCAGCGCCGCCAGGGCCAGCGCGGCCAGCGTCGCGGTGGCCGCCCGCCATTGCACGTCGACCACCAGCCGGGAGAGCACCGGCAGCAGCGCGAACTGGCCGAACACGGACGCGGCGGTCAGCATCCCGGTGACCAGGCCGCGCCGGGCGGCGAACCAGCGCTCCGCGACCGCGGCCGCGAAGGGCGTGGTCAACGCCCCGGTCCCGGTGCCGACCAGCAGGCCCCAGCCGACCGCGAACTGCCAGGCGTGGCACATCGAGCTGGTCAAGCCGGCACCCGCCGCGATCAGCAGCAGCGCCGCGGCGACCACGCCGCGCACGCCGAACCGGTCCGTCGCGGCGGCGGCGAACGGAGCGGTCAGCCCGTAGAGCACCAGGTTCAGCGCGGCCGCCGCGCTGATCGTCGCGTGCGACCAGCCGAACTCCCGGTGCAGCGGGGCGACCAGCAGGCCCGCGATCGTGGCGCAGGCGCCTGCCGAGACGATCACCAGCGCGGCGACCGCGACGATCAACCAGCGGGAACGCATGGCTCTCACCGTGCGATCGTCCGCGGACGAGCGACAGTGGCCTGATGGACAACATGTGTCAGAATCGGGCCATGCGGATCGCGGTGCTCGTCCGGCACGGGGTCATGCCGATGGAGCTGGGCCTGGTGCACCAGCTGTTCTGGCGCGCGCGGAACGGGGACGGCGCGCTGTACGAGGTGGTGACCTGCGCTCCCGAGCCCGGCCTGCTGCGCACCAACGCCGATTTCCCGATCCAGGTCGAGCACGGCCCGGAGGCGCTGGAGACGGCGGGCACGGTGATCATCCCGGCCACCCACGAGCTCGACGAGACCGAGACCGAGGGGCGCCTGGGCCCGGAGCTGGCCGCGGCGCTGGACCGCATCCCGCCTGGCGTCCGGATCGCCTCGATCTGCACCGGGGCGTTCGTGCTGGCCGCGGCGGGCCTGCTCGACGGCAGGCGCGCGACCACGCACTGGAAGTCCTGCGACGAGTTCCGCCGGCTGTTCCCGCTGGTCGAGCTGGACCCGGACGTGCTCTACACCGACGAGGGGGATGTGCTGACCTCGGCGGGCGAGGCCAGCGGCATCGACCTGGTGCTGCACCTGATCCGCAGCGACCACGGGTCCGGGGTGGCCAACGAGGTCGCCAGGGCCAGCGTGGTGCCGCCGTTCCGCGACGGCGGGCAGGCGCAGTACATCCGTCGCCCGGTGCCCGAGCCCCGGGTCTCCTCGACCGCGCGGGCGCGGGCGTGGGCGCAGTCGAGGCTCGACCGGCCGCTGACGCTGCGCGAGCTCGCCGCGCGGGAGTCGATGAGCGTGCGGACCTTCACCCGGCGCTTCCGCGACGAGGTGGGCATGTCCCCGCTGCGGTGGTTGACCCGCCAGCGCCTGGAGCGCGCTCGCCACCTGCTGGAGGACACCGATCTGCCGGTCGACCGGGTCGCCGCCGACGCGGGTTTCGGCACCGCGGCTTCGTTGCGCCAGCACCTGCAGGCCGAGCTCGGTGTTTCGCCGAGCGCCTATCGGGCCACCTTCCGCGGTGCCGCCTGATAGCGCAGCGGAATTCGGGTTTCCGATTCTCCCGGGGGCGGGACGGAAAGGGGTGGTTCGGCGAGATCTGGATCCGCGGAATTCCGGAACGTCGCGGGTCCCGGGAGCTGTCGGCGCGCAAAAACCAGCGCGGAGTGCGATGCGGTCGCACTCCGCGCCGGTGCCCCCGGGGCCCGCCGCCCGTCAGGCCGGCGGACCGATGCGCCGGTCAGCCGTTGATGATGCCGGCGTTGATGACGTCCTGGTCGTTCACGCTGACGTTCTGCTGCCACCAGGAGTTGCAGGAGTAGTAGACGCAGTGCTCGTGGCCGCCGCCCTTCTCGCCGCCTGCGGATGCCAGCCCGGCACCGGCGAAGGCGAGGGGCAGGGCGAGAGCGCTGACAACGATGGCTCGCGAAATCGAACGCATGAGTTGGGTTCCCTTTCCAATTCGACTTCCATCGGTAAGCCGGATCTGGCTGACCCGGAACTTGTTGCGAGCCAAGATTTACCGGTCGCCGGGGCGCGTCGCACCGCGAGCCGGGGAGCGTTCATCACAAAGTGTTCTGATCGATTCGTCGGCAATTCTCGGCAGTGCGCGAGGTTTTGCCGATGAAGCAATTTCACGCAATGTGGTGCGCGTCCGGCTCCGGGCCGGAACGGGTGGTTTGAGGCCGCCATCCGGTGCGGGCGCCCCCGCGAGAACCCGCGCCGGAGCTACGAATCGTGCACGCCGAAAACGTCGTCCGGGGCATTCAGCCCGCGACGTCGACCGCCTCGCCGCCGGTCATGCGCACCAGCTCGGCGAAGCTCGTCGGGAACATCGCGTGCTTGCTGCCCGCGCCGGCCCAGACGACCTCGAAGCCGGCCAGCGAGCGGTCCACGGCCGTCCGGATCGGGTGCGGATGCCCCACCGGCCCGACTCCGCCGACCGGCTGGCCGGTCGCGGTCAGCACCAGCTCCGGGTCGGCGCGCCGGATCTTGCCGGTGCCGAGCCTGCGCGCCACCGCGCGGGTGTCCACCCGGTGCGCGCCGCTGGCGATGATCAGCAGCGGCGCGCCGTCGGCGGTGAAGACCAGGCTGTTGGCGATCGCGCCGACCGGGCAGCCCAGCTGCTCGGCGGCCGCGGCGGCGGTGGGGACCTCGGTGGTGAACTCGACGACCTCGCCGGGGACGCCGAGCTCCCGGAGCCGGGCGGTGAAGGTATCCGTGGCGTTGCCCATGCGGCGCAGGGTATGGCACCGCCCCGGTGCGACCGCCACGCGTTTTCACAGCAGCAGGGGGAGCCTGCGCACTCCGGTCATGCTCGGGTTCGGCATGAACTCCGGCGGGGAGTCGGGGTCGGTGCGCAGCTCCGGGAACCGGTCCATGATCAGGTTCAGCGCGATGCGGCCCTCCAGCCGCGCCAGCGGCGCGCCGACGCAGAAGTGGATGCCGCGCCCGAAGGCCAGGTGCGGGTTCGGGTCGCGGGTGACGTCGAAGACCTCCGGGCGGTCGAACTGCCGCGGATCTCGGTTGGCCGCGGCCACCCACAGAAGCACCAGCTGATCCGCGCCGATGGTCTCGCCGCCCAGCTCCACCTCGCGGGTGGTGGCGCGCGCGGTCGCCGCGAACGGGCTCAGGAAGCGCAGCGACTCCTCGATCGCCCGCGGGACGAGCGAGCGGTCGGCCCGCACCCGCGCGAACTGCTCGGGGTGCGCGTCCAGGCACAGCAGGGTGTTGCCGAGCAGCATCGTGGTGGTGATGTGGCCCGCGACCAGCAGCACCAGCCCGAAGTTGGCGACCTCGGCGTCGCTGAGCCGCTGCCCGTCCACCTCGGCGAGCACCAGCTTGGACAGCAGGTCCTCGCGGGGGTGCTCGCGGCGCTCCCGGACGTGCTGGTGCAGGTAGTCGGTGAGCTTGCCGACCTCGGCCATGGCCTTGGCGAGGTACTCCTCCTGCTCCGGGCTGGTCTCGGTCAGCGAGAAGCGGTTGTTGGTGGTGAACATCGAGTCCACCCACTGCTTGAACAGGTCGCGGTCGCCGGCCGGGACGCCCAGCAGCTCGGCGATCACGATCACCGGCAGCGGGTAGGCCAGCTCGTCGACCAGCTCGGCTCGGCCGGACATGCCGTCGAGCAGCTCGGTGGTCAGCTCGCTGATGCGCGGCTCCAGGTCGGCCACCACCTTGGGGGTGAACGCGTGGCTGACCAGCTTGCGCAGCTTCTGGTGCTCGGGCGGGTCGAGCTGGGTGAGCATCCCCTCCGTGGAGGTCTGGTCGGCGACCGGGCTCAGCCGGCGCGTGTCGGAGGAGAAGGCCTTCGGGTCGGTGATGGCCTGCTGGATCTCCGGGTACCCGAACACGTCCCAGGTCCCGGTGCTCTCCTCGTAGCGGACCTTGCGCTCCGGCAGGTCCTGGCGCAGCCAGAACTGCGCTTCGTTGATTCCCCAGTGGTCGGCGAGCGCGGTCATGCGTGCCCCCTATCGGTGCGGTGGGTAGATCCACTCCCGGAAACGCGCGGTGAGGTCGTCGTAGAGCTCGGCGAGGCGGTTCACCGCGGCGGTCAGCTCCTCGTGGTCCGGGTCCACGTCCGGTTCGAACGCCCGCCGGATCGTGTCGGCCAGGGCGTCGGCCTTGGCCTCGTCGTCGAGCCCGGCGTACTCCGGGTTGATCTGGTCGGCCAGGAAGAACCCGGTGGTGGTGGCGGTCAGCGCGGCGAACGCGTGCGGCACGTCGTCGCGGAGCAGGTCGTGGTCGAGCAGCAGGCGCTGGTAGGCCTCGGCCACGTGCGCGGTCTCGGTGGCGCGCGCCGAGCGCTTGATGTTGCCCAGCAGCTCGGTGTCGTCGGTGACCAGGGCGTGCAGCAGCGGACTGCGCCGGGTGGCCAGGAAGACCATCCGGTAGAACCGGTGCGGCCGGATGACCTGCGGGTCGGCGCGCAGCGCCGCGGTCAGCTCGGCGACCAGCTGCAGCGACTCGCGCAGCACCAGCGCCTCGAAGAGCTGTTCCTTGTTGGGCCAGTGCAGGTAGACGGTGCCCTTGCCGACCTCGGCCCGGCGGGCCACGTCCTCGATGGTGACCTTGCGGTGGCCCAGCTTGATCATGAGCTCGCCCGCGGCGTCCAAGATGCGGTCGGCTCGTGCGTTCGGCCGGGTCATGCCGCCTCCGTGACTACTTGACCAAAATTGCAAAATCAGTCATCTGGTCAGGACCACCGTAGCGCCCGGACGTTTCGGGCAGAAGGGGGCTCACCTGGACGGGCTAAATGGGTCCGGCGACCGTGTTCCACCGGGCGATTCCGGGCGGCACCCCGCGAGCGGCGGGCTTAGGTTTTGGCTGCCGCTGACCGCAGGGCCTTCCCGCAAGGCCCGGAGAGGAGCACCATGGGTCTCGAGAACTTCAAGGACAAGCTGTCCGAGCACGGCGACAAGGTCGAGCAGGGCGTGGACTCCGCGGCCGAGAAGGCCAAGGAGAAGTTCGGCCACGAGGACAAGATCGACCAGGCCGCTGACAAGGGCAAGGAGTTCCTCGGCGGTGGTCAGGACGACCAGCAGGAGCCCGGTCAGCAGCAGTAGCGATCGAACATCGCCGCTCCGGCCCACGCTGGCACCCGGGACCAGGTGAGGGCTGTCCCGACCAGTGGCCGGAGCGGGCCATGAAGGGGCCGCCGCAACGCACACGGCGGCCCCTTTTCGCGCGCGGTCAGGACGCGGGGACCTCGATGGTGGCGGCCTCGTCGGTCAGGGCGGTGACCCGCCCGCCGAGCTCGCCCAGCTCGCGCAGGCGGGAGAGCGCGTTCTCGCCCAGGGCGATCGTCGAGGTCTCCCTGGGTTCGGCGTCCAGCTCCTCCAGCGAGATCCGGGACTGGTGCCCGGAATCCACTGTGGATTTCAAGCCGCCGGTGGAGGCCAGCGACCCGCGGGCCGCGCCCAGCCTGCCGAGGGCGTCGTCCAGGGCGTCCAGCAGCGCGGGCTTGTTGCCCTCGGTCATGGCCTGGACCAGCTCGGGCGGGCTCGCCGAGACCCGGGTGCCGTCCCGGAACGAGCCCGCGGCCAGCGACAGCGCCAGCGGGCCGCCGTCGGCGCCCACCGCGGCGAGCACGGCGGCGAACAGGTGCGGCAGGTGCGAGATGCGGGCCACCGCGTCGTCGTGCGCGGCCGCCGAGGTCGGCACCACGTGCGCTCCGCAGTCCAGCGCGAGCCGGGCGCTCTCCAGCCACGCGCGCAGCGAGGTGCGCTCCTCGATGGTCACCGCCCAGGCGGCGCCGGAGAACAGCTCGGCGGAACCGGCCAGGAACCCGGAGTCGGACAGGCCCGCCATCGGGTGACCGCCCGCGTAGTGCGCGGTGGGGACCTGCTTGCGGACTTCCTGGTCGACCGGGTCCTTGACGCTGACCACGTCGGTCAACCAGGAGTGCGGGGCGTTCGCGGCGACCTTGCGCAGCACGCCCTGCACGGCGGTCAGCGGCGTGGCGAGCACGATCAGCGCGTCCTCGCTCGCGGCCCTGCGCAGCGCCGCCTCGGTCTCCAGCACCTCGAAACCGGCCTGCTCGGCGGCCGCGGCGTCCTCCTCCGAAATCGTCGCGCCCCAAGCGGGGCGTCCGGCGGCGGCAGCGGCGCGCAGCACCGAGCCGCCGATGAGTCCCAGTCCGATCACGCACACGGCACGCATTCGTCCATCGTGCCCGACGGAGCCCGCTCGCACGCACCCGGTGGAGACCCGAAACGCCCCCGGTCGGTTATGACCGGCGCAATAGTGCTTTCGGGTGGGGTTCTTACGCTCTACGGTGTCGTTATGACGGTGCAGGAGCCGGTCGCTGGCTTCGCCGTCGCCGTGGTCCGGGAGGACGGGCGGTGGCGGTGCAGCGCAATGGACAACGCGGTGCTGACCGGTCTGGACGCCGCCATCACCGCATTGCGCGAGCTGCGTTCCACCGGTGCGGTATTCGGCATGTGCAATGTGGACGACGAGTTCTTCGTCCTGATCCGCCCGGTGCCGGGCGGGGTGGACCTGCTGCTCTCGGACGCGGCGGCGGCGCTGGACTACGACATCGCCGCTGACGTGCTCGACCTGCTGCGGGTGGATCCGCCGGACGAGGACGACGAGGAGGTCTGGCCGGAGGGCAACCTGGCGGTGCTGTCCGACCTGGGGCTCCCGGAGGGCGAGCTGCTGGTCATCATCGAGGAGGTGGACCTCTACCCGGACGAGCAGCTGGAGATGATCGCTCAGCGCTGCGGGTTCGGGGACGACTTCGCGCAGATGATGGAGAAGCTCTACCGGTGAACAGCTCACTGGCCCGCGCCGGCGACGAAGCGCTGGTGCGGACCGCGTTGCGCGCCGCCGAGGCGGCACCGTCCACAGGGGATGTCCCGATCGGCGCGGTCGTGGTCGACGCCGGCGGCCGGGTGCTGGCCGAGGCGCGCAACCGCCGCGAGGACCTGGCCGACCCGACCGCGCACGCCGAGATCCTGGCGCTGCGCGAGGCGGCCCGGCGGCACGGCGACGGCTGGCGGCTGGAGGGCTGCACCCTGGCGGTCACCGTCGAGCCCTGCACCATGTGCGCGGGGGCGCTGGTGCTCGCCCGGGTCGCGCGGGTCGTCTTCGGCGTCTGGGAGCCGCGCACCGGCGCGGTCGGCTCGTTGTGGGACGTGGTCCGGGACCGCCGCACCAACCACCGCCCGGAGGTCGTGGGCGGCGTGCTGGCCGACGAGTGCGCCGCGGTGCTGGAGGCGTTCTTCGACGGGCACCGGGAGCCCGGCTGACCAGGGGTGAAGCCGCAGGTGGGACCCCCCTTCGACGGGCCGCGCGGGGGGATGTGTAGCCTATTCGGCGGTAGCGTGTCCGAGCGGCCTAAGGAGCGCGCCTCGAAAGCGCGTGAGGTGAGAGCCTCCGTGGGTTCGAATCCCACCGCTACCGCTCGCAAGGGCCGGCCCCAGCTGGGGCCGGCCCTTTTTGCTGCTCAGGAGGGGTCGGCGCTCGTCCCGCGGCCACGAAAAAGGCGCCGCCCGGGTGGGCGGCGCCTCTTCAGGTCGAAATCCGCAGCGGTGTGGCCTGCCGACGGCTACCAGGGACCGTTCTGGGATCTTCGTGCACTAGGCTACCGCCCGATGCGCTCCGCGGACAAGCCGAACGGTGCTGCCGAGCTCACGCCGCGCACCGCCTCCCGCCTGTTCGGGGTGCCCCGGATGCGGGGCTACCTGGACGCCGTCGGCGGTGATCCGGCGGCAGCTCTCGAGCTGTACCGGTGGAACACCGCGGTCGGCGGCGCGTTCTGGGAGACCCTCGGCCACGTCGAGGTGGTGCTGCGCAACGCCCTCGCCGACCGGCTGGCCGCCCGCCACGCCGCGGCGGGCCGACCGGGATCGTGGCTCGACGACGCCGCCCGCGAGCTCGACGGCCGTGCCCGGCGGGACATCGCCAAGGCGCGCAGGCGGGCCGGGGCCAAGAGCGGGGACGCCGGCGACGCGCAGACCCTCACCGAGCTGTCCTTCGGGTTCTGGCGGTTCCTGCTGGCCAAGCGCTACGCGACCACGCTGTGGCCGGGCCTCGCCCGCGGGTTCCCCCGGGCGCCCGATCGGGCGCGCGCCACCGTCGAGCAGCCGGTGAAGCGGCTGCACGAGTTCCGCAACCGGCTCGCGCACCACGAGCGGATCTGGAACCAGCCGCTGAAGAGCCACCACGACGACATCGTGACGGTGCTCGGGTTCGTCGACGAGGCGCTGGTCGGCTGGGTTTCGGCGGGCTGCCGGATCTCCGAGGTGCTGGCCCGCTGCCCGATCGAGCGCCCCCACCCCTGAACCGACGAGAAGAGCCCCGGACCGACCGGTCCGGGGCTCTTCGTCCGAGCGGAGGATACGGGATTCGAACCCGTGAGGGCTGTTAACCCAACACGATTTCCAATCGTGCGCCTTAGGCCGCTCGGCCAATCCTCCGCGCAGAAGCGTAGCAGGACGGGCGTCCCGCCCCGCGAGGGGGGACGCTCAGGTGTCGGCCCCGGTGGCGGCGCGCAGCTCGCGCTCGGCGTCCGGCCCGCCCGGCACTCCCGGCAGCCGCAGCAGGAACACGAGACCGAGCAGCGCCCAGCCGCCGACCAGGATCCACTCGTAGGGCCAGCTCAGCCCGCTGGGCATGCCCGGCAGGAACAGCACCCCCAGCCCGAGGCTGAGCAGCAGCGCGAGCGCGCCGACGACCCGCCCGGCGGGGACCGCGAACGGCCGGGGCATCTCCGGCTCCCGCTTGCGCAGCACCAGGAACGCGGCGGTGACCACGAGGTAGGCCACGATGACCGCGAAGCCGCCCGCGTTGACCAGCCAGGTCAGCATCTGCTCGCCGAACAGCGGGGCCAGCACCGACAGCCCGCCGATGAACAGGATCGCGTTGACCGGGGTGTTGAACCGCGGGTGCAGCTTGCCGAACCAGCGCGGCAGCATCCCGGAGGACGACATCGCGTAGAGCAGCCGGCTGGATCCGACGAGGAAGCCGTTCCAGCTGGTAAGGATGCCCGCGATGCCGCCGAGCACGAGCAGGTTGCCCATCAGCCTGCTGTCCCACAGCGCCGCCATGCCCGCGCCGGTGGGCAGCGCCGATTCGCTCAGCGCGTCGACCGGCATCGCCGAGCCCACGGTGAGCATGATCAGCACGTACCAGGCGGTGGCCAGCGCCACCGAGACCACCAGCAGCTTGCCGATCTGCCGGAACGGCAGCTTGATCTCCTCGGCCGACTGCGGGATCACGTCGAAGCCGACGAACAGGAACGGCACCGCGACCAGCACCGAGAGCAGCCCCACCGGTCCGGCGTCGGAGAAGAAGGGCCGCATGTTCGAACTGTCGCCGCCGCTGAACGCGCCGGTCAGCAGGGCCGCGCCGACCAGGAGCAGGAAGATCACCGCGACGGTCTGGAACACCGCGGCCGGCCGGATCCCGATGATGTTCAGCGCGGTCATCAGCACCGCGCCGCCGACCCCGACGGCGACCCAGGCGCCGTAGACGTCGGAGCCCGCGATCGACCAGAGCTCCCCGGAGGCGAGCTCGGGAACGATGTACTGCAGGCTCTGCGGCAGCGCCACCGCCTCGAAGGCGACCACCGAGACGTAGCCGAGCGTCAGCATCCAGGACGTCACGAACGCCGCGCGGCTGCCGAAGCCGCGCAGCACGTAGTTGTGCTCGCCGCCCGCGTGCGGCATCGCGGAGACCAGCTCCGCGTAGGTGAGCCCGACCAGGCACATCACGATCCCGCCGAGCACGAACGCCGCCGCGGCCCCGATCGGTCCCGCGTCGGCCAGGAAGGTCCCGGTCTGGGTGACCCAGCCGAAGCCGATCATGGCGCCGAAGGCCACCGCGAGCACGTCCCACCGGCCGAGCGTGCGGACGAAGGTCTGCTCCTCGCCCCGTTGCATCGCGCCTCCCCTGCGTTGGGCGTCACCTGGTCGGGCAAGCTTGCGAGAGCGGATGGGCGAAGGCCAGAGCGGGACCGCAGATTTTTCCGACTCGCAACCGCCGGGTTCGCCGGTCCGCGCCCGGGTTCCGGCGCGTGCGCAGCGGCGGGAGCTCGCGCGGGGGGACGTGTTCGCGGCCGTCCGCGTTGGGATACACTGTCCGTGGACCTCGTGCGGCGTCCATCCTGTGAACTCCCCCAGGGCCGGAAGGCAGCAAGGGTAAGCGGGCTCTGACGGGTGCACGGGGTCCCCTTTATCTTCCGGGGCCGTCGCACCCAGGTCCGAGTTGTCAGTCCAACCGCGTAGGGTTTCGACCGTGGCGCTCGCCCTCTACCGCAAGTACCGGCCGGCGACCTTCGGTGAGGTCGCCGGGCAGGACCACGTCACCGAACCGCTGCGAACCGCGCTGGGTGCCGGGCGGATCAACCACGCCTACCTGTTCTCCGGCCCGCGCGGCTGCGGCAAGACCTCCAGCGCGCGCATCCTGGCGCGCTCGCTGAACTGCGCGCAGGGCCCGACCCCGGACCCGTGCGGCGAGTGCGACTCCTGCGTCGCGCTCGCGCCGGAAGGCGGCGGCAGCGTCGACGTCGTGGAGCTGGACGCGGCCAGCCACGGCGGTGTCGACGACACCCGCGAGCTGCGCGACCGGGCCTTCTTCGCGCCCGCGCAGAGTCGCTACCGGATCTTCATCATCGACGAGGCCCACATGGTCACCACGCAGGGCTTCAACGCCCTGCTGAAGATCGTCGAGGAGCCGCCGGAACACCTGATCTTCGTCTTCGCCACCACCGAGCCGGACAAGGTCCTCACGACGATCAAGTCCCGGACGCACCACTACCCGTTCCGGCTGATGCCGCCGGGCGTGATGCGCGAGCTGGTGGAGCGCATCTGCACCGACGAGGGCGTGCAGGTCGAGCCCGCGGTGTACCCGCTGGTCATCCGGGCCGGCGGGGGGTCGGCGCGGGACACCCTCAGCGTGCTGGACCAGCTGCTGGCCGGTGCCGACGACCGGGGCGTGACCTACGAGCGCGCGGTGGCGCTGCTCGGCGTCACCGACGTCGCGCTGATCGACGACATGGTCGACGCGCTCGCCGCCGGGGACGCCGCCGCCGTGTACGGCACGGTGGAGCGCCTCGTGGAGGCCGGGCACGATCCGCGCCGCTTCGCCTCCGACCTGCTCGACCGGCTGCGCGACCTGGTGCTGCTCAACTCGGTGCCGGACGCGGCCGACCGCGGTCTGATCGACGTTGCCGGCGACGAGCTGACCCGGATGCAGCAGCAGGCCGAGCAGCTCGGCGCGGCCGCGCTGTCCCGGTTCGCCGAGATCGTGCACACCGGGCTGTCCGAGATGCGCGGCGCCACCGCGCCCCGGCTGCTGCTGGAGCTGCTGTGCGCGCGGATGTTGCTGCCGACGGTCGCGGAGTCCGAGGCCGCGCTGCTGCAGCGCTTGGAGCGCGTGGAGCGGCGGATGACCATCGCGCCCGGCGCGGACGCGCCCGCGGAGGGGGCGCCCGCCGAACCGGCCGGGCAGCCGTCCGGTTCGGACAAGCCGAAGCGGGTCTTCCAGCGCCCGCACGAGCGCGCCGCGGCCGAGGCCGAGCAGGCCGAAGCCCCGCAGCCGCAGGCGGAACCGGCCCAGCCGCAGCCCGCGGCGCAGCCGGCCGAGCCGCAGCAGCCCGCCCAGCAACCGCAGGCCCGGCAACGACCGGCCCAGCCGCAGCCCGAGCAGCCCGCCGAGCAGGAGGAGCGACCCGCGGCCGCGGAAGCCCCTGCCGCGCGGGCGAAACCGGAGCAGCCGGCGCCGCAGCGGCAGCCCGCTCCCGAACCGGCCGCCCCGGCGACCACCGCGCCGAGCGGTTTCGACGCCGCCGCGGTGCGCCGGGTGTGGACCGACGTGCTGCAGGGGGTCGCCAAGCGCAACCGCCCGACGCAGGCGCTGCTGCTCAACGCGACCGTGCAGGACCTCAACGACGGCGTGCTGGTGCTGTCCATGCCGACCACCGGGCTGGTCAAGCAGCTCGCCCAGCAGCGCAGGCTGGACTTCGTCAAGGAGGCGCTGCGCGAGGTCGTCGGCGGCGAGTGGGACATCCAGTGCGTGGAGGCGGGCGCGGCGCCCGCGGCCCGGCCCGCGGCGCCGAAGCAGCCGGCCCAGCCGCCGACCCGGCCCTCCCAGCAGCAACAACCGGCTCAGCAGCCGGCCGCTCAGCAGCAACGACCCGCGCAGCCGCCGGAGTCCGGCGGGCGGCCCTCCGGCAACGGCCAGGCCTCCAGCGGTCCCTCCGGCAACGGCCAGGTCCGGGACGCCGCGCCGCAGCGCGGTCCGGGCGCCTCGGGCTCGGTGCCGCGCCCGCCGGAGCCCGACGACATCCCGCCGCCGCCGGAACCGCCGGACGAGGAGCCCCCGCCGGACGACGTCCCGCCGCCGGAGCCCACCCGCCCGGTCCCCCCGCCCGAGCCGGAGAAGCCGAGCGAGCCAGCGGATTCCGAGGACGAGGACCCGGAGGAGATGCTCGCGCACTCCTCCCCGATGGACGCGGTCACCCGCGTGGGCCCGGACCCCGAGCGCGCCGCGGTCGAGCTCTTCGAGCGCGAGCTGGGCGCCCGCCGCCTGGAGAGCTGACTCCCGGGCGCGAGCTCGCCCTTCTGATGAAGAAAGTCCCGGGCCGAGCGGCCCGGGACCTTCTTCATCAGAAGGGGCGACCTCAGGTGGCGAGGTGTCGGGCCAGGAAGTCCAGGGCCTTCGGGTAGGCGTGCAGGCGGTTCTGGCGCTTGGCCAGGCCGTGCCCCTCGTCCGGGTAGACGTGGAGCTCGCACTCCAGGCCCTTCTCGCGCACGGCGGCGACCACCTGCTCGGCCTCGCTGAGCGGGACCCGCGGGTCGTTGGCGCCGTGGATGACGAACAGCGGCGCCGAGATCGCCGAAACCCGGTTCAGCGGCGAGGCCTCGCGCAGGAAATCGATGTCGGCGCTGAGGCTGCCGTACTCGCGCTCCCGGTGCGCGCGGCGGTAGTCGGCGGTGTTGCGCAGGAAGCTCTCCAGCGAGGAGATGCCCACGATGTCCACGCCCGCGGCCCACAGCTCGGGCTGGAAGGCCAGTCCGGCCAGCACCATGTAGCCGCCGTAGGAACCGCCCCACAGCGCCACCCGGCCCGGGTCCACCCCGATGCTCGGCAGCCAGGCGTGCAGGTCGGCGAGGTCGGCCACCGACTCCAACCGGTCGCGGGTGTCGTCGGCGGAGTACCAGCGCTTGCCGTAACCGGTCGAGCCGCGGACGTTGGGCACCAGCACGGTGTGCCCGCGGCCCACCAGGGCCTGCACGATCGGGTTGAACGCGCGCACCGATTGGCTCTCCGGCCCGCCGTGGATGATCACCACCGCCGAGCCGTCCGGGTCCTGCGGGGCGTAGCGGAAGCACGGGATCGCCGCGCCGTCGCGCGCCGGGATCGCGTGCGAGCTCGGTTCGACTGCGTTCTCCCCGGCGAGTTGTGCGGCGGAGAAGGTCAGCGGGCGGCAGCGGCCGGTCGCGGCCTCCACCAGCAGCACGTCCCCGGGCGAGGTGGGGGAGGAGAAGGACAGCGCCGCGAACCGCGAGTCCGGCGACCACGCGGGCGCGGGCAGCGGGCTCGCGCACCAACCCGCGCCGGGCAGCTCCACGTCGCAGCGGTGCGCGCCGGTGCGCGCGTCGTGCAGCGCGAGCTTCCCGGCGCCGTCGTCGTTGGTGTGCACGAGCAGGGTGGTGCCGTCCGGGGACGGGCTCGCGGACAGGTCGTGCTCCTCGGAGGTCACCAGCGGGCGCCGTTCGCCGGTGCGCGGGTCGAGCAGCGCGACCGCGGTGCGGTCGCGCTCGTGATCGCTGGTCACCACCAGCCCGGAGGCTCCGGGCAGCCAGTCCAGGTGCAGGTTGCGGGCGCGTTCGCGCCTGCCGGTGAGCTCGCGCAGCGCGTCGGCCTCGGTCTCGGGCATGGTGTCGGCCAGCAGCACCTGGTCGGACAGCGCCGGTTCCGCGGGCACGGTCAGCGCCGCGTAGCGGCTGTCCGGGGAGACCGCGACCTCGCCGACCATCCCGCCGCCGTCGTAGAGCACGTGCTCCTCGGGGCTGGTGGCGCTGCGCAGCACGACGTCGAAGTCGACGCCGTTGCGCCGGTTGGTCGCGTACACGATCCGGCCGGGCAGCACGTCGAGCAGCCGGTGCACGTGGTCGGGGTCGTCGACCAGAGGTTCCAGGTCGGCCAGCGCGGCGGGGCCGGTGCGGTCCAGGCGCAGCAGGGACAGCTGGGTGCGCTCGTTGCCGTCGCTGTCGTGCTGCACCACCACGGCGCGCTCGCCGGGCAGGTAGCGGCCGGCCACCGCCCCGGGCAGGGCGGTCAGCTCGGTGCGCTCGCCGCCGGCGAGCTCGACCAGCTGCACCGAGCCGGACTCGTCGGAACCGGCCAGCACCCTGCCGTGGTCGTCGACGTCGAACGCCCGCCACCCGGTGAGCTCCAGCAACCGCACGATGTCCAGCGCCATGTGATCACCTTTTCACGGCGCGCGGCGCGACCCAAGGGCGCGCGGGCCGGTGGTGCACGCACCGCGAACGCGCCAGGTCCGCGAGCTAGGCTGGAGTGGTACGTCCCCCCGGCCGAGGAGGAACAGCGGTGCAGCCAGGTGGCCAGCCGAACATGCAGGAGATCATGAAGCAGGCGCAGGAGATGCAGCAGCAGCTGCAGACCGCGCAGCAGGAGCTCGCCGCCGCCGAGGTCAGCGGGACCGCGGGTGGTGGGCTGGTCACCGCGACGGTGACCGGCTCCGGTGAGCTCAAGGGTCTGGTGATCGACCCGAAGGCGGTCGATCCCGAGGACACCGAGACCCTGGCCGATCTGGTCGTCGCGGCGGTTCGCGACGCCAACGACTCGGCTCAGCAGTTGATGGCGGAGAAGATGGGGCCGCTCGCGGGCGGTCTCGGCGGCGGCATGGGCGACCTCGGCCTGCCGGGTATGTGAGCGACGAGTGTACGAGGGTCCGGTACAGGATTTGATCGATGAGCTGGGCAGGCTGCCCGGCATCGGTCCGAAGAGCGCGCAGCGCATCGCCTTTCACCTGCTGGCCGCCGAGCCCGCCGACGTGACCCGGCTGCAGGAGGTCCTGCAGCAGGTCAAGGAGGGCGTGGTGTTCTGCGGGGTCTGCGGCAACGTCTCCGAGCAGGAGACCTGCCGCATCTGCGCCGACGAGCGCCGGGACAAGACCCTGGTGTGCGTGGTGGAGGAGCCCAAGGACGTGCTCGCGGTGGAGCGCACCCGCGAGTTCAAGGGTCGCTACCACGTGCTGGGCGGTGCGCTGGACCCGCTGTCCGGCGTCGGCCCGGACCAGCTGCGGGTGCGCGAGCTGCTGGCGCGGATCGGGGCCGACGACATCACCGAGGTGATCATCGCGACCGATCCGAACACCGAGGGCGAGGCGACCGCGACCTACCTGGTGCGGATCCTGCGCGACTTCCCGGGCCTGAACGTCACCCGGCTTGCCTCCGGGCTGCCGATGGGTGGCGATCTCGAGTTCGCCGACGAGCTGACGCTCGGCCGCGCCCTCTCCGGCCGTCGCGCGCTGTAGTCGCGACACCGCTCGGAAGCGCGAACGGCGCAGCCGCGTCACAACAGGGGCATCTTCCCGGTCCGCCGGGGAGGTGCCCCTTTTTCGCGCACGCATGGAAAAGATCTTGGTCCTGTCGGGCGCCGAACGGAGCAATTTTTCCCGTACTTCCCAGTCGCGGGTGGCGATCTTGCCAGTTGATGTCGTGCATCACACCTGTTCGCGCGGGATTCGCCCTGTCCGAAAGGCCCAATTCATAAGGCTCTCCTAAGTAGCCGAATCGTAACATTGCGTGTTCCACCGACATCCGGTCGAGGGTTACTCTCACCTCGCTCTGCTGCCTCCTGACACAATGGGTGGTACATCCAATGAGACATGCTCGATCGGGGCCGCGGCGCGCACCTCGCGCGTTGCGCCGAGTCCTGACCGCAGGAATCGCCCTGGCCACGGCCGCTTCGCTGGCCGGCTGCGCCGAGTCGCAGCGCGGGGCCGGGGGCGGCGAGGGCGGCACGCTCACCTTCGGCGCGGCCGGCGCTCCTGACCTCTTCGACCCCTTCTACGCCTCGGACGGCGAGACCTTCCGGGTCAGCAGGCAGATCTTCGAGGGCCTGGTCGGCTTCAAGCCCGGGACCGCCGAGGTCGAGCCCGAGCTGGCGACCAGCTGGGAGGAGACGCCGGACGGCAAGTCGTGGACCTTCCACCTGCGCGAAGGCGTGAAGTTCCACGACGGCACCGAGTTCAACGCCGACGCGGTCTGCAAGAACTTCGAGCGCTGGTACCACCAGACCGGTGCGGGGCAGAACAACGCCCTGGCCTACTACTGGGTGGAGAACTTCGGCGGTTTCGCCGATGGCAAGGAGCCCTCGCTGTACGAGAGCTGCGAGGCCAAGGACCCGGCGACCGCGGTGATCCACCTGACCCGCGCGACCTCGAAGTTCCCCGACGCGCTGGGACTCCCGTCGTTCTCCATGCAGTCGCCCGCGGCGATGGAGAAGTACCACGCCGACGACGTCAAGGCGCAGGGCGACAGCTTCGTGTACCCGGAGTACGCCAGGTCGCACCCGACGGGCACCGGCCCGTTCGAGTTCGACTCCTACGACCAGTCCAACGGCAGCATCAAGCTGGTCCGCAACGAGGACTACTGGCGGGAGAAGACCAAGCTCAACGAGCTGATCTTCCGGATCATCCCGGACGAGACGGTCCGCAAGCAGGAGCTGGAGTCGGGCTCGATCGACGGCTACGACCTGCCGAACCCGGCCGACCTCGAATCGCTGCGCGAGTCGGGCAACAACGTCCAGGTCCGCGATCCGTTCAACATCATGTACCTGGGCATCACGCAGAAGAACAACCCGGCGCTGACCGACCTGCGGGTGCGCAAGGCGCTGGCCTACGCGGTCGACCAGGAGACCCTGGTCGAGGCGAACCTGCCGGAAGGCGCCGAGCCCGCGACGCAGTTCTACCCGAAGTCGGTGGACGGCTACGCCGACGACGTCCAGGACTACCCGCACGACCCGGCCAAGGCCAAGCAGCTGCTGGCCGAGGCGGGGCAGCAGAACCTGACGGTCGACTTCTACTGGCCGACCCAGGTCACCCGGCCCTACATGCCGGACCCGCGGGGCATCTTCAACGCCCTGGCCGAGGACCTCCGGGAGGCCGGCATCAAGGTCAACCCGGTGAGCAAGCCGTGGAACGGCGGCTACATCGACGACGTGGACAACGCCAAGGCCGACCTGTTCCTGCTCGGCTGGACCGGTGACTACAACACGCCGGACAACTTCATCGGCACGTTCTTCGGCACCACGACGAACCGCTTCCACACCCAGGGATCCCCGTGGGGCGAGCAGCTGGCCGAGCGGCTCCGGGCCGCCGACAGCGAGCCGAACGAGGAGAAGCGCAACGGCATGTACTCCGACATCAACCGGGACCTGATGTCGGAGTACCTGCCCGCGATCCCGCTGTCGCACTCGCCGCCGGCGATCGTGACCAGCCCGCGGGTGCGAGGCCTGGTGCCCTCGCCGCTGACCGCCGAGGAGTTCGCCTCGGTGAGCGTCTCGGAGCAGTGAGTCCTGGCGGGTCCGCGCGCGGGGCGACCGCGCGCGGACCCGCGCTGACCGTCGACGGGGGTTTCAAGCGTGCTCCGCTACACCATCCGGCGGCTGGGACAACTCGTCCTGGTCGTCTTCGTGCTGTCGATACTGCTGTTCGCCTGGTTGCGCATGCTGCCCGGCGGTCCGGTCTCGGCCCTGCTGGGCGACCGCGCCACACCGCAGGCGCGCGCCGCGCTGGAGGAGGCGCTCGGTCTCGACCAGCCGCTCCACCTGCAGTACTTCAAGTTCCTGGGCCGCGCGATCACCGGCGACTTCGGCACCTCCACCGGGGTGCAGCGCGGTGACCCGGCGCTGGAGGTCTTCCTGACCCGCTTCCCGGCCACCCTGGAGCTGTCCATCTTCGCGCTGCTGCTCGCGGTGCTGGTCGGGATCCCGGTCGGCTACCTCGCGGCGCGGCGGCGCGGCGGCTGGCTGGACAACATCAGCATCAGCTGGTCGCTGGTCGGCGTCGCGGTGCCGGTGTTCTTCCTGGCCTTCCTGCTGAAGTACGTCTTCGCCGTGCAGCTGGGCGTGCTGCCCGCCTCCGGGCGGCAGGACGTGGCCATCAACGCCACCCGGGTCACCGGCTTCTACGTCCTCGACGGGTTGCTCACCCGCGAGTGGGACGCGTCCTGGAACGCTCTGGTGCACCTGGTGCTCCCCGCGATCGCGCTGTCCACCATCCCGTTCGCGGTGATCTTCCGGATCACCCGCGCGGCGGTGCTCGACGTGATGGACGAGGACTACGTGCGCACCGCGCGCGCGAAAGGCCTGGCGGGGATGGTGATCCGGCGCAGGCACATCCTGCACAACGCGATGCTGCCGGTGGTCACCACGATCGGACTGCAGACCGGAGCGCTGCTGGCCGGCGCGGTGCTGACCGAGCGGGTGTTCAACATCCCCGGCGTCGGGGAGGCCGTCGCGCTCGGCTTCGAGCGCAAGGACTTCCCGGTGCTGCAGGTGGTCATCCTGGCCTCGGCCATGGTGTACGTGCTGGTCAACCTGGTCGTCGACCTCTCGTACGCCTTGATCGACCCACGACTGCGGACCAGGTGAGGCTGATGGTGCTCAACACCGCGCGCAAGGAGAAGGTCGACGACCTGGCCGCGACCGCGTCCGACGCCGGGGTCAGCCTGGCCGCTTCGGCCTGGCGGAGGCTGCGCCGCAACCCGGTGTTCATCGTCGGGGCGACGATCATCGTGCTGTTCGTGCTGCTGGCGCTGTCGGCGCCGCTGCTGGCCCCGCACGACCCGGGCCTGCGGCTGCTGGAGGACCAGGTTTCCCGCGCGGACAACGAGATCCCGCCCGGCCAGCCCGGGTTCCCGCTCGGCGGCGACCAGTACGGGCGCGACCTGCTGTCCCGCCTGCTGCTCGGTTCGCAGCAGACGCTGCTGGTGGCCGTGCTGGCCACGATCATCGGCCTCGGCGGCGGGCTGGTGCTGGGCGTGCTCGCCGGTGCGTTCGGCGGCTGGGTGGACGCGCTGGTGATGCGGATCGCCGACGTGATGCTGTCGGTTCCCTCGCTGCTGCTGGCGGTTTCGATCGGTGCGCTGTTCGTCCAGCAGACCCAGTTCACCGTGATCCTGGCGGTGGCGATCGTGCAGGTGCCCATCTTCGGGCGGCTGCTGCGCGGCACGATGTTGGCGCAGCGGGCCAGCGACCACGTGCTGGCCGCGCGTGCGCTGGGCGTCAAGGAGCGGTCGATCGTGTTCCGGCACATGCTGCCCAACGCGCTCGGTCCGGTGATCGTGCAGGCCACGCTGGTGCTCGCGGTGGCCATCATCGACGCCGCCGCGCTGTCCTTCCTGGGCCTGGGGTCGGCCGACGACTCGGTCCCGGAGTGGGGCCAGATGCTCGGCCGGGCGCAGGACGTCATCGACTCGCACCCGCAGCTGGCCTTCTGGCCCGCGAGCTGCATCATCCTGGTCGCGTTCGGGTTCACGCTGGTCGGCGAGTCGCTGCGCGACGCGCTGGATCCGAAGCGCCGGCGCTGAGGGGGAGGAACCCAATGGCACTGCTGGAAGTTCGCGACCTCTCGGTGGTCTTCGCCCGCAAGGGCGAGCCGCCGACGACCGCGGTGGACGGCATCTCCTTCGACGTCGAGCCGGGGCGCACCGTCGGCCTGGTCGGCGAGTCCGGTTGCGGCAAGTCGGTGACCTCGTTGGCGATCATGGGGCTGCTGCCCGCGCGCGGCGCCGAGGTCTCCGGCGCGGTGAACTTCGAGGGCACCGACCTGCTGGGGTTGTCGACCAAGGAGCTCGACGCTCGCCGGGGCAAGGACCTGGGCATGGTGTTCCAGGATCCGCTGACCTCGCTCAACCCGGTGATCCCGATCGGGCTCCAGGTCTCCGAGGTCATCGAGCGGCACCGCGGGTTGAGCCGCAAGGAAGCGATGCCCGAAGCCGAGCACCTGCTGCGACGGGTGGGCATCCCGGACCCGAACCGGCGGCTCCGGGAGTACCCGCACCAGCTCTCCGGCGGGATGCGGCAGCGCGCGCTGATCGCCACGGCCCTGGCCTGCGAGCCGCGGCTGCTCATCGCCGACGAGCCGACGACCGCGCTGGACGTGACGATCCAGGCGCAGATCCTCAAGCTGCTCTCGGACCTGGTCGCCGAGACCGGCACCGCGCTGATCATGATCACGCACGACCTCGGCGTGGTCGCCGGGCTCTGCGACGAGGTCAACGTGCTCTACGCGGGGCGCGTGGTCGAGCGCGCGCAGCGGCACGAGCTCTTCGAGCGGCCGAAGCACCCCTACACCGCGGGCCTGCTGGCCTCGGTGCCGCGGCTGGACTCCTCGCGCGGCGAACCGCTCACGCCGATCGACGGGTCGGTGGCCGACAACATCCCGTGGGACGCGGGCTGCGCGTTCTGCCCGCGTTGCCCGAACGCGCTGGAGATCTGCGAGAAGCAACCCCCCGAGGCCAGCATCGACGTGAGCAACCGGTTGCTGCGCTGCCACAACCCCGTCCGCGAGCCGATGACGAACACGATGGAGGCGTCATGAGCGAGGTGACCGACGCCGGTTCCGACGAGGTGCTGGTCGAACTCGACGACGTCGAGGTGCACTTCCCGATCAAGCGGGGAGTGGTGCTGGACCGCACCGTGGGCCACGTCTACGCCGTCGACGGGGTCTCGCTGCGCATCGCTCGGGGCGAGACCTACGGGCTGGTCGGCGAATCCGGTTGCGGGAAGTCGACTCTCGGTCGCGCGGTGCTGCGGCTGGAGAAGCCCACCGCGGGCAAGGTCGTGTTCGACGGCACCGACCTGTCCGGAATGCGGGGCGAGAAGCTGCGGCAGATGCGGCAGCGGATGCAGATGGTCTTCCAGGACCCGCTGTCCTCGCTCGACCCGCGGCAGTCGGTGGAGGCGCTGCTCGTCGAGGGCATGCGCGCGCACGGGATGGCCAGGGACAAGGAGCACACCGACAAGCGGTTGCGCGAGCTGCTCTCCGCGGTGGGGCTGCCCTCCACCTCGCTGCGCAAGTACCCGCACGAGTTCTCCGGCGGGCAGCGGCAGCGGATCGGCATCGCCCGCGCGCTGTCGGTGGGCCCGGACCTGGTGGTGGCCGACGAGCCGGTGTCCGCGCTGGACGTCTCGGTGCAGGCGCAGGTGCTCAACCTGCTCGAAGAGCTGCAGTCCCAGTTCGGGCTGACCTACCTGGTCATCGCGCACGACCTGGCGGTGGTGCGGCACATAGCCGACCGGGTCGGGGTGATGTACCTGGGCGGCATCGTGGAGGAGTCCACTTCGGACAACTTGTACGCCGAGCCGATGCACCCGTACTCGAAGGCGCTGCTCTCGGCGGTCCCGGTGCCGGACCCGGTGGTGGAGGACGAGCGCGAGCAGATCCTGCTCTCCGGGGACCTGCCGTCGCCCGCGAACCCGCCCGCCGGGTGCCGGTTCCACACGCGCTGCCCGTGGGCCCAGCGGACCCGGTGCGGCTCCGAGCGCCCCGAGCTGCGGGAGATCGCGCCCGGGCACCGGGTGGCCTGCCACTTCGCCGAGGACATCCGGGACGGGAAGCTGCAGCCCGGTGGTGCGGCGGCGGTCGTCTAGCGCTTCTCCGAAACCGCCGACCTCCCAGGGGTGCGCGGTTTCGGCCGAATCGCCCGCGCGACCGCTTGACGTCCACTTAGGATGCGGGTGTGCGGTACAGCGGTGCTTTGCGGTGTTCGGCGTGCGAGCACCGGGCGATTCTCGAGCGCGCGACGGTCGATCGGCTGGTGGCCGAGGCCGGTCACGCCCTGGTCGGCTACGAATGCCCCGAGGGCAACGGTTTCCACGTGGCCAACCCGGACTTCGAACGAGGCCAGGAGCAGCGGGCCGACTAGACCGGCCCGGCGCGCCGACCCCGCCTTCGTCGAAAGTCCCGACGCGGTGCGGGGACATCCGGTGAGGAGGGGGCCGGCACGCCGAGCGGGTCACGCCGCGACGGGATCGGGTTCGGGTTCCGGGCGCGCCGAGCGCCGGACCTTCCCGATGCTGCCCAGCAGCACGCCGGTGACCACCACCGCGCCCGCGGCGAGCTCCAGCCAGTGCGGCGTCTCGCCGAGCACCACCCAGGCGAGGGTGAACCCGGTGACCGGCACCAGCAGCGAGAACGGCGCGACCGTGCTGGCCGGGTAGCGGCCCAGCAGCGTGGTCCACACCCCCGAGCCCACCACGGTCGCCAGCAGCACCGTGTAGGCCAGCCCGATCAGCGCGACCAACCCGCTGCTGGTGCTGAACGCGGTGCTCAGCGAGTGCCAGCCGGCGGCGGGCCCCTCGAAGACCGCGGACATCGCGAACATCGGCAGCGGCGGCACGATCGAGATCCACAGCGTCAGGTGCAGCGGGTTCGGCGCCTCGGCCTTGCGGCTGCACAGGTTGCCCAGCGCCCAGGAGAACGCGCCCGCCAGCGTCAGCAGCAGCGGCAGCAGGGTCGCGGTCTGCGCGCGGTGCCAGCCGATGACGACCATGCCCAGCACCGCGATGCAGATGCCCAGGACCTGGATCCCGGAGAGCCGCTCGCGCAGCAGCACCGCGCCGAGCAGCACGGTGAACGGCGCGGAGCTCTGCAGCACCAGCGAGGCCAGCCCGGTCGGCATCCCGGTGCGCAGCGCGATGAACAGGAAGGCGAACTGCAGGGTCGCGAAGCCCAGCCCGTAGCCGAGCAGCCAGCGCCACTCGACCTGCGGGCGCGGGACGAACAGCAGCACCGGGAGCAGCACGGCGAAGCGCAGCCCGGCGAAGAAGAACGGCGGGAAGTGCGCCAGGCCGCCGTCGAGAGCGATGAAGTTCGCTCCCCAGAGCACGGCCACGAACACGGCGAGCAGGCGATCGGTCTTCGTCACGCCTCAAACCCTGCCGCGCGGGTTTTGTGAAGCACAAGCGATATTATCTGCACGTACTGTGTAGTATTCCTGCATGGACGTTCGCAGGCTGAGGCTGCTGCGCGAACTCGCCGACCGGGGCACGGTCACCGCGGTCGCCGAGGCGCTGTCCTACACGCCCTCGGCGGTCTCCCAGCAGCTGCGCGCGCTGCAGGCCCAGGTGGGCGTGCCGCTGACCGAACCGGCCGGTCGCGGGCTGCGGCTCACCGACGCCGGTTGGTCGCTGGCGGCCCGCGCGGACGAGATCCTGGCCGCCCTGGACCGGGCCGAGGCCGAGCTGGACACCTACCGCTCGACGCCGCGCGGCGTGGTGCGGGTGGCCTCGTTCCCCTCGGCCGCGGTGCTGCTGCTGCCGGGGCTGCTCCGCCGGGTGGCCGAGCACCGGAAGGTGCGGCTGGAGTGCCGGGACGTCGACATGACCCCGGCCGAGGTGCCGCGGCTGACCGCGGACTTCGACCTGGTCGTCACGCACCGGGACGACCACGCGGCGCCGTTCGACGACCGGCGGCTGGCGGTCGCCCCGCTGCTGCGCGAGCCGCTGGACGTGGCGCTGCCGCTGGGGCACCCGCTGGCCGATCGGGAGAAGCTCGAGCTCACCGAGCTGGCGCGCGAGCCCTGGCTGAGCGTGGACGTGGGGTTCCCGGTCGACGACGTGCTGCGCTCGCTGGCGGTGCGCACCGGGGTGCGCCCGCGGGTGGTCCAGCGGATCAACGACTTCCGGGTGATCGAGGCGCTGGTCGCCGACGGGCACGGCCTCGCGCTGCTGCCCAGGCACTCCACCGAGCACGAGCGGCTGGTGCTGCGGCCCCTGGCCGGCGTGCGGGCCGGGCGCAACATCGAGGTGGTCTCCCGGAAGGGCGCCGGCGAGCACCCGGCGGTGCGGGTCGCGCTCGACGCGCTCAGCGCGGAGGCCGCGGCGGTCGTCGAGGCGTCAGGCTGAGGCGGCGTGGCCGGCGGCCCGGTCGACCAGCTCGGCGAGGTTCTCGGCCTCCTCGGCGGTGAACACCAGGGTGTCGCCGGGTGGGAGGACGACCGCGACCCGGTCGCCGACGACCAGCACGGTCACGTCGGCCTCCGCCGGAGCCGCGCACCTGATGCGCCAGCGGAGCATTTCCGTCGGGTCCTCGGTCGGCCACATGTTCACCTCGGCACTGCTGCGTTCCGCAGTGACTGAACAGGGCCCGCCGCGCGGGATCAAGCACCGTCGCTCGTTCGTGTGGCAAGTTTCGGAAGGCGAAACGAGGGGGCGGAGCGGGAAAGCGGCGCGGTCCCCGACTGTGATCCCCTACGTCCGGCCGCTTCCCCGCATCCAGTTATCCCCAGGGGTCGCGTACTACCCCGACGCGCCCATCATGCCCGCTCGGCGTTCCGCGCAATACCGACTTTGGTCGAGTCGATTGCCCGGACCGGGCGCCCGTCCCGACCTCCGGGACGACTCGGGTGCCGCCCCGGGATGTCCCGGAAGCGGTGACCGAAACCACACGGCATGGTCGAGGCCGCGGTGGTCCTCCCGTCCGTGGGTGGGCGATCGCCGCGTTCGCCGAAGACCCGCGGAACTTCGGGCGTTTCGCCCAGTTCGCGGTGGTGGTCGCGGGGGCCGGGCCGGTTTCGGGTCCGTACCCTGGCGGTGGCCGCGTGCGAGGCGTGCGACGTTCCCCGACCCGAACGGACCTTCATGATCGAATGGCTGGACACGATCCCATCAGGCGTGATCTACCTGGTGGTCGCGCTGATCATCGGCTTGGAGAGCGTCGGCATCCCGCTTCCCGGTGAGATCCTGCTGGTCAGCTCGGGGGTCGCGGCCTCGCACGGCGTCGTCGACCCGGTCCTGCTCGGCGTCGTCGCGGCCACCGGCGCGATCATCGGCGACTCCGTCGGCTACGCGGTCGGCAAGCGCTGGGGCCGTCGCCTGCTGCGCTGGCTGGGCCGCAAGATGCCCAAGCACTTCGGCCCCAAGCCGGTGGCCCAGGCCGAGCGGTTGTTCGAGCGCTGGGGCGCCTGGGCGGTCTTCGGGGGCCGCTTCGTGGCGCTGCTGCGCATCCTGGCGGGGCCGCTGGCCGGCACCCTCGGCATGCCCTACCGGAAGTTCCTGCTGGCCAACGCCACCGGCGGGATCGCGTGGGCGGGCTCGGTGACCGCGCTGGCCTACGCGTTCGGCCTGGTCGCGGGGCAGTGGTTCCACCGCTTCTCGTGGGTGGCGCTGCTGTTCGCCATCGCCTTCGCCTGGCTGGCCGCCCGGGTCATCCAGAAGCGGGTCGAGCGGGCCGACGCCGAGGACCACGCCACCGGAGAAACCGCCCCCACCCACTGAACCCACCCCACCCGAACCCCCTTCGCACCCCCCCGCAACACCCCGATTCACCTCCCGATCGGGGCACCGATTCACCTCCCATTCCGGGGGTGGAATTGCCTCGTTTTCCGCCGGTCGAGTTCGAGGGTTTTCGGAGGATCAGCCGGTCGGGGGTATCAAGGGTGGGAGCACGAAAGCGGGGCGTCCCGGGAGGCCGGGACGCCCCGCTTCGGGGTGATCGTCGGGAGGGTCAGCGGTTGGCGCGGTTGACCGCCGACACGACCGCCTCCAGCATCGCGGCGATGGTGGAGGTGTCCACGCCGACGCCCCAGAAGACCTCGTCGCCGACCGCGCACTCCAGGTAGGCCGCGGCGCGCGCGTCGTCACCGGCGGTCAGCGCGTGCTGGTGGTAGTCCAGCACCCGCACGTCGTAGCCGACGGTGGTCAGCGCGTCGACGAACGCCGACACCGGACCGTTGCCGCGCCCGGTGATCTCCCGCTCCTGGCCGTCGACCAGCACGCTGGCGTGGATCGTCTCGTCGCCCGCCTCGCCGGCCGAGCGCTGCCGCAGCAGCTTCAGCGGGGCCTCGTTCTCCAGGTACTCGGTGGAGAACGCCTCCCACATCACCGCGGGGGCGACCTCGCCGCCCTCCGAGTCGGTGCGCTGCTGCACCACCTTGGAGAACTCGATCTGCAGCTTGCGCGGCATGTCCAGCTGGTGCTCGGTCTTCATCACGTAGGCCACGCCGCCCTTGCCGGACTGCGAGTTGACCCGGATGACCGCCTCGTAGGTGCGGCCCACGTCCTTCGGGTCGATCGGCAGGTAGGGCACCTCCCACGGGTGCTGCTCCACCGGCGTCCCCGCCCGCTCGGCCTCGGTGCGCAGCGCGTCCAGGCCCTTGTTGATCGCGTCCTGGTGGCTGCCGGAGAAGGCCGTGTAGACCAGCTCGCCGCCCCACGGGTGGCGCTCGGGCACGGCCAGCTGGTTGCAGTGCTCGACGGTGCGCTTGACGTAGTCCAGGTCGGAGAAGTCGATCTGCGGGTCGATGCCCTGGCTGAACAGGTTCATGCCCAGCGCCACCAGGTCGACGTTGCCGGTGCGCTCGCCGTTGCCGAACAGGCAGCCCTCGATCCGGTCGGCTCCGGCCTGGAAGCCCAGCTCGGCGGCGGCGATGCCGGTCCCGCGGTCGTTGTGCGGGTGCAGCGACAGGATCACCGAGTCCCGGCGCGCCAGGTTGCGGTGCATCCACTCGATCGAGTCGGCGTAGACGTTCGGCGTGGCCATCTCGACGGTGGCCGGCAGGTTCAGGATCACCGGCTCCTCGGGAGTGGGCTGCAGGATCTCGGTGACCGCGTCGCAGATCTCCACCGCGTAGGACAGCTCGGTGCCGGTGTAGGACTCCGGCGAGTACTGGAACCGGAAGTCGGTGTCCGGGTACTTGGAGGCCAGCTCCTTGACCATCTCGGCGCCCGTGGTGGCGATCTTCTTGATCCCCTCGCGCTCCTCGCGGAAGACCACGCGGCGCTGCAGGATCGAGGTCGAGTTGTAGAAGTGCACGACCGCCTTCGGCGCGCCCTCCAGCGCCTGGAAGGTCCGCTCGATCAGCTCGGGGCGGCACTGGGTGAGCACCTGGATGCGCACGTCGGAGGGGATCGCCCCGTCCTCGATGATCTCCCGGACGAAGTCGAAGTCGGTCTGGCTGGCCGCCGGGAACCCGACTTCGATCTCCTTGAAGCCCATCTGCACCAGCAGCTCGAACATGCGGCGCTTGCGGGCGGGTGACATCGGGTCGATCAGCGCCTGGTTGCCGTCGCGCAGGTCGACCGCGCACCACAGCGGGGCCCGGGTGATCCGGGCGTCCGGCCAGGTGCGGTCGGGCAGGGATACGTCCTCGACCAGCTCGTGGAACGGGCGGTAGCGGTGGAAGGGCATCGAGCTGCCGCGCTGCGGGTTCCACGGCGCCTGGTCGGAGGGCGCGGGTTTGGACGGCTTGACCACGCGGCCGCTGAACGGGGCCTGGGCGTCGGGGGTGTTGCTGCTCATCAGAGAGGTTCTCCTGGTCGCTTGCCGGTTCTGGACTCAAGACCGGCGCGTTCGAACCCCGCGACGAGGGGCCGGTCTAGGAGACCCCGTCGCGGCGGCGAAGCAGGAGAACGCGAGCCACGAGCACAACAGTAACCGCACCACGGGCCCGAGATGCAAGCACCTGGTCCAGATCGTGGGAAAGATCCTGGTCACGAGCCGATTCCGACGCTGGGGCGATCGGGCCCGCTCGTGCCACACTGTGATCGTGGCCGAAGATGTTCGAAGCGACGCGCGCGAGGGCGGCTTGAACCGCGCCGACGCGCGCCGGATGTGGGGACGGTTCGTCGACGTGCTGACCCGCGTCGTGCGCTTGGCGGGCACGGTCTGCGCCGCCCTGCTGGCGCTCCACGTGGTGCTCGTGCTCGGCGGCGCGAACCCGGACAACGGCATCACGCAGTTCGTGGCGAGCGCGGCCGACACCCTCGCGCTGGGCTTCCAGGACCTGTTCATGCCGGCCGACCCGCAGCTCGAGGTCCTGGTGAACTACGGCGCGGCCGCCCTGTTCTGGCTCCTCATCACCGGCATCGCGACCAAGATCCTGGTCTCCGTGCGCTGAGCGAGCCGCCCGAACGGGTGTGACGCATCCCGTGGTGTGACGCGGGCGGCGATCGCTCCTGGGGAGATCGGCGCGCCGGGAGAATCGGGGACGTTCCGGCCGCTCGCCGTGGAGCGCGCACGCCCGCAGCGGAAGGGATGGCGGTTGACCACCGGCGCGCTCCCCAGAATCGAAGTCCCCGGCTGGCTGCTGCGCATGCTGCGCCCCGTCGCGATCCCCACCGACTGGACGCGGGTGACCGCGGCCGCGATCGGCATCGGCGCGCCGCAGGTGCTGGGGGTGCTGCTCGGCCGCGGCGACATCGCGATGCTGGTCTCCATCGGCGCGCTGTGCGCGTCGTTCTCCGACGTCACCGGCTCCTACCGGTATCGGGTGCGCAGGCTCGCGGTGGCCGCGGTGCTGGGCGCGGCCGGCTTCGCCGCCGGGGCGGGCGCGCCGGGCCCCTGGTGGGCGGCGGCGGTCGTGCTGCTGGTGGCGGTGCCCTCGGCGCTGTCCAGCAAGCTGGGGGAGCTGTGGTCCTCCGGCGGCGCGCACATGCTGACCTTCTGCATCGTCGGCACGGGCGATCACTCGACGCTGCCGGTCGCCGAGCAGGTCGGCTGGTTCCTCGGCGGTGAGCTGCTGCTGCTCGCGCTCGCCGCGGCGACCTGGCCGATGCGCCGCACCGCTCCGGCGCGCGGAGCGGTGGCCGACGTCTTCGACGCGATCCGCGCCATGTTCGACGCGGATTCCACCGTCGCCGCCCGCCAGCGGCTCACCGGGGTCCTCGACACCGCGCACGACGTGCTGCTCGGCGGCACCTCGATGTCGCGCAGCCGGGTGCGCGACCGGCTCTACCTGATCTACCAGCAGTCGAACTCGGTGGTGGAGGCCGCGGTCTCGCTGGCGCACGCGGGCATCGATCCGCCGCAGCGCACCCGGGACGCGCTGGCCGCGCTCGCGCACGCCACCCGCACCGGCGAGGCGCTGCCGCCCTACGAGCCCGACCGGTCCGGTTCGCCGCTGCTGCGGGCGCTGGACGACAGCATCGCCGAGCTCACCGAGAGCGTCAGCCGGGGCCGCCGGGCGCAGGTGCGCGCCCAGCGGGCCCGACCCGGCCTGAGCTTCGGCGCCACCGCCTGGTGGCAGACGCTGCGGATGGTGCTGTGCCTGGCCGCGGCCGAGGGGATCGGCCTGCTGCTCGGCCTGGACCAGGCCTACTGGATCGCGATGACCACCGCGCTGGTGCTGCGGCCAAACTCCGGATCGGTGTTCGCCCGCACCGTGCTGCGCGCGCTGGGCACCGTCATCGGCGTGGTGCTCGCCGTCGCGCTGCTGGCGCTGGTGCCGGCGGGCTGGTGGATGGTTCCCTTCATCGTGCTGCTCGCCGGCAAGCTGCCGATCGCGCTGAGCAGGCACTACGGTCTGTTCAGCGCGGTGATCACGGCGCTGGTGCTGCTGCTGATGAGCCAGCAGCGGCTGTTCTTCCCGCAGGCCAGGTTGGTCGACACGCTGATCGGCTGCGCGATCGTGCTGGTGGTGGGCTCCCTGCTCCGCCAGGTGCACGAGGGGCCCTCGCTGCGCAGCGGTTTCGCCGAGGCCGTCGAGTCGGTCACCGATTACGTCTCGCGCTCGCTCGGCGGGGTGCGGCACGGGCGCTCGGCGCTGCGCCGCCGCACCTACCGGCAGCTCGCCGAACTGCGCTCGCGGTTGCAGCAGCGGCTGATGAGCCCGCACGGCGCGGCCGAGGCGGAGGCCTGGTGGCCCGCGGTCGTGCTGCTGGAGCGCGTGGTCGACGCGGCGACCGAGCAGGCGGTGCGCGGGGACGCCGACGACCTGCAGCACGCCCAGCTGCTGGTGTCCACCATGCGCACGATCAACCGCAGGTTGCGCACCGACCCCGAGGTCGGCCCGGGCGACCTGCGCGACGAGCTGGACGGGATCTACCGCCAGATCGCGGCGTGAGCGGCGGTCATCCCACCTCGTGCAGCGCGGAGTGCAGCTGCTCGGCCGCCTGCCAGACCTCGACGTGGGAGAGCCAGGCCGGCGGGAAGTGGAAGCGCAGCAGGTCGGGCTCGGCGCACTCGGCCAGCACGCCCCGGTCGGACAGCGCGTCGGCGAGCCGCTGCGCGGCGGGATGGGTCAGGCACACCTGCGCCCCGCGCGTCGCCGATGCCGGCGGACCGGCCACCTCGACCGCGATGTCGGCGCAGAACTCCTCGATCTGCTCCAGGAACAGACCCACCAGGCCGCGCGCCTTCTCCGCCAGCGCGCCCGCGGGCACTCCGTCGAGGATGGACAGCACCGTGCGCAGCTCGCTGACCGCGAGCGCGGCGGCCGGGCCCGCGAAGTGCTCGATCAGCGGGTGGTGCGCCTCCTCGGCCAGCAGCCGGTCGGCCAGGAAGCTGTAGGACGGGGCGGTCGCGCTGCCGCCGAGGTACTTGTAACCGCAGCCGATCGCGAAGTCGGCGTCCCAGCCGTGCAGGTCCACGTCCAGCGCGCCCGCCGAGTGCGTCAGGTCCCACAGCGCCAGCGCGCCGTGCCGGTGGATCTGCGCGGTCAGCGCGGCGGCGTCGCGCACCGCGCCGGTGCGCAGGTCGGCGTGCGACAGGGCCACGACCGCGACCCGGTCCATCGGCAGCCCGTCGAGCCGGTCGGCGTCGTCGACGAGGACCAGCTCGCCGCCGATGTGCTCGGCGGCCGAGCGGGCCAGGCAGTGATCGGTGGGGAAGCAGTCGTGCCCGACGGCCAGCACCGGTCGGTCGGCGCGCAGCCGCGCCGCGGTCACCATCGCCTTGAACAGGTTGATCGAGGTCGACTCCGCGATGGTGATCTCACCGGCGTCGGCGCCGAGCAGCGGCGCCAGCGCGACGGCCGCGAGCCGGGTCTCCCGCCGCCAGTCGGATTCGCCCGGCGGACGTCCGCTCCGCGGTTCCCAGCGGTGCTGGACGAACCGGCGCAGGCGCGCGGGCGAGGTGCGCGGCAGCGGGCCGCCGCTGCAGCCGTCCAGGCGGATCAGGCCCGGGGGCAGGTCGTGGCGCAGGCGCAGTCCAGCGAGCGCGTCCGCGTCATCCAGCGCTTCCGCGGTCGATCTGATACTCGTCCACACGAGTGAAGTCATACCGCATGGAAGAACGCCTCGTAACAGGACCAGCGATCAATGGTCGAAAATTCGCGCTGAGCGTCCCGCCCCCGGAGGAAGATCGTCATCCGAACAGCGGCAACGCGCGAGTAGGTGCGGCGGTTCGGCCGCCGCCTCAGGGCATCAGCGAGGCGCACTGGCGGCAGGTGCGGGCCGACAGCATCAGCGCGCCGTGCGCGACGGCCGTGCTGCCCGCGATGACCAGCACCAGCGGCCAGGGCGCCGGCAGTTCGGAGACCAGCGCGACCGTGGTCACGGGCATCGCCAGCCCGGCGACCGTGGCGCTCCAGGCCAGCACCGCGGGCAGCCGGTCCGGTACCGACAGCCGCTGGGTGAGCAGCACCGCCGCGATGCCCATCAGCACCGTGGAGATCCCTATCCCGACCAGCAGCTGCACGGTCTCAGGCGGGGTGACGTAGCCGTCGTGCCCGAGCGTCCAGGCCAGCCGCCACCCGCCCAGCAGCGCGGGCATGGTCAGCAGCAGCCAGAACGCGGTGCGCCTGGTCTGGGCGACGGTGAGCTCGCGCTGGCAGCCCGGGGCGAGCTCGGCGGGCGTGCCGAACTCGCGCAGCGCCTCGGCCACCGCCTCGGACCGCGGCTTGCCGTCCTCCAGGTGCGCGGCGATGCAGTCGTCGAGACCGTCCCGGATGTCCTCCAGCAGGCGCGCCTTGGTGCGGCGGGGTCCGCGCAGCTCGGCGGCGAGCTGCGCGACGTAGCGGTCGACGGCGGTCACAGTCCGCTCCCCGCTCCGTCGCGCTGCACTGCGTCCGCCTCCATGACCCGGGAGCTTAGGCCAGATCGGCTCAGAACGCGCTGGTTGACCAGGATCCCGTGAAGACAATCTCGTCCAGCGGCTTGCGCGACCGCGGGCGCAGCTCCTTGTCCCGCAGCCCGTCGTCGGCATCGGCGAGGTCGCCGAGCGCGCCCACGGCGATCGCCACCTTCGGCTCGAAGTCGTCCGGCACGCCGAACTCGGCGCGAGCGGCCTCGGCGTCGAATCCGGCCATCTGGTGCCCGTGCAGGCCCTCCGCCTCGGCCTGCAGCACCAGGTTCTCCGCGGCCAGGCCCAGCCCGTACTCGCCGTAGGGCATCGGCTCGCCGTCCTCGTTCAGCTTCCGCGCCACGCCGATGACCAGCATCGCGGCGTTGCCAGCCCAACCGCGGTTGCCCCGGGAGAGCACGCGGTGGATGCGCTCGAAGGTCCCCTCGCCGCGACGACCCGCGATGAACCGGGCGGGCTGGGTGTTGCCCCAGGAGGGGGCCCAGCGGGCGGCCTCGAACAGCGCGGTGAAGGTGCGGTCGTCGATCGTGACCGCCGGGTCCAGCACCCGCGGGCTCCACCGCTGCGCCAGCAGCGGGTGCAGCGCCGCGGCCGTCTCGGCGGTCTTGTCCGGCCGCGTCAACTCGTCCTCAGCGGTCACGGGACCTCCTAGATCGCGTATTGCCAGGCGGTCAGCGAGTACGCGCCCAGCCAGGAGCCGAAGAACACCAGCAGCACCGCGGTCGTCACCGCCGTCGGCCGCCGCCGCTTGGCGAGCCCGATGGCGACCGGGATCAGCAGCGGGAACGCCGGCAACATCAACCGCACCTTCGAGTACATCAGCCCGTCCGACCCGAGGTCCAGCACCAGCACGGCCGCCGCGAACAGCACGAGCGGCCACGGCATCCGCTGGCGCACGCACACCACCAGCAGGACCAGCGCGGCCAGCACCACCCAGACCGTGAAGGTCTCGAACACCGAACGTTCCCGGGTCAGCGTCTCCAGCACGAACTTCCCGGTGGTCGCGCCGCCGTCGAAGGCCGAGGACCAGCCGCGCTGCTGCAGCTCGAAGTAGCCGTTGAGCTCGCCGGTCTGCAGCCCGACCCAGCCGACGTAGAGCAGCATCCCGGTCGGCGCCAGCAGGATGGCCAGCCACGGGCGCCAGGAGTCGCGGTGCTGGACCAGCGCCACGATCGCGGCCAGCCCGACCACGCCGATCAGCGCCGCGGCGGTGGGTCGCACCAGTCCCGCACCCGCGCAGCACAGCCCGGCCAGCGTCCAGTTGCGCTCCACCACCCCGATCAGCGACCAGATGGCCAGCGCGCAGAACAGCGCCTCGGAGTAGGCCATGGACAGCACGACCGACATCGGGGCGGCGGCGAAGAGCACCACCAGCAGCAGCCCGGCCGCGCGGGAACCGCCGATGCGCTCGCCGAGCCGGGTGAGCCCGTAGGCGGCGAACACGCCGCAGGCCAGGCTCACGACGACCGCCGCGCCGGTGGTGGTGATCCCCGGCAGCACCTGCACGGCCATGATCAGCAGCGGGTACCCGGGGAAGAACGCCAGCGGGGTCTCGGGATACCGGTGGCCGAACCCGTCGACCATGCTCGGGTCGACGCCGCCGTAGCCGTTCGCGGCGATCTCGGTGTACCACTGGCCGTCCCAGGCCCGCAGGTTCTCCACGACGGTCTCGTCGTTGGCCGCCGACAACCACGCGAGCACCAGCAGTCCGACCAGCCGCACTGCGAGGTACACCACAGCCGGAGCGAGCGCGGTGATCGTCCGGCGCTGCCCCGGCGTGCCGAAACCGGCCACGGGCAGTAGCGATGAGCTGTATCGTTTCCGCTGCGTAGCAGTGACGTTTCCGGCACCGTCGCGGGGTGGCTCCAGCGCTCCCGGCGTGGTGGACAACCCGACGCTCCACTCTTGTCGACAATCGCGTCCCACAGGGTAGACGCGCATCCGGAGGTTGGGGTTCGACCCCACGTGTTCGGTAGGCTAGTCCGGCAGCGGAGCGACCTGGTGTAGGCCGTTTCGGCTGGCCCGGGCGACCCCGGTACCCGCCGACGCTGCCGACCGCCGAGTCGCGGGGCGTCCGGTCCGCGAGGGCCGGTGCCCTTTCGTCAACCCGGTGTCAGCGCGGGGACAACCCGCGCCCGGGAGACCGCAGCGGTCGAGGAGGTTTGTTTCACGTGGCGCTCGTCGTCCAGAAGTACGGCGGTTCCTCACTCGAGAGTGCTGATCGCATCAAACGGGTCGCCGAACGCATCGTCGAGACCCGCAAGGCGGGCAACGACGTTGTGGTCGTGTGCTCCGCGATGGGTGACACCACTGACGAGCTGCTCGACCTCGCCAAACAGGTCAACCCGTCCCCGCCCGAGCGGGAACTCGACATGCTGCTGACCGCGGGGGAGCGGATCTCCAACGCGCTGGTCGCGATGGCGGTCGAGTCCTTCGGGGTGGAGGCGTGCTCGTTCTCCGGTTCGCAGGCCGGGGTGATCACCACCTCGGCGCACCAGGACGCGCGCATCGTCGACGTCACCCCCGGCCGGATCCAGGAGGCCCTGGCCGAGGGTCAGGTCGTGCTGGTGGCCGGTTTCCAGGGGGTCGCGCTCGACACCAAGAACATCACCACGCTGGGCCGGGGCGGCTCGGACACCACCGCGGTCGCGGTGGCCGCCGCGCTGCAGGCCGACGTGTGTGAGATCTACACCGACGTGGACGGGGTCTACACCGCCGATCCGCGCATCGTGCCGAACGCCAAGCACCTCGACCGCATCACCTCCGAGGAGATGCTGGAGCTGGCGGCCACCGGCGCGAAGGTGCTGCACCTGCGCGCGGTGGAGTACGCCCGCCGCTACGGCGTGCCGCTGCACGTCCGCTCGTCTTACTCGCCCAAGCCCGGCACTACCGTGTCCGGTTCAGTGGAGGACCTTTCCGTGGAACAGGCGATGATCACCGGCGTCTCGCACGACCGGTCGGAGGCAAAGGTCACCGTGCGCGGTGTGCCGGACAACCCGGGCGTCGCGGGGCGGATCTTCCGCGCCGTCGCCGACGCCGAGATCGACATCGACATGGTGCTGCAGAACATCTCCGGCACCGAGTCCGGCCGCACCGACATCACCTTCACGGTGGCGCGCAGCAACGGCGAGGTCGCCGTGGCCGAGCTGGAGAAGATCCAGGGCGAGGTCGGCTTCACCGAGGTCGTCTACGACGACAGCGTGGGCAAGGTCTCGCTGGTCGGCGCGGGCATGCGCTCGCACCCGGGCGTGACCGCCACCTTCTGCGAGGCGCTGTCGAACGCGGGCGTGAACATCGACATCATCAACACCTCGGAGATCCGTATCTCGGTGCTGATCGACGACACCCAGCTCGACACCGCGGTGCAGGCGCTGCACTCGGCCTTCGAGCTCGGTGGCGACGAGGAGGCCGTCGTCTACGCGGGGAGTGGTCGCTGATGGCTCCGACCCTGGCGATCGTCGGTGCCACCGGAGCGGTGGGCACCGTGATGATCGACATCATCAACAACCGCGACTCCGTGCCGTGGGGCGAGGTCCGGCTGATCGCCTCGCCGCGGTCGGCGGGCAAGAAGATCACCGTGCGCGGCGAGGAGAAGTCCGTGGTCGCGCTGGCCCCGGAGGCCTTCGACGGCGTGGACATCGCGCTGTTCGACGTGCCCGACGAGGTCTCCGCGCAGTGGGCCCCGGTGGCCGCCGAGCGCGGCGCGATCGCGGTGGACAACTCCGGCGCGTTCCGGATGGACCCCGAGGTCCCGCTGGTGGTGCCCGAGGTCAACCCGGAGAAGGTGCACGAGCGGCCCAAGGGCATCATCGCCAACCCGAACTGCACCACGCTGTCGATGATGGCGGCGCTGGGCTCACTGCACCACGAGTTCGGCCTGCGCGAGCTGGTCGTGTCCTCCTACCAGGCGGCCTCCGGCGCCGGTCAGGACGGCATCGACCGGCTCTACGCCGAGATCGCCGCGGTCGCGGGCAAGGAGCTGGGCGTCGAGGCGGGCGACGTCGCCGGGGCGCTGGCCGCGGCCGGCCTGTCCGCCGAGACCCCGTTCAAGGCCCCGCTGGCGCTCAACGTGGTGCCGTGGGCCGGTTCGCGCAAGGACGACGGCTGGACCTCCGAGGAGCTCAAGGTCCGCAACGAGTCCCGCAAGATCCTGGGCATCCCGGAGCTGAAGGTCTCGGCCACCTGCGTCCGCGTGCCGGTGCAGACCACGCACTCGCTGGCGGTGCACGCCACCTTCGAGCGCGAGGTCACCGTCGAGCAGGCGCACAAGGTCTTCACCGACCAGCCCACCATCGTGCTGCAGGACGACCACGACAACGAGGTGTTCCCGACCCCGGCCGCCGTGGTCGGCGAGGACCCGACCTACGTCGGTCGCGTCCGCCAGGCGCTGGACTTCCCGAACACCCTGGAGTTCTTCGTCTGCGGCGACAACCTCCGCAAGGGCGCGGCCCTCAACACCTACGAGATCGCCGAAACCCTCGCGAAGTGACCTGATCAGGTGCTCGAGGGCGCCCATCTCCTGACCGCAGGAGGTGGGCGCCCTTATCGGTTGCAGGGGGTGGATACCACTCGAGGGGGTGTTTGGCCGAACGGCCGATGTGGGCGCGCGACGGGCGACGCTATCAATGGAGGCATGTCCGTGATGACCTGGCCCGATCACCTGTTGACCTTGGCGGAGTTCGACGAGCTCCCGAGGACAGCTCGCGGCGCTACGGGCTCCAGGAAGGCGTCCTCCACGTGACCCCGAAAGCAGCCGGTTTCCACCAGTTCGTCCTCACCCGGTTGTCCGCCGCGCTCTCGATCGTTCGCTACCGGTTGGCTGGGCCGCGATCGGCGAACCGGAGGTCGTGATCGCCGGGACGTTCCCGCCGACGGTTCGGACCCCGGATGTGATCGTGGTGAGCCTCGACCGCGTCCTGGAACGGCCGACGAAGTTCCACGCTCAGGACGTGGTCCTCGCGGTCGAGGTTCTCTCGCCCGGCTCGCAGCGAGCGGACAACATCGTGAAGCGGGCTGAGCGCGCAGAGGCGGGAGTACCCGCGTACTGAATCCTCGACATCCGCGAACGGCCGACTCTCGCCGCCCAGCGCGTGGTCGACGGCGTCTACAAGACGGATTCGGACGGCACGGGAGTGTTCACGACCGAGCACCCGTTCGACCTGCGCATCGACCTGGACGCCCTGGGCACTCGCGTCGTGCCGCCGGCGCGGGAGTGATTCCGGGCACGGTGCCTGCGCTGAGCTGCGGCCGTCGCGCCGGATAGGTTGGGGGCATGAGTTCTGTCCCGGTCGTGCTGGGTGTCGACCTCGGCACCACTGCCACCAAGGTCGTCGCCGCGGGCACCGATGCGCGCGTGCTGCACCAGACCGAGCGCGGGTACCCGCTGCGCACCGACGAGTCCGGGGAGGCCACCCAGGACGCGGAGCAGGTGCTGGCCGCGGCGGTCGAGGCGTTGGCCGAGTGCGCCGGCTGGGCGCGGGAGAACGGGCACGAGGTCGCGGGGCTGTCGTTCAGCTCCGCGATGCACACCCTGGTCGGGTTGGACTCCTCCGGCCGACCCGCCACCCTCGCGTTCAACTGGGCCGACACCCGAGCCGCCGACGTGGCCGCCGGGCTGCGCGCGGACTGGGACACCGCTTCCGCGCTGCACCGCGCGACCGGAACTCCGGTGCACACCCAGTCAGTCATGGTGAAGCTGTCCTGGTTGCACGGGGACGGCCGCGAGCTGATCGGCGACGCGGTGCGCTGGTCGGCGCTCAAGGACTACGTGGTCGCCGAGTTCACCGGCGAGTTCGTCACCGAGCACTCGCTGAGCTCCGGCAGCGGTCTGCAGGACATGGCCTCGCTGCGCTGGCACGGCCCCGCTCTGGAGGTCGCCGGGATCCGCGCGGAGCAGCTGCCCGAGCTGCGCACGCCGACCGATGCGTTGCCGCTGGTGAAGGAGGTCGCCGAGGCCACCGGTCTTCCGGCCGGGCTGCCGGTCGTGCTCGGGGGCGGGGACGGACCGCTGGCCAACCTCGGCGTCGGCGCGGTCGCGCCGGGCGTCGCGGCGCTGTCGCTGGGCACCAGCGGGGCGCTGCGGGTCACCAGGGACAAGCCGGGCGTGGACGAGCGGTGCCGGACCTTCAGCTACGCGCTGGCCGACGGCCTGTGGGTGATCGGCGGGGCGGTGAGCAACGGCGCGGTGGTCGGCGCGTGGGCCAGCGAGTCCTTCGGCGTCGACGTGGCCGAGCTGCTCGACGAGGCCGCCGCGGTCCCGGCGGGCGCGGACGGGCTGATCGCCCTGCCCTACCTGCTCGGCGAGCGGGCCCCGTGGTGGGTGCCGGGCATGACCGGCGCGTTCCTCGGCCTGCGCCGCTCGCACGGGCGCGCCGAGATGACCCGAGCGGTCGTGGAGGGCGTGGCGCAGCAGCTGGCGCTGGTGCGCGAAGCGGTGATCGACTCCGGCGCGGAGGTCCGCGCGGTGCGCGCGACCGGCGGCGGGTTCCGCAGCCGGGTGTGGGCGGACGCGATCGCTTCGGCGCTGAACATGCGGATCTCGCTGGCCGAGGGCAGCGGCGGGTCCGGACTCGGCGCGGTGCTGCTGGGCTGGCGCGCCCTCGGCGAGCACGACTCGCTGGAGCGCGCCGCGGAGCTGGTCGCGATGGACGGCGAAGCCGACCCGGACCCGGCGGCCGCCGACCTCCTCGCGGCTCGACGCCCCTTCATCGACCGCTTCCACGAAATCCTCAACGACCTCCCGAACTAGGAGCCGTTCGGGAGGTGCGCCGCTCCGGTGGCCGCGCGCCGGGGCGCACCTGATGCGCGGCGTCCTCGCCACGAGCGGCTGCCGGACCTGCGCGTCAGCCCCGCTCCTGATGCAGCGGCACCGCCGCGTTCTCGCCCGGCCACCAGGTCGCGGTCCGGACCGGGCGGTCAGCCGGGCGGGGTGCCGACCAGCTCGCGGAGCCTGGTGAGGAGTTCCTCGCGGTTGGCGCAGCCGAGGCGCTGCTTGATCCGGCTGATGTGGTGCTCGACCGTCTTGGCCGAGATGAACAGGCGCTTGCCGACCTGCTTGTAGGTCAGGCCGGCGACCACCAGCTCGGCGACCTCCTTCTCGCGGGCGCTGAGCAGCTCCGCGTCCGTGCCGGAGGTCTGCACGGCCCTGGGGCGCTGCGGTTTTCCCTGCAGCGAGCGGGCGCACTCCAGCAGCGCGAGCATGGCCCTGCGGTCGGTGGTGCGCAGCGCGGCCTGTCCGGCCAGTCGCGCGCCGTCCCAGGCCAGCCCGGCGACGTGCAGCGCGCGCGAGGCGTTCTCGGTGCGCTCGTGGTCGACCTCCCCGCTGAGCACCTGCAGCCACACCTCGGCGGCCTCGGCCATCGCCGAGGCCAGCTGGTTGTGCTCGGCGAACTCCGCGAGTCCGCCGGCGAGCAGGTGCATCTCGCGCGGGTCCTCCAGCACGATGGCCGCCTGCAAGCGCTTCCAGCGCAGCATCGCCGTCCACAGCGGCGGGTTGCCCAACCGCTCCAGCAGCGCCTCGGCCTCGGCCAGGTAGGGCTCGATCCACTCCTGGTCGCGCAGCCGCGCCGCGGCGACCACGAGCTCGCCCAGCGGCAGCAGGCTGAACAGGTCCACGGTGTGCTCGGCGACGACCTGGCGGGCCAGGGTGCGGGCGTTGGCCAGCATCGTCATGTCGTTGTCGCGGCTGGCGATGCCCGCGGCGATGGCCACCGCCGTCAACCGGTCCCGCACCGCGTTCTCGGCCACCGCCGGGACCTTCGCGCGCGCGGTGATGGTGTCGCCGCGCAGCAGCGGCAACCAGGCCGCGAGCAGCCGGTGCCGGTTCTGCAGCAGCGCGCCACCGGCCCCGGACTCCAGCACCTTGTCCAGGGTGGACTCGGCGACGTCGAGCTCGCCGCAGTGCAGCGCGACCAGCGCGGCCAGCGACGCGGGGCTGTCCGGAACCGGCGCGGAGCTGCGGGGTTCGACCAGCGAGGCCGCGCGGACCAGGCTGGAGAGCGCGCCGGCCGCGGTGCCCACCACGGATTCGCGCACGCCCGAGGCCAGCTGCGCGGCGGCGCCGGTCGACGAGGTCGGCGGGCCCGCGTCGTCGGCGGTGGCGAGCACCTCCTCCGCGTCGGCGAGGCGCCCGGATCCGATCAGGCCCACCGCCGCGTACGAACGGTCGCCCGGCCAGCGCAGCTTCTCGGTCGACCAGCGGCACATCTCAGCGGAGCGCTCCAGCAGCCCCCGGTGCGCCAGCACGCCCGCCGCGACCTGCGCGCCCAGCTCCCGCTGCGGCGCGAGCTCGTCGACGATCACCTGGTCGGACAGCCGCAGCGCCTCGTCGAGATCACCGGCCACCGCGGCCGCGCGCGCCTGCCGCGCCCGCAGCGCGGAGGCCGACGAGCCCGCGGAGGCCGCCGCCGCCAGCAGTTTCGGCGCGAGCCGCGGCGCGACCTGCAGGGCCTCGTCCCCGGCTCGTTCGAAGGCCGAGGCCAGGGTGGCCTCGGGCAGCAGCGCCATCGGCGCGTCCAGCAGCGGTGCGACCAGCGGCAGCACCGGGCCGCCACGGCTCATCTGCAGCTCCACCAGCCGCCGCGTGATGCGCAGCCGCCGGTCCCAGTTGCCCAGCCGCAGCACCGCCGCCCGCACGATCGGCAGCAGCGCGTCCTCGGCGTTGACCATGCCGGCCAGCCGCATCGCGCTCAGCGCGGCGCCGACCTGGTCGGCCCGCAGGTCCAGCACGGCGGCCAGCAGGTCGGGATGCGGCATGGCGCCCACGGCCATCGCGGTCGCGCACTCCCAGCCCTGCTCGCCGAGCTGGTCCAGGTCGTGCCCGAAGAGGTCGAGCGCGCGGGCCGGCAGCCGGGTCTCGCCCGGTGCGGCCGCGCTCAGCAGGCGGGCCACGTAGCGCGGGACGCCGCCGGTCTGGGTCTGCACCCAGCCGATCCAGTCCAGCGGCGCGCCGTCGGTCCGCTCGGCGATCTCGTCCACCCCGAGCGGGGCGAGCTGCACGGGCGTGCCGAGCTCGTCGATCAGCTCGCCGAGCGCCCGGCCGCGCGGTCCCGGGCGGTAGCCGACCAGCAGGCGCGCACCGGGTTTCGCGGCGATCTCGCGCAGCCGGATCAGCACCTCGTCGTCGAGCCGGTGCGCGTCGTCGACCAGCACCGCGCCCTGCTCGGCCCGGTCCAGCGCGTGCACCCCGAGCACGGGCACCCCGGCGGCTTCGTAGGTCTTGGCGAGCTGGGTCAGCAGGGTGGTCTTGCCGAATCCGCCCGCACCTTGGATGCCCGCCACGATCGGGGCGGCCGGGTCGGCGGCCACCGCCGAGCGCAGTCCGGCCGCGCGCCCTTCCGGGAGCAGGGCGGGGCGGGTGGTGGAGGGGTGGTTCACGCCTGCCTTCCTCGTGGTCCGGTCGTCGTGCCGGCTGTGGTCAGTTGGCTGACGGGGGCTGGTCCGGTTCCGGTTGCTCGCTTTGCCGATCTGTTAGCCGGGCCGGTTCGCCCCGGTGTGCAGGATCGCCTGGAACAGGCTCAACACGCCCTTGAACGAGGCGTCCTCGACGAAGAACGTGATGAGCACGCCGATGATCACCAGGGCCGCGGCGGCGGACAGCTTGAGGATCTTCATCCGCTTGGCCCTGGACTCGTCCGGCGGTTCGATCGGCATCGGTTCGACCTCGATCGGCGGTCGCTCCACGGGCTCCGGCTCGTCCTCGTGGGGCTCGGAGTCGTCCAAGCCCTCGACGGCCATCAGCACGCTCGTCTCGGCCACCGAACCCTGATCGGTGCCGGTGGTCAACACCTTCGAAGCGGCCAGCGCGGCACCGCTGGCCGCGGCCAGCTCGGGGGAGACGTCGACCAGCGGCGGGTGCTGCAGCCGCTCGCCGACCAGGTTCTGCAGCAGCGGGATCCGCGCGACGCCGCCGGCCAGGATCACCGTGTCGACGTCCTCAGGACGCAGCGAGACCGACTGCACCGCCTGCGAGATCAGCTCCGGAACCCGTTCCAGGTGCGGCCGGGCGAGCTGCTCCAAGCGGGTGCGGGAGATCGCGAACTCGGTGGGCCCGCCGGGCAGGTCCAGGCGCATGGTCACCCCGCTCTGCCGGGACAGCGCCTCCTTGGCCCGCACGCACTCGTTGCGCACCGCGGCCAGCGCCGCGCGCTGCGCCGGGTCGGTGGCGTCCAGCGAGTCCAGCTGCGCACCGTGCTGCTCGCGCAGCAGCTCGAAGACCTCGTCGTCGAGGTCCTGCCCGGAGGGGTGGTCGGACCGCAGCGGCGATCCGACGAACTCGAAGGCGGGGGCCCGCCTGCGCAGCACGGCGACGTCGGTGCTGCTGCCGCCCACGCTGGCGACCACCAGCGGGTGGTGCTCCTCGACCCGCTGCTTGGCCGCGTAGTCCACGGCCACCGCCATCGGCTCGGGCACCATGGTCACCTCGGAGTGCCCCAGCTGCGCCAGGGCCTGCTGCACCAGGCGGATCCGGTGCGGGCCCCACGCGGAGCTGTGCGCGACGGCGATGTGCTCGGGCGGGTGCCCCTGGCGGTGCGCGACGGTGTCGGCGACCCACTCGATCATGGCCGCGACCAGGCGCTGCGCGGGCACGAACTCGCTCCCCACGACCAGGGGCAGGTCGTCGCCGAGCCGGGCGGTGAAGCCCCTGGCGACCCACTCGTGGTGGTTGATCTCCTGCCGGGCCGCTGCCTCGCCGGCGACGAAGGAACCGTCCTGCACCTTGCACAGCACCGTGGGGACCACGGGCCCGGTGCCGGCCAGCGGAACCGGCGTGGCAGCGGCCCACTGGCCGCCGTCGCGCCGCGCCGTGGCTGCGGTCGTCACCGTCGAGCCGAGGTGAACGCCCAGGACGTAAGGCATGCAATCCCTTCGTGTGCGGTGTGGTGCGCAGCCGTTGGACGGGGTCGCGGCAGCTGCGGTGCCACACAATTTAGCGGTACCCGATTACGGAGAGGCTTCAGAGCCCCCCAACAACCCCCTAACGGGCCACTAAAGGTACCCCCTAATAGAGATCGAGATGACTAGGAGTCGTACCCGATGGCTAGGGGGGCCTGCGCTCCTAACGTGATCAACACGGGAGTGAGGGACGGCAAGACCTCACTCGGTCCAACCAGCCGAGTACCGCTGAGCATCGGGAGGTCCGACGATGGCGAACACTCAGCACCCCTCCGGTCCTGCCGAGTCCCCCATCTCCGACCCCGGGACGCACTCCACCTCCGGTCCGGCCGCGGAGCCGACGTTGCACGAGTTCCTCACGCGCCTCGTCAGCGATCCGTCCGCCCGGTCGGCCTTCGACGCTGATCCGCGATCCGCGCTGGATCAGTTCGGACTCGGGGACATGAGCGCGACGGACGTGCTGCAAGCCACGTCCCTGGCCCTCGACTACGCGCCGGTCGAGGTCGTCAACGCGTACGAGCGCTCGCTTTCGAGCAGCGTGGAGAAGTTCGCCGCGAGCAGCCAGTACGTCGCGATCAATGAACTGCATCCCGCACATCCACACGAGCAGGAAGAACTCAGCATGCTGCAGAACACCCCCCTCCCCGACTTCGGCAAGGACGGCGACCAGGACGCCAACATGCCGCAGGGCGGGAACACCGACGTCGACATCGAGCACACCGACGTCGACTCCCACAACGTCGTCAACGTGCACGACGTGCTCAGCGGCAACACCGTCCTGAGCGGCAACGACATCAGCATCGGTGACGAGCTGAACCTCTCGGCCGTCTCCGAGTCGGTCGGTTCGGTCACCAGCACCGCCACCAACGTGGTCGACCAGTCCGTGAACCTGGTCGGCGGCGCCGGCAGCGTGCTGCACGGCGACGTGACCGGCGTGGTGGGCGACGTCACCTCGGGCGACGTGACCAACGTGGTCAACAACGTGGCCCAGAACGCCCCGCTCGTGGGCGACCTGGACGTCGACAACGTGGTCGGCAACGTCACCTCGGGCAACGTGACCGACGTCGTCTCCAGCGCCCCGGTCGTGGGCGACGTGGCCGCCAACGTGACCTCCACCGTCTCCGGCGCCCCGGTCGTGGGCGACGTGGTCGGCGACGTGACCTCCGGCGACGTCACCGGCATCGCCGGCGACCTGACCTCCAAGGTCTCCGACGCCCCGGTCGTGGGCGACGTGGTCGGCGACGTGACCTCCGGCGACGTGACCGGCGTTGTGGGCGACCTGCCGGTCGCCGGCGACGTTGCCGCCACCGCCACCGGCGTGGCCGGCGGCCTGCCGGTCGTCGGTGACGTGGCCGCGACCGCCACCAACGTGGTCGGCGACGCCGCTTCCCTGAACGTCTCCGGCGCCGTGGGCGACGTGACGGGTGCCGTGGCCGGCGCCCCGGTCGTCGGCGACGTCGTGGGCGACGTGACCTCCGGCGACGTGACCGGCGTTGTGGGCGACCTGCCGGTCGCCGGCGACGTTGCCGCCACCGCCACCGGCGTGGCCGGCGGCCTGCCGGTCGCCGGTGACCTGGTCGGCGGCGCCGCCTCGGGCGACGTGGTCGGCACCGCCACCGGCGTGGTGGGCGACCTGCCGGTCGCCGGCGATGTCGCGAGCACCGCCACCGGCGTGGTCGGTGACCTGCCGATCGCCGGCGACGTGGCCGCCAGCGCCTCCGGTGCCGTCAGCGGCTCCGTGGCCACCGGCGACGTGGTCGGCAACGTGTCCGGCGCCGCCGCGGGCGTTGCGGGCGACCTGCCGGTCGCCGGCGACGTCGCGAGCACCGCCACCGGCGTGGTGGGCGACCTGCCGGTCGCCGGTGACCTGGCCAGCAACGTGACCGACACGGTCGCGGGCGGCGACGTCACCGCGCTGCCGGTGGACGACCTGGCCGGCGCCGCCGAGTCCGTCCCGGCCGTGGACGACCTGGCCGGCACCGCCACCGAGGCGCTGCCGACCGACGCCCACGCGGGCACCGACGCCCCGCTGGCCCCGGTCGGCGACGCGGTCTCGCACCTGCCGGAGCCGAGCGACCTGCCGGTCGCCGGCCCGGTCGCCGGTGACGCGGTCGAGGGTGTCGTGGGCACCGCCACCGACGCCCTGCCGCTGGACGGCCTGCTCTGATCGGAGCAGTCGACGGCTGACTGCAGCGAGCGACTGAGTGCCGGGGTCCGCTTTCGGGCGGGCCCCGGCATTTCGCCTATCGGGGGATGAGTTCCACACTGAACAACACGCCGAGTGCTCGATAACGATGTGAGTTCAACCGATTGGGTTTCTCTTATCGCCGAGGCAAGACACAATGGCCGCCGTGATCGAGACGGCGTTGGTGGAACTGATCGACCGCGCTACTGCCGAATGCGTCGAGCAGGAGCGCGCCGATCTGCACGGCCGCCTGCGCCAGATCCGGACGCGGGTGCTCGATCCGACGCAGCTCGTGCTGGTCGTGGGCGAGTCCAAGCAGGGCAAGAGCGCCCTGGTCAACGCCTTGGTGAACGCTCCGGTCTGCCAGTCCGGGGATGACGTCGTCACCGCCGTGCCGACCCTGGTGCGCTATTCGGACGAGCCGAGCGCGCAGCTGATCGAGCAGGAACCGGCCAGCGGGCCGGCCGTGCTGGACCGCCACCCCGTGCCGATCGAGGCCGTCGGCGAGCACATGGAACGTGCTCTTGCTCACGGTCGTCCGGTCACGCGCAGTGAGATCGGTGTCCCCCGAGCCGTGCTGCAGAACGGTCTGGCGCTGATGGACACCCCCGGGGTGGGCAGCGTCTCGTCGTTCCTGACCTCGACCACGCTGTCGGTGGTCGCCGAAGCCGACGCGCTGCTGATGGTCTCCGACGCCACCCAGGAGCTGACCACCAACGAGCTGACCTTCCTCAAGCAGGCCACCTCGCTGTGCCCGAACATCGCGCTGGTGATGCCCAAGATCGACCGCACGCCCCACTGGCGCAAGGTCATGGAGGTCAACAAGAAGCACCTCGGCAACGCGGGCGTGTCGGCCAAGATCTTCCCGGTCTCGGCGGACATCCGGAACCGCGCGATGCAGTCGCGCAACACCAACCTCAACGCCGAGTCCGGTTTCCCGCCGCTGCTGGAGTTCCTGCAGACCGAGCTGGCGGGCAAGCACGAGCAGTTCACCCGCAGGCTGGTGGCGCACAACGTCTCCGAGGCGCTGACCCAGATCAACGACGGGCTGCGCGCCGAGCTCGCCGCGCACAACCCGCGCACCGCGGCCGAGACGCTGGTCGAGCTGGAGACCGCGCAGCGGCGCGCCGAGGAGCTGCGCCGCATCCAGTCGCACTGGCAGAAGACGCTCAACGACGGCATCAGCGAGCTGATGACCGACATCGAGTTCGACTTCCGCGAGCGGACCTGGGCCGTGCTGCACGAGGTCAACGAGATCTTCGAGGTCGCCGACCCGCAGCTGATCTGGGACGACTTCACCCGCTGGCTCAACGCGCGGCTCACCGACGCGATCGCCGAGACCTACGGATGGCTGGAGCAGCGCCAGGCGCGGCTGGCCGAGACGGTGGCCGACCAGATGCCGCAGCGCGACGCCGACCTGCCGGCGCTGGAGCCGATCGAGCCGCCGGAACCGCTGGGCAACGTGCCCCACCCGAAGCTGCCGACCGGCGCCGACTACAAGAAGTTCGACCAGGTGCTGACCGGGCTGCGCGGTTCCTACGGCGGCGTGCTGATGTTCGGCCTGATCACCACGATGGCCAACCTGCCGCTGATGAACGTGGTGTCGATCTCCGCCGGCGTGCTGCTGGGCTCCAAGAGCCTCAAGGAGGAGAAGGACTCCCGGCTGCGCCGCAGGCAGGCCGAGGCCAAGGGCAACGTGCAGCGCTACGTCGAGCAGGTGATCTTCCAGGTCAACAAGGACGGCAAGGACACCGTCCGCGCCGTGCACAAGGCGCTGCACCGGCACTTCACCCGCATCACCGAGCAGGCGCAGCTGGAGGTCGGCCAGTCCATCCAGGCGATCAAGCGCTCCGCCGAGCGCAGCGCGGTCGACCGGGACCAGCGGGTTCGCGACATCAAGCAGAAGCTGGAGGAGATCACCGTGCTGCGCCGCCAGGTGACCCAGCTGACCCAGAACCGGATCACCGCCGCATGAGCAACGAGGCACTGCTCGAGCGCGCCCGCGCGCTCCTGCTGCGCACCATGACGTTCTACCGCGACGACCCGCGCACCTCGACCTGGCTGCGCGAGCGCTCGGAACGGCTCGACCAGCCGCTGCGGATCGCGGTCAGCGGGCGGGTGAAGTCCGGCAAGTCGACGCTGATCAACGCGCTGATCGGCACCGAGCTGGCGCCCACCGACGCCGAGGAGCGCACCCAGGTCCCGACCGTCTACCAGTACGGGCCGGAACCGAAGATCATGGTGCACACCCCGCACGGCGCGGTGCAGAACGTGCCGACGTCCACGTTGGACGCCACGACGATCCGGGACCTGCAGCACTGGCGGCCGGACGAGGTCGCCCGGCTGGTCATCGAGTCGCCGACGCCGGGGTTGCAGGCGATCACGCTGATCGAGACCCCCGGCGTGGCCTCGGCCGCGGTGCAGGAGAACGGGCGCGCGGCGCTGGCGCAGATCCTCTCCGAGTCCGACGCGGTGCTGTACCTGACCCGCTACCCGCGCCAGGCCGACCTGCAGTTCCTGCAGTCGGTCAACGAGCTGCAGACCGCGCGCAGCGTGCCGATCAGCACGATCGTGGCCTTCTCCCGCGCCGACGAGACCGGTTCCGGCGGTCCCGAGGCGCTGACCGCGGCGGAGAAGACCGCCGAGAAGTTCCGCGGCGACCCGACGCTGCGCTCCTTCGCGCAGCACTTCATCCCGGTGGTCGGGCTGCTGGGGCAGGCCGCGTCCGAGATGACCGAGGACGACTTCAAGGTCCTGGTCTTCCTGTCCCGGCTGTCCGACAACGACCGCGAGACGCTGCTGCTGTCCGCCGAGCGGTTCGTCAAGGCCGGGCTGGAGGCGGTGCCCTCGCCGGTGCGGCAGAAGCTGCTGGAGAAGTTCGGGCACTTCGGGATCTCCCGCTGCCTGGAGCTGCTGCGCGGCGGCGTGCAGAGCATGTCCGACCTGCAGCAGGCGCTGGTCGACGAGAGCGGGATGCAGCTGCTCCGGCAGACCCTGCACGAGCAGTTCGTGGAGCGGCAGGACGCGCTGCGCGCCCGCTCCGCCCTGCTGGCGGTGGACATGGTGCTGCGCGCCAACGCGCGCCCCGGCGTGCACGTGCTGCACGCGGAGTTCGAGCGGCTGCTGACCAACGCGCACGAGTGGAACGAGCTGCGGCTGCTCTCGGCGCTGGACTCCGGCCAGGTCCGGTTCTCCCGGCCGCTGCAGGCCGAGGCCAAGCGGCTGCTCGGCGGTTCCGGGCAGGACCCGCGCGCCCGCCTCGGGCTGGCCGAGGACGCGCTCACCACCGATCTCGCCGACGGGGCCGCGGCCGCGCTCAACCGCTGGCGGCAGCAGGCGGTCAACCCCGCGCTCGATCGCGTCCAGCGCGACGCGGTGCGCACGGTGGTGCGCAGCTGCGAACGGCTCATCCTGCACCAGGCGCAGGGCGGTCAGCAGCAGCCGCAGCCCGCGCAGCCGGGCCGCTCGAACCAGGCCGCGCAGCAGCCGCGGTCCGCGCAGCAGCCGCACCCGGTTCAGCCGAACCCGCAGCCGGCCCAGGGCGATCCGGCGCCCCGGCGGCAGGCCGCCGCGCAGCGGTCGGCCCAGCCGCTGGAGGGCCAGTGGAGCAGTCCGGCCGAGCGCACCCAGCAGGCGGAACCGGCTCGCCCGGCGGAACGGCCGACGAGCACCGGCGGTCGCCGCCGCGTCGACGACGGGGACGCGGGAACCGGCAGGCGGCGACGCGCCGACCACGAGGTCGGCACCGGTCGGCCGGGCGTCGAGGAGGAAGCCGGTTCGGGCCGCCGCGCGGCGACCGACGGCGACACCGGGACCGGCCGCCGGCGGCGCGCCGACGACGGCGACACCGGCACCGGCCGCAGGCGCCGCTCGGTCAGCCCGGACACCGGTCGCCGCAGGTTGCAGACCGGCCAGTCCACCGGGAGCCACGCGAAGCCGGACCCCGACGAAGCCCGCCACTTCGTCGACCCGACCCCGTCCGGCCGCCACTACCGGGACTGACGCCCGGCGCCGTTCCGCGCAGCGGCGCGGAACGGCGCGCTGCGGATCAGGGCTTCTTGGTGAGCTCCAGCGCCGCCCGGGTGGTGCCGACGATCTCGAAGAGCGCCTCCTCGAAGCGCTGGCTGACCGGCCGGAGGTTGGCGAAGCCGTGGATCAGGTCGGAGAAGCGGCGCGCGATCACCGGGACGCCCGCGTCGGCCAGCACCCGCGCGTAGGCCTCGCCCTCGTCGCGCAGCGGGTCGAAACCGCAGGTGACCACGTAGGCCGTCGGCAGGTCGCCGTGGTCCTCGGCGAGCAGCGGGGACAGCCGCGGGTCCGCGCGCTTGTCCACGTCCGGCTCGTAGTGGTCCATGAACCAGGTCATGTCGTGATCGGTGAGCAGGAAACCGCCGTTGCCGAACAGGTCCCGGGACCGGCGCCGCGCGGTCGCGTCCGTGGCCGGGTACAGCAGCAGCTGGAACACCGGCTTCTGCGCGCCCTCGCGGGTCGCGTGCAGCGCGACCGAGGCCGCCAGGTTGCCGCCCGCGCTGTCGCCGCCGATCGCGATCGCGTCCGCGCTCGATCCCAGCTCGGCCGCGTTGTCCACGGCCCACCGGTAGGCCGCCAGCGAGTCCTCGAAGGCCGCGGGGAAGCGGTGCTCGGGGGCCAGCCGGTAGTCCACCGACAGCACTCGGATCCCGGCGTGCTTGGCCAGGAACCGGCACAGGTCGTCGTGGGTGTCGACGTCCCCGATGACCCAGCCGCCGCCGTGCAGGAAGACCAGCAGCGGGCCGGTCTCGGTCAGCTCCCTGGGCCGGTAGATCCGGGCGGGCAGCGAGCCGTGCTCGGCGGGGATCGTCCGCTCGGCGACGACCACGCCGGGCATCGAGCCGTTGCGCACCGGAGCGTTGGACATCGCGATCCGCGCGGCCTCGGGAGTCGTGGCGGACAGGCCTTCCTGACCCGCCAGCTTCTGCAGCTTGAGCAGCAGCTGGGCGTCCAGCGCGAGCTCCTGGTCGTCGAGGCGTATCGGCTTGCCCGCGAGCAGCCGCCGCACCGGCGAGGGCAGCGCGAAGACGCCGCTCACCACGGCTGCCTGCAGCTTCTGTTCGATCTTGGCCATGTGGGCGAGAACCTTCCCCGGAAGGCGACAAGTTCGGTGTGAGATTACCCGCTAGTAGCGAAGATCTCCGCGATTGACCTCCAGCGAGCTCGAAGTCCTAGCGTGGCCTGGCGGAACGTCCGGGAGATGAAAGGATCGCCGCATGAGCGTGACGGTGGTGGGTATCGGCGGGTCGGTGCGACCCGATTCGCAGTCCGAGCGGGCGCTGCACGTGGCGCTCGACGGCGCCCGGGGAGCCGGGGCGAAGGTGCAGGCCATCACCGGTTCCGCGCTCGCGCTGCCGTTCTACGACCCGCAAGTGCCCGAGCGCACCGGTGCCGCGCGCGAGCTGGTCGAGGCGCTGCGCACCGCCGACGGCGTCGTGCTCGCCTCCCCGGGGTACCACGGCACGATCTCCGGGCTGATCAAGAACGCGCTGGACTACGTCGAGGACCTGCGCTCCGACGAGCGCCCCTACCTGGACGGCCGGGCGGTGGGCTGCATCGGCATCGCCTACGGCTGGCAGGCCACCGTCACCACGCTGCAGGGCCTGCGCTCGGTGGTGCACGCGCTGCGCGGCTGGCCGACGCCGCTCGGCGGGGCGGTGAACTCCGCCGAGACCCGGTTCGAGCCCGGTGTCGAGACCGACCCCAAGGTCGCCGAGACGCTACGCACGATCGGACGACAGGTGGTCGACTTCGCCGCCCAGCGCGCTTGACCGATCGGCGTTGGCGTGGACCGTTCGGAATGCGGGAGTGCTCGCGGAGCTGCACTCTCGACTGCGTCTGCTCGCGTTCGAGGAGGTCGCGCACCGATGGCGGAGAAGTCCACGACGAAGTCCAAGTCCACCGCGAAGAAGGACACCGCGAAGAAGTCCGGGAAGTCCGCGAAGAAGGCGGATTCCCCGATCACCAGTCCGCTCAGCGCCTCCGAGCGGGACATCACCGGCGGGGTGCTGCAGGACACCCTGGTCGACCTGATCGACCTGCACCTGGTGGCCAAGCAGGCGCACTGGAACGTGGTCGGCCGGTTCTTCCGCGACGTGCACCTGCAGCTCGACGAGCTGGTCGCCTCCGCGCGCGGGTACGCCGACGACGTGGCCGAGCGGGCCGTGGCGATCGGGGTCTCGCCGGATGGCCGCGCCGCGACCGTCGCGAAGGGGTCCGACGTGCCGGCCTTCGAGCCGGACTGGCACGGCGATCAGCAGGTCGTCGAGGCGATCGTGACGGCCCTCGGCGAGGTCATCGCGGGCCTGCGCAAGCGCATCGACGAGACCGACAAGACCGACCTGGTCACCCAGGACCTGCTCATCGCGATCGCCGCGGACCTGGAGAAGTCCCACTGGATGTGGCAAGCCCAGCTCGCGTGATCCGCTGCGCGCTCGGCGGCGGATCGCGCCGCGAGCCGGGTGCTCGGGCGGAGTCGTGAGCGGGGAACCTCGTGCCCGGTGCGGCGAGGTTCCCCGCTCGCGCGTCAGCGCCTGGCGCGGACGTACTGCTTGGGCCAGAGCACGTCGGCGCGGAGCTTGTCCGCGGCGTGCATCGGCCAGCTCGGGTCGCGCAGCAGCTCGCGGGCCAGCAGCACCGCGTCGGCCGAGCCCGCCGCGATGATCTCCTCGGCCTGCTCCGGGGCGGTGATCAGACCGACCGCGCCGGTGGGCACCTCGGCCTCCAGCTTGATCTGGCGCGCGAAGGGGACCTGGTAGCCGGAGCGCACCGGGATGTCGGCGTGCGGGATCGCGCCCCCGGTGGAGGAGTCGATCAGGTCGACGCCGCGCTGGGCCAGCAGGCGGGACAGGCGGACCGAGTCGTCGCCGGTCCAGCCGCCCTCGGCCCAGTCGGTGGCCGACAGGCGGGCGAACAGCGGCTTGCCCTCCGGCCAGACCGCGCGCACCGCGTCGGTGATCTCCAGCAGGATCCGCACCCGGTTCTCGAAGGAACCGCCGTAGGCGTCGGTGCGGGTGTTGACCAGCGGCGAGTAGAACTGGTGCGCCAGGTAGCCGTGCGCGAAGTGCAGCTCGACGACGTCGAAGCCGGCCTCGTCCGCGCGGCGAGCGGAGGCGGCGAACTTCTCCGGCAGCTCGGCGACCTCCTCGGCGGTCAGCGCCAGCGGCGTCGCGAGCTGGCCGAAGGCCTCGTCGGTCGGGCCGACCGGCTGCCAGCCGCCCTCGGACTCCGGCACCGCGTACTCGCCCTCCCACGGCTGGGCGGTGGAGGCCTTGCGGCCCGCGTGCGCCAGCTGCACGCCGGTGGCCGCGCCCTGGGCGTGGATGAAGTCGTTGATCCGGCGCCAGGCGGCGACCTGCTCGTCGTTGTACAGCCCGGTGTCCTGCGGGCTGATCCGGCCCTCCGGCACGACGGCGCTGGCCTCGGCGATGACGAGACCGGCGCCGCCGGTGGCGAAGCGCCCGAGGTGCACGAAGTGCCAATCGTTGGGCACGCCGTCGGTGGCCGAGTACTGGCACATCGGCGAGACCCACGCGCGGTTGCGGATGGTCAGGTCACGCAGCTTGATCGGTTCGAAGAGATGGCTCACGCCAGCTCAGACCGTTAGCCGCGGCAACTTATTCCGCGCCCCCGGGCGCCCGTCGCGTTCCTCACAACCCCTCCCGGCTCGCCCGCGACCGACAGGCCCGACCGAATTCCCTCGGATTCCCGACCCGGATCGGGAGGTGATCCCGCACCCGGGTCGGGAGGTGAATCGGGGTGGTGGGGTCGGGTCGGTCGCTACGCCCCGACCGCTCGCCGCGCGAAGTGGATCTCCGCGGAGACCTGGCGCAGGGTCTCCGAGATCACCAGCGAGCCGTGGCCCGCGTCGTAGCGGTAGAACTCGAACGGGATCTGCCGTTCTCCCAGCGCATCCAGGTAGTTCAGGATCTGCTGGATCGGGCAGCGCGGGTCGTTGTCCCCGGCCAGCACCAGCACCGGCGCGCGCACCTGATCGACGTAGGTGATCGGGGAGGCCTTCCGGTAGACGTCCGGGATCTCCTCCGGCGAGCCGCCGAACAGCGCGCGGTCGTAGGCGCGCAGCGGCTCCATCTCGTCGGCGAACGCCGAGACGTAGTCGGCCACCGGCACTCCCGCGACCCCGCCGGCCCAGCGCTCCGGCTGGGTGCCCAGCGCCAGCAGCGTCAGGTAGCCGCCCCAGGAAGCTCCCGCGACGACGCTGAGCGCGGGCGTGGTCAGCCCGGCCTCGATCGCCCAGTCGTGCACCCGGGCGACGTCCTCCAGCTCGGTGGTGCCCGGGCGGCCCTCGATGGCGTCCCGCCAGGCCGAGCCGTAGCCGGTCGAACCCCGGTAGTTGACCTCGACCACGGCGAACCCGGCGTCCAGCCAGGCCGCGCGGTAGGCGGAGAACCGGTCCTCGTCGGCCGCGTGCGGCCCGCCGTGCAGGCTGAACACCGTCGGCAGCGGACCCTCCTCGGCATCTGCCGGGCGCGCGACCAGCGCGTGCACGGCGTCGTTCGGGCCGTAGGGGACCTCGACGAACACGTCGGTGACCGCTTCCGATCCCGGCGCGCGGTCCCCGGGCGGGGTCAGCAGCACCCGGTCCTCGCCGTCGCGGGAGATCGTGCGCACCAGCGACGGGGTGGCCGCCGAGGACCACACGTACTCCACCGAGCTGTCCGGCCGCACCGAGGCGCCGACCACGGTGCCCGCCGGGGTGGGGAGGTCGGTGAGCTCGCCGCTGTCGAGGTCGTAGCGGTGCGCGGTGGTGCGCGCGCGGTGGGTGTGCGCGATCAGCAGCGAGCGGCCGTCCGGGTACCAGTCGGCGGAGACCTCGCCGGGCAGGTCCAGGGTGATCTCGGTTTCGGCGTCGGCTTCGACGTCCCAGACCAGCAGCTCCTCCTTGCCGCGCCGCTCGTGCAGCACCAGCAGGCGGGGATCGCCGGTGACGGGCGCGAAGGCCAGCGCGTCCAGGCCCTTGCCGGGTCCGTCCCACTTCTCGGCGACCTCGGAGCCGTCGGCGCGCAGCACCCGCAGCGCCGGGTGTCGGCTGTCGCCGTGCTCGGAGTGCGAGATCGCCAGCATCGACTCGTCCCAGGACAGCGCGGACAGCCCGCCGTCCTGCTCGTGCTGGTAGAGCACCTCCGGGCGGCCGCCGTCGCGCGCGACCCACACGGTCACGCCGTCATCGGTGGACATCCCGAGCCCGGTCAGCGAACGCCCGAGCTCCAGGCCCGCCGGGTAGCCGGGATGCGTTCCGGGAACGGCCTCCTCGGGCTCGCCGCCGTCGAACGGCTCGACCTTCCAGCTGCCGAACTCGTCGCCGTCGGTGTCGTCGAACCACCAGATCCGCTCGCCGTCGACCGACAGCGTCCCGTGGAAGGTGCCCTGCGGGCGGTCGGTGATCTGGCGGTGCTTGTCGGACTCCCGATCCCAGGCGTAGAGCTCCCAGGTCCCGCTGAAGTTCGACACGTACAGACTGCGATGCGGTGCGTCCCGCGCCCAATCGGGCAACGACACGCGCGGTGCGCTGAACCGCGCCCGCCACCGACCCTCCGCCTCGGGGTCCTCGAACAACGCACTGGGGATCTTCGCCTCGGGATAACTGCTCACACCCCGATCCTGCCCGATCGGGCCACCGACCACGAACCGCCCACGCGGACCGGCGGCGGCGAGATCACCGCTGCCTCGCCCTCGCCCGGTAGGCGGCGACCGCGTTGCGGTTCGCGCAGGCGGTGGTGCAGAAGCGCCGGGAGCGGTTCCGGGTCAGGTCGATCAGCACGCCCTGGCAGGTCTCGTCGGCGCACAGCGACAGGCGGGACATCTCGTCGAGGCGGATGACGTCGACCATCGCCATCGCGGTCTCCACCACGACCCGGCGGGCCAGCGGGGCGTCCGCGTCGATCGCGTGCAGGTGCCAGTCCTCGTCGCCGTGGCGCACCAGCTGGGGCAGCGCTGCCGCCTCGGCGAGCATCTCGTTGACCAGGTCCGCCGCGCGGTCGCGGTCGGCGGACAGCAGGTCGCGCAGGACGGGTCGCAGCGCGCGGAGCTCTTCGAGCTCGGCCTCGTCGCCGTCGCGGCGCCCGGTGTAGCGGTGCTCGGCGTACCAGGCGTCGACCGCCTGCACGGTCATCAGGGCGTCCGGCTCCCCGGCGGTGTTGATGAGCGCGACGGCCGCTTGCAGCGACGCCTCGGTGTCATGCCCAAAAATCATGTTGACATCTTACATCGGCGTCCATAGCGTCATTTGCCATGACGCGTTTGGAAGATGACAGCGCAGGTGTGCGTGTTGCTCCGCGGTTCAGCGGCGGCTTGGCGCTCGCAGTCCTCTCAGCGGCTTCGTTCGGGATGTCCGGGGCGCTGGCGCGCGGTCTGCTGGAAGCGGGCTGGAGCCCCGGCGCGGTGGTGCTGGCGCGGCTGAGCATCGGGGCCGCCGCGCTGGCGCCGTTCGCGATCGCCGCCCTGCGCGGCCGGTGGAGGTCGCTGCGCGCGCAGCTCCGACCGCTCCTGGTCTACGGCGCGCTGGGCTTGGCGGGCACGCAGTTCTGCTACTTCTCGGCCGTGCGCACGATGGACGTCGCGCCCGCGCTGCTCATCGAGTTCACCGCGCCGATCGCGATCGTGCTGTGGCTGTGGGTCCGGCGCGGTCAGCGACCGCGGCCGCTGACCGCGCTCGGGGCCGGGACGGCGGTGCTGGGCCTGGTGTTCGCGCTGGACCTCGCCTCGGGGGCGGAGGTCGCGTGGACCGGCGCGCTGTGGGCGTTCGCGGCGATGATCGGCAACGCGGCGTACTTCCTGATCTCGGGCGAGACCGAGGACGTGCTGCCGCCGATCGCCCTGGCCGGCACCGGGCTGGCCATCGCCGCCGCCGTCCTCGCGGCCCTGGGCGCGATCGGCGTGCTGCCGATGCGCGCGAACGTCGCCTCCGCCGGTTACGCCATCGGCACCGGCCCCTGGTGGGCGCCGCTGCTGGCACTCGGCCTGATCTCCGCCGCCCTGGCCTACGCGAGCGGGACCGCGGCGATCCGCCGCCTCGGCTCCCGCGTCGGGTCCTTCGTCGCGCTCCTCGAAGTGGTCGCCGCGGCGTTGTTCGCCTGGCTGCTGCTCGACCAGCGCCCCGGGTTCTCGGTGCTGCTCGGCGGCCTGCTCATCATCGCCGGCGTCGTCCTCGTCCGCCGCGCCGAACCAGCGCGCCAACCCGCGTGAGACCGCACCGATCCGCGCCGAGGAGCCCTCCCCGCAGGGCTCCTCGGTCGCTCCTGAGATCAGGTGGTGAAGGCCGCGCGCGTCCAGGCGCCCACGGTCGCGTTGCGGTCGACCTCGCCGGGGATGCCGGGCACCGAACCGGCCGAGGTGTGCTGGTGGAGGGCGAGGCGGGGGTGCTCCCAGCCCGGGTTGCCGGGGTCGCCGTTGTAGCGGGCGATCCACAGCAGCACGTCCTCGCCCGCCCACAGGTCCGGGTCCACGACGTTCTGGAACCAGTTCAGGTTCGCGTAGACCAGCACGCCGGGCACACCGGTCGCCGCGCGCAGCTGGCGGATGAACTCGGGGATGAACGCGTTCGGGTCGGCGATGTCCGGGTCCTCCATGTCCAGCATCGGCCACATGTTCCCCGGCTCCTTCAAGCCGTGCTGACCCAGCCACCACGCGAAGTGGCCCACCTGCGGTTCGATCGCGCCGGGCCGGGCGAAGTGGTAGCCGCCGGTGACGACGCCCGCGCCGCGCGCCCCCGCCACGTGCGCGCCGGCCCGGTCGTCGACGAAGGTCTCGCCCTCGGTCAGCTTCGCGCTGGCGAAGGTGATGTTGTTGCCCCGCACCGCCTGCCAGTCGTCGACCTGGTTGTGGTGGCTGATGTCGATCCCGTAGTCCACGAGGCCCCCTAGCCGATCGAGGCGACGGACGGCGAGCCCGATCGCCTGCTGCAGAGTCGCCCCCGATCATGACGTCCCGCACCGGGCTCGTGGGCCGGCTCGGGAGATCGGGCGGCGATGAGTTCTCGCGGCGCCGCGGGTCCGCACTGAGGACCGCGCTACGAGGAGCACACCATGAGCGCCACCTACACCTTCGACGTCTTCTCCAGCCTCGACGGCTACGGCGCCGCCGGGGGTGACTGGAGCGGTTACTGGGGCAAGCAGGGGCCCGAGCTGCTCGCGCACCGCCTCGCGCTCTACGAGACCGAGCAGCGGATGGTCTTCGGGGCCAACACCTACCGGGCGTTCGCGCAGATGCTGGCGTCGAGCACCGAGGACTCCGACGTCCGCGACCCGTGGGTCACCCGGATGCGGAACCTGCCGGCGACGGTGGTCTCGACGACGCTGGAGGGGCCGCTCGACTGGCCGGACGCCGCCCTGGCCCGCGGGGACGCGGTCGACGTCGTCGCCCGGCTCAAGGAGGAGTCCGAGGTGCCGCTGCGCTCGCACGGCAGCCTGTCGATGAACCGCGCGCTGCTGGCCGCCGGGCTGGTCGACCGCCTGCAGGTGACGCTGTTCCCCGTGATCACCGGCCGCAACGGACTGGACCCGATCTTCCGGGGAGCCGACGACTTCGACCTGGAGCTCCTCGGGAACCGCACGCTCGACGGCCGCATCCAGGAGCTCCTCTACCGGCCGACCCGGCACTGACCCCTGCGGCCGCTTCGGGTCAGCCGCCGAAGGGCGCGGGACCGAAGCGGCCCCAGGCCACGAAGACGGCCATCGCGAGGTAGATCAGGTCGCCCGCGATCGTCGCGCGCTCGCCCCGGCGCAGGCGCGTGATCACCGCGCCGATCATCACCAGCCCGGCGCCGGTCGCGGCCAGCGGGACCAGGACCGGTGCGATCCCGACCGCCGCGGGCAGGACCAGCCCCGCCGCGATCAGCAGTTCGAGCGCGCCGATGGCGCGGAGGGAGGCGGGGCTGAAGTCCTCGACCCAGCGCGAGCTGGCCGACATCCCGGCCATCTTCTCCTTGGGCACGACCATCTTGCTGCTGGCGATCAGGAACACGGCCGCCAGCAGCCCGGCAACGATCCACAGCGCGAGGTTCATCGTCATCAGCTCCGATCGAGAGTCGTCCCTGCTGCCTAGGACGTGCTGGGCCCCTCGTTCGTGACAACCCCGGGCGACCTCGTTCGTGGACCGCCGCGTCGGGTCACGGCAAGCAGTTCGGCTGGAAGCCGGGGTCCGCGGGGCCCTCGCGGTCGAGGGCGTGCAGCACCCACTGCGCGACCACCGGGTCGTTGGGGCTCTGGTCGTGCTCGACGACGTCGTTCGGGCACTCGTCCTGCACGGTGATGTTGGTCAGGTCCTCGGCGGGGCCGTCGTGCAGGAACGCGTTGGTGTAGGGGGTGACGACCTCGTCGTAGCGGGTGGTGATGACCGTGTAGTCGGGGCCGTCCGGGGTGTCGTCGTCGGCGTTGAGCTCGGTCAGGAACGGCGATCCCTGCGCCTGCTGGGCGCAGGCCTCGCAGACGACCCCGGAGGGGCTGGTCAGCGGCGTTGTGGTGCCGTAGTTGGACGGCACGATCCCGATCAGCTCCCCGGTCTCCTCGGTGCCGCCGAGGAACTTCAGGTAGTGGCGGGGCATCATCCCGCCCTGGCTGTGCCCGACCAGGTCGACCTCGCGCGCGCCCGTAGCCGCGAGGACCTGGTCGACGAAGGAGGCCAGCTCCTGCGCCGAGTCCTCGACGGGGCCGGTGGCGTTGTTGCCGTAGTCCAGCGCGAACACGCAGTAGCCCGCCTGAGCGATCTGCGGGGACAGCACCGACCAGTTCTTGGCCATGTTCTCGAACGTGCCGTGCACGAGCACGACCGGCCGCGGGTGCTCGGCGCTGGGCTCGCAGGACCAGTCGTTGGCGCCCGGCGGTGAGACGGCGGGCGGGGCGGCCTGCGCGGTGCCCGATCCGAGCCCGACCGCACCGGCGATCGCGAGGGCGAGCAGGGCCGACAGCGCGCGGTGTCGCATGCGGTTGTCCTTCCAGGAGCCGTGGCTGCCGACCCGAGCGGATCGCAGTGCCGTAGTCCTAGCCCGCCCGGACCCCGGTGTCAACCCGACGCAGGTGATCTGACCTGCCCAAACGCCGATCCGGGTGACGGCCGTCGACGCACCGGAGCGGTGCCGCCCGACCGGCGAGCGCCGGTCCTCGCGCGCCGATCCCAGGCGCTGAGCGGGCCCGGCGACGCCGCGATCCCTTGTTGTGGAGCGCGTGCTCCATTATCGTGCGAGCGTGCCCAGACCACGAGTGCACGACCTCGACCAGGTGTTGGACGTCGCCGAACGGCTCGTCGCCGACGCCGGGCCGGAGCGGCTCACCGTGCGCGAGCTCTCGGCGGCGAGCGGCGTGCCCAACGGGGCGATCTACCACGCCTTCGGCTCGCTGGCGGCGCTGCGCGGGCGGATGTGGCTGCGAGCCGCGGTCGAGTTCTTGGACCTGCAGACCGAGCTCATCGGTGACGCCCTGGGCGAGGCGCCGACCCGGGGAGATGCGGTGCGCGCGGTAGTCGCCGCTGCCGATGCGCCGGCCGCGTTGGCCGACCGGCGCCCCGCCGCGGCTCGGATGCTGATGACGGTGCGCCGGGAGCAGCTCCTCGGACCCGAGCTCCCCCAGGAGCTCGCCGACTCGCTGCTCGGCTTGGACCGGCGGCTGGTGTCCGAGGTGCTCTGCCGTCTGGCGACGGCGATGTGGGACCGGCGGGACGGTCCGAGCGTCGAGGTGATCACCACCTGCGTGGTCGACCTGCCGACGGCCCTGCTGCGTCGAGCGCTCGGCCAGGTCACCGCCGACGGCTCGGTGCAGATCCCGGCCGATGTGCGAGCCCGTCTCGCAGCGGCCGTGCGCGCGGTCCTCGATCCCGAGCCACCGCGGCGCTGAGCCGGCGACGAGCACCCGCACCCATACCGGGGAGGAACGACCATGCCCGCGTTGCACGAGGACGACGGCGTCTTCGTGCTGGACCTCGGCGATGGCGAGAACCGGTTCTCGCCGGACTGGCTCGAGGAGATCAACAAGTTCTTGGACGCCATCGCCGGTCATCCCGGCCCCAGCGCGCTCGTCACGACCGGGCGGGGCAAGTTCTACTCCAACGGCCTCGACCTGGAGTGGGTCGTGGAGCACGCCGACCGGCTGGCCTCCTACCGCGCCGACGTGCAGGAGCTGCTGGCCCGCGTGCTGACTCTGCCGGTCCCCGCGGTCGCGGCGGTGAACGGTCACGCGTTCGGCGCCGGGGCGATGCTGGCCCTGGCCCACGACTTCCGGGTCATGCGCGCCGACCGCGGGTACTTCTGCTTCCCCGAGGTCGACATCGACGTGCCGTTCACGCCGGGCATGGCCGCGTTGATCCAGGGGAAGCTCACCCCCGCAGCGGCCGTCGAGGCGATGACGACGGGGCGGCGCTTCGGCGGGGTGCGGGCCCGCGACCGCGGCCTCGTCGACGAGGTCGCCGACGAAGGAGAAGTGGTGCGCGCGGCGGTGGAGCTGGTGCGTCCGCTCGCCGGCAAGAGCCGCGACGCGCTCGGGGCGATCAAGTCGACGATGTTCGCCTCGGCGGTCACCGCGCTCCGCACCCCCGAAGCGGTCGCGCAGCCCTGACCGCCGGTCCGCAGCAGCACGAGCACGAAACCCGCACGAACCCGGAAGACGGAGATGACCACCACCGACCCGATGCCCTCGCGCTTCCCGCCCGAACTCCTCGACGGAGCCGAGAAGGTCTCCGTCGGGCACGGCCTGACCGGACTGCTCTGGACCTCGGTGCGAACCCGGCTCCCCGGCCCGGCCCGGCAGCACCTGCGCGACACGTTTCCCGCCGTCGCGGTGCAGGCGTTCACCGCGACCACCGAGCGGTACTGGCTGAACTGGCTCTCCGACGAGAACCTGGACCGGTTGTCGGGCCTCGTCGTCGTGCTCGACTCCGCCGGCCTGCCGGTGGCGTGGGTGGCCAGCAACGACCGGCGATTCGGCGGACGCAGGTGCTTCTACGCCAACTCCGCTGGCGTGCGACCGGACTACCAGGGCGCAGGGCTCTCCAGCGCGATCTGGCGCGCGCTGCTGCGCTCGGCGATCGCCAAGGCCGCACCGCGCAGCCTGTACGCCGTGATGCGCACGGGGAACCCGCTGGTCTACGGGGCGTGGTCGTCGGCAGCGGGCCGAACCGACGCCGCCTGGCCCGCCCCGGACCGCGGGGTTCCGAAGCACGTGCAGCGCATCGCGGCCGACGCGGCGACCGAGCTCGGGCAGGTCGACCGGCTCGACCGCGAGACCCTGGTCATCAGCGACGCCTACGACGACACCGAAACCGGGTTGTGGACGCGACGCCCCACGTCCGACCGCACCGACGTCGACGAGTGGTTCGCCGGGCTCCTCGGCCCGCGCGACGCCATCGTGCTCGTCGTGGCGTTCAACCCCGCTCGGATCCTGGTCGACGAGGTGCGGCGCGCGGTGCGCCGCACCCCGGGACTTCGCGGCAGCCCGTCCTCCCGCAGCTCACGAGCGCGAAGCTGACCGCGCCGGAGCCCGATCGGCCCCGGGGCTTCCCGCAGCGCTGGCGCGCAGGGGCGTGTTGACGGTGCCGTCGAGCCAGCACCCGAGATCGCGGGGGCGGCTCAAGTCGCTTCTCGCGCAGGCGGCTTCGCGTCGCGGGGTCGCCGGGCGCCGACGAGCGCGACCGCGGCGAGACCGGTCAAGAGGATGAGGCACCCGAGGGCGGCGGCAGGCGAGAGCCGTTCGTGCAGCACGAGCACGCCGAGGGCGGCGGACACGAGCGGTTCCGCGAGGCTCAGGGTTCCTGCGGTGGGCGCGGTGGTGCGGTGCAGGCCGTGGACGAAGGCCGCGTAGGCGGCGCTGGTGCCCGCGAGCGCGATCCAGGCGATGAGGAGCCAGGAGTTGGGATCGCCCAGGTGGTCGTGGTGCAGCCACAGCAGCGGGGACAGCGCGACACCGGCGATCAGCAGCGTGATGGTGGTGGCGGGGAGGGCGGGCGCGCCCGCTCGGAGGAATCGCTTGGCCGCGACGGCGTAGGCGCCGTAGCAGCTCCCGGAGATCAGGGCGATCCCGACGCCGGTGGCGCTGATCTGCTCGGCCCCCCGAGGGTTGAGCAGGATGACGCACCCGGCCACCGCAGCCACGGTGCCGAGGGACCAGCCGAGGGTGAGGCGCTCGCCGGTCCACCAGCGCGCGCACAGGCCGGTGGCGATCGGCGCGACGCCGAGCGCGATGGCCGTGCCGAGAGCTGCCCCGAGGTGTTCGACGGCGTGCATGAACGTGACCTGGTACACGCCGGTGGCCAGCGCCGCGAGGAACACCCAGCCGATCACGTGGCGCCGTGCCACGGCCCGCCAGTCGGCGAGCCGTCGGCAGAACAGCGCTAGCGCGAGTCCGCCCAGGAGCACTCGCGCGACGCCCAGCGCGCCGGGGTCGGCGGCGGAAGCGGCCAGGACCTGGGCAGGACCGACCGTGCCCCACAGCGCTGCGGCCGTCAGCACGGAGGCGGCACCGATCGTCTTGTCGGCCGCTGGCGCACCTGGCGCCGATTCGCCGACGACGGTCACGGCAGCAACCCCAGCCCGCCGACGATCCTGTCCACCTTCTTGCGCGGGCCGACCAAGCTCACCGCGGCGTAGGCGACCTCCTCGGCGGAGAGGTCGGCCAGGCGCGCGAGGTAGTCGTCGTACACCCGCACCTCCTGCGCGGCGGTGGGCATGTCGGTGACGAGAACGCCCTCCTGAGCCGCGGCTTCGGCGCGGGCCGCGCGCAGCGTCTCGGCATCGGCGGCGAGAACCGAGCATCCCGCCCACGGCAGACCGGAGTGGGGTGAGCCGTCGCCATCGGCGCCGCCGGGGCCGAGGAGGCCGGTGACCGCGGGGGCCGTGGCCGCGGCCACGCAGGCCGCCGCGTTCACGATCCGCCCCGCGGGAATGTCGCGATCGACGACGACGACCCACTTCAATCGCGCCGACCGCGTCGAAACCCTCGTGCGGACCTCGTCGGGCTCGAACCCGACCGACTGATCGCTCATACCTGAATTTCCTCTCAGGGTGCGCTGAATACGGGAGACGATAAAAAGTCTAGCGATACATACGCATCAGAGATAGAATTCCGTATTAAATTCGAATAGAGTCGTCGCATGGCTGATCTGGATGAACTTGATACGGCGATCCTGCGGGAGCTCCAGCACGACGCACGGCGCACCAACCGCGATGTGGCCGCTGTGGTCGGCGTCGCGCCGACCACATCCCTCGATCGCACGAGGGCGCTGCGCGAGCGCGGAGTCATCACCGGTGCCCGCCTGGACGTCGACCTGGCCAAGATCGGACGTCCCGTCCAAGCGCTCGTCGCGGTGCGGGTGCGCCCGCCGACGCGCGCCAACATCGAGGGGTTCCGGGAGTGGGCCGCCGACCTGCCCGAGGTGCTGGGAGTGTTCGTGACCAGCGGCAGCGAGGACTTCCTCATCCACGTCGCCGTCCCGGACAACGATCACCTCTACGCCTTCGTCATCGACCGGCTGACGGGGAAGCCCGAGGTCGCCGACGTGCGCACCTCGATCGTCTACGAGCACATCCGCAGCACCACGGTCCTTCCCGCCGGCCGCGGTGGGAGCTGAGCGGCCCGGCGCGCGGGCGCGATTGGGGCGTGAAGGGAAGGGCCTGGCCGGAACTCCTAGCGGAGCCCCGGCCAGGCCCTTCACCTTCCGGGACGAGAGGCCTGCGGGTGGAGCGGTACGTCGCAACGGCAGCGAGGTCCGCGGGTGTTCCGGGCTGCGTTGCCGAGGCCGCGAGCGGCAGCTCCGCGCACGACTGGGACGGGGTCAGCTCCCCGGTGCGGCCCGGTAGACGAGCAGCTCGGTCCCCGCGATCTCGTCATCGTCGTCAGGAGCGGCCCACAAGCGCAGCGTTCCGCCTTCGTGCTCCAGGTGAACGGGGTTCCGAGTGGCCACGTGCCCGGCCGACGACCTCGGCTGCACCGGGACTTCGTGGCGGATCCGGTCGTCGCGGTCGACCTGCCCCGCTGGTTGTCAGCGCTGCTGTCGGATCACATCGCTCGGAATGCGCTTCGACCGTGTTCTTGCCACGCCCGGACCTACGTCTTTCGTGGTCTGGGGACGGCAAAGGGGGAGGCCGGACCAGGGCCGCGCTTGGTTGACGTCGCGCGGCGTGCGCAGGTTTCGACGGGCACCGTGTCGAACGTGCTCAACCGCTCGGCAGCGGTTGCGGACGACACGCGGAGCCGAGTGGAGAAGGCCATTGCCGATCTCGGGTACGTGCGGGGAGTGGCGCAATCGGCACCGGTTGAGCACTGGCGACGGAACGGCTTCGCGACGTGGCTGTTCCAACCCGCGGCATCTGGCTGGTACCCCAAGAAAGACCCGCGACCGGCGCGACCGGTTCCGGTCCTTGCTGAACCTTGGCCGGGCGTCCCTGCGCGCGGGCGAGGCGCGCGTGGGCGAGCGGAGTGCTGCTGGGTTCCGATCGCCAAGGGGCTCACTCCCCACGGCCTGCGCCACACGCATCGGACGCTCTTGGAGGAGCTGGGCACTCCTGCCGTTCTGGCGGATGAACGCATCGGTCACACGGACACGTCCGTCCAGCGCCGCTACACGCACGTGACTACAGAGATGCGGAGTCGGCTGGATGCCGAGCTGACTCGTTGTTGGGAGGCAGCATTGGACGCTCGCCGTGCCATGTCGCCGGGGTCTCCCGTCGCGGTTCTGGACGCGTTGTTGCGGGCCCGATAGTGGGAGGTGGGGCATTTACAGGCGAGGTCAACAACCTCGGTTGGGGTGAAAAGGCCTGGCCAGTACTCTTCGCGAAGTGCTGGCCAGGCTCAGATCGCCGCGTACTCGATGATATGGGTCACCGTGTTGAGCCGCGGGACGGAGTGGGGGGTAGGTTTCCGGCTCGGTCTTCTGACGGGCATCTGGCGAGGGTGGAGGAGCCGGGGTGCAGGGACGCGCGGCGCTGGGCCGCATATCGCCGACGCGGGCGGTTCTCCGCTGGGTTGGCGGCAAGCCCGCCCGGGTGGTGGCCTTCGGGTTCGCCCTGGCGATCATTGTCGGCACGGTGTTGCTGATGTTGCCGGTCGCCAGCGAGGACGGAACCGTCACCGATTGGGTGACCGCGCTGTTCACCTCGACCTCGTCGATCTGCGTCACGGGGCTGATCGTGGTCGACACCCCGGGGCACTGGTCGACGTTCGGCGAGCTGGTGATCCTCGGGCTCATCCAGGTCGGCGGGTTCGGCATCATGACGTTCGCCTCCCTGCTGGGGGTGTTGGTCACCCGCCGGTTGGGGATGCGGATGCAGCGCAGCGCGGCCACCGAAACCAAGACCTCCGTGCTCGGCGACGTGCGCCGCGTTGTGCTCGGCGTCATCGCGGTCAGCCTGATCATGGAGACGCTCACCGCCCTGGCGCTGACCGCCCGCCTGGCCGCGGGGTACGAGATACCGCTAGGCCAGGCCACCTACCTAGGTGTGTTCCACGCGGTCTCGGCGTTCAACAACGCCGGCTTCGCGCTGTACTCCGACAGCCTGATCGGGTTCGCGACCGACCCGTGGATCTGCGTGCCGATCGTGGTCGCCTTCGTGCTCGGCGGGCTGGGGTTCCCGGTGCTGTTCGAACTCGCCCGGCACGCTCGCCGACAGCAGCGCCGCTGGTCGCTGCACATCCGCATCACCCTCGGCGCCTACGCCGCGCTCGCGGTCGTCGGCGTGATCGCGGTCATCGGGATCGAGTGGACCAACCCCGCTACGCTCGGCCAGTACGATCCGATCGGCAAACTCGTGGCCGGCGCCTTCCAAGGCCTCACGCCCCGCACGGCGGGGTTCAACACCCTCGATGTCGGCGCCATGCAACCGGCGAGCCTGCTGGTCACCGACGTGCTCATGTTCATCGGCGGCGGCAGCGCCGGCACCGCGGGCGGCATCAAGGTCACCACCTTCGCCCTGCTGGCCTTCGTGATGCTCGCCGAAGTGCGCGGCGAACCGAACGTGCACGTGCTGGGCCGCAAGCTGCCGCGCGAGGTCTACCGGCAGGCGTTGACCGTGGTGCTGTCCGGGGTGGGCTTGGTGTGGCTGGCGACCATGACGCTGCTGCTCATCACACCGTTCAAGCTGGACGATGTCTTGTTCGAGGCGACTTCGGCGTTCGGCACCGTCGGGCTCTCCACCGGCATCACCGGCGATCTGTCGCAGGCGGGCCAGCTCATCTTGGTCGTGCTGATGTTCGTCGGCCGCCTGGGACCCATTACGTTCGCCTCCGCGCTGGCCTTGCGCGAACGCGGCAAACGTTACGACCTTCCCGAGGAGCGACCCATTGTCGGCTAAAACTCATCGTCAAGCGCGCCCGGCCGGAACACCCTCGCGGGTCGTGGTGATCGGCCTGGGCCGGTTCGGCAGCTCGCTGGCGCTCGAGCTCATGGAACGGGGTTCGGAAGTGCTCGCGCTGGACACCCGGCCGCAGATCGTCCAGCAGTTCGCCGATTCGGTCACCCACGCCGCGGTGGCCGATACCACCGACCCGGCGGCGCTGCGCCAGCTCAACGTGCCCGACTTCCGCCGTGCCGTGGTGGCCATCGGCGACGACCTGGAAGCCAGCATCCTGACCACCTCGCTGCTGGCCGAATTCGAGATCCCCCACATCTGGTGCAAAGCCATCAACCGCCAGCACGGCCGCATCCTCGAACGCGTCGGCGCCACCCGCGTCGTGCTCCCCGAGCACGACATGGGCGAACGCGTCGCCCACCTGGTTACCGGGCGCATGCTCGACTACATCGAGTTCGAGGACGACTACGCCATGGTCAAAACCCGCGCCCCCGCCATGGCCGTCGGCAATCCCCTCGGTGACAGCAAGATCCGCAGCAAGTACGGCGTCACCGTGGTCGCCATCAAACGCCCCAACCAAGGCTTCGCCTACGCCACCCAAGACACCGTCGTCGAGCAGGGCGACATCCTCATCGCCTCCGGCCTGACCAACGACGTCGAACGCTTCGCCGACCTCACCTGAGCGCCAAGCACGGGCCATCATCTCGGCGGGTTGCGCCGTCTTGGCCACGTGAGCCTGCTGCGTATCAGCAGGGAAGCAGAGGGCGCTGGGCAAGATCAACTCAGATTTTTCTCCCCATTTTCTCCCCCTCAGGGGGCTGGAGCGCGAAAAAGGGCCTGGTCGGAACTCCTCGCGGAGTCCTGACCAGGCCCTTCACCTGTCGGGGTGGCGGGATTTGAACCCACGACCTCTTCGACCCGAACGAAGCGCGCTCCCAAGCTGCGCCACACCCCGATCTCAGCTCTGAGGCATCTCGGGTGCTCGCCTCAGCGCTGGATATAGCTTAGCGGATGCCCTCGCTCGCTCCGTAAGGGGCCCTGGTTTTTGCGTTTTCGCTGGTCGAGGGGGTGTTCGTCGACCTGGGCAGCAAGGTCAGCAGGGTGGCCTCCGGCGGGCAGGCGAAGCGGACCGGGGCGTAGGGCGAGGTTCCCAGGCCGGCCGAGACGTGCAGGCCCATCCGCTCGCCCCAGCTGGAGGCGCCGCGGGCGCGGTGGCGGTCTAGCTCGCAGTTGGTGGTCAGCGCGCCGTAGCCGGGCACGCGCAGCTGGCCGCCGTGGGTGTGGCCGGCCATCACCAGGTCGTAGCCGTCCTCGGCGAAGCAGTCCAGCACGCGGGGCTCCGGGGAGTGCGTCACGCCGAGCTTGAGCTGCGCGTCGGCCGGGGGCGCGCCCGCGATCAGCTCGTAGCGGTCCAGGTGCAGGTGCGGGTCGTCCAGGCCGGCGACGTGGATCTTCACGCCCGAGATCTCGAGGTCGTGGTGCCGGTGCGTGGCGTCCAGCCAGCCGCGCTCGGTCATCGCCGCGCGCAGGTCCCGCCACGGCAGCGGTTCGCCGTGGATGCGCTTGGTCTTGGCCGACGGCAGCAGGTAGCGGGCCGGGTTCTTCGGCTTCGGTCCGTAGTAGTCGTTGCTGCCGAAGATGAACACGCCCGGGCGGTCCAGCAGCGGGCCCATCGCGCGCAGCGCGGCGGGCACGGCCTGCGGGTGGGCCAGGTTGTCGCCGGTGTTGACCACCAGGTCCGGGTCGAGCTCCGCCAGCTCGGAGACCCAGCGCTGCTTCGAATGCTGGTTCGGGGTCATGTGCAGGTCCGAGACGTGCAGCACGCGCAGCGGCGGCGCGTCCTCGGCGAGCACCGGCATCGTGGCCTGGCGCAGTGTCCAGTGGCGCCGCTCGATCGCCGCCGAGTAGGTGATCCCCGCGGCGCCGACGGCGCCCGTGCTGAGCAGAATCCGGCCGAACTTGTTCACGCCCGTCACCCTACGGCTCCGGTGGGGTCGGTGGCCGGGTGGTGGCCTCGGCCACGGGATAATCGGCGCATGGCCGAGATCAAGGACAAGCTGCGGGCGGACCTCTCCGCGGCGATGAAGGAACGGGACACCGCCACCACCGGCGTGCTGCGCATGGCGCTGGCCGCCGTCGGCAAGGAGGAGGTGGCCGGCAAGCAGGCGCGGGAGCTCTCCGACGAGGAAGTGCTCAAGGTGCTCAGCAAGGAGGTCAAGAAGCGCGACGAGTCCGCCGAGGCCTTCCGCGGCGCCGGCCGCGAGGAGCAGGCGGCCGCCGAGGAGGCCGAGGCGGAGGTGCTGCGCCGCTACCTCCCGCAGCCGTTGACCGACGACGAGCTGTCCCGACTGGTCGCCGAGGCCATCGCCGAGGTCGAGGCCGAGCTGGGGGAGAAGCCGGGGATGAAGCAGATGGGCCAGGTCATGAAGCTGGCCAACGCCAAGGCCGCGGGCCGCGCGGAGGGCGGCCAGGTCGCGGGCCTGGTGAAGGCGAAGCTGCAGGGCTAGGAACTGCTCGGGAGTCGCTTCGCGCGGCGGTGGGGTGGACGAGGACGCGGGTCCGCCGCATCCCCGAGCAGCTCTCAGCGACTCAGCCCTCGGTGCCCCGGCGCCAGTAGTTGAGGGCGTAGAGGCGGCGGCGGTCCAGGCCCAGCTCGCGCTGGCAGTGCTCGCGCAGGGCGTGGACCGCGTCCGCCTCGGCGCCGATCCACAGGTGCGGGTCCGGGCCCAGGTCGGCCTCGCGGATCGCGGTGAGCAGCAGGTCGCTCTCGCCGGCGGGCGTGCCGTCGCGGTGCAGCCAGTGCCAGGTCACCTCGGCGGCCGAGGTGACCTGCTGCCGCTCGGCGGCGGCGGCGATCTCGGCGAACACCTCGACCCGGGTGCCCGCCGGGAGCTCTTCGAGGATCGAGCTCATCGCGGGCAGCGCGGTCTCGTCGCCGACCAGCACCAGCGGGTCGGCGTCCGGCTGCGGTTCGTAGGCCATGCTCGGGCCGACCGTCACGATCTGATCGCCCGGCTGGGTCTCGGTGGCCCAGCGGCCGCCGGGCCCCTCGTGATCGTGCACCACGAAGTCGATGGCCAGTTCGAGGCGCTGCCCGTCGAACCAGCGGACGGTGTAGGTGCGCTGCCGGGGCTGCTGCTCGCGGGGCAGCGCGAACACCTCGGCGCGGGTGCGGCCCAGCGGCATCGGCTGGCCGGGTTGGGCGAGGCAGAGCTTGATGCGCTGATCGCTGCCGTTGCTGACGAAGTCGGCCAGCTCCTCGCCGCCGAGGACCACCCGCACCATCCGCGGGGTGATCCACTCGGTCCTGCGGACCTCCAACAGCCGGTACCGGGACCGGGCGCGTCGCTGTCTCGCCTGCGCGTTCGTCACGCGGTCGAGTCTACGAAGCGCCCGGCCCCGGCCGGTCAGGGCGGGCTGATGGAGGGCCGTTCCGGCCGCCCGGGCTGGACCTGGGACTCCTCGGGCTCCTCGGTCGGCTGCGGCTCGGCCGGGGCTTGGCCGGGCGCCTGCTCCGGTGGCGGCCCGTTCTCGGGCGGCCGCTCCTGCTCGGGCGAGCTCGGCGGCGGCTCCTGCGAGGTCGTCTCCGGCGGTGGGACGTACCCGGTGCTGACCGAGATCGACACCGTTTCGCCGGGGAGCGCGAAGCCGCGCGGCGTCTGGCTGGTCACGGTGCCCTGCGAGCGCTGGCTGTTCACCGACTTCGCGTCGACCTTGTAGCCGGCCTCGATCAGCCGGTCGCGGGCCTTGGCCTCCTCCAGCCCGACCACGTTGGGCACCCGGTGCTCGGACCCACCGCTCTCGTAGCGGTTGGTGGTCGGTGGCAGGGGCGCCGTCGGCAGGCCGTCGTGGATCTTGGTCATCGCCTCGAACCAGGTGCGCGCGGGCACCTTGCCGCCGTAGATGTTGCCGCCGCTGCCGCACAGCTGGGGTGGCGTCGTGTCGCAGATGCCCTGTGGCCGGTTGCCGTCGGTGAAGGTCAGCACCGACCCGGCGAACTGCGGCGTGGCGCCGAGGAACCCGGCCGACTGGTAGACCTCGGTGGTACCGGTCTTGGCCGCCACCGGGCGGGTCCAGCCCGCGCTGGAGGCCGCCTGCGCCGCCGTGCCGCCCGATGCGTCGTCCTTGCTCATGCCGACGGCCAGGGCGTTGGCGAGCTCCTCGTCGACGGCCTGCTCGCAGGGCTCCTCGGTGATCGACACCGGGTTGCCGTTGCGGTCCTGGATCTGCTCGACCGGGGTCGGCGGGCACCAGGTCCCGCCGCTCATGATCGTCGCGCCGACGTTGCTGAGCTCCAGCGGGCTGGTCGGGGAGAAGCCGAGGGTGAACGCGCCGATGTTGCGGCTCTTGATGAACTCCGCCTGGCTCTGGCCGCTGGAGTCGTTCGCGCCCACCGGCTGACCGCCGAAGCTGTGGTGCAGCAGGGTCTGCCGCATGCCCAGCCGCGCGGCCATGTCCACCGTCTCGTTGAGGCCCACGCGTTCCTGCAGGGCCACGAACGCGGTGTTCGGCGAGGTCGCCAACGCCATCTGCAGGGTTCGCGGCCCCGGCGCCACGCCGTCGGCGTTGCCGACGGTGTAGGGCGCGGTCCCGTTGCGGTAGACCTGCGAGCTGTAGGAGCCGGGGGCCTGGATGACGTTGTAGATCCCCATGCCCTTCTCCAGCGCCGCGGCCGCGGTGAAGACCTTGTAGACCGATCCGGCGCCGAACTTCACGATCCCGCTGGGCAGCGCGTAGGCCGTCTGGCCCTTCGAGGCGTCGACCCCGAAGTCGCGGTTGGCCACCAGCGCTCGCACCCGGTGCTTGTCCTTGCCGGGCTCCACCACGCTCATCACGTTGGCGATGCCCTCGGTGGTCTTGGGCACCTGGCTCTCCGCGGCGGCCTTGGCCGCGTCGGTGGCGTGCTGGTCCAGCGAGGTGCGGATGGTGTAGCCGCCGGTGTTGAGCTGGTCCTCGGTGAACCCGGCGCGCTGCAGGTAGTCCAGCACGTACTTGCAGAAGAACCCGTCGGCCGGGCCGGCGCCCATGCAGCCGTTGGGCGGCTGCTCGATGGGCGTGGCCAGGTCCAGGCCGGAGTTGCGGGCCTCCTCGGCGGCTTCCGGGGTGATCCGGTGCTGGTCCTCCATCGCCTGGATGACGAGGTTGCGCCGCTCGATGGCCTCGCGCGGGTTGGACTCGGGGTCCAGCGCGCTCGGGCTGTTGACCATGCCGGCCAGCAGCGCGGCCTGGGCGATGGTCAGCTTGTCCGGCGTGGTGTTGAAGTAGGCGTGCGAAGCGGCCGCGATGCCGTAGGTCTGGTGGCCGTAGGGCACCACGTTGAGGTAGCGGGTGAGGATCTCCTCCTTGCTCAGGTGCTTCTCGATCTGCAGCGCGATCCGGATCTCCCGCAGCTTGCGCGCCGGGGTCTGCTCGACGGCCTTGGCCTGCTTGACCGGATCGCCGGCCGCGGAGACGTGCATCAGGTAGTTCTTCACGTACTGCTGGGTCAGCGTGGAACCGCCCTGGCTGATCTCGCCGGCCATCTGGTTGGTGGCCGCGGCGCGCATGGTCCCGGCCCAGTCCACGCCCTGGTGGTCGAAGAAGCGCCGGTCCTCGATGGCCACGATCGCCGCTTTCATGGTGTCGGCGATCTGGTCCGACGCGGCGGGCCTGCGGTTCTGCTCGTAGAGGTGCGCTATCGGCCGACCGTCCCGGTCTGTGACCGTAGTCACAAGTGGTGGTTCCTTGGTGACGATGTCCGCCGAAATGCTGTCGACGGCGTCGCCGGCGCGGTTGGAGACCACTCCGAGTGATCCCGCGATCGGGAACAGCATTCCCGCCACCAACACGCCGGCCAGCACACACAGGCCAAAGAGCTTCAACAGGCTGTCCCGGGCACGCACCGGGCCAGCCTAAAACGTACACCCCTCGTGACGTTCTGTTACAGCCAAAGTTGGCCCGATGTAGTGAGTGGGAAAGATAACGGAGCGACAACCGTCGGTTGGTTGTGGAACCGCAGGGCCTTACAGTCCGTCTACGTCCAGCGACAGCACTGTTGCGTTCGGGGCCCCGACATCACCCGTTCGCGACATCCGGTGCCGGGGGGCTCCGGACGAAATACGGTCGCCGACGATCCAGTGAAGGAGCTGGGGGAAATCTATGTTCGAGCAGGGGGACTGGCGGGTTAGCGCCGCATGTCGAGATCAGAACCCGGATCAATTGTTCGTCCGGGGTGCCGAGCAGCGCAAAGCACGCATGGTCTGCTTCAGCTGCCCGGTGCGGACCGAGTGCCTCGGCGAGGCCCTCGACAACAAGATCGAATTCGGCGTGTGGGGCGGAATGACGGAACGGGAGCGGCGCGCGTTGCTGCGCCGCCGCCCGGATGTTCGTAATTGGCGCGAATTGCTGGAAGCTGCGCGCGCCGATTACGCCGACCTCGCCGAGGTCCAGGTGAGTTGATCAAACTGAGGGGCCGGGCGATCGCAATTGCGGTTGCCCGGCCCGTTTTTTGCGCTCATTCCCCGGCGAGCCTGCGGCCGATCTCCCGCAACCCGTCCAGGTCGTGCACGTCCGAGGGCAGCGCGGGCACCCCGACCAGCGGGACGTCCGGGTGCGCGCGGGTGAACCGGGCCAGCAGCCGCTTCTCCCGCTCGGCCACCGCGACCCGGTCGGCGTGCACCCGCATCACCGCCGCGGCGAGCGGCGCGGTGCCCTCGGCGTCGAGCTCGTCGGCCACCGCGGTCGCCCGGTTGCCGGGCACCTCGGCCACCACCGGGTGGGTCCGGTTGGCCACCATCCCGGACAGCGGCATCGACTCGCCCGCCAGCCGCTCCACGAAGTACGAGGCCTCCCGCAGCGCGTCCGGCTCCGGAGCCGCCACCACGAGGAACGAGGTGCCGGGCGAGCGCAGCAGCCGGTAGGTGTGCTCGGCGCGCTCGCGGAACCCGCCGAAGGTCGAGTCGAAGGCCTGCACGAAGCGGGCCGCATCGGCCAGCAGCTGGCCGCCGATGATCGTGGACACCGCCTTGGCGAACATGCCGAACCCGGCGCCGACGATCTTGCGCAGGCCGCGCCCGCCCGCTCGCGCCGGGCTGGACAGCATCTTGATCAGTCGGCCGTCCAGCACCGTGGACAGCCGCTGCGGCGCGTCCAGGAAGTCCAGCGCGGAACGGCTCGGCGGGGTGTCGACCACGATCAGGTCCCACTCGCCGGAGGCCGACAGCTGCCCCAGCTTCTCCATGGCCATGTACTCCTGCGTTCCGGAGAACGAGGTCGAGATGGTCTGGTAGAAGGGGTTGCTCAGGATCTGCTCGGCGCGCTCCTCGCCCGCGTGGGTGAGCACCATGTCGTCGAAGGTGCGCCGCATGTCCAGCATCATCGCGTTGAGCTCGCCCGCGGGCTCGAAGCCCTCCGGGGCGACCCGCTTGGGCGTGTTGCCCAGCTCCCGCAGTCCCAGCGCCTGGGCGAGCCTGCGCGCCGGGTCGATGGTGAGCACCACCGCCCTGCGGCCGCGCTCGGCCGCGCGCACCGCGAGCGCGGCGGCCGTGGTGGTCTTGCCGACGCCCCCGGAGCCGCAGCACACCAGCACGTGCGTGTCCGGGTCGTCGAGCAGCGCGTCGACGTCGACCTGCGCGGGTCGCAGCGGTTCGCTCAACGTGTGCTCCCGATGCCGTTCTCGGTGAGGATCTCGGCCAGCTCGTAGAGCTCGGCCACGTCGATGCCCGCGGTCAGGTCGGGCAGCGAGACGATCGGCAGGTCGGTCCCGGCGAGCTGCTCGCGCGCGTCGTCCTCCGCCCTGGTGCGGATGGCGTGCTCCGCGGTCTCGTGGGCCAGCGCGCGCAGGGTCGGCTCGTCGACGTCCAGTCCCGCGGCCGACAGCCCCGAGCGCACGGCCTCGCTGTCCAGCTCGCCGGCGGCCGCGCCCTCGACGCTCCCGGCGGGCAGCCGGCAGGGGCGGACCCGGTTGAACACCACGCCGCCGGGCCGCAGGTCGGCCGCGTCCAGCTCGGCGACGGCCTCCAGGGTCTCGCGCACCGGCAGCTCCTCCAGCAGCGTCACCAGGTGCACCACGGTCGCGCTGGAGTGCACCAGCCGGATCACCCCGTCGCTGTGCTCGCGGATCGGGCCGACCTTGGCCAGGTCGGCCATCGCCCGCGTGACGTCGAGGAACTTGACCACCCGGCCGGTCGGCGGCGCGTCGACCACGACCGCGTCGTAGTAGTACCGGCCGTGCTCGTCGGTGCGCCCGACGCACTCCTTGATCTTGCCGGTGAACAGCACGTCGCGGAGCCCCGGCGCGAGGGTGGTGGCGAACTCGATCGCCCCCATCTTGCGCAGCGTGCGGCCGGCGAAGCCGAGGTTGTAGAACATCGACAGGTACTCCAGCAGCGCCGGTTCGGCGTCGATGGCCAGCGCCCGCAGCTCGCCGCCGCCGGGGGCCGCGGCGATCCACTCCTCGGAGTAGGGCAGCGGAGCGGTGTCGAAGAGCTGCGCGATGCCCTGCCTGCCCTCGACCTCCACGAGCAGCACCCGCTTGCCCCCGGTGGCGAGCGCGAGCGCCAGCGCCGCCGCCACGGTGGTCTTGCCGGTGCCGCCCTTGCCGCTGACCACGTGCAGCCGGGCCTGATCGAGCTCGCCGTCCCACTGCGTCACGCGATCAGCCTAGGTCCCGACGGCCGGGGATGTCTCGACCGCGCCGCGAGCCGTGAGGCAGGGCGCACCTGCCAGGCAGGACGCCGTGTGCGGCACGCACTAAGCTGCGCGGCATGCAGAAGTGGGAGTACGCGACCGTGCCGTTGTTGAGCCATGCGACCAAGCAGATCCTCGACCAGTGGGGCGAGGACGGCTGGGAGCTGGTCTCCGTGCTGCCCGGCCCGACCGGTGAGCAGATGGTGGCCTACATGAAGCGGCCGAAGGAGGCCTGATCATGGGTCGGTGGACGGACCGGCTCGCCGAGCTGGGCATTCCGCTCCCGGAGGTGGTCACCCCGGTTGCCGACTACGTGCCCGCGGTGCGCACCGGCAACCTGGTCTACACGGCCGGGCAGGTTCCGATGGTGTCCGGCGAACCGGCCGGTACCGGCAAGGTCGGCTCCGGGGTCAGCGCCGAGGAGGCCAAGCAGCACGCCCGGATCTGCGCGCTCAACGCGCTGGCGGCGGTGGACTCGCTGGTCGGCCTGGACTCGATCGTCCGGGTGGTCAAGGTGGTCGGCTTCGTGGCTTCCGCGGAGGGCTTCCACGGTCAGCCCGGCGTGATCAACGGGGCCTCCGAGCTCCTCGGCGAGATCTTCGGCGAGGCGGGCAAGCACGCCCGCTCCGCGGTCGGCGTCGCCGAGCTGCCGCTCGGCGTCCCGGTCGAGGTCGAGCTGATCGTCGAGGTGGCCTGAGCGCCCGGCGAGGCGGACAACCAGGACTTTCGTTCGATAGCAGACGCGGCGTCCCCGATCTTCGGGTACGCCGCGTTTGTCGTCGCTGACGCTGCGTGGTCGCGTTTCGCGCGCCGCGAGATTTTCGACCACCCGCCCCCGAAGATCGGCTCGGACAAGTACGCTGCGATCATCCCGCGTCGGTGTTCACCTGCTCTGGTGTCACGCAGACGGAGGATGTTGATTCCAACGCGTTGCGAATGGATCGATCGAGGGCTTGATTGATCCGGTCAGCACGACCAGAGTTCACCTAGAAGGGTGTAGCCGCGCCGGGGGACGAGCAGGCCGGCCGCACCCGAACGGGAGCACGAGGCATGGAGGGGCGCCGTGGCAGTGCGTGAAACCGATCTGCTGTGCCACGAACTGTTGCTTCGACTCGCTGGCAGGTTGCCCGACCGGCACCTGTGGCGGTTCCGCGACTGGCTGGCGGGCGATGCCGCGGAGGTCGTCGCGCGGGTGCTGCCGGGCACCCTGGTCCGCGAGCGGATAGCGCTGGGCGACGAGGAGCACCGGCTGCTGTCGGACGCGCTGCTGCCGCTCGGCGCCGACCCGGCGGTGGTCAACGCGGTGCTGCCCGCCGTCGTCGACACCACCCCGCACTACTCCTTCAGCACCGAGCGCCCCGCGGAGAACGTCGCCGACTCCGCGGCCCTGGTGCTCGGCGCGACCCTGCGCGGCCGCTCCGGCGTCCGCGAGGTGCGCAGCACGTGGCGCAGGCGGGACGCGGAAGCGCCGAAGCAGGTCGTGCTGGTGACCGCGTCCGGCGATCACATCGACCTGGCCGGCGAGATCCAGCGGGTGCTGCGCGCGCTCGGGGACACCGCGCCCAGCGTCGAGGTGCTGCCCAACGACCTGGAACCGACCCCGTACCACCGGATGGCGCTGGACGAGTCGGCGCTGGTGTGCGCGGGAGCCGAAGAACTCGCCGGTCGCCGCGGCTGAGCGGTCGGCAGCTAAGGAGGCATTCGTGGTGGACGTGGCAGAGGGCGCCGGTCCGGTGGACCGGTTGCACGACCTCGTGCTGGCCATGACCGGGCGGATCGACGACGACGGCGTCGACGCGGTGCGCGAGCTGCTCGGGATCGGGCAGCCCGACGCCGCGGCGGAGTACCTCGTCGGCTGCCTGCTGGCCGGCGAGATCGAGGTGACCCCCGCCGAGCAGCACCAGCTGCGGCGGATCTTCGACGAGACCCGCACCCCGCGCCAGCTGGTCGACCGGCTGGAGGTGGCCGAATCGCTGCACGGCGAGGTGCACCGGTTCAGCGCCCCCGACACCGACGACACCGATCTCGAGCTCGCGCTCAAGGCGGCCTCCTCCCGGCTGCCCGGGCTGCGCGGGCTGTGGGCGACCAGCCGGACCACGCCCGCGGGCGCCAGCTACGGCGCGGTGCCGCAGAGCGTGCTGCTGGCCGAGGTCGGCCCGGAGGGCGCGAGTTCGGCCGTGGCCTACCAGCTGATCAACGCGCTGCGCCGCGCCGGGCTGCGCTACTCGGTCGAGGTCTTCGACTCCGGGTCCGAGCTGCCCGAGTACCACCGCGAGGCGCTGGCCAACGCGCGGCGGGTGCGGCTGGAGGTGGCGGCCGCGGAGCGGAGCGCTCCGCCGGTGTCGGCCCCGCGGGAGCGCGCCGCCGAGCGCAGGCAGCCCGAGGAGACCCCTCCACCACCGGTGCCGCCGGTGGCGGAGGAGACCCGGCCGGAGGGGGTGCAGCACGCTGTGGCCGAGCCGCAGCACGAGTTTCTGGCCGAGCACGCCACCCAGCCGTCCCAGCCCGCGGGCAAGCACGAACCAGCCCACCCCGCAGAACCAGCCGAGCCCGAGCGCGCAGCCGAACCCGAACAACCCGGCGAACCCGCTGCCGAAGCGGAGGCCGAGCAGACCGGGGTGATGATGAAGGTCCCGGCCGCGGTCGACGAGAAGCTCACCGACCGCGAGCGCAACCTTCTGCGCAAGCTGCACGAGGAGCTCGCGCACCGGGAGACCGAGGAGCCCGAGCCGGTCGGCGAGGACGGCCTGCGCACCTCCATGCCGGGCGGCACCGGCGGGTTCCCGCCGATCGCCCAGCACTGACGCCCCGCGCCTCGAACAGCGGCACCGCCGCGGTCGACGACCGCCTAAGGTGGTCGACATGGTGTCGATGCGTGGGCGGGTGCTGCCTGCCGGGTTCGTGCCGGAGGAGGCGCCGGAGGTCCCCGCGGCGCCGCGGGACGCCGCGACCGTGGTGCTGGTGCGCGAAGGCGACCCGGGTCTCGAGGTCTTCCTGCAGCGCAGGGTGCGCGACATGGCCTTCGCCGGCGGCATGACCGTCTTCCCCGGCGGCGGCGTCGACTCGCGGGACGCGGACGCCTCGATCGGCTGGGCCGGGCCCGACGCCGCCTGGTGGGCGCAGCGCTTCGGCTGCTCGGCGGAGACCGCGCGGGCGCTGGTGTGCGCGGCCGTGCGGGAGACCTTCGAGGAATCCGGCGTGCTGCTGGCCGGCCCGGAAGCGGGCAGCGTCGTCGGCGAGACCGGGCGCTACGCCGCGGCCCGCGCCCAGCTGGAGACCCGCGAGCGCTCGTTGGCCGAGTTCCTCGCCGAGGAGGGCTTGGTGCTGCGCGCCGACCTGCTGCGGCCCTGGTCGAACTGGGTCACCCCGGAGCGCGAACCGCGCCGCTACGACACCCGGTTCTTCCTCGCCGCGCTTCCCGAGGGGCAGCTCGCCGACGCGGGCACCTCCGAGGCCGCCGAGGCCTACTGGTCCACCCCGGCCCGCGCCCTCGACGAGTTCCGCGCCGGCCGCTGCCAGCTGCTGCCGCCCACCGAGTTCACCCTGGCCGAGCTGGCCGAGCACCGGGCGCTCAGCGGACTGCTGGACGCCGAGCGCGGGCTGCGGCCGATCATGCCCAAGCTGGTCCACCGGGACGGTCGCTGGCAGGCCGTGCTGCCCGGCGAACCGGGATACGAGGAGGCCCGGTGAGCGAGCACCCCGCGTACGGCGAACTCCGCCAGGTCACCGGGTACGCCTCGGTGCTGCTGGCCGACAACCCCTCGCCGATGACCCTCGACGGCACCAACACCTGGGTGCTGCGCGAGCCGGGAAGCGCCGAGGCCGTGGTCATCGACCCCGGGCCCGGCGACGCCGACCACCTGCGCCGGGTGGCCGACCGCGGACCGGTCCCGCTGGTGCTGCTGACGCACCACCACGGCGACCACACCGACGGCGTGGCCGAGTTCGTCGGGCTCACGGGGGCGAAGGTGCGCGCCCTGGACCCGGCCCTGTGCCGGGACGCCGAACCGCTGGCCGACGGGGAGCTGATCCGGGCGGGCGGCCTCGAACTGCGGGTGCTGGAGACAGCGGGGCACACGGCCGACTCGGTGTCGTTCGCGGTCGAGCACGACGAGCCCGCGGTGTTCACCGGGGACAGCGTGCTCGGCAGGGGAACCACGGTGGTGGCGCACCCCGACGGGCACCTGGGCTCGTACCTGGACTCGCTGCGGCGGCTGGCCGAGTTCCCGGAGGGCGTGCGAGCGCTGCCCGGGCACGGTCCGGAGCTGCCGGACGTGCGCGCGGCGGCCGAGTTCTACCTGCAGCACCGGCGGGAGCGGCTGGAGCAGGTGCGCGCGGCGGTCGCCGAGCTGGGCGCGGACGCCTCGCCCCGGCAGGTCGTGGAGATCGTCTACGCCGACGTGGACCGGGCGGTCTGGCCCGCCGCGGACCTCACCGTCCAGGCCCAGCTCACCTACCTGGCCGAACGCGGCGAGCTCGCGGTGAGCTGACGCGCCTCATTCGGCGGCGAGCACGAGCTCCGAGCGCTCCCTGGCGGGCAGCAGGGTGGCCCGGCGCCGCCAGAGCAGCGCGGTGATCAGCAGGCCGACCACCGCGGCGACCAGGAAGGTCGACTTGGGGCCGCCGATCTCGACGAGCTGGCCGCTGGTCGAGTGGCCGATCGCGGAGCCCAGCGTGACCGAGGTGACCACCCAGCCGAAGGCCTCGGCGGCCTTGCCGCGCGGCGCGGCGACCTCGATGGCCACCGAGTGCGCGGTCGACTGCGGGGTGATCAGGCAGCCCGCCGCCAGCAGCGCGACGCACAGGCCCCACAGCGAGCTCGGCGCCGCCAGCAGCGCGATGAGCAGGGCGAACCCGGCCAGCAGCGCGGGCAGTCGCAGGTGCATCGGCCGCGGCCACGGGCGCACGCCGTAGACCAGGCCGACCAGCACCGAGCTCACCGACATCAGGCTGATCAGCAGGCCGCCGGCGGTCGGGACGCCTGCGTCGACCGCGGCGGCGGGCACCGCCACCTCGATGTAGCCGATCAGCAGGCCGAAGCCGCCCGCCGCCAGCGCGACGGTGCGCATCCCCGGAGCGGCGAGCGCTCCGAGCACGTCGCCGGAGTGCTGCCCGGGTTCCGGGCGCCGGGTGCGGGAGGCGCGGGTCGAGGCGAACCAGACCCCGCCCACCACCATGCAGGAGGCGGCCACCAGCAGGCCGAGCCCGGGCCAGGGCGTGGCGACCAGCAGCGCGGCCACGCCCGGGCCGAGGATGAAGAAGACCTCCAGGCTGATCGCCTCGTAGGACACCGCGGCCTCGCGGACCCGGCCGGGCGGCAGCAGGTGCTCCCACATCGCCCGGGACGCCGAGCTGACGTTGGGCTGCGTCATGCCCAGCAGGAACGACAGCCCGACCGAGATCGCCGCGGGCGCGTGCGCCTCGATGGAGGTGATCGTGGCCGCCACGGCGACGACGAACAGCGCCGAGGCGACGTAGAGCGGCAGCGACGGCCCGACCCGGTCCATGATCCTGCCCTGCACGACCGACCCGGCGGCGACGCCGATCAGCGCGCCCGCCGACATCATGCCGGCGATCGCGAACGACGAGCTCACCCGCTGCACGTACAGCAGTAGCGCCATCGCGAACATGGCGATCGGCCAGCGGCCGAGCAGCGAGGCCAGGACGGGCACGCGCGCTCCTGGCGTGCTCAGGGCACGGCGGTAGTCCGCCAAGGACATGGATTGGGACACGCGTACCAGTATGCCGACGGTGGTACGGCAGTACCAACCGGCTTTCGGGTGGGCCGCGGACGTGAGCTTCCTTACCCAGAACGGGTGACGCCTGCAACCAGCGTGGGCGCTGATGCGTCTCTGAAGGTGAGAAGGGGTTGCCCGGACGGGCAGCTCTCGCGCACATTCGAAATAGGACTTTCCTCCGGAGCCGAGGATTCGGGGCCGAAGCTCCGGGGGATCGGGGGAGCGTGGTTAGTCGTCGGGGGACCAACCACGCGATGTGAAGGGGCCGGAACACCGCGTCGGGGGCGGTGTCCGGCCCCTTCACTCGTGCCTGCCCCGGGCCGCGCGGCCCGGGGCACCCGTCGTCCTCACCGGTGGGTCAGCAGCCACCACCGCCGCCGCCGTCACCACCACCGGCGCTCCCGCCGCCGTCGCCTCCCGGGCCGCAGTCGCCGCTCCCGGGCGAGTCGACGACGCCGCTGGAGCCGATCGCGGTGTTGCCGCGGTGTCGCCCGGACTTCGGCGCGCCCGCGCCCGCCCGCGCGATCATGACGAGCATCCCGATCAGCACCAGGACGAAGAGGCCGCCGCCGAGCACGGTCGAAGACATCTCCGACCTCCTCTCGCATTCGCGTTCGACGTCCCTTGGACGCGCGCGGGCGGCGGGGGTTGCGCGGGCGGCGGGAGGAGATCGTCCGGACACGCCGAAGCGCGCGTCGACGGGAGGATCCGGGGCGGGCCCGGACCCTTCCGCCGACGCGCGTGGCGTCGCTTCAGTTGTCGTCGCCGGTCAGCGTGCGCGGCGGGCGAGGCGCTCGGGGTCGAGGATGAGCACGCTCTTGCCCTCCAGCCGGAGCCAGCCGCGGTGCGCGAAGTCGGCGAGCGCCTTGTTCACGGTCTCCCGCGAGGCGCCGACGTACTGCGCGATCTCCTCCTGCGTGAGGTCGTGGGTGACCCGCAGCAGGCCCGCTTCCTGGCTGCCGAAGCGCTGCGCGAGCTGCAGCAGCGCCTTGGCGACACGTCCCGGCACGTCGGTGAAGATCAGATCGGCGAGCATGCCGTTGGTGCGGCGCAGTCGACGCGCCACGACGCGCAGCAGCTGCTCGGCGATCTCCGGGCGCGTCGCGATCCACTGGCGCAGCGCGCTGCGGTCCATGCTCAGCGCGCGCACCTCGGTGACCGTGGTCGCCGTCGACGTCCGCGGACCCGGGTCGAAGATGGAGAGCTCGCCGAACATGTCCGACGGCCCCATGATCGCCAGCAGGTTCTCCCTGCCGTCCGGGGATTTGCGCCCGAGCTTCACCTTGCCGGACTGAATGATGTAGAGCCGGTCACCCGGCTCGCCCTCGGCGAAGATCACGTGTCCTCGCGGGAACTCGACAGGTTCCAGCGACTGGGCCAGTGCCTCCGCGGCGGCCGGCTCAACGCCTTGGAAGATGCCGGCCCGGGCCAGGGTCTCGTCCACCTCGTCCCTCCATGTTGAGACGCGGCGGCTGTCTGTGGTGCCGGACCCGCGTCAGCGCGTCTGGCGGTGTGCCGCCGATCACTACCAGCAATTCTAAGGCTGGTCGCGCGAACGGCGGGTACGTAGCCTACCGGCGCGTCCCACCCTGCGTAGCTGGAACAGCTCCAGCGCACGTCCAATGCCTTGCCGGAAGAGCGCGCGGACCTCGTCGGGACGCGCGTTCTCCAGCAGTTCTTCCACCTCGTTCTCCTGCACCGCCACATGCCGCAGGCGGGCCTCCACGCGCTCCATGAAGAGGGTGAAGAACATGATCACCAGCGGCACGACGATGACGAACCAGGCTGCCATCATGCTGTGAATCCTCGCTCATACCTTCGAGGCACGTGCAACCGGGGTGGGCTTACCCGTTGAGCTGACCACGTGGCCACGCCCCGTGTCGGTGCGATCCGTACCCTGGTGGGGTGCCGGAACCAGCCAGGAAGTCCCGCGCCGCGTCCGCCGACCCGTCTCCTGCTCAGGGGAAAACCTCCGATCGGGGGAAGCGGGCGACGTCGTCCCGCGGGACGCAGCGTCGCCGGAACAGGTCCGAGGAGACCAGGCTGGGCCTGGTCCGCCGAGCCCGCCGCATGCTGCGCGCCCTCGAAGGAGCCTATCCGGACGCGCACTGCGAGCTGGACTTCAACACACCGCTGGAGCTGGCGGTGGCCACCATCCTGTCCGCCCAGTGCACCGACAAGCGGGTCAACGCGGTCACGCCCGCGCTCTTCCGCCGGTACCCGACCGCGGCCGACTACGCCGGGGCCGAGCGCGCCGAGCTGGAGGAGCTGATCCGCTCCACCGGCTTCTACCGGAACAAGGCCGCCTCGCTGATGGGCCTGGGCGCCGCGCTGGTCGAGCAGCACGGCGGGGAGGTCCCGCGCGACCTCGGCGAGCTGGTCAAGCTGCCCGGCATCGGGCGCAAGACCGCCAACGTGATCCTGGGCAACGCCTTCGACGTCCCGGGCATCACGGTGGACACCCACTTCGGCAGGCTGGTGCGCCGCTGGGGCTGGACGTCCGAGGAGGACCCGGTCAAGGTCGAGCACGCCATCGGCGAGCTGATTCCCCGCAAGGAGTGGACCGTGCTGTCCCACCGGGTGATCTTCCACGGCCGGCGGGTCTGCCACTCCCGCAAGCCGGCCTGCGGCGCGTGCCTGCTGGCCAAGGACTGCCCGTCCTACGGCGCGGGTGAGACCGACCACCTCGCCGCCGCCAAGCTGGTGCGCGGCCCGGAGACGCCGCGGCTGCTGGAGCTGGCCGGGGTTGTCGACGAGGTGCCCGAGGAGACCGTCGAGAAGCAGGCGGCGAAGGAGCCGGTCGCGTGAGCGTTCGCGACTTCCGCAGGGAGATCCAGTGGACCGTCGTCGTGGTCGTGCTCGCGGTGCTGGCCGCGATCGCGCTGTGGCCGCGGGACGGCTCCGGCGGTGGTGATCCCGGCTCCGCGGCGGCCCCGGCGCCCGCGGCGCAGCCGGTCGACCCGCAGCAGCGCGCCGCCGCCGACCTCGAGGCCTGCCCCACCGGCAGCGGCGGGCCCGCCGAGCTCGCCGGGATCACCGCCACCTGCCTGGCCGACGGCGCGCCGGTGCAGCTGGGCGGTGCGCTGGCCGGTGAGCCCACGCTGATCAACTTCTGGGCCACCTGGTGCCCGCCGTGCCGGGCCGAGATGCCCGCGCTGGAGGCCTACAGCAAGCAGCCCGGCGCGATCCGGGTGCTCGGCGTGCAGGTGGAGAGCGGCCAGGCCGACGGCCTGGAGCTGCTCCGCCAGCTCGGCGTTCACTACCCGAACGTGCACGACGGGGACAACCGGGTGCGGGCCGCCGTGCGTGCTCCCAAGACCCTGCCCGTCAGCTACGTGGTGACCGCCTCCGGCGAGGTGCGGCGGATCGACCCGCCGGTGGCCTTCGAGTCCGCGCAGCAGGTCAGGGACGCCGTCGAACGCACCTTGGGGGCCGGATGACCGACACGGGACCCCTGGTCGAGCCGGAGACGGTGCCCGACTGGCTGCAGACGCTGGTCAAGCGCACCGCCGATCTCGATCCGGGGCACTTCGGCTGGCCCGACCACGTGCCGCCGGACTCGGCCCGCCCCGCGGCGGTGCTGATCCTCTTCGGCGACGGCGAGCCCGGGCCCGACGTGCTGCTGCTGCGCCGCGCGGAAAACCTGAACAGCCATCCGGGTCAGGTTGCCTTCCCGGGTGGATCGCTCGACGATGTTGATCGCGGACCGGTCGACGCCGCGCTGCGCGAGGCCGTCGAGGAGGTGGGGCTGCGGCCCGAGGGCGTGCGACCGGTGGCCCGGTTGCCGGAGCTGCACGTCCCGCACAGCGGATTCCGGGTGACCCCGGTCGTGGCGCACTGGACCGAGCCGTCGCCGGTGGCCCCGATGGACCCCGGCGAGACGGCTTCGGTGGCCCGGGTGCCGCTGTCCTCGCTGACCGACCCGGAGAACCGGGTGCGGGTCCGCCTGTCCAGCGGCATGGCCGGTCCGGCATTCCTGATCCCGGGGATGCTCGTCTGGGGCTTCACCGGCGGCCTGCTGGCCGGGCTGCTCGAACTGGGCGGCTGGGCGCGGCCGTGGAACCGCGCCGATGTGCGGGAGCTGGACGCCGCCTGGCGAACGGTCGAGGAGGCCGACGACATCGGCCTCGGGCGCACCTGAGGCGTTGCCGACCGGCGACCCGGATCGTTTCTCGACCATGAGACCGTGTCCCGGACTGATCGACCGTCGCGAGGGGTGAGTGGGTGAACTGGGTCGACCTGCTGGTGGTGTTGCTGGCCCTGCTCGCGGCGGTGTCCGGAGCGCGCAGCGGTCTGGTGACCGCCCTGCTGTCCTTCCTGGGCGTGTTCCTGGGCGCGGTCGTCGGCCTCAAGGTCGCCCCGATGCTGCTGGACCAGATCCACAGCCCGGTCGCCCGGCTCGCGCTGGGCGTCGGCGTGGTGGTGCTGCTGGTCGCGCTGGGCGAGACCTTCGGCATGTGGGCCGGCCGCGAGCTCCGGGACCGGATCACCTCGCCGAAGCTGACCGGCGTGGACAACGCGCTGGGCTCGGTGCTGCAGTTCTTCGCCGTGCTGGTGGTGGCCTGGCTGGTGGCGCTGCCGTTCACCTCGGCCTCCGCGCTGCCCGGGCTGGCCTCGGCGATCAGCGGTTCCCAGGTGCTCGGGACGGTCAACCGGATGATGCCGGACCAGGCCAGGGCGCTGCCCAACGATCTGCGCGAGATGCTCGGCGTCTCCGGGTTCCCGGAGGCCCTGGAGCCGTTCACCGAGACCCCGGTCGCGCGCACCGCCCCGCCGGACTCCGCGCTGGCCGCCAGCGAGGTGGTGCGCGACGCCCACCCGAGCGTGGTCAAGGTGCGCGGCCGCGCGACCTCCTGCTCGCGCGCGCTGGAGGGCACCGGGTTCGTGGTCGCGCCGCACAAGGTGATGACCAACGCGCACGTGGTGGCCGGCACCGATCAGGTGGCCATCGAGATCGGCAGCGGGTCCTTCGACGCCGAGGTGGTCCTCTACCGCCCGGACGTGGACCTCGCGGTGCTCTCGGTGCCGGACCTCGACGCCCGGGCCCTGACGCTGACCGGGGGCGCGAACTCCGGCGACGACGTGATCGCGCTCGGCTACCCGCTGGACGGCCCGTACACGGCGTCCCCGGGCCGCGTCCGCGAGCGCATCAGGTTGCGCGGGCCGGACATCTACGACTCGCAGACCGTGGTGCGCGACGTCTACACGGTTCGCGGCAAGGTGCAGAGCGGCAACTCCGGCGGACCGCTGGTCGATCCGCAGGGCAACGTGGTCGGCGTGGTCTTCGGCGCGGCGGTCGACGACCCGGAGACCGGCTTCGCCCTCACCGCCGACGAGGTCCGCGACGAGGTGGCCGCGGCACCGACCCTGGACAGCCCGGTCGACACCGGGGCCTGCACGAAGTAGGCCCCGGGCCGGGCGCGCTCGCGCCCGCGGGGGCCTGCGGCCCGAGCGGGCGCGAACGCCTCAGGCGGTGGCTTCGGCGCTCTCGGCGTCCTGGTGCTTCCGCTTGGTGATCTTCTTGGTGTCCTTGAGCGTGGCGATGGTCCGCTTCGGGGCCTTGAGCTTGCGCACGCGGCGGTAGCCCAGCAGTGCCAGCAGGCCCGCGACCAGGAGCATCACCAGGAACACGATTCCGAAGGAGGCCCAGCGCCAGATGCCCAGCGCGGCCAGCCCCTCGGCGGCGGTGAAGAACAAGAAGAACATGCTGAACGCGAGCACGGTCAGCGCCAGGATGAAGTAGACGCTGCCCTTGACCGCCTTCTTGGCCTCACCGGTGATCTCGGTCTTGGCCAGCTCCACTTCGGAGCGGAGCAGGGTCGAAAGGTGGGTCGTGGCGTCGCGGACCAGCGACCCGATCGACTCGTTGCGATCGGCCGCGCCCTCTTCGGACAGCGGGATGGACGTCACCGCGGTCCACCCCGCACCCTCACCGCTGCCGTTGGTGGTCTTGTCGGCGCTGTTCACGCGCCCCATCGTGCCACGAGTGATCAGGGATCCGCCCAGCGACTCGCGACACGTTACTCGCAGGTGACCTCACCCGGTGGTCTCGTCACCGGGCGTCGGGCTGGGGTTCGGGAACGCGTTGTCGTCGCCGTTGGCCAGCTTGCGGCCGCGCCGGATCAGGATGGCGGCGGCCACCAGCGAGGCGATGAACGAGGCGATCAGCACCGCGGCCTTGGCCCGCTCGGCGGCTTCCCCGGTCAGCGACAGCTCGGCGATCAGCAGGCTCACCGTGAAGCCGACGCCGCCGAGCAGCGCCAGCGCGGTCATGTCCCGCCAGGACACCGATTCCGGTTTGGTCCCGATGCCCAGCTTCACGGCCACCCAGGAGACGCCGAAGATGCCGAAGAACTTGCCCGCCAGCAGGCCGACGATCACACCGATGGCGACGCGGTCCTCGAAGATCGCCACCAGCGCGTCCGGGTTGACCGGCACGCCCGCGGCGAAGAAGGCGAACACGGGCACCACCAGGCCCGCCGACCAGGGCTGCAGCCGGTGCTCCAGGCGCATCGACGGCGAGGCGTGCTCGCCCGGGTCCTGCTTGACGCGGGTGAGCAGGCCCAGCGCCACGCCGGCGATGGTGGCGTGCACGCCGCTGGAGTGCACCGCGACCCAGACGGCCACGGCCAGCGGGATGTAGAGCCAGCTGGCGGTCACCCGCTTGTGCTGCAGGAACCAGTAGACGACGCACAGCACGACCGCGGTGGCCAGCCACAGCAGGCTCATGTGCTTGGTGAACAGCACCGCGATCACCACGATCGCGCCCAGGTCGTCGACGACCGCGAGGCTGAGCAGGAAAACCCTGGCCGCGGTGGGCATCCAGGAGCCGGTCAGCGAGAGCACGCCCAGCGCGAAGGCGATGTCGGTGGCCATCGGGATCGCCCAGGCGTCGTGCGCGCCGGGCGTGCCGTGGCCGACGGCGAAGGCGAGCGCGGCGGGCAGGATCATCCCGCCCGCCGCGGCGATGATCGGCAGCAGGGCGGTGCGGAGGTCGGACAGCTCGCCGATGACCATCTCGCGCTTGAGCTCGAGTCCGGCGACGAAGAAGAAGATCGCCAGCAGCCCGTCCTTGGCCCACTCGCCGACGCCGAGGTGCAGGTGCAGCAGGTGCGGGCCGATCTCGAAGTCGCGGACCGCGGTGTAGATCCCGGAGACGGGGGTGTTGGCCAGCAGCAGCGCCAGGACCGTTGCCGCCAGCAGGATCATCCCGCCGACGGTCTCGGTGCGCAGGTACTCGCCGAAGTCGAAGCTCTTGGCGGCTCGGGAGTTGTTTTCGGACACGAAGGCTCCGTTCGTGTGGGCAGCACGTCTGGTCGCCGACCAGACTTCCCGGCACACCTGAAGTGAACCCTAACATCGATCAGGTCGCGCGTTTGCGAATGCAATGCGCCCGATTTGTCTTCGTCGCAGGTCAGCGCCTCGCGCAAGGGGCGCCGGCGGTGGCATTGCTGACAATAAGGGGCGCCCCGAGCGGGGCGCCCCTTGTTCAACCGGATCGGTCCGCCGGTCGGGTCAGTCGTCGCTGGAGGTGCTCAGGCCCTTCGAGATGAGGTCCATGACCGAGGAGTCGGCCAGCGTGCTCACGTCGCCGACCTCGCGGTTCTCGGCGACGTCGCGCAGCAGGCGGCGCATGATCTTG
>NZ_JBHTCJ010000005.1:0-381355 GCF_042665275.1 Saccharopolyspora griseoalba | reverse complement strand
GGGTGTGGGAGAGTAAGGCACCGCCGACACATTCCCTGTGTGGTGGGGTGGAAACATTAACGTGTTTCCACCCCACCACTTTTTTATGCACTCGTCCCGAGGGCGTGGGGGCGGTGGCGGTGTGGCCTCAGGCGATCGTGAAGGCGTCTCCGATGCTGCTGGTCCTGGTGGTGGCCTGTCGTGGTCTCCGGTCGACAAGGTCGACTTCGTGGTTGAGACTTGGCCGGGAGTTCACCGTGGAAGGGGTGTGCCGTGGACGAAGGCGAGCTCCGCTCGTTGCTCGAGAAGCTGACGCTGGCGGAGAAGGCCCGCCTGGTGACCGGTGCGGACTTCTGGACGTTGCACTCCAACTCCAAGATCGGGCTGCGGACCTTGGTGTGCTCCGACGGACCGAACGGCGTGCGCGGCACCAGCTGGGACGAGCGCGACACGTCGCTGCTGCTGCCGGTCGGCTCCGGGATCGCCGCGACCTGGGACCGGGACGCGGCCAAGCGGGCCGGCGAGCTCTTCGGCGAGGAGGCCCTGCGCCGCGGAGTGCACGTGGTGCTCGCGCCGACGGTGAACCTGCACCGCAGCCCCTACGGCGGCAGGCACTTCGAGAACTTCTCCGAGGACCCGATGCTGACCGGCGAGCTCGGGGCAGCCGTGGTCGAGGGCATCCAGTCCAAGGGAGTCGGGGCCACCCCGAAGCACTACGTCGCCAACGACACCGAGACCGAGCGGTTCACCTACGACGTCGTCGTGGACGAGACGACGCTGCGCGAGATCTACCTGGAGCCGTTCCGGCGGATCGTGGCCAAGGCGCGGCCGTGGGCGATGATGGCCGCCTACAACTCGGTCAACGGTCGCACGATGACCGAGAACTCCACGCTGGTCAACGCGGTGCTGAAGGACGAGTGGGGCTGGGACGGCGTGCTGATGTCGGACTGGTTCGCCACCCGCTCGGTCCGGGAGTCCGCCGAGAGCGGCCTGGACCTCGCAATGCCCGGGCCGACCAGCCCGTGGAGCGATGGCGCGCTGCAGAAGGCGGTGGAGAACGGCGAGGTCGCCGAATCCGCGCTGGACGACAAGGTGCTGCGCCTGCTGCGGCTGGCCGACCGGGTGGGCGTTCTCGGCGGCAAGACCAAGAAGAAGGGCAGGACGCCCGCGCCGCCGGACGGTGCCCGCCCGGCGATTCGGGAGCTGACCACGCGCGGTTTCGTGCTGCTGCGCAACGAGGCGGTGAACGGCGAGCCCGCGCTGCCCTTCGGCGAGGGGGTCGGCAAGGTCGCGGTGATCGGGGAGAACGCCGTGCTGCCCGCGGCGCAGGGCGGTGGTTCCTCGCACGTGAGCCCACCGCACGTGGTCACCCCGCTGGAGGGCATCCGCAACGCGCTGCCGAAGGCCGAGGTCACCTACAGCCGCGGCGTGTGGCACCGGCGGTTGCTGGACCCGATCTCGCGCGAGGAGGTCGACGACCCGGACGGCGAGGGCAGCGGGTTCCGCGTCGAGTACTTGGGCTCGGCCGGCGAGGTGGTCAGCAGCGAGCTCCGCGGGACCGAGCGGCTGGTGTGGCAGGCGGGCGGCCTGCCCCGGAACACGACGAAGATCAGGTTGCGCGGCCGCTTGCGGGCCGAGCTCGGCGATCACGCGTTCGGCGTCAGCGGTACCGGGCACTTCCGGGTCGACTTCGGCGGACGCCAGGTGCTGGACGCGGACGTCGCGCGCACCCGCAGCGACGATGATCCGCTGGCCGACCTGCTGGAGCCGCCGGAGCAGCGGTGCAGCGTGCTGCTGGTCGATTCCGACCTGGACCGGGGACGCATCGACGTGTCGGTGGAGTTCACGCCGCAGGACCTCGGCGCGGACCTGATCGTCCTCGGCATCGGCTATCGCGCGGGGCGCTGCGACGATCGGGCCGAGCTGGAGTCAGCGCTGACCGCGGCCCGGGAGGCCGACGTGGCGGTGGTCGTGGTCGGCACCAACGACGAGGTGGAGACCGAGGGGCGCGATCGCGTGACCCTGGACCTGCCGGGGCTGCAGAACGAGCTGGTCAGCAGCATCGCGGCGGTCAACCCGAACACCGTGGTGGTGGTCAACGCGGGCGCGCCGGTGCTGATGCCGTGGGCGAGCCGGGTGCCGGCGGTGCTGTGGACGTGGTTCGGCGGGCAGGAGTACGGCGACGCGCTGGCCGAGGTTCTGCTGGGCGCGGCCGAACCGGGTGGCAGGCTGCCGACGACGCTGCCCGCGGAACTCGCGGATCTGCCGGTCGCGCTGCCGGGCGTGCAGCCGGTGGACGGGCTGCTGCGCTACTCGGAGGGCGCGAGCATCGGTTACCGCGGCTACGACGCCGCGGGCAAGGAACCGGCGTTCCACTTCGGGCACGGCCTGGGCTACACGACGTGGGAGTACCTGGAAGCGGGCCGCGAGGGCGCGCAGGTGCGGGTGACGCTGCGCAACAGCGGTGAGCGCCGGGGGCGCGAGGTGGTGCAGGTCTACGACGCCGAACCGCTGCGCCTGGCGGGCTTCGCGGTCGCCGAGGCCGATCCCGGGGAGACCGTCGAGGTCGCCGTCGACGTCGAGCCCAGGACGGACGAGCTGCGGGTGGGGCGGAGCGCGAACGACCTCCGGGTCACCGCGACGAACGGGACCGACTGAGGCTGCGTTGGCCCCGCGCGGTGCGTCCCCGCCGCCCACCCGGGCGACGAGGACGCACCGGGGGACGACTCAGCGGAGGAACTTCTGCAGGTCGTCCAGCACGAGGTTGGCCGCGATCGGGCCGAGGCCGAGGTACCAGGTGTCGTCCGGGACCTCGATGGCCTTCTTCGCCTTGACCGCGCCCAGGGTGCTCCACTGGACCGAGTTGACGACGTCGTTCATCTCCTTGGCGCCGGTCTCGCCGTAGGCGCCGTAGAACAGGATGTCGCCGTCGGCCTGCGAGATCTGCTCGCGGCTGAGCTTGGCGAAGGTCTTCTCGATCTTCTGGTTCGGCGGCCTGCTGAAGCCAGCGTCCTTGAGGATCGTGCCGATGAAGGAGTTCTCGCTGTAGAGGCGGATGTTGCCGGTGCTGAACCGCAGCATGCTGACCTTCGTCGCCGCGGGGTCGCCCACCTGCTTGCCGATCTCGGCCGCGCGCTTCTCGTAGTCGGCGAGGATCTTCTCCGCCTGCGGCTTCTTGCCCAGCGCCTCGGCGTCGAGCAGGAAGTTCTCCTTCCAGGTCTTGCCGACCGTTTCGGCCATCACCGTCGGCGCGATCTTGCTCAGCGCGTCGTAGTTCTCCTCGTCGCGCGTCTTGCTGGACAGGATCAGGTCCGGCTTGAGCGCGGCGATCTTCTCCATGTTCGGCGACCCGATGGTGCCGACCATCTCGACCTTGCCCGCCTTCTCGGCAAGGTAGGGCTGGATCTTCGAGTTGGCCGCGGGCAGCACCGCGCCGACGGGCTTGACGCCCAGCGCGAGCGCCGAGTCCAGTTCACCGGTGTCGAGCACGACGACCCGCTCGGGCGTCCCGTTGATCTTGGTCTGGCCCATCGCGTGGTTGATGACGCGCTCTTGGCCCTGAGCGGGCTTCTGCTCCTGCTCGGCGGGCGCCCCGCAGCCGGCCACTCCCAGCGCGACGGCGGAGAGCAGCGCCGCGAGCAGTCGTCGATGACGCAGCATTTTGCACCTTACGTGTTGGTAATCCGGATGGAAGTTTGGGAAGCCTAACCTGATAATTCGAGCGGAAGCCAGCACTTCCACTTCGACCGCGGACTAGAGGGTGCTCAGGAACATGTGCGCCATCCCGGCCGAGAGGACGAGCTCGACGGCGGAGCTGAGCTTCTTGCGCCGATCCCGGTGGCGCAGCGCGTCGGTGCCCGCAAATCCAGCGCTGAGCAGGCAATACACCGCGAACAGCCAAGCCAGCAGCGGGATCGCGTAGCCGGGAGCGTGCGCGCTGACCGCCATCGCGGGGCCGTTGGCGTGGTGGTGATGGCCGGAGGGGACCAGCAGCGCGGAGTGACCGGCGTGCCCGGTTCGCGGCGCGATCGTCATGTAGATCATAGCCAGTGAACCGATCACGTGGTGCAGGTAGGACGGTCGCCGAACGCGCAGCGCGAGCGCGCCGAGCCAGAGCGCGAGCGCCGCGAACAGCACGACCCACGCGGTCGGTGGTGCTCCGGCCGGCAGGTGCATCGCCGTCATGCCCGCGCCCATCAGCGCGTGCGCGATCTCGACGTGGTCGGGGCGGGTTCTTGCGCGCAGGCGCGCGGCCAGGCGCAGCAGCGCGGCGAGCGTCGCCGCCAGCACCGCGGCGGCGGCGACTTGTCCGAGCGTGCTCACGTGATCGATTGTTCGGCCCGCCCCGGGCCGGAGACACCTCCGTCCGTGTCGACTTCGGTTCCGGCCGACCCCCGCCGGGAACTCCGCGGGCGGCCGGTACGACAGTGTTCACGTGGACTGCGATGACTACCGCGAGGCGCTGTCGGCCCGGCTGGACGGCGAGGACTCGCCCGTGCCCGCGGAGCGGCTCGACGCGCATCTCGCGGGATGCGCCGGATGCCGCTCCTGGCACCAGCGGGCGGTGGAGCTGAACCGAACCTTGCGGGTGCGCGCGGTGACGCCGATCCCGGACGCGACCGGTGCGGTGCTCGCCGCCGCACCGCCGCGCCGCGACCGGCGGCGGATCGCCCTCGCCGGGATCGGCGCCTGCCAGCTGCTGCTGGGGATCTCCCAGGCCGCGGGGCTCGGCGGCGCGCACCTGGCGGCTTCGGCGGGCCACCTGTTCAACGAGAGCACCGCGTGGAACCTGGCGATGGGCCTGGGCCTGGCGTGGACCGCGTGGCGGACCTCCGCGGCGGCCGGGATGCTGCCGGTGCTCTCCGCGTTCCTGCTGGTGCTCACCGGGTTCAGCGTGCACGACCTGCTGCTCGGCACCGTGACCGCCGGGCGCCTGGCCACGCACGGCCTGCTGCTGGCCGGTCTGGTCGCGCTCGTCGCGGTGCGGCGGGGCGAGCACCGGCCCGGGCCCGCTCGTGCGGTGCCCGGACCGGTGGGATCGGCGGCGCCCGCTTCGGGCGCCGAGCCGGTTGCCCGACCGGGTGATCTGGGCCCGACGGCCTACCGGCGCACCGCCTGACCTGCGATGGCCCCGGCGACGGTGTCGGCGATCAGGAACACCAGCAGGGGGATGCCGAACAGCGGCAGCGCCCAGGCGAGGCCCAGCGCGAGCACCGCTGCGGGCACCAGGATCCGGGCGGGCACCTGCGACCACGGCCGCCCCGCGGGCGCGCGCCCGAACCCGCGGGAGGGCCTGCGCAGCCACCACATCCGGTAGCCCCAGACGACCGCGCAGATCAGCGCGAGGGCCACCGCTGCCAGCACGAGCTGGTTGACCCAGCCGAACAGCAGGCCCATGTGCGCGTCGATGCCCCACCGGGAGAGCTTGGCCATCAGCGGGTGGTCGGCGAACGGCAGCGCGGCGGTGATCTCGCCGGTGGCGGGGTGCACCGCGATCGCGTCCTGCTGGGTCGGCCAGGAGCGCCCGATCTCCTGGACCTGGTAGGCGCCGTCGCCGGGCGGGGTGATCTCCAGCGGTCCGGACAGGCCGTGCGCCTCGGCGGTGGCGGCCGCCCGATCGATGCCGACGTCGCCGCCTCCCAGGTGCGGCACGTCGGTGGGCACGGCGGGGGTTTCCCAGGACAGCGCGGAGCGCAGCTCGCCGATGTTCGCGCCCGCGTAGGTCGACCAGGTCAGGCCGGTCGCCGACAGGAACAGCAGCCCGAGCGCGGCGCACAGCCCGACCGAGCCGTGCCAGGACAGCACCCGCTGCCTGCCCGCGGGCCGCAGCTTCGGGGTGACCAGCTCCGCGAGCCGGGAACGCCTGCGCCCCAACCACAGCGCGACGCCGCCGAGCACCACGACCCACAGCCAGCTGGCGGCCAGCTCGCTGTAGAGCCTGCCGGGCTCGCCGAGGTGGAGGTTGCGGTGCAGCTGGTCGAACCAGGTCCGCAGCGGGAGGGCCTGCCCGCTGCCGTAGGTCTGCAGCACGCCGCGCAGCTCGCCGGTGTGCGGGTCGACGAAGGCGGTGCGGTAGTAGCTCGACGGCAGGTCCGGTGCGTGGAAGATCACCTGCGTGGTGTCGGTGGCGGTGGGCCCCGGGCGCACCGCCTTGAGCTCCGCCCCGGGCAGCGCGCGCTCGGCGACGTCGACCTGCGCGGCCAGCGGCTGGTGCGCCGAGCTCGCGGGCACGTGCAGCTCGCGGTCGTAGACCAGCTGCTCCAGCTGCGGCGTGAACACGTACAGCAGGCCGGTGCACGCGGCCACCAGCAGGAACGGGCCGACCAGCACGCCGGCGAAGAAGTGCAGCCGCAGCAGCATCGGCCTCAGCTGCGCCCACCACCCGGTCCTCGGCGGGGCGTGCTCCGGCGCGAGACCGGCTTCGTCGATTGCCATGCGCTTTCCCTCCTCGGCGTCACCGTCCGAGGGAGGTGTCGGCCGGCGGGAGGGGAGAGTTCCCGGCGGTTCAGGCCGAACTGGTCCTGGTGCCCTCGCCGGGTCCGTCGATGAGCTCCGCGCGGGCGCGGGCCACCCGCGAGCGGATGGTGCCGATCGCGCAGCCGCAGATCTCGGCCGCCTCCTGGTAGCTCAGGCCGAGGACCTGGGTGAGCAGCAGGGCTTCGCGGCGGTCGTCGTCGAGATCGGCCAGCAGCGCGTTGAGCTCGACGACGTCGGCGAAATCGGCCGAGTCGCGCGCGTTCCGGTCGGCGGCCCGCTCCCAGTCGACGCCGGGGGCGGTGCGGGGGCGGGCGCGCTCGTGGCGGATCTGGTCGACCACGACGCGGCGGGCGATGGCCAGCAGCCAGCTCCGGGCCGAGGAGCGCCCGGAGAAGCCGCGGAGGGACTTCAGCGCCCGCAGGTAGGTCTCCTGGGTCAGGTCGTCGGCCAGCCGCACGCCCGCGCGGTGCGCGAGGAAGCGCCACACGTCGCGCTGGGTGCCTCGGACGAATCCCTCCAGCGAGGCTCGGTCACCTGAGCGGGCGGCCAGCGCCAGTTCGGTGACGCGCGCGTCCTCGGCCTCGGAGTGGATCATGGCGGTGAGCCTAGCCGCCAGCGGCCGCGGAAGACCGGGCGGTTCCGGAAAAAGAAGAAGCCCAGGCCTCGCGGCCTGGGCTTTCGGTGCGCCAACAGGGACTCGAACCCCGAACCCACTGATTAAGAGTCAGTTGCTCTGCCCATTGAGCTATTGGCGCCCGCCGGGATTCCTGCCGGTTTCCTGGCGACGGGAAAAAGACTAGCACGACCCGTTCTGGGGCTTGACGACGGCCTCCCGGTTTTGCGCCCGTTGTGTTCTGCGTCGCGTTCCCGGGAATCGAATCCTCCCGGAACGCGAAAACGCCCGCTGCGCGCGCAGGGGGCGTTTTCGAAGTGCGCCAACAGGGACTCGAACCCCGAACCCACTGATTAAGAGTCAGTTGCTCTGCCCATTGAGCTATTGGCGCTTGCGGCGTCGCCCGGGGATTCCGTCGGTCTCCCCGGCAACGCGAAGAACTTTAGCACGCGGCCGGAGGGCGTCGGCGCGGGGGGTCGCCGCCGACGGCCGGTGGCGACCGCGGAGCAACCGGGAGCCGGACCCGCGCGTCCAACGGGACGAGTCGGGCGACAGGGGGTTACGAAGAGTGCTCAGCTGGCCACTTAAATCACGTCTGGGGAGTTGCTGCACACTTGTCGGTGAGGTTGCTGCGTCTTGGACGGGGACGGAACGTTGGGAATGAATCAAAGGCGTAACTCGGTCGGGTTTGTGCGGCGGGCTCGCCGGTCCTCGGCCGTGCTCGCCGCCGGTCTGGTGGCGCTGCTGGCCGCCGGTTGCAGCGGCGCCGCCGGAGGCCAGGGGGCGCATGAGGGGGCCGAGGCGCAGGCGCCCGAGGTGCGGCTAGCCCCGGAGAACGGGGCCAAGGGGATCTCGCCGCTGGATCCGGTCACCGCGGAGGTGCAGCGGGGTCGGATCGTCGAGGCGAAGCTGACCAACGCCGACGGCGGGCCGGTCGACGGCGAGCTGGCGGCGGACCGCAAGAGCTGGAAGGTCACCCAGAAGCTCGGCTACGGCCGCACCTACACGCTGTCGGTGACCGCCAAGGGCGCCGAGGGCCCGGAGATCACAAAGCAGTCGACCTTCACCACGCTCGACCCGGCCGCGAAGACCTACGTCTCGATGATCCCGCTGGACGGCGAGACGGTCGGCGTCGGTCAACCGCTGGTCTTCCGGTTCAGCGAGAACGCACCCGCACCCGACAAGGCCAAGGCGGAGGAGGCGATCCGGATCCGCACCGAGCCCGCGGTCGAGGGCGCCTTCTACTGGTACGACGACCGCGAGGTGCACTGGCGGCCGAAGGACTACTGGGCGGCGGGCACCACGATCGACGTCGACATCGACGTCTACGGCAAGGAGCTCGGCGACGGCGTCTGGGGCGAGGAGGACCGCCAGGCCACCTTCCACATCGGCGACCGGGTGGTGCTCAAGGCCGACGGCGCCAGCCACCGGATGACGATCGAGAAGAACGGCGAGGTGATCCGCACCATGCCGGTCTCGCTGGGCAAGCCCGAGTTCCCGTCGAACAACGGCGTGCACGTGGTCATGTCGCGCCACCGCAAGTACCTGATGGACTCGTCGACCTACGGCCTGCCGGTCAACGCCGGTGGTTACCGGACCGAGGTGGAGTGGGCCGTGCGGATCTCCAACGGCGGCGAGTTCCTGCACGCCGCGCCGTGGTCGGTGGCCGACCAGGGACATCGCAACGTCAGCCACGGCTGCATCAACATGAGCAACGCCGACGCGGAGTGGGTCTTCAACCTGCTCAAGCGGGGCGATGTCGTGGAGATCACCAACTCCGGCGGGCCGGACCTGCGCTCCTGGGACGGCTTCGGCGACTGGCAGGTGCCCTGGAGCGAGTGGGAGGCGGGCAATCGCTGACGAGCGCCCTCGAACGATCAGCCCCCGTCGCGGCGGGGGCTGATCGTTGGCCCGGAGGTCAACACCTGGGACACGAGAAGGGGCCCCGCTCGATCGAGCGGGGCCCCTTCTCGGCCTTGGGGTGAGTGACGGGATTCGAACCCGCGACTCCTGGGACCACAACCCAGTGCTCTACCGACTGAGCTACACCCACCACAGCTGCCGGACCGGTTCCTCTCGGCCCCTGCCCGGAGCAACGGATCTATCTTAGCGTGCGGCCCGGGCGGGGTTCACACCACCTCCGGATTTGGAGTTTTCGCTGCTCAGCGGCTCCCTTCGGGGTCGCTGCCGTCGACCAGCTCGCGAGCCACCGCCTGGGCCTGCTCGCTGCTCGGGCCGGGCAGCGGGACGAACGCGGTGCGGCGGTAGTAGGCCAGCTCGCGGATGGACTCGCGGATGTCGGCCAGCGCCCGGTGGGCCAGGCCCTTGCCCGGCTGGGCGTAGTAGATCCGCGGGTACCAGCGCCGGCACAGCTCCTTGATCGAGGACACGTCGACCATCCGGTAGTGCAGGTGCGCGTCCAGCCCGGGCATGTCCCTGGCCAGGAACCCGCGGTCGGTGGCGATCGAGTTGCCGGCCAGCGGCGCGGAGCGCACGTCGGGCACGTACTGCCGGATGTAGTCCAGCACCTGCTGCTCGGCCTGCTGCAGGGTCACCGAGGACTCGCGGACCTCCTTGGTGAGGCCCGAGCGCTCGTGCATGTCGCGCACGACGTCGGGCATGCCGGACAGCGCCTCGTCGTCGGCGTGGATCACGATGTCCACGCCCTCCCCGAGGACGTTGAGCTCGGCGTCGGTGACCAGGGCGGCGATCTCGATCAACGCGTCCTTGCCGAGGTCGAGCCCCGTCATTTCGCAGTCGATCCACACTAGACGGTCGTTCACCCGAAGAAGCCTAACTCCTCGGTCCCGGCCGCGGGGCCTCCCTCAGCCCTCCAGGTGCGGGTGGAGCTCGCGGGGCACGACCTTGCCCGTGGGGTTGCGGGGGAGCTCGTCGAGGAAGACCACGTCCCTGGGGGTGGCGAACTTGCCGACCTCGTCGCGCACGCGGGCGCGGATCTCCTCGGCGTCCAGCGAGCCCTTCTCGCGCAGCACCACGAAGGCCGCCAGGCGCTGGCCCATCTCCTGGTCGTCGACGCCCAGCACGGCGGCCTCGCCGACCTCGGGCAGGCCCGCGATGACGTCCTCGGCCTCCTTGGGGTAGACGTTCTCCCCGCCGGAGATGATCATGTCGTCCTCGCGCCCGACCACGTGGAGCCGCCCCGAGCGGTCGAAGCGGCCCAGGTCGCCGGTGGACATCAGGCCGTCGCGGCTCTCCCGGCCGGCGCCGTTGGTGTAGCCGTCGAAGATCATGTTGTTCGCGGCGAAGATCCGCCCCGGTCGACCTCGCGGCACCGGGTGGCCGTCCTCGTCCAGGATCCGCACCGCCGTGCCGAACGGCGGGCGGCCCGCGGAGGAGGGCGCGGCGCGCAGGTCCGAGGGCTGGGCGACGCTGACCCAGGAGACCTCGGTGGAGCCGTAGAGGTTGTAGAGCACGGGGCCGAAGGCGCGCTGGAAGCGCGTGGCCAGGTCGGCGGGCAGCGCGGAACCGCTGCTGGCCACGATGCGCAGCGACTCCAGCCGGTGGGTGCGCTCCTCCTCGGGCAGGTCCAGGATCCGCTGCAGCATCACCGGGACGGCCCACATCGCGCCTACCCGGTGGCGCTCGACGGTGCGCAGCGCGTCCTGCGGGTCGAACCGGCGGCGCAGCACCAGCGTGGCGCCCAGCACCGCGGAGAGCTGGAAACCGGCCACCCCCCAGGTGTGGAACAGCGGCGCCTGGATCAGCACGCGCTCGCCGGCGCGCAGCGGGATCCGGGAGAAGATCGAGGCGGCCGGGGTCAGGCTCGGCGGGTCCGGCCTGCGCGCGCCCTTGGGCGTGCCGGTGGTGCCCGAGGTGAGCACGATCAGCCGCGAGTGCCGCTTGGGCTTGCCGATGCCGCGCAGCGGCGTGGTCGCGATGAGGTGGTCGAGGGTGTCGCGCTCGGTGGTGGACTCCACCCAGGCCAGCACCACGTCCGGCTCGGCGGGCAGCTCGGGCAGGTGGGTGGTGAACTCCTCGTCGGCGACCAGCAGCGAGACGTCCTGCTGCTCCAGCACATCGGCGAGCTGCTTGCTGCTCAGCCCGACGTTGAGCAGCACCACGTCCACGCCGAGCTTGGCGACGGCCACGATCACCTCGACGGTGCCGTGGTGGTTGCGGGCCAGCAGCCCGATCCGGGTGCCCGGCGGGACGCGGTCGCGCAGCGCGTCGGCCAGCCGGGTGGTGCGCTGGGACAGCTCGGCGTAGCTCAGCGCACCGCGCTCGTCGATCACCGCGGGGCGGTCCGGGTGCCGGATCGCGCCGATGGCGAAGCCCAGCGGCAGCGAGATCCCCCAGCGGCGGTAGGCCAGGGCCATCCGCGCCAGCCGATCCGGCCGCACCGGTCGCACCACGCCCTGCTTGACCAGCACGTACGTCGCGTGCAGGACGGGCGCTGCGCGGCCAACGAAGAGTTCGGACAGCCGACGCACAAAGCTCACGCGCTCACCTCTCGACGCCTTACCTACTCGTGAGTAAATAATGCCGGTGTCGCGGCGCGGTCACAAGGCCCGCGGAACCGGTGCAGGTGCGCCGGCTACTCCTCGGCCGCGGTGACCACCGCGTCGCGCAGCGCGGCCCGCAGCCTGCCGACCTCCAGCGGTGAGAGCACCGCCGTCTCGCCCGGCGGGGATATCACCACCACCTGGCCGTGGTTGACGAACACCGACATGTCCCGCCGCCTGCCCGCGACGTCCCGGCAGCTGACGTGCCACTCGTTGGTCCCCACTGTTCCCCAGCCTCCTCGTGCCGTTGCGCGAGCGCGCTGATCGCGCGTTGCTCTCGATCTAGGGACGAGCCGGGGCCGGGCGCATGACGGCGGGTTGCGCGATTTGATCGGAGACGAATCGCGCGGCGGGCAGGCGGGCGTCCGGCCGGGCCCCGAAAACGCCGCGAGGGCGATCCCCACCGTGGGAATCGCCCTCGCGGCCGAGCCGTTAGCCGGGGTGCCCCGACCGGACCACGCGGTCAGACCGGACGGACCCGCAGACCGCTGCTCTCGGCGGTGAAGGTGACCGCGCCCTCGAAGTCGGCGATCGGCAGCTCGTCGCGGACCAGGCGGTGCAGCGCGTCGGACGCGTCGACCCGCAGCTCGGCGGTGCTCACCGAGCGCTCCGGCAGCTCGTTGCCGCCGAACTGGACCTGCAGCTGGTCGCCCTGGACGGTGGCGCTCAGCCAGCCGCCGGCGACGGTCTGCTCGGTGCCGTCGTAGGTCAGGGTCAGCTTGGCCTCGGACGGCTCCTCGGCGCGCACCGCGACGTGCGAGAGCGCCACGCCCCGCGCGCCGGAGTCGCCGACCACCGCGATGACGTCGCGGGTGGCCGCGGCGGCCGGGTTCTCGCCCGGCTTGGGGGTGAGGATCTCCACCTTCAGCTGGGCGGCCAGGCGGTAGGGCTGCCAGGAACCGGCGCCGATCAGGTTGACCACGACGGCGACCGGGACACCCTCGACCAGGCGGTCGCTGCCCGGGGCCGGCGTGATCTCGATGGCGGGGACCTCGCGTTTGGCCAGCAGGTCGCGCAGCGCCTTGGCGCGCAGACGGCTGTTGCGGTCGAACCCGCGGGTGATCGCCACCGTTCCCGATCCGGCCGCCGCTGCGGCCGCCTCGGTCAGGTCCGCCAGCGGGGCCCAGATCTGCGCCGGGTCCTCTTCGGGACGCTGGCGGCGTGAGCGGGCGAAGCTCGGAGCATCGGTCGTGGTTTCCATCCCCTCCAGGTTAATCCGTGTCGGAGGGAACCCTTGCCTGCCTACGGGTGTGATGCGGTGTGAGTTCGGTCGCCCTCCGCGGTTCGGCGGCGTGTCCCGGGGGCTTGTCGCCGATTGCTAGGTTGGGGGCAGTGACGCGGGGTGCCCGGCAGGTCCGGGCTGAGAACAGACCCGTTGAACCTGACCTAGCTCGCACTAGCGGAGGGACGTCATCGCCATGGCACCCAACGTGTTGTCCATCGCCGGAACCGACCCCAGCGGAGGTGCCGGCATCCAGGCCGACCTCAAGGCGTTCTCGGCCAACGGCGCCTACGGCATGTCGGTGATCACCGCGCTGGTCGCCCAGACCACCACCGGGGTGGTCCGGGTGCAGGAGGTCGCGCCCGACTTCGTCACCGATCAGCTGGTCACCCTGCTCGACGACGTGCGGGTGGACGCGGTCAAGATCGGCATGCTGGCCAACGCCGAGATCATCCGCGCGGTGGTCGAGGTGCTGGACCGCTACTCGCCGCGGCACGTGGTGCTCGACCCGGTCATGGTGGCCAAGAGCGGTGACCGGCTGCTGGCCCCGGAGGCCGTGGGGGCGCTGCGCGAGCAGCTGCTGCCGCGCGTGGACCTGATCACCCCGAACCTGCCGGAGGCAGCCGACCTGCTCGGCGAGCCCGAGATCACCGACGTCGAGCAGATGCCGGCCCAGGCCGAGCGGCTCTCCGCGCTGGGCGCCAAGCAGGTGCTGCTCAAGGGCGGTCACTTCGACGGCGGCGACAGCGTGGACCTGCTGCACGGCGACGGGGTCTCCGAGTTCCTGGGCAGCGAGCGGGTCGAGACCACCAACGATCACGGGACCGGCTGCACGCTGTCGGCGGCCATCGCCGCGCTGCGCCCGCAGCGCTCCGGCTGGCCGGAAGCCGTCCGCGAGGCCAAGCTCTACCTGACCGAGGCGCTCCGGGCCTCGGAGCGCCTCGAGGTGGGCCGGGGCCACGGCCCGGTCCATCACTTCCACACCTGGTGGTGAGCCACCCCGCTGCGCGGTTCCTCCCGGAGCCGCGCGGCCCGATGTCCGCTTTGCCGGGATCGTTCCCGGTGGAGTCGCAACCACCGAACTCCGAGGGGTTTTGATGAGCGAGTTGCCCGATCCGCCAGCCGATGGGTTCTGCGCCGAGGCCTGGGCGCGCACCGCGCGCTTGCGGGAGGCGATCCTGAAGCTGCCGTTCAACGAGGCGCTGACCGATGGCAGCCTCTCCCGCGAGGTCTTCGCCTTCTACATCGTGCAGGACGCCCGCTACCTGGTCGGCTTCGCGCAGGCGCTCTCGGCGGCCGCGACCCGCTCCGACGACGCCGACGACGCGGCGTTCCTGGCGGCCGCGGCGAACGCCGCGCTGCTGGAGGAGCGGCGGTTGCACGCCGGTTACGTCGAGGAGTTCGGGCTCACCGACGCGGAGATCGCCGGTGTCGAGACCTCGCCGACCTGCCTGGCCTACACCTCGTACCTGCGGGCCTGCGCGCTCACCGAGTCCTACCCGGTGCTGCTGGCGGCGATCCTGCCCTGCTTCTGGGTCTACCAGCACGTGGGCACGGCGATCCTGGAAGCCACGGGCGGGGCCGAGGGGCACCCGTACGAGGCGTGGATCAAGACCTACGCCGACGACGAGTTCGCCCGGGGAGTGCTCGCCGCGCGCGATCTGGTGGACAAGGTCGCCGCGAACTCCGACGAGTCCACCAGGGAGCGGATGCACGAGGCCTTCCTGCGCGGAACCGAGTACGAGTGGATGTTCTGGGACAGCGCGTGGCGCAGGGAGAGCTGGCCGACCGCGGAATTCCGCGACCGGTAAGGACTTTCGTGCGCGCAGCGTGATTGCTGATCTCCCGGACGGGTGATCAACTGGACACGTTGTGTAGTGTGGACAGCACGGTGCGAGTTGTGATTCGCCTCACGATATCTTCTGGATAACAATGCCGGGGGCGTTCGCCGATTTGCTGGGCGCGACGCTCGTTAAGCGGCGAAAGATCCAGGTTAGATCCACTCCTATTTGGACGGAGTTCGGGGCATTGGGCACTTCCATCTTGATCGTGTTGCTGGGCATGCTCGTGCCGGTGCTCGCCGCGGCGCCGTTCTACGTGGCGGACCGGCGCGAAGCCCTCCGGCTGGAGGCCGAAGCGGCCGCCGCCGCGGGTGCCGACGAGGGCGAACCCGCTGCGCAGCCCGAGGGCGACGAGCCGGCGGAGGCCGCCGAGGCGGCGGACGAGCGCGACTCGGCGGCCCTGGAGATCCCCGAGGCGCGCGAAGCGGCCGAGGACGGCGAGCTGCCCGAACTCGTCGAGGTCGTCGAGGCCCCGAAGGGCGTCGAAGCCCAGCAGGTCGAGGTTCGGGCCTGAGCCCGGTCGAGCAGCTGCGCGCGGTGGTTCAGCCGTAGATCGCCTTGGCCAGGGCAGCCTTGCCCTGCTGGAGCTCGCGCAGGGCGGGCTGCCCGTAGCCGCCGGCGGTGGGGACGGCGGGGATCGACAGGTCCTCGTTGAGCGCCCAGCCGGAGCCGCGCTCGATCAGCGAGCGGTGCTTGTTGGCGTAGTAGTTCGAGCTGATCGACACCGCCACGCCGTCGGCGCCCGCGGCCGCCGCGACCAGGTGCATGTGGAACCGCGTGGAGATCCACTTCTGGCCGGGGCCCGCGGGCAGGCCGTGCGCCATGATGTTGGAGAACGGGTAGAAGCGGGCGCCCGGCAGGTCGTGCTCGACCAGCGCGTAGATGTCCCGGTCCACCCGCGGGATGCCCTCGACGAAGCCGATGCGGTCCGGCGGCACGTTCCAGGACCGCAGCGTGTCCAGCAGGAAGCCGGCCAGCGCGTGCGCGGTCACGTCGAGCATGTCCGACTGCACGCACACCATGACCTCCGGCCGGTCCTCCTCCTCGCGGTAGAGGGCGGGCTCGATGCCGAAGAACAGGTCGTCCCCGGTCACCGAGGGGTCGCCCAGCAAGGAGGCCGACGGGGTGTCGCGGACGTCGACGATCTCGAACTGCGCCGCCAGGCTGCGCAGCAGCGGCTCGGCCTCCTCGGCCACCGGCCACAGGCCCTGCCCGGTCATCACCGCGCGCCCGCCGGAGCGGCGCGCCGCGGCGACCGTCGCCGCGAGCAGGCCGATGTGGCGGGGCCAGATGCCGTTGATGAAGCCGCCGCCGATCACGTGGAACAGGTCGACCGTGGCCGCCAGCTCGATGCCGGCCACCCAGAAGGGCGCGAGGCCCGGGTTCTGGATCGCGTGCTGCACGTGCGAGGCGACCTCCCACGGCCCCTCGCCGGGCGCGTCCCAGCACAGCCGCCAGAAGGTGTCGGTGAACCGCACGCGCGGGTGCAGGTGCCCCAGCATGACCTCGCTCGGGCCGGGGTTGGGGCAGTCGACCCAGACCTCGCTGTCCGGCGCCACGCGGGCGAGGTGCTTCAACCAGGTCGCTGCGATCAGTTCGTCCCCGTAGTTGGGGTGCCCGGTCGTGGTGACCAGGTAGATCCTGGGCGGGTTCTTCAACAGTGGGGCTCCAGCCTTCGATTACCTGTCCCTGCCCGAACGTAGCAATCCCCCGGAGGCCGGGGATCGGGAGTGGCGGCATCGTGCGGCCGGGAGCAGGCGCACTGCGCAAAAACGGGTGCCCCTCCGCGCGAGGAGTCCCTGGCCAGGCCGTGGACTGCTCGTGCGAGGGGCACCCGTTCCGCGCGAATCGGTCAGTCGCGAGGTTTTCTACTCGCGCTGGCCGATCTCGGCCCGGATCCGCTCCAGGCGGCGCTTCGGCCGGTTGAACTTGGCCTGGTAGCGGGTTTCGAAGAGGTCGGTCGGCAGCTCCGGCATCGGGTCCTCCTCCGGTTCGCGGGGCTGCGGTGCCGCGTCCATCGAGACCGGCTGGGTGGACTCACCGCCGGTCTGCTCGGTGCCGGTCTCCTCGCCGTTCGGGTCGTCCTCGGGTTGCGCGGAGGAGGACGTCGCGGTGGTCGAGGTCGTGGCGGTCGATGTCGTGGTGGCCGCCTTGGTCGCGGGTTTGGCCGGGGCCGCGGCGGCGTCGAGCGCGTGCCTGCCGCGCTGCGGGGCGCCGGAATCGCCCGCCCGCTTGTTGGCGCGGTTGAGCAGCGGCCAGAAGATCAGCGTCGCCGCGGCGAATCCGCACAGGAAGAGCAGGAACAGCATTTCCACCGGCTTCTCCGATCAGTTCTGGCGCACTCCCGGCGAGGCCTGGGACGCGCCGTTCGTGGTGTGCTCCGGGTTGAGCGAGATGGTGTAGGTGCGGGTGTCCTCGCGCTGCTCGGGCAGGGTGACCTCGGGAGCGGAGTCGGCGTCCGGGGTCTCGACGATGCCGGCGGTCTCGACCTCGCCGTCCTGCTCGGCACCGTCCTGCGCGGAGCCGTCGGACGAGCCGTCGGCCGGTGCGCCCAGGTGCAGCAGGCCGACCGAGCTGTCCAGCTTCTCCCTGGTGAGGTTCACGGCTTCGAGCACCTCGCTCCGCAGCCGTTCGAGCTTCTCCCGCTCGGCGCGGATCTCCTCCAGGGCTTCCAGCCGCATCCGCTCGGTCTCGGCGTCCCACTCGCTGCACTGCTGGTGGGTCTCGGCGACGAGGGCGTCGGCCTCCTCCTGCGCCTGCGCGAGCACCTTCTTGTACTCGTTGCGGATGCCCTGGCGCATCCGGTACTCGCGGTTGCGCTGCTCGCTGAGCTTCTGCTCGTGCTCGCGCTGCAGCTCGGCGCGCCGCTCCTCGACGTCGGTGACCAGCTCGTTGCACTCGTCGCGGAGCTCGGAGGCGGCCTGCTCGGCATCGGTGATCAGCGCCCTGGCCTCGGTCTCGGCCTTGCCCCGGATGATCTCGGCCTGGCGCTTGGCCCGGTCGCGGAGCTGCTGCACCTCGTCCTCGGCCATCGAGAGCATGTTCTGCACCCGCTGCGAGGCCGCGGGAAGCCCGGTGTCGGAGGACTCGATGCGCTTGAGCCGGGATTCGGACTCGTCGAGGCTGCGCCTGGTGTCCTCGCAGAGCTTGCGCAGGTCGTTGTTCAGCCGGACGGCTTCGTTGCGGTCGATGGTGACCATGCGCAGCTGGTCCTCGAGCACCTCGATGTGCTCGATCACCTGGTTGCGGCTGAAGCCGCGCATCTGGATGTCGAAACCCGGCCGGAGCGGCACGACGGCGTCGGCGTCTTCCATGGGGAACTCCTCTCCGGTCGGTCGATCCGTTGGCTCGGAGAGTAGGGGCGAGGGTCCGACATCGCCCAGCGAGACACAACGTTCGTCACCGGATCAGGTGTTGATCTACGGGTAAATGCCGTTCGGGCGGATCATGGCACGGTCGAGTCCACTGTGCACTTCGGAGCGGTTCGGCGGCGCCGGGGGGCGGAAGGGTCGCGTCCGTCTCAAGTCGTGGGCCGACTCCGGGCTGATCGATTAGGTTAGGCTCCACTTATCAACTTCGAGCGGTGAGGAGCGCGGCGTGGGGAACGGAGCCGACCTGGTCGGGCGGACGCACCAGCGGGCATCGGTGCTGCTGCGGCGATGGCTGGCCGAAACGCACACGCCGGTCGTCGAGGGCGAGCTGCGGGTGACCATCGGCTCGCTTCCGCTGCACGTCGACGTCGTCTACGATTCGCCGACCGGCGCGCACGGCTTCGGCTCGATCCGGGTGCTCGACGCCGGCGGCGATCACGTCGTCTCCGCCGACCCGGCGCTGCTGGTCGCGGCCTGCTCGGCCGACGCCCGCGCGCGCTCGTCGCCGGAGTCGCCGATCAACCGCCCCGAGTCGGGCTCGCTGGTGGAGTGGTTGCTGCACGCGCTGCCGCGCCGCGAGGTCGACCCGCTGCCGCACGCCGAGGACCTCGTCGCGGTCGCGCGCTCGCTGTCCAACGCCGCCGAGGTGCAGCGCTGGCTGACCGCGCACGTCGAGGAGCGGATGCTGCCGGAGGTGCTGGCCTGGGACGGCACCGATCGCGGGGACATCACCGCCCAGCTGCTCAGCAGGGGCGCGCTGGTGGTCATCGGGTTGCTGGGCCGCCGCGGCGTGGCGCGCGAGGACCACCTGCTGGGCGAGCTGGCCCGCAGGCTCACCGCGCTCGCCGAGCGCAACCCGGGCGCCGCGGGACTGGTCGAGCACTGGTTGACCAGCCCGACGCTGACCGATCTGGCCGCGCTCAACGGTTCCGGGCTGCGCTACCGGGACGATTCGGGCGCGGTGCGGGTGCGCCCGGTGCCCTTCGAGTTCCGCAATCCGCTGGTCGGCCCGGCCCCGGCGGTGCCGGGGGTGCCGCTGCCCGAGCTCGACGGCTTCACCGTGCGCCCGGTGCGGGTCACCGGCGACGACGGCGGCCCGGACGTGGAGCTGGTGCACCGCTGGATGAACCGGGAGCACGTGGCGGTCAACTGGAACCAGGACTGGTCGCTGCCGGTCTGGCGCGACGAGCTGGCCGAGCAGGTCGCCGGCGATCACTCGCTGCCGTGCATCGTCGGCCTCGACGGTCGCGACGTCGCCTACCTGGAGCTCTACCGGGTGCGGCCGGACAAGCTGGCGAGCTGCTACCCGCACGGGCCGCGCGACCTGGGCGCGCACGTCGCGATCGGCGAGCCGGACGCGATCGGCAGGGGTGTGGGGTCGAAGTTGCTGCGCGCCGCGGCCGAGGGTCTGCTGGAGGCGGACCCGCTGGCCGAACGGGTGGTGGCCGAGCCGAACGTGCACAACCGGGCTTCGGTGGGCGCTTTCGGCAAGGCCGGATTCGCGCGGGCGGCCGAGGTGGGCCTGGCCAACAAGAACTCGGCGCTGATGGTCTTCGAGCGCTCGGGTGAGTAGGGCCACGCCGAGGGCGGAAGCGGAACCCTGTACTCGAGATCAGTCCTGAACTAAGGTAAGGCTTACTTATCTTTTGGATCGTGGGGAGTGCGATGCGGGGGCAGTTGCCGCTGTCGGCGGCGCAGGCGGGAATCTGGTTCGCCCAGCAGCTCGACCAGGAGAACCCGATCTTCAACACCGCGGAGCGGGTGGAGATCCGCGGCGCGGTCGATCCCGAGCTGTTCGCAGACGCCCTGCGGCGAGTCGTCCGCGAGGCCGAGACCTTGCGCATCCGCGTCGTCGACGGCGAGGAACCGGGACAGGTCGTCGAGGAGCTCGACGCGGTCGAGCTGCCGGTGCTGGACTTCTCCGGTGAGGCCGACCCGGACGCCCGCGCCCAGGACTGGATCCGCGCGGACATGCGCGCGCCGGTGCACCTGACCCGCTCGCGCGCCGAGGGCGGTCGGCTGTGGACCGCGGCGCTGTGCAAGCTGGGGGAGCACCGCTGGTGGTGGTACCAGCGCGTCCACCACGTGGCGGTGGACGGCTACGGGTTCTCGATCATCATCCGACGCGTCGCCGAGATCTACACCGCGCTGGCCGCGGGCGAGGACCCCGGTGAGTCGCCCTTCGGCGATCTCGCCTCCCTGCTGGCCGACGAGCGCGACTACCGCGACTCGCCGAAGCACGAGCGCGACCGCGACCACTGGCGGCAGCGCTTCTCCGACGAACCCGGCGCGGTCACCCTCACCGAGCGGAACCGGCCGGCGGCGGCCGCCTTCCGGCGCGAGGTCGCCGAGATCGACGCGACGGCTCTCGGCGCCGCCGCCGAGCAGGCGCGCACCATCTGGCCGGACGCGCTCATCGCCGGGTTCGCCGCCTACCTGCACCGGATGACCGGGGCGCGCGACGTGGTGCTCGGGCTGCCGGTGATGGGTCGGATGGGCTCGGCCGCGCTGCGCGTCCCGGGCACCGTGGTCAACGTGCTGCCGCTGCGGCTGCACGTCACCGAGGGGACCACCCGCGGGGAGCTGATCGCCCAGGTCGTCGGGGCCGTGCGGGAGCTGCGCAAGCACCAGCGCTACCGCAGCGAGCAGCTGCGCCGCGACCTCAGGCTGCTGGGCGCGGACCGCGCGCTGTTCGGGCCCGTGCTCAACATCAAGTCCTTCGACTACGACCTGTCCTTCGCCGGTGCGCCCGCCGAGGTCCACAACGTCGCCGCGGGTCCGGTCGACGACCTCAGCGTGCTGGTCCGCTCCGAGGGCGACCGGCTGCGCTTCGAGTTCGACGCCAACCCGGAGCGCTACACCGCCGAGGAGCTCGTCGCCCACCGCGACCGCTTCCTGCGCTACCTGGAGGCCTTCGCCGCGGGTTCGGCCGAGACGACCGTGGGCTCGATCGACCTGCTCTCGGCCGAGGAGCGCACCCGCGTCCTGGAGGAGTGGAACGCACCGATCCCCGGTGCGCGGGAGGCCGAACCGGCCACGCTGCCGCAGCTGTTCGAGGAGCAGGCCCAGCGCACCCCGGACGCCATCGCGGTCGCGCACCACGACGAGCGGCTCAGCTACGCCGAGCTCAACGCGCGGGCCAACCAGCTCGCGCACCACCTGATCGACCTGGGCGTGGGGCCGGAGCAGCTGGTGGCGCTGGCGCTGCCGCGCTCGGCCGAGCTGGTGGTCGCGCTGCTGGCGGTGCTCAAGTCCGGCGCGGCCTACCTGCCGCTGGACCCCGAGCAGCCGGCCGAGCGCATCGGCCACATCGTCGCCGACGCCCTGCCCAGCGTGCTGATCAGCGACGTCGAGCACGCCGGGCGGCTGCCCGGCGGCATCGTCCGGGTGCTGCTCGACGACGCGGGCGAGGAGGTCACCCGGCACTCGCCGCGCGACCCCAAGCCCGGCGAGCGCGGGCCGCTGACCAGCGAGCACGCCGCCTACGTCATCTACACCTCGGGCTCGACCGGCAAGCCCAAGGGCGTTGCGGTGCCGCACCAGAACGTGGTGCGGCTGTTCAGCGCCACCGAGGGCTGGTTCGACTTCGGCGCGCAGGACGTCTGGACGCTGTTCCACTCCTACGCCTTCGACTTCTCGGTGTGGGAGATCTGGGGCGCGCTGCTGCGCGGCGGCAGGCTCGTGGTCGTGCCGCACGAGGTGAGCCGCTCGCCGAAGGAGTTCCTGGAGCTGCTCGAACGCGAGCGGGTCACCGTGCTCAACCAGACCCCCTCGGCCTTCTACCAGCTCAGCCAGGCCGATCGGGAGAACCCCGGGGTCGATCTCGCGCTGCGCTACGTGATCTTCGGCGGCGAGGCGCTGGAGCTGTCCAGGTTGGACGACTGGTACCAGCGGCACGCCGACGACGCGCCGAAGCTGATCAACATGTACGGGATCACCGAGACCACGGTGCACGTCTCGTACGCGGAGCTCGACCGCGAGCTCGTCGCCGCGCGCGACGGCAGCGCGATCGGGCGCGGCATCCCCGACCTGCGGGTCTACCTGCTGGACTCGCGGCTGCGGCCGGTGCCGCCGGGCGTGGTCGGCGAGCTCTACGTCGCCGGGGCCGGGTTGGCGCGCGGCTACCTGGGCCGGCGCGGGCTGACCGCCCAGCGGTTCGTCGCCGACCCGCACGGCGCACCGGGAACCCGGATGTACCGCACCGGCGACCTGGGTCGCTGGCGACCGGACGGGTCGATCGAGTTCGTCGGTCGCGCCGACCAGCAGGTCAAGGTCCGCGGCTTCCGCATCGAGCTCGGCGAGATCGAGGCCAACCTGACCGCGCACCGGCAGGTGCGCCAGGCGGCGGTGGTGGTGCGCGCCGACGACCCCGGTGACCAGCGGCTGGTCGCCTACGTCGTCGGCGCGGCAGACCCGGCCGAGCTGCGCGCGCACCTGGCCGAGCGGCTGCCGTCGTACATGGTCCCGGCCGCGTTCGTCGCGGTCGACGAGATCCCGCTGACGGCCAACGGCAAGCTGGACGCCGAGGCCCTCCCCGCGCCGGAGTTCTCCTCCGCGGGCGGCCGGAAGCCCCGCGACGCCGTCGAATCCGCGCTGTGCCGCCTGTTCGGCGAGGTGCTGGGCGTCGACGACGTCGGCATCGACGACGGGTTCTTCGACCTCGGCGGGCACTCGCTGCTGGCCGCGCGGCTGCTCGCCCGGGTGCGCGCCGAGCTCGGCGCCGAGCTGGACATCCGCACCCTGTTCGACCACCCGACCGTCGCCGAGCTCGCACCCCGGTTGCGCAGCGCCGGCGGCCGTCCCGAGCTGGGCCCGGCGCAGCGCCCGGAGCGGATCCCGCTGTCCTTCGGCCAGCAGCGGCTGTGGTTCCTCAACCGGTTGGAGGGCCCGAGCGCGACCTACAACATGCCGCTGCTGCTGGAGATGAACGGCGCTCCGGACGTCGCCGCGCTGCGCCTGGCGCTGGTCGACGTGGTGGGCAGGCACGAGAGCCTGCGCACGGTGTTCCCGGACGAGCTGGGCGAACCGCACCAGCTGGTGCTCGACACCCCGCCCGAGCTCGTGGTGGTGGGCACCCGCGACGCCGACGCGGCGATCGACGAAGCGGCCCGCGAGGGGTTCGACCTGGCCGCCGAACCGCCGCTGCGCGCGACGCTCTTCGCGCAGGGCGACCGGCACGTGCTGATGCTGCTGCTGCACCACGTGGCGGGCGACGAGTGGTCGATCCGCCCGCTGGTGCGCGACCTGTCCACCGCCTACGCCGCCCGCCTGCGCGGCAGCGCGCCCGATTGGGAGCCGCTGCCGGTGCAGTACGTGGACTACGCGCTGTGGCAGCGCGAACTGCTCGGCGACGAGACCGGCGGGCTGGCCGCCCGCCAGCTCGACTTCTGGTGCGAGACCCTCGCCGACCTGCCCGACCAGCTCGAACTGCCCGCGGACTTCCCGCGCCCGGCGGTCCCCAGCCACCGGGGCGGGACCGCGCGCTTCGAGCTCGACCCGGAGCTGCACCGGCGCGTGCGGGAGCTGGCCGCCGAGCACCGGGCCAGCGCGTTCATGGTGCTGCAGGCGGGGCTGGCCGCGCTGCTGACCAGGTTGGGAGCGGGCACCGACGTCCCGATCGGATCCCCGGTGGCCGGTCGCGGCGACGAGCGGCTCGACGAGCTGGTCGGCTTCTTCGTCAACAGCCTCGTGCTGCGCACCGACACCTCCGGGGACCCGGGCTTCGGCGAGCTCGTCGACCGGGTGCGGCAGGTGGACCTGGCGGCCTTCGACCACGCCGACCTGCCCTTCGAGCGGCTCGCCGAGGTGCTCAACCCGACCCGGTCGCTCGCCCGGCACCCGCTGTTCCAGGTGATGCTGGCCTACTGGGGCGCGGCCGAGTCGGTCACCGCCCAGCTGCCCGGGTTGGACACCGCGGTGCGAACCCGGTCGGCGGGCGCGGCGAAGTTCGACCTGGCGGTGAACCTCGACGAGCGCCCCGACGGCGGAGCCGACGGGCTCGTGCAGTACAGCCGCGACCTGTTCACCGAGGAGACCGCGGCCGAGATCGCGGAGTGCTTCGTGCAGCTGCTCGGTTCGGCGGTGGCCGCGCCGGAGACCCCGATCGGGCGGCTGGACGTGCTCGGCGAGCGCACCCGGAGGCGGGTGCTGGAGTGGGGCGACGCGAGCGGCCGGGCCGAGCCCGCGGGCACCTTCCCCGAGCTGTTCGCCGCACGCGCCGAGGCGACCCCGGACGCGCCCGCGCTGGTCTTCGAGGACGCCGAGCTCAGCTACGCCGAGCTGCGCGAGCGCGTGCTGTCCCAGGCCCGCGCGCTGGTGGAGCGCGGCGTGGGCCCGGGCGACGTGGTCGGCGTGCTGCTGCCGCGCTCGGCGGAGCTGATCACCGGACTGCTCGCCGCGATGCACGCGGGCGCGGCCTACCTCGCGCTGGATCCGGAGTACCCGCCGGAGCGGCTGCGGCACATGGTCTCCGACGCCCGGCCGCGGCTGGTGATCACCGACGACCTCGACGCCGACCTGCCCGCCGAGCTGGTGCACCACGCCGAGGAGCCGCTGGGCGAGCCGGAGCTGCCGGTACCCGCGCTCGACGACGCCGCCTACGTCATCTACACCTCCGGCTCCACCGGCACGCCCAAGGGCGTGGTGGTGCCGCACCGCGGCATCGGCAAGCTGCTGGCCACCCAGACCGAGCGGGTGGGCATCACACCGGAGAGCCGGGTGCTGCAGTTCGCCTCGCCGAGCTTCGACGTGGCCTTCTGGGAGATCTGCATGGGCCTGCTCGGCGGTGGCACGCTGGTCGTGGTGCCCGCCGACCGGCGGGTCCCCGGCGAGCCGCTGGCCGAGTACGCGCGGCGGCACCGCGTCACGCACCTGGCCATCGGGCCGTCGATGATGGGCATGTTCCCGCCGGCGACCGAGCTGCCCGAGGGCGCGACCCTGCTGTGCGGCGCCGAGAAGGTCCCCTCGGACCTGGTGCTGCGCTGGGCGCGCGGGCGCACCATGCTCAACTGCTACGGGCCCACCGAGGCCACCGTGAACACCACGCTGTGGGACTGCGACCCGGACGCGGTGTTCAGCTCGGTGCCCATCGGGGTGCCCGACCCCGGCGCGCGGGTCTACGTGCTCGACGAGCGGTTGCAACCCACCCCGCCCGGAGTGGTCGGCGAGCTCCACGTCTCCGGGACCGGGCTGGCGCGCGGCTACCTGAACCGGCCGGGGCTGACCGCGGGGCGATTCGTCGCCGACCCGTTCGGCCCGCCGGGATCGCGCATGTACCGCACCGGCGACCTGGTGCGCTGGCGCGCCGACGGCACCCTGGACTTCGCCGGCCGCGCCGACGACCAGGTCAAGATCCGCGGGTTCCGCATCGAGCTCGGCGAGGTCGAGGCGGTGCTGACCGAGCACCCCGACGTCGCGCAGGTCGCTGCCGTGGTCCGCGAGGACGCCCCCGGCGACAAGCGCCTGGTGGCCTACGTCGTCGGCGAGTCCGACGCGGCCGCCCTGCGCGCGCACGTCGCCGAGGCGCTGCCCGACTACATGGTCCCGGCCGCGGTGGTCTTCGTCGACGCGCTGCCGCTGATGCCCAACGGGAAGCTGGACCGCGGCGCCCTTCCCGCGCCCGACCTCGCCGAGGTCGTCGGCAGCACCACGCCGCGCAACCCCACCGAGGAGATCCTGTGCGGGCTTTTCGCCGAGGTCCTCGGGCTGCCGCGGGTCGGCGTGCACGACGGGTTCTTCGACCTGGGCGGCCACTCGCTGCTGGCGGCCAAGCTGATCGGCCGGATCCGCGACGCGCTGGGCATCAAGGTCAACGTCGGCAGCCTGTTCGCCGCGCCCACGGTGGCCGGTCTGGCCGAGCGGATCCGCACCGGTGGCGACCGGGACGCGCTGGAGATCCTGCTCCCGCTGCGCACCGGCGGCGCGAAGGCGCCGCTGTTCTGCGTGCACCCGGCGGCCGGTCTGGCCTGGCCGTTCTCCGGGCTGCTCAAGCACATCGACGCCGAGCGGCCGATCTACGGCGTGCAGACCCGCGGGCTGGCCGAACCGGCTCCGGTCGCCGCCAGCCTGGCCGAGATGGCCGCCGAGTACCTGCAGCACGTCCGCGAGGTGCAGCCGCGCGGGCCGTACCACTTCCTCGGCTGGTCCTTCGGCGGTGTGGTCGCCCACGAGATGGCCACCCAGCTGCAGGCCGAGGGCGAGCAGGTGGACTTCCTGTGCATGCTCGACTCCTACCCCAAGGACGTCTGGGACGAGCTGCCCACCGAGCACGAAGCGCTCATGGCGCTGCTCTACATGGCCGGCTACGACCTCTCCGAGCTGGGCGAGGGGACGCTGACCAGGACGGGAGTGCTGGAGATCCTCTCGGCCGAGGGCAGCGCGCTGGCCAACCTGGAGGAGCACAGCATCACGGCGATCATCGACAACTTCGCCAACTGCGCGGTGCTGGAGAACTCCGCCGACCACGACAAGTTCCGCGGCGACGTCCTGTTCTTCACCGCGACGGTCAACCAGGCCAAGGAGTCGCTGACCCCGGAGATGTGGCGGCCCTACGTCGACGGCCGGGTGGTCAACCACGACATCGCCTGCGAGCACAAGGACATGACCCGAGCCGGCCCGATCGCCGAGATCGCGGCCGTCGTCGAGCGGTCCCTCGCCGAGGCGGGGGCTCCGCCGGGAGCCGTCCCGGTGGAGCGGACGTGATCACGGTGCAGTTGTCGGCAGAACTGCGCGGCCCCGCGCGTCGGGGTGCGAGCAAGGAGCATCGATGAGCAACCCCTTCGAGGACGACGGCGCGCAGTACTTCGCGCTGATCAACGAGCTGGACCAGTACTCGCTGTGGCCCGCGGCGATCGAGGTCCCCGCGGGCTGGACCGTCGCGCACGGGCCCGCCGACCGGCAGTCCTGCGTGGACCACATCGAGGTGAACTGGACCGACATGCGGCCGGCGCGTTGATGGCCGCTGCGGTGCGGCGGTTCAACCCGCAGGTCGCGGTGTGCGTCTGCTACGTGGCGGCGATGTTCATGAACGGCATGGACGCCACGATCGTCAACGTCGCGCTGCCCGCCCTGGGAGCGGAGTTCTCGGTGCCGCCCAGCGCGACCTCGCTGGTCAACGTCGGGTACCTGGTCAGCCTGGCGGTGTGCATCCCGATCTCGGGCTGGCTGGGCGACCGCTACGGCACCAAGCGGGTCTTCCTGACGGCCTTCGGGGTCTTCGTGCTGGCCTCCGCGCTGTGCGGGATGGCGGGTGACATCACCCAGCTCACCCTGGCGCGGGTGCTGCAGGGAGCGGGCGGGGGAGTGATGAGCCCGGTCGTGCTGACCCTGCTGTTCCGGGCCTACCCGCCCGAGGAGCGCATCCGGCTCTCCCGGGTGCTGCTGCTGCCCACCGCGGTGGCCCCCGCGCTCGGGCCGGTGCTCGGCGGGTTCTTCGTCGAGCACCTGAGCTGGCGCTGGGGCTTCTTCGTCAACCTGCCCGTCGGCCTGGCCGCGCTGCTCTTCGGCGCGCTGCTGCTGCCCGAGCACGTGGAGTCGCCGCGCAAGCGCTTCGACCTGCGCGGCTTCGCGCTGGCCGCACCGGGTCTCGGGCTGCTGATGTTCGGCCTGGAGGGGCTGGCCCACTCCGGTCCGCGCGCCCCGCTGCCCTGGTCGGCCGGGATCGCCGGGCTGATCCTGCTGGCCGCCCTGGTGCGGGCCCAGCTGCGCACCGCGCAGCCGATGCTGGACCTGCGGCTGTTCGCCGACGACTCGTTCCGCCGCGCCAGCCTGATCCTGTTCAGCTGCGTGGCCGGATTCCTCGGCACGCTCTACGGGTTCACCCTGATGTTCCAGGTCGAGCTGGGCGCGTCGGCCTGGGAGACGGGGCTGGTGACCCTGCCCAAGGCCATCGGGCTGATGGTGGCCTCGCAGCTGGTCGCCTGGGTCCACCGCCGGTACGGGCCGCGGCTGCTGATCGGGGGCGCGATGCTGGGCGCGGCGGCCTCGTTCGCGGCGATGAACATCGTCGGACCGGGTGATTTCTGGCTGGCCGCGCTGGTGCAGCTGGCCTCCGGCTTCTTCGTCGGCGCAGCATCGGCCGAGCTGCAGGTCGTGGCGTTCTCCACGATCGACGAGGCGGCCACCGGCGGGGCTTCCACGCTGTTCAACGTGCAGCGCCACGTCGGCTCCGCGCTGGGGGTGGCCGTGACCGCGTCGGTGCTGGCCATGGCGGGTCCTGGGCTGGGCTCGTACCACGCCGCGATGCTGCTGTCGGCCGGTTTCGCGCTGCTCGGCGGTCTTCTGGTGCTCCGGATGCCGGAACCCGCCGCACCGCAAGGGGAACCGGTTCCCGCGACGCGCTAGGAGATCTGAGCCACCCCGGGGAAGACAATCTTCCGCTATATGGTTAGGCTAGCCTAAACTAGTGAAGATCGTTGGCGGGACGGAAAGGAGCGGGCGGTCGATGGGAACCACGGATCGACTCCGGCGCAACCGGCCACCGGCGCGGGACCTCGAGGTCGTGCGGACCGCCGAGCTGGGCCCGTCGATGCGGCGGGTGACCCTCGGCGGCGAGGAGCTCCAAGGCTTCCTCGACCAGCACACCGGGCCGAACATCAAGGTCTTCGTCCCGCGGCCGGGCCAGCAGCGCCCGGTGCTGCCGACCCTCGACGAGGAGACCGGCCGCTACCGCTGGCCCGAGCCGGAGGTCCGGCCGACCATGCGCACCTACACCGTGCGCCGCTACGACGAGGCCCGCGGCGAGCTCGACGTCGACTTCGTGATGCACGGCGAGCACGGCGTGGCCTCCAGCTGGGCGCGCCGCGCCCGGCCCGGCGACCGGCTCGGCGTGATGGGCCCCGGCGGCAAGACCTGCCGGGAAGCCGACTGGTACCTGCTGGTCGGCGACGAGACCGCGCTGCCCGCGATCTCCAGCATCGTCGAGGGCCTGCCGCCGACCGCGCGCGGGCAGGTGCTGGTCGAGGTCGACTCCGCGGCCGATCACCAGCGCGTGCCCTGCCCGCCGGACCTGAGCTGGACCTGGCTGCACCGCAACGGCGCCGCGCCCGGGCGCTCGCGGCAGCTGCACGACGCCGTCCAGGGGCTCGACGTGCCCGCCGACCTCGACGTGTCCGCGTGGGTCGCGGGCGAGTCCGGCGTGGTGCGCGGCATCCGGCGGCACCTGCGCGACGAGCGGGGCATGGACGCCAGGTCCGTGCTGGCCATCGGCTACTGGAAGCAGGGCATGGCCGAAACGGAGTACCACGACAAGCACAACCACGATCGGGACTGACCGACGCAGGCGAACACCGGCCTAACCCAGGGGTTTCGCCGGGAGGCAAACCGCCCGCGCGTCGGGCACCGGCGAACCGAGAGGACGACGTGTCTGCGGCGCTGAACGAGGAGAACGTCCACGACGTGCTGGGGATCGGTTTCGGGCCGTCCAACCTGGCGCTGGCGATCGCGGTCGAGGAGCACAACCGCACCGCGAGCGCGGCCGAGGAGCTCGACGCGGTGTTCTTCGAACGCCAGGAAACCTTCGGCTGGCACCGCGGGATGCTCATCGAGGGCACCACGATGCAGGTCTCGTACCTCAAGGACCTGGTCACGATGCGCAACCCGGCCAGCGACTTCTCCTTCCTGTCCTACCTGCACGACAAGGGCAGGCTGACCGACTTCATCAACCACAAGACGCTGTTCCCCACCCGCGTGGAGTTCCACGACTACCTGGAGTGGGCGGCCTCCCGGGTCGCCGACCGGGTGCACTACGGCTCCGAGGTCGTCGAGCTGCACCCGGCGGACGAGCACTTCCAGGTCGTGGTGCGCCACGGCGGCAGGCTCGCGGTGCACCGGGCGCGCAACGTCGTGCTGGCCACCGGGCTGGAGGCGCACGTGCCCGGGGGCGCCGAGCTCGGCGACCGGGTCTGGCACAACCTCGACCTGCTGCACCGGGTTCCCGAGCTGCCCGAGGAGCCGCGCCGCTGCGTGGTGGTCGGCGCCGGGCAGAGCGCCGCCGAGGTCGTGGACTACCTGCACCGGACCTTCACCGGCGCCGAGGTGTGCGCGGTGTTCGGCCGGTACGGGTACAGCCCGGCCGACGACAGCCCGTTCGCCAATCGGATCTTCGACCCGCAGGCGGTCGACGACTTCTTCGCGGCCCCGCCGGAGTTCCGCGCCCAGCTGATGGACTACCACCGCAACACCAACTACTCGGTGGTCGACCTCGACCTCATCGAGGAGCTCTACGCCCGCAGCTACCGGGAGAAGGTGGCGGGCGAGCAGCGTCTGCGGATCATGCACGCCACGCGGCTCGCCGACGTCGAGGTGCGCTCCGGCGGGGCAACGGTGACCACCGAGTTCCAGCCCACCGGCGAGCGCGCGGTGCTCGACACCGACCTGCTGGTCTACGCCACCGGTTGCCGCCCCCGCGATCCCCGGCGGCTGCTCGGCGACACCGCCAAGTGCTGCGCGCGGGACGTCGAGGGCAACCTCCAGGTCGAGCGCGACTACCGCGTCCGCACCACCGAGGAGCTGCCCGGCGCGATCTACCTGCAGGGCGGCACCGAGCACACCCACGGCATCACCTCGTCGCTGCTGTCCAACGGCGCGGTGCGCGCGGGCGAGATCCGCGACTCGCTGCTGGCCGGCCGCACCGCCCGCTCCCGCGACTACGCCTTCACCACCTGACGCGCCCGACGTCCCCTTTTTCATCAGAAGTCCGCGGACCGCCCTGGGACTTTCGATGGAAGGGGGCGCGCGGCCGCGCGCCGGGAACACCGCGGGACCGGCCGGGGTTGTCCCGCGGTGATGAGTGCGAACGAGAACGACGTCGTCCGCGGGACGGCGCGCGGCGACGCGGCGGTGCCGCTGTCGGTGCTGGACCTGTCCACCGTCGGCGTGGAGACCTCCGCGCCCGAGGCGCTGCGAGGGACCACCGAGCTGGCGCGCAGCGCCGAGCGCTGGGGCTACCACCGGATGTGGCTGGCCGAGCACCACGGGATGCCCGGCATCGCCAGCTCGTCGCCCGCCGTGGTGCTCGCCCACCTGGCCGCGCACACCAGGACCCTGCGGCTCGGCTCGGGCGGCGTGATGCTGCCCAACCACGCGCCGCTGGTGGTCGCCGAGCAGTTCGGCACGCTGCAGGCGCTGCACCCCGGACGCATCGACCTCGGCCTCGGGCGGGCGCCGGGGACCGATCAGGCCACCGCCCGGGCGCTGCGCCGCACCGAGGGGCCGCTGTCGGCCGACGACTTCCCGCAGCAGCTCGGCGAGCTGCTGGGCTTCCTCGGCGACGACTTCCCGATCGACCACCCCTGCGCGGACGTGCAGGCCGTCCCGCGCGGCCCGGTGCCGCCGGTGTGGTTGCTGGGCTCCAGCGGCTTCAGCGCCGAGGTCGCCGGCCGGCTCGGCCTGCCGTTCGCCTTCGCGCACCACTTCGCCGCGCGGAACACCGAGCCCGCCCTGGAGCTCTACCGCAGCTCCTTCCAGCCCTCCGCGGTCCTCGACGAGCCCTACTGCCTGATCGGCGTGCAGGCGGTCGCCGCCGACACCGAGGAGGAAGCCCTCGACGTGGTGCGCCCGATCGCGCTGAGCATGCTCAAGCTGCGCCAGGGCCTGCCCGCCGAGCAGCCGACCAGGCAGCAGGCCCGCGACTACCCCTGCACCGACCTCGACCGGGCGTTCCTGGACGACTGGCTGTCCGACGCGATCTTCGGCCCCCCGGAGCGGGTGCGCGCCGAGCTCGACGAGCTGCGCGGCCGGACCGGCGCGGACGAGCTGATGCTCACCGCCAACGTCCCGGACGCCGAGACCAAGCTGCGCAGCTTCGAGCTGATCGCCGAGGCCCACGGGATGCGCTGATCGCCGGCCGCTGGGCCGCGCGGGAAACCTCTGGTCAGCCCGCGGGTGCGGGACATGCGGAGTGTGCATCGCCACTCTTGGCCGAGGTCGAGAGCAGCCCCCTCGCGCGCGTGGCGTACCGTCTATTGACACCGGTAATGCTAGGCATGAGGCGGGATTGAGGGATTGGCGTGAAGCCTGGTGTGCTGATCTTCTACCGGATCATGGCGTACGTCACGGCCGTGCTGCTGATCCTGTTGTGCGCCGCGGTGGTGCTCAAGTACGGGCATCTCGTCGGCCTGTGGCCGACCGGCTCGACCGCCCAGGAGTTCGGCACCACCTGGAGCTTCCGCATCGGCGTCGCGCACGGCTGGTTGTACATGGTCTACCTGCTGGTCGCGGTGATCGCCACGACCCAGCTGCGCGCGCCCCTGGGGCGCATGCTCCTGGTGCTGCTGGCGGGGACCATCCCGTTCGGCGCGTTCTTCGCCGAGCGCAAGGTCGTGCGCTGGCACGAGCTCCGGATGGCCGGCAAGCCGATCGTGCCGTCGAACACCCCGGAGGAAACCCGCGCCTCATGAGGTCCATCTCCGAGCCCGCGACGACGTCGGCCGACGAGCCGCGCCAGGTCAGCCGGCGCAGCATCGCCGCGGCCTACTTCGCGCTGACCAAACCGCGCGTCATCGAGCTGCTGCTGGTCACGACCATCCCCGCGATGTTCCTGGCCGACCGCGGCATCCCGTCCCCCTGGCTGGTGCTGGTCACCCTGGTCGGCGGCGCGATGTCGGCGGGCAGCGCCAACGCGCTCAACTGCGTGGCCGATTCCGACATCGACGCGGTGATGGACCGCACCAAGAAGCGCCCGCTGGTCCACCACGAGGTGCCCCGCCGCAACGCGCTGATCTTCGGCGTGGTGCTGGGCGTGGTGTCGTTCCTGGTGCTGTGGCTGGGCGCCAACCTGCTCGCGGCCGCGCTGTCGACCAGCGCGATCCTGTTCTACGTCTTCGTCTACACCCTGGTGCTCAAGCGCCGGACCTCGCAGAACATCGTCTGGGGCGGGGCGGCCGGCTGCATGCCGGTGGTCGTCGGCTGGGCCGCCGTGACCGGCTCGGTCGAGTGGCCGGCGCTGGTGATGTTCGCCGTGGTGTTCCTGTGGACGCCGCCGCACTTCTGGTCGCTGGCGATGAAGTACAAGGACGACTACGCCCGCGCGGGCGTGCCGATGCTGCCGGTGGTGGCCACGACGCGCCAGGTCTCGGCGCGCATCCTGGTCTACAGCTGGGCCACGGTCGGCAGCACGCTGCTGCTGGTGCCGGTGACCAGCTGGATCTACGTGGCGCTCGCGGTGCTGGGCGGTGCGGCGTTCCTGATCGTCGCGCAGCGGCTCTACGCCGCCGCTCGCAAGGGCGGGGCGATGAACCCGATGCACCTGTTCCACCTGTCGAACTCGTACCTGGCCCTGGTCTTCGTGGCCATCGCCATCGACGCCGCGGTGGGCCTCCCGGTGCTCGGCTGACAGCCCTTCGTTGAAGGAGTCCCCCGAGCGCTGAGCGTCGGGGGACTCCTTTCAACGAGAGGCGCTCGCTCGCGCCACCGCGGTTCGTCGAGCTCGGAGCGGAGCTACGCCCAGACCCGCCGGGCCCGCTCCAGTGCGTCGACGATCATGCTGCTCCTTTTGGTCGCTCCTGGAACCCGTTGACGCACGAGATCAACGGACGCGCGGATAATCTCGGTCGCGACCACGCGGAGGAACCAAGGGAGCGGGCGATGAGCGGGCGGGAGTTCCGATCGCGCTACGGCGACGGCGCACCACCGGTGTCCGGGTCCCCGGCGCTGTCGCACGATCACGACCAGGAGGGCTACCGCACCGCGCGCACCACCGCGGAGGGCCGCACGCACTCGCTGACCACCGCCGACGCGCAGCTCTACGGCCCGATCCGCCCGGCTCAGCTGTGGGGCGCGCCGTGGTGGGCCGACGAACCCGACGCGCCCGAGGTGCAAGCCGAGCCGGAACCGGGCCCGCTGACCGCGGAGGAGCTGCGCGGCTGGGTCCTGGAACGCGACGGGGCGGCCCTGCTGACCGCGCTGCACTCGGCGATCGACCGGGCGCTCGACGGCGGCCCCCGCGTCGTGCTGGTGGCCCCGGACGTGGAGTTCGCGGTGCGCTGGATCGCCGCGGCCACCCTGCTGCTGCCGCAGGAGCGCGCCCTGCGCGCCTCGTTCAGCGCCTTCGCGGGCGACACCGGCGCGCAGGTGCTGGCCGCGGCGGAGCCCGGCGAGCACCCGGGCGCGGTGCGGTTCGACCTCGCCGCGGCCCCGCCGGAGGTGGAACCGACCGGCTCGGCCAAGCACTGGGTGCCGCGCTTCCTGGTGGCCGATCCGGTCGACGTCGTCGACGCGGTGGAGCTGGCCCACCAGTTCGCCCGCGCCCGCTCCGAGGCCAGCGCGGGGCAGGCCGATCGGCTGGCCGCCGGGCTGATCGTGCTCGGCGAGCACGCCAGCCCCGCCGACTGCCGCCCGCTGGCAGCTTGGTTGCGCGACGCCCCCGCGCCGTCGGGCACCGATGTGCGCGGGGCGGTGCTCTCGGCGGTGCTGGCCGCCGAGCCGCCGCGCGCGGTGCTGGTCGACCTCGCCGAGAACGTGGGCGAGCACACCGGCCGGGTGCGGATCGCGCTGCTGCGCGACGAGCTCGACGAGATCCTGCACGGCGACCCGGTGGCCGAACCGCAGCCGCTCGAACCGCTGCCCTGGACCGAGGAGGAGGCCGAGCAGGCCCGCATCCTGATCCGGAACGCGGCCGCGGCGGCTCCGGCGGAGCGCTTCGACCTGCTGCTGCGCACCGCGACCCGGTTCGGGGTTCCGCTGCGGGCGGGTGGTTTCGCCGAGGACGCCGACCGGTTCGTGCGCTGGTGGGCCGATCACCCGCGCGTCGAGGTCGTCCCCGGGGAGTGGCCCTGCCGCGAGGAGCTGGTCGGGCGGTTGCGGGACCTGCTGGCGCACCGATTAGCCGGCCCCGAGGCCGACAACGTCCGCCGCGACGTGGCCGCCGACTGGTGGCCGCTGCTGCTGGACGCCGCCACCGAACCGGGCGAGCCGCTGGACGCCGAGGTGATCGGCGCCGCGGTCGCGGCGGGCGGACCGGCCCGCGAGCAGGTCGTGACGACCTTCGCCGAGCAGCTGCGCGACCCCGGCCGCGGCCTGCCGGAGGCGGTGTTCGCCGCGCTGTTCGGCGCCGCCGAACCCGAGGTCGACGAGCTGCACCGGTTGGTCGCGGCGATGCCGGCCACCGCGGTGCCCGAACCGGTCGCGCAGCGGGTGTTCGCCGCTCTGGACCGCGCCGAGGTCACCGCGCCTCACCTCGACCTGCTGCGGATGCTGGGCCACCACATCGGCGACCGCGGCGGCCTGCGCGAGTTGTGGACCGACGACGGGCGGGTGCGCTCCTGGCTGACCGGTTACCCCAAGCGCGGTGCGCAGGCCGGTTCGCTGCGCGGGATCAGCGCGCGGGTGATCGAGGCGCGCGGCCCGGAGATCCTCGGCGTGCTGCGCGAGCTCGCGCTGGGGGAGGCCCTGGGAGTGGTCACCGAAGCGGGCGAGGGGCTGCAGCGCGCCCTCGCGCGCGAGCTGCCCGCCCTGTGGCGCGACGAGCGGGCCACCTCCGGCCAGCGCGACCGGGCCGTCGCGCTCGCGTTCCTGACCGGCTGGCAGGACGCGGCCGCCGCCGAGGTGCGCACGGCCTTCGACCGCGAGCTGGAGGGCTGGGCGCGCGAGCACGACCGCGCCGCTCACCGGCGGATCAGCAGGCTGCTACGCGGTGTGGGCGCCGATGACGCGGCCGCGTGGCACGAATGGCTGCACAACGCCGGGGCCGACCGGGGCTCCGGCGCGCCGGGGCGCGGCCGGTGGTGGCGCCGCAGAGCCCGGTGATCCCGCTGCGCTGCGAAAAGACGCGCGCCCCAGGCCTCTCGGGCGGTTCCGCACGGAGCGTGGCTACCCGACGTCCACGGCATCAATAGTGTAGAACTGGTCACGGAGCCATAACGATCGCCGCCTGACGCGAGATACTCCACGTGGGGACTGCACCGCACACCGTGACTGGAGGTTCTGCATGGGAACGGCGCTCAAGGCGCACGCGTCGTGGTTGGTCAACGCGCTGAGCATCAGCCCGAACCCGCTGCGCCGGCCCATCGACCGGGTCGCGGCAGGCATCACCCTGCTGCTGCTGATGGGCGCGTTGATCGCAGTACCGGCTTCGGCGCTGTTCGCGGGCTCGCTGCACGACGACCTCACCGACCGGGCCCGGGCGGCCGCGCGGGAGAGCAAGCCGGTCGAGGCGGTGCTGGCGACCGAGCCCGCGCTGAGCGTGCCGGTCTCCGAGGCCTACAGCCAGGACGCGGTCAGCTCGACCGCGGTGGTCGAGTGGCGGGACGGTGCGCAACAGCACCGCTCGACCGTCCGGGTCCCCGCGGGAGCGAAGGTCGGGGACACCGCCACAGTGTGGGTCGACCAGCAGGGCAACCGGGTCCCGCCGCCGGCCGACGGCGGCTCGCTGGCCGCCTCGGCGGTCTTCGCGGCGCTGCTGCTGCTGGTCATCCTCGAGTTCGGCTTCCTCTCGCTGATCGCGGCCACCCAGCACGCGGCCAGGCGGATCGCGATGCGCGCCTGGGGGCGCGAGTGGCACGACTTCCAGGCGGGCGGCAGCTGGTCGCAGGCGTGAGCGCGACTTGAGGGCTCGTGCCCGCACCGTTACGAAGCGGCGACCGGGACGTAGAGGCAGTTCACCCTGTCGTGTTAAATGGCCGACCCGGGCTTGGCAGAGGTGCCCGTCGTTGTGTTTGGGTCCGTGTGGATCTCCCGCACAAGGGGATTCGCGTTGCGGGGCCGTCGGTGCCGAGGCGGCCGCGCGATCCTCGCAGGGACGACAAGGCTCGCCTGCCGACGATGAGGGGATGCGGCATGGGGGAACAGCAGCCCGAGAAGTCCGACAGCGTTCCGATCTACGAAGAGCTCGCCAGCGAGTTGTGCGATCCCGCCGAAGAGGCCTGGCACTTCCCGCCCACACCCGCCTTCGTCCACGAACTGGTCGCCGACCGCGACGAGGAGGACGAGGCCGCGGCCGCGGTCAGCTGACGCCGTCGGTCTCCGCGGCCGTGATGTCGGCGTCCTTGGTCTCCCGCGAGCAGGCGAAGGCGATCAGCGATGCGATCGCGGTGGCGATCATCCACGCGGCCACCAACCAGCCGGTGCCTCCGGCCTGGAGCACCAGGGCGGAGGCCACCAGCGGCGAGAAGCCGCCCAGGGCGGCGCCGATCTCGCGGGAGGCGGCGAAGCCGGTGTAGCGGACCCGGGCGCCGAACAGCTCTGCGTAGAACGCGGGCTGCACCGCGATCATCGGAGCCAGGCCGAGACCGGCCGCGACCACCAGGGCCAGCCAGATCAGCTCCGGCTGCTCGGTGCCCAGCAGGGCGAAGAACGGGAAGGCGAACAGCGCCGTGAACAGCACGCCGAACAGGTTCAGCGGTTTGCGCCCCACCCGGTCCGACAGCGCGCCGTAGACCGGCTGCAGCGCGATCACCACCAGCGTCGAGGTGATCACCCCGGTCAGGCCGACCCAGCGCGGCATCCCGAGGGTCTCCTGCAGGTAGGCCACGGTGAAGGTGGCGTAGATGTAGACCACCGCCGTGTCGCACACGTGCGCGCCGATGCCGATCAGGAAGTTGCGCGGGTAGCGGCGCAGCGCGTCGAACACCGGCAGCGCGGCCGCGCCGCGGTGCCGGGACATCCGCTGGAACACCGGGGATTCGGCCACGCGCAGCCGCACGTACAGCGAGACCGCGATGAGCAGGAAGCTGAGCAGGAACGGAACCCGCCAGGCCCAGGCCTGCACCGCCTCGGTGCCCAGCCGCTCGACCAGCAGGAAGGTCAGCGTGCCCAGCAGCAGCCCGATCTGCACGCCGGTCTGCGCGTAGGAGCTGAGGTAGCCGCGCCGGTGCGGCGGCGCGTGCTCGCACAGCAGCGTGGAGGCGCCGCCGAACTCCGCGCCCGCGCCGAGGCCCTGGCACACCCGCAGCAGGGTGAGCAGGACCGGGGCGGCCACGCCGATGCTCTGGTAGGTCGGCAGCAGCCCGATCAGGCCGGTCGACACGCCCATGATCAGCGTCGTCAGCACCAGCGTCGTGCGCCTGCCCATCCGGTCGCCGAGGTGTCCGAACAGGAACCCGCCGAGCGGGCGGACGGCGAAGCCGACTCCGAAGGTGGCGAACGCCGCGATCGTGCCGGTCGCCGGATCGCCGGTGGGGAAGAACAGCTCGTTGAACACCAGGGTCACGGCGAAGCCGTAGATGAAGAAGTCGTACCACTCCAGGGCGGTGCCGACCACGGACGAAACGACGACCCGGCGGAGCTCCCCGGGGTCGGTCGGGGCGGTACCGGAACCGATGGCGGCGCTGCTCATCGACACTCCTCGGCGCGAGGACCCTGCTGGTTCGGTCGTGATCGCGCCAGATCGTGCCACGCCGGCCGACCCCCGGAAACGGTGGAAATCCATCCGAATCGTTCCCCCGCCTCCAAGTTCGACCGAAAGGCCCACCCCGCGCCTCCGAAACCACCTCCCGCTCCACCCCCGAAAAGACCTCCCCGTCAGCACCCCGAATCACCTCCCAATCGGCGTGCGGAATGGCCTCCCAATCCGTCCCCCGAAAAGCCTTCCAATCGGGGTCGGGTTTCCGGGGGTTCTCGGGGGTGGTGGTGATCGAGGGGTGCCAAGCGGTTGCTTGCTCGGTTAGGGTCTGGGTGATCCGGGCGAGTTCGGGGAGGTCGCGAGATGGTCGTGGACTCGATTCCTGCTGCGGTGCGGGCCGCCGAGGAGCGGTTCGGCGAGGTCGAGGCGCTGGTCGACGGTCCCGTCAGGTTGAGCTTCGGGCAGCTGGCCGCCCAGATCCGCGAGCTGGCGCGGGCGTTCGTCGCGCTCGGCGTCGGCCCGGGCGACCGGGTGGCGCTGAACTCGCCGAACACGCACCACTGGGTGCTGGCCGCGCTCGGCGCCTCCTACGCCGGAGCCGCGCTGATCCCGGTCAACACCCGGTTCACCGGCACCGAGACCGTCGACCTGCTGCGCCGCGGGAACGTCCGCGCGCTCGTGGTCGCCGACGACTTCCTCGGCGCCGACCGCCTCGCGGGCATCCGCGAAGCCGCCGGCGACGGGCCGGGCGAGGTGGTCGCCGGGCTGCCGGAGCTGCGCGCGGTGCTGCGGGTCCCGCTGGGCGAACCGGGCGAGGCGGGGCCGGGCGTGCACGACTGGACGCAGATCCCGGCGCTGGCCGCCGCGGTCCCGCCGCAGGAGGTCGAGCGACGCGCCGACGAGGTCACCGCCGACGACCTGGCCGACGTGCTGTTCACCTCCGGCACCACCGGCCGCGCCAAGGGCGTGATGTCGGCGCACCGGCAGACCCTCGGCGTGGCCGAGGCCTGGGCCGAGTGCGGTCAGGTCCGCCGGGACGACCGGTACCTGCTGGTCAACCCGTTCTCGCACAGCTTCGGCTACAAGGCGGGCATCCTGGTGTGCCTGCTGACCGGGGCCACGATGCTGCCGCAGGCCCTGTTCGAGCCGGCTGCCGCGTTGCGCCTGCTGGAGGCCGAGCGGGTCTCGATCCTGGCCGGCGCGCCCACGATCTTCCAGTCCCTGCTGCACGCCCCGGAGCGCGACGGGACCCCGCCCGGACTGCGGCTGGCGGTCACCGGCGCGGCGGTCGTGCCAATCGCGCTGATCGAGCGGATGCGCGCCGATCTCGGCTTCGAGACCGTGCTGACCGCCTACGGGCTCACCGAGGCGGTGGTGGCCACCATGTGCCGCCCGGGTGACGAGGTGGAAACCGTCGCGCGCACCGCGGGCCGCGCCGCGGCCGGCTTCGAGGTCGCGGTGGTCGACCAGCGGGGCGAGGCGCTTCCGCCGGGCGAGGCCGGCGAGGTCGTGCTGCGCGGGCCGAACGTGATGCTGGGCTACCTCGACGACCCGGAGGCCACCGCCGCCGCGGTGGTCGACGGCTGGCTGCGCACCGGCGACGTCGGGGTGCTCGACGAGCGGGGTCACCTCGCGATCACCGACAGGCTCAAGGACATGTACGTCTGCGGCGGCTTCAACGTCTACCCGGCCGAGGTCGAGCAGGTGCTCGACGCGCTGGAGGGCGTCCGCGAGGTGGCGGTGGTCGGCGTGCCCGACGACCGGCTCGGCGAGGTCGGCAAGGCCTTCGTCGTAGGCTCCGAGCTGACCGAGCGCGAGGTGCTGGCCCACTGCGAGCGCGTGCTGGCCAACTACAAGCGGCCCCGCTCGGTCGAGTTCCGCGCCGAGCTGCCCCGCAACGCCTCCGGCAAGCTGCTCAAGCGCGAGCTGCGCGGCTGATCAGCGGTCGGTCAACCGGTCCAGCAGCTCTGCGCGGACGCTCGGCCTGGAGCCGAACAGCAGCAGGAAGGTGGCCTCCCGGACCAGGCGCTGGGCGTGCGCGCCGGGCAGCAGCGCACCGCTGCCGTGCTGCACCGCGCACGCGTTGGCGGCGCGCACGGCCAGCTCCGACCCGATCGCGCGCGCGGCCGGGACCTCCTCGGCGGTCGCGTCGACCAGGCGGTCGCGGGCCGCGTCGAGCTCCGCGGGCAGGCCTCCCGCGTCCTCGCCGAGCAGCGAGATCGCCCGCCCGGCCAGGCCGAGGGAGAGCGCGCCGTTGAACCGCAAGGACTCGGCGTCGCCGCGCAGGTACTCCTCCTGCGGAACCACCCGGACGATCTTGTCCCGGGGCACGAAGTGCCGGTGGAACCGCAGGGTCACGGTGCCGCTGGCGCGCACCGCGAGCAGGTCCAGCGGCTCCGCGGTGACGCCCTCGTTCTCCTCGGCGTCGAGCAGCGCGAACACCAGCGCGTCGTCGTTGTCCCTGGCGGCGGTGTGCAGCAGGTCGATCATGCCCCACCCGGTCACGAACGGGGCGGTCCCCGAGAACAGGTAGCCGCCGACGACCTGCTGGGCGCGCAGCGGAGCGGGGCCGGTGCGCACCGCCGAGCTGATCGCCACGCCGGCGCGCCGCTTGCCGCTGATCAGCTCCGGGCGCAGGTCCTGCTGCAGCGCGCGGTTGCGCGACTCGGCCAGCGCGCGCACCGCCCCGTGGTGCTGCATCCACACGAAGGTGGTGGTCAGGCAGCCGCCGGCCAGGATCTCCAGCAGCCGCAGCGCAGCGGCCTGGTCCGGCAGGTCCAGACCGGACTCCTCGGGCGCGGCCATGCCGTAGAGGCCGCGCCCGGCCAGCAGGTCCAGGTGCTCGGCCGGGACCCGGTCCGAGCGGTCCACAGCGGTCGACGCCGGGAACAGCACCTCCTCGGCGAGTTCCCGCGCGGAGCGCAGGGCGAGCGGTTCGGCGGTCATGCCCCTCCGACCAGGTAGCGCAGCAGCAGCACGCCGTCCTCCGCGAGCACCGAGGCGAGCTCGAGGTCCACCGGGTCCAGCGGGGTCCCGGCCGCGATGCGCGACGCGGCTCCACTGACCAGCAGCGGCGAGACGGTCAGCCGCAGCTCGTCGACGACGCCGGCGGACAGCAGCGCGCCGAACAGGTGCGGGCCGCCCTCGCAGTCGATGCGCCGCATCCCGCGATCGACGAGCTCGCCGACGGCCACGGCGAGGTCCACCTCCTGCTCACCGGCCACGATGACCTCCGCGCCGGTCTCCTTCCACGCCTTCTGCCGGGCGCGCGGTGCCGATTCGCAGGTCAGCACGAAGGTGGGGGTGGCGGCCTCGGCGATCGCGGGCGCATCGCCGGGCAGGGATCCGGTGGTGACCACCGCGGTCGCGGCGATGTCGGCCAGCCCCCGCCTGCGCCGGATCTCCAGGGTCTCGGCGCTCGGGTGCACGCCGCGGAAGCCCTCGACCATCGCGGTGGTGGCACCCACCAGCACCACGTCGGCCAGGTCGCTGCCCAGCTGGAGCACCGCGCGGTCCGGCGGGTTGGACAGCGCGCGCGCCGTGCCACCGGCCTCCACCGCGCCGTCGGCGCTGGAGACGAAGTTGACCGCGAGCCACCTGCGGTCGGCGGCGGGGTAGGTGTAGAGGTCCTCGAGCTGCGCGTGGTCGAGCTCCGGTCCGGGCTCGGGCCAGATCTGTCGCATCAGGAGATCCACTCCTCCGGGAGCAGGGGCTGCCGGGTTCCGTTGATGCACGCCACCATCTCGAGCGTGCGCCGGGTCTGCAGCGCCTGGTGGGCGCGGAAGATCGCCGCGCCGGAGCGGGCCGCGATGGCCGTCGCCGCCAGGGTGCCGGTCAGCAGCTCCTCGCGCTGCTCGGCGGTGAGGTCCAGCGACTCGCGCACGAAGGTCTTGTTGGACAGCGCCATCAGCACCGGCCAGCCGGTGGCCACCATCTCCGGCACGCGGCGCACCAGCTCCAGGTGGTCGGTGGTGTTCTTGCCGTAGCCGGTGCCGTCGATGATCACGCCGCGGCGGGGCACGCCCTTGGACTCGGCCAGCTCGGCGAGCCGCACGATCTCGTCCACCACGGTGCCGACCACGTCCTCGTAGTCCGAGCGCACCGGGGTGGCGCGGGGGTCGCGGTTGGCGTGGGTGCAGATGTAGCCGGCCCGGTGCTCGGCGGCGACGTCCATGATCTTGTCGTCGGCGGCGCCCCAGGCGTCGTTGATGATGTCCGCGCCCGCGCGGCACGCCGCGTCGCTGACCTCGTGCCGCCAGGTGTCCACGCTGATCAGCAGGTCGGGGTAGTGCTGCCGGGTCCACTCGACGGTGGGCAGCACCCGCGCGATCTCCTCGTCGGTGTCGACCTCGTCGCCCGGGCTGGCGGTGACGCCCCCGATGTCGATGATGTCGGCGCCCTCCTCGGCGGCCTTGCGCACCGCTTCCCGCGCCGGCTCCTCGGCGAAGGTCGCGCCCCGGTCGTAGAACGAGTCCGGCGTGCGGTTGACGATCGCCATCACCAGCGGACGGTCCCGCACGACCCGGCGGCCGCGGAACTCGAAGTCGAATGCGTTCTCGGTGTCCTGCACGGGGGCGTTTCCTTCCGGGACGAGCAGAGCCGCGAAGCGGCGGAGGGCCGCTTCCAAGTCTGCCGGACCGGACGCGATCCCCTCGCGCTCGGTTGGGCCGCCGGCGGCCCCGACGACGACCACCACCCGATCGGAGGCGTCCGGGCGGAGCCGTCGACGCGACGCCCGCGCAGTTTCCCGGTGGAACTGCGCGTCATCCGGGTTGCTGGTGTCCAAAGTCCCTGGTGGGGATAGGTCGCGGCGGCGGATGCTGGGGGCGAGGCCTGGGAAGGGCCCGGAGGGAGAGCGCCATGAGCAGGAAGATTGCGGACTGCCGCAAGTACCCCAGCGAGATGAACTGCTCGCTCATCATCATCGGGGAGGAAGAGGAGGTCGCCCGGGCCGCCGCCGAGCACGCGGTGTCGGTGCACGGCCACGAGGACACCCCGCAGCTGCGCGAGGACGTGCGCCAGTTCCTGGAGGACGAGGCGACCTCGGACGACGGCAACCACTTCGTCCAGGTCATCGAGTTCCAGAGCTCGCGCCGCGACGAGATCAACGCGCTGCTGGACGAGTGGGAGGCCAAGACCGGCGGCAAGCGCACCGCGACCAAGGCGGTGCTGACCGCGGAGCACGACGAGCCCGGGCGGTACTTCGAGTTCGTCGAGTTCCCGACCTACGAGCGGGCCATGGAGAACTCCCGGCTGCCCGAGACCGACGCGTTCGCGAAGCGGATGCGCGAGCTCTGCGACGGCGAGCCGACGTTCCACAACCTCGACGTCGTGCGCGCCGAGGCCCTGTGACCGCCGCACAGCGCCCGCGCACTTCTTTCATCGAGGGTCCAGCCACCGGGCCGGTGCTCTTGATGGAAGAAGTGCGGGCACTTCGCCCACCGCGGTGCGCCCGGGGAGATCGCCAGGTGGGCGAGCGCCCTCGTTGGCCACGAGCCCCGGAGCCGGGGGCAGATCATGAGTTGATCTTGGTGGCTGCTGGTCCCCAGGTCTGCGACCCGGGGATGAGCGCCCCCAGCAGGACTCGAACCTGCGACCTAAGGATTAGAAGTCCTTTGCTCTATCCAGCTGAGCTATGGGGGCCGTTTGGCCAGGCGACCAGCCCTATGTGGCGCAGCAAGCAGGGTAGCCGCCTGCATCATCGGGTGTGCGAACGACGCTGCACCGTTGCCGAGCCGGTACAAAACGGCAAGCAATCCGACAGCCCGAATGTGTAACGCCTGGTCACCAGGGGTGTCGGCGGGGTGGAGGCGCGCAGCTCATCGCGATGAGATCACGCCGGGGGCAGCGCGCCCAGGGCCGTCCTGGTCAGCCGGAACAGCGGGTCCGAGGTGTCGGCCGCCGAGGCGCCGCGCAGCGAGAGCATGGTCAGCAGCGTGCGGTCCGGCGCGATCGCGGTGGCCGCGGTGCAGGTCTGGTGCTCGGTGATCTCCTCGCAGTACAACCAGCTCGAATGGCCTTCCACGGCGACCGCCACCCCGCGCGGCTGTCTGTCCACCACCGCCTCGTAGGGGGCGTAGAAGCCGGCCGCCGCGGTGTCCTCCGGGGCGCTGCCGAGGCGCTGGGCGCAGGCGCCGGGCACCGGGTCGCCCCGGTGCGGCCGGCCGACCGGGCCGCCCAGCGCAGCGAGGGCCTCCGGCTGGAGCAGCGCGCACGGGTCCGCGCGCGCGGCGTCGCGCGGTCGCGGGATCTGCGGTTCGTCCGCCGGCGCGCGGGTGGTGCTCCGGGGCTCGTCCTGGAACCCGGCGGCCGGGATCGGTTCGCCCGCGATCCCCGGGCCGCAGCCGGTCAACGCCAGCGCGAGCATCGGGAGCAGTGCGCGGAAGCGGACGTGGGGCACCCGCTAACCGTATCGGGCGCGGAGTGCCCGGTGCCACGTCCGCGACATCCTGCCCAGTGATGCGTGCGCAGCCGCCGTTACGCTCGGTGCGTGGCATCCGAGACCGTCGCCGAAACCCCACCGGAACGACGCAACGCGTCCGGCACCCTCGGCGTGCTGGTCGTCACCGCCGGGTTGCTCGCGGCGCTGGTGGCCGTCGCGCTGACCGCGCTGTCGGCCGGGGCCAACTACGCGCTGCTCGGCCTTCCCGACCCCGGCCCGTTCACCCAGTTCGGCCTGCCCGCGGTGCGGGTCATCGCCGAGGCCGGCGCGGTGATCACCATCGGATCGCTGCTGCTGGCCTCCTTCGGGATCCCGGCGGGCCGTTCCGGGGCGCTGCTCGCCGACGGCTACGCCGCGGTGCGCGCCGCGGGCTGGGCCGCCGCCGTGTGGTGCGTCGGGTCGGCGCTGATGGTGCCGTTCCTGGCCGCCGACGCCACCGGCCAGCCGGTCTCGGAGGTGCTGCACACCGAAACCCTGCTCGGCCTGGTCGACGCGCTCGCCGAGGCGCAGGCCTGGGCGCTGACCGCGCTGATCGCCTTCCTGACCGCCCTGGTGTGCCGGGTCGTGCTGTCCTGGGGCTGGACGGTCGCGGCCTTCGCGGTGAGCCTGACCGGGCTGGTGCCGCTGATCGCCACCGGGCACTCGGCCAGCGGCGGAGCGCACGACCTGGCCACCAACAGCCTGCTGTGGCACCTCTACGGCGCGGTGATCTGGATCGGCGGGCTCGTCGCGCTGATCGCGCACGCCGCGCGCGGCGGCGCCCACCTCCCGCTGGTGGCCTCCCGGTTCTCCCGCATCGCGCTGGTGGCCTGGATCGCGATGGCCGCCTCCGGCGTGATCAACGCGCTGGTTCGGGTGCCCTTCGGCGATCTGCTCGGCTCCACCTACGGGCTGCTGGTGGGGCTCAAGCTGCTGGGCCTGCTGGCGCTCGGGGTGTTCGGGTACTTCCAGCGGCGCAACGTCGTGCGCAGGATCGACGCGGGCGCGAAGGCCTCGGCGCTCCTGCGGCTCGGCGCCGTCGAGGTCCTGATCATGTTCGCCACGCTGGGCACCGCGGTCGCCCTGGGCCGGACCCCGCCGCCCGGCGGCTACACCACCGTTCCCAGCCGCGCCGAGCTGCTCATCGGCTACCCGCTGAACGAGCCCCCGACGACGTTGCGGCTGCTGTTCGACTTCCGCTTCGACCTGGTCTTCGGGACGCTGTCGCTGGTCGCGGCGGGCCTGTACTTGTGGGGCTGGTACCGGTTGCGGCAGCGCGGGGACCGCTGGCCGGTCGGACGAGTGCTCGCCTGGCTGCTCGGCTGCCTGTCCGTGCTGATCGGCACCTCCGGCGGCGTGGGCAAGTACGCGATGGGCGTGTTCGCCGCGCACATGGGCCAGCACATGGTGCTGTCCATGCTGGCGCCGGTGCTGCTCGTGCTGGGCGGTCCGACCTCGCTGGCGCTGCGGGTGTTCAAGCCCGCGGGCAAGGACGCCCCGCCCGGGGCGCGCGAGTGGGTCCTGGCGTTCGTGCACTCGCCGGTGACCCGGGTGCTGACCAACCCGTTCGTCGCGTTCGCGCTTTTCGTGGGCTCGTTCTACGTGCTGTACTTCACGCCGCTGTTCGAGCTGGCCGTCGACCAGCACTGGGCGCACCTGGCGATGAACGCGCACTTCCTGCTGGCCGGTTACGTCTTCTACTGGCCGGTGATCGGCATCGACCCGGCGCCGCGCCAGCTGCCGCCACTGGCCAAGGTGGGGCTGCTGTTCGCCTCGATGCCCTTCCACGCCTTCTTCGGGATCATCCTGATGATGTCCCAGACGATCATCGCCGGTGACTTCTACCGGTCCCTGGGCCTGCCGTGGATGCACGACCTGATGGCCAACCAGCAGCTCGGCGGCGCGATCGCCTGGACCTCCGGGGAGGTGCCGCTGGTCGTTGTGCTGTTCGCGCTGCTCATCCAGTGGTCGCGCTCCGACCGCAGGCAGGCCCGGCGGATCGATCGCAAGGCGGACAAGGACGGCGACGCCGACCTGCAGGCCTACAACGAGATGCTCCAGGACCTCGCCAAGCGGGACGGCCGTCGGTAGAGCTCGCGAGCTGACGCGACGTCCCTGGTGAGGGGTTCGTCACGGCGCGTGCTGCCGCTGAGGGACCGGCTGAGAGGTCGGGTACCGCGCGCAACTACGATTCACGGCATGGCCGAGTTCATTTACACCATGAAGAATGTGCGCAAGACGCACGGTGACAAGGTCATCCTCGACAACGCGACCATCCAGTTCTACCCGGGCGCCAAGATCGGCGTCGTGGGGCCGAACGGGGCTGGCAAGTCGACCGTGCTGCGCATCATGGCGGGACTCGACCAGCCGAACAACGGTGAGGCGTTCCTGAGCCCGGGTTACTCCGTGGGCATCATGCAGCAGGAACCCCCGTTGAACGAGGAGAAGACCGTCCTGGGCAACGTCGAGGAGGGCGTCGGCGAGATCAAGGTGAAGCTCAACCGCTTCAACCAGATCGCCGAGCAGCTCGCCACCGACTACACCGACGAGCTCATGGAGGAGATGGGCAAGCTCCAGGAGGAGCTCGACCACGCGGACGCGTGGGAGCTGGACTCCCAGCTGGAGCAGGCGATGGACGCCCTGCGCTGCCCGCCGCCGGACGCGGAGGTCAAGCACCTCTCCGGAGGTGAGCGCCGCCGGGTCGCCCTGTGCAAGCTGCTGCTGAGCAAGCCCGACCTGCTGCTGCTCGACGAGCCCACCAACCACCTCGACGCCGAGAGCGTGCTGTGGCTGGAGCAGTTCCTGGCGAACTACCCGGGCGCCGTCCTGGCCGTCACCCACGACAGGTACTTCCTGGACAACGTCGCGGGCTGGATCCTGGAGCTGGACCGCGGCCGCACCTACCCCTACGAGGGCAACTACTCCACCTACCTGGAGAAGAAGCAGGAGCGCCTGGCGGTCCAGGGCAAGCGGGACGCGAAGCTGCAGAAGCGCCTCAAGGACGAGCTGGAGTGGGTCCGCTCCAACGCCAAGGCCAAGCAGACCAAGTCCCGGGCCCGCCTGGCCCGCTACGAGGAGATGGCCAACGAGGCGGAGAAGACCCGCAAGCTCGACTTCGAGGAGATCCAGATCCCGCCGGGGCCGCGGCTGGGCAACGTCGTGGTGGAGGTGGAGCACCTCAAGAAGGGCTTCGACGACAACCTGCTGATCGACGACCTGTCGTTCAACCTGCCGCGCAACGGCATCGTCGGCGTCATCGGCCCGAACGGCGTCGGCAAGACGACCCTGTTCAAGACCATCGTCGGCCTGGAGGAACCGGACTCCGGCGTGGTCAAGGTCGGCGACACCGTCAAGCTGTCCTACGTGGACCAGAACCGCGCGAACATCGACCCGGACAAGAACGTCTGGGAGGTCGTCTCCGACGGCCTGGACTACATCCAGGTCGGCCAGGTCGAGATGCCCTCGCGCGCCTACGTGAGCGCGTTCGGCTTCAAGGGCCCGGACCAGCAGAAGCCCGCGGGCGTGCTCTCCGGTGGTGAGCGCAACCGGCTGAACCTGGCGCTGACCCTCAAGCGGGGCGGAAACCTGATCCTGCTGGACGAGCCGACCAACGACCTCGACGTGGAAACCCTGGGCTCGCTGGAGAACGCGCTCGAGCAGTTCCCGGGCTGCGCCGTGGTCATCTCCCACGACCGGTGGTTCCTGGACCGCGTCGCCACGCACATCCTGGCTTGGGAGGGCGACGAGGAGAACCCCGCCAAGTGGTTCTGGTTCGAGGGCAACTTCGAGGGCTACGAGCAGAACAAGATCGAGCGGCTGGGGGCAGACGCGGCGCGCCCGCACCGGGTCACCCACCGCAAGCTGACCCGCGGCTGACGACCTGCCCGACGCGCGCGTCCCGCCCGGTGGTGCGGGGAGCGGAAGCCGGTGGGCCGCGCGGACGCCGGGAGGTCGTGCACCGTCCCGGCGCCGCTCGGCGCCTCCGCGCCCGCGACGGTCGCACCTCGGTAGCGCAGCAAATTCAAAAGGACAGGCACTGAGATCGGAGGCGCCGTGGCGAGCGTGCCCGCTTCACCGCAACCCGATTCGGCTTCCGGAATCCTCGACCCCGCGTGGCACATGCGGTGGCGGGTTCCGGAAGTGGCTCTGGTGCTCAGTGATCGGGCGGTCGCGCTCGCCAGGCGCACCGGTGACCGGATCTCCCGCCTGAGCGCGGAGGCGCTGGCGGTGTTCGCCAGCAACCGGCTGGGTCGCGGCGTGCCCGCGACCGGCCGGGCGCTGGCGGCGGTGCGCGACGCCGAGTCCGCGGGCGATCCGGAGGTCCTGACCCGGCTGCGGATCGAACTGGCCTGGTGCGCGGGGAGCGCGGGCAGCCAGGAGGTGGCGCTGCGGATCCTGCGCGCCGAGCTGGAGCGCGAGCGCATCGAGCCCGGGCTGCGCGCGCACGCCCTGCTGGCCATGGCCGCGGCGCTGCCGACCAGGCGCGACGTCGACGAGCGCACCCGGGTGCTCGACGAGGCCGAGCGGCTCTACGCCGGCTGCGCGAGCAACCGGGACGTCACCCGGCTGCTCACCTCCCGGGTCTGGGCGGCGCGCGCCGGTCACCTGCGCAGGATCAGCGAGTTCGGCGATGCGGTCGCGGCCGCCGATGCCGGGCTGGAGCTGCTGGACGCGCTCACCGATGCGGAGGCCGACGGCGGCGGCGTCCGCGCCCGGCTGGAGCTGGAGCGCGTGCAGGCCCTGCTCGACCTGGGGCGACGTGCCGAGTCCGTGGAGTCGGCGCGCGAAGCGCTCTCCCGTCCGGTGCGGGCGGCCGAGGCGGGTCCGCTGGGCTGGCTGGGGCTGGCCCTGGCCACCCGCGTGCACCTGCCCGCGGGCGACCACGCCTCGGCGGTGCGGGTGCTGGGCGAGACCGCCGCGATCGCCGAGCGGCACGAGCTCGACGGACTGCGCGCCGAGGCCCTCAACGTCCTCTCCCGCGCGCACGAGAGCGCCGCCGAGGGCGAGGCCGCGCTGCGCGCCCTGCGCGAGGCCTACTCGGCCGACCGCCGCTGGCGCTCCCGCGTGCACGAAGCGCGGATGAGCCTGCTCACCGAGTTCCCGCCGGAGACCGCGAAGCGGGTGGCACCGGGCAGGACGCTCTCCGTCGCGCCCGAACCCCGCGCTCCCGAGCCGGACGCGCCCGAACCCCCGCGCCGCCGCAGGTGCGCCGATCCGGAGCCGGAGGCCGCGCTGCCGGCGCGGGCCCCGGAGCCCGAACCCGCCGCCGAGCCGGACGAGCCCGTCGAGTCGATCGAGCCGGACTGGGCGGCCTTCCTCGGCCTGGCGGTGGACGGGGAGTCGCGCGGCGCGGAGCCCGAGCCGGTCGCCGAGCCCGAGCCCGAACCCGAGCCGGTCGCCGAGGTCGACCCGTCCGACCTGCGCGGCTACGCGGAGACCCAGGACGCCGCCCGGCGGTTGCTGGAGAGCCTGACCGGCGGCGCCGAGCAGCCCGAGGCTTCCCGCCGGCGACCGCGACCAGGTCCCGGACCTGCCGCTCCTGGACCGGAGGGGCCCGAACTCGCCGATCCCGAGCCCGTCGAGCCCGCGATGCCGGAGCTGCGGGTGGAGTTCGCCGCGCTCTCCGACCAGCCGCCCTGGCTGACCGGGGGCGCCGCCGGAACCGCCGAGCAGCAGGAGCGCGAGTGGCAGAGCGATCCGCTGCCCGCGGACCCCGGCCCGCTCGCCTCGGAGGAGGTGGACGACGAGCTTCCGGGTCTGGTCGACGACGATCCCGCGCCGGTTTCCGCGGAGCCCCGCGCGACGGCCACCTCGCTGCTGGAGCAGCTGGGGATCGACCTGGCCTCCTACGGCGCCGCGGAGCCGGAACCCGAACCCGCGGAGCCGGAGCCCGAACCCGCCGCCGAGGAAGAGGTCGGCGGACGCCGCTCGCGCGGCAAGTCGCTCGCCGAGATCCGCGCCGGGCTCGACCTCCCCGCCGACCACAAGCCCGGCCGCCGACGCAGGTACGCCGAGGAACCCGCCGCCGCGCAACCGGAACCCGACCCCGCGCCGGAACCCGAGCCCAGCGCCGACGCCGGGCTCGGCGACCTGCTGGCGGAGGCGATGAAGGCCTACGAGGCGGGCAGCCGCGAGCCCGGAACCGGCGGATCGCACCGCAGCCCCGGCGCGGCCGGGGAGTCCACATCGGATGATCCGGATCACGGCCCGGGCGCCCGCCACCGCAAGCCCGGTTTGGATACCGCGGCGGCGGATCCGTTGCGCTGAGAAACCCGCCGGTCATCGATCCTTGCGGCCTTCTTCACCTGCGACTACGGGCGAGTGCCCGGCCCCGGGCCGGGGAACTGGCAGGCTTAAGGTGGAGACGTTGGCACAACGAGGTGCCGTAATGCGTGGAGCTGCCTGAAGATGACCTCGAATCCCGGACAGTTGACGACCGGAGAACAAGTGAGCACCGAGTCCGGTGACCAGTCCGAGAACCCCGAACTGGCCAAGCAGCGGCTGCTGGACAGGGCCGTGGAGTTCGCACCCGAACTCCGCGAGCTGCTGCGTGCCTACTACCGGCACGTGCCCGCCGACGAACTCGTCGACGACGACCCGACCGACCTGGTCGGTGCGCTGAAGACGCATCACGCCCTGGCCGCCGCCCGCGTCGCGGGGCGCCCGCTGGTGCGGGTGTTCAACCCCACCCGCGAGCAGGACGGCTGGCGCGATCAGGCCACGGTCGTGCAGACCGTCACCGACGACATGCCCTACCTGGTCGACTCGCTGATAGCCGAGCTGGGTCGCGCCGGCGCCGAGGTGCTGCGCATCATCCACCCGATCGTCGTGGTCCGCCGCGACGTCGCGGGTGAGCTGCTGGAGGTGCTGCCCAGCGCGGACCCGGCCGACCCGCCCGCCGACGCCATCGCCGAGAGCTGGATGTTCGTCGAGATCGGCCAGGTCAGCGACCCGGAGCGGTTGGAGACCCTCAACCACGACCTGGCCGGGGTGCTCAACGACGTGCGCGAGGTGGTCGAGGACACCGAGCGCATGCACGCCACCGCGCGGGCGCTGGCCGACGAGCTGGAGCAGGACCCGCCGCCGCTGGCCGAGGAGGACGTGCACGACGGCGCCGGGCTGCTGCGCTGGCTGGCCGACGGTCACTTCACCTTCCTCGGCTACCGGCACTACGAGGTGGTGCGCGAGGACGGCGAGGACCCGGCCCTGCAGGCCGTGCTGGCCTCCGGTCTGGGCGTGCTGCGCAGCGACAGCGTCGCCGCGCGCAGCCTGACCGCGGGGCCCGGTTCGCAGGCCGCGGCGCTGTCGAAGAAGCTGCTGGTGCTCACCCAGGCCAGCGCTCCGTCCACAGTGCACCGCCCGGTGCACCCGTTCTACGTGGGCGTGAAGACCTTCAACGCCGCGGGCGAGGTCACCGGGGAGCACCGGTTCCTGGGGCTGTTCACCACCACCGCGCTGCACGAGGACGTGCTGGACATCCCGTTCGTGGAGCGCCGGGTGCGCGACGTGATCCACCGCGCCGGGTTCCCGCTGGAGTCCTACTCCGGGCAGCGGATGCTGGAGGAGATCCAGAGCTACCCGCGCACCGAGCTGTTCTCCACCGACTTCGACACGCTGCAGGAGACCATCACCGGCGTGCTGGCGCTGGCCGGGCGGCGCAAGATCAAGCCGTTCCTGCGCCGCGACTCCTACGGCCGGTTCTTCTCCTGCCTGGTCTACCTGCCCCGGGACCGCTACACCACCAGCTCCCGGCTGGCCATGCAGGAGGTGCTGCTCGACGAGCTCGGCGGCACCGGGCTGGAGTACAGCACGCGGGTCGGCGAGTCGATCCTGGCGCGGGTGCACTTCGTGGTGCACACCGACCCGGACCACCAGGTGGAGCCGGACCTCGGGCGCATCCAGCGGCGGCTCGACGAGGCCATCCACACCTGGGACGACCAGATGCTCGCCGAGGTCGACGCCGAGCAGTCCGGCGGCGAGCAGCGCGCCGGGGCGCCCGCCGAGGCCACCAGCCAGATCGGCCTGCAGTTCGCCAGGGCCTTCCCGGAGGCCTACAAGGAGGACTTCACCGCCGCCAAGGGGCTGGCCGACCTGCGCAGGCTGGAGGCGCTGGACGGGCCGGACGACCTGGACATGTCCTTCTACGTGCCGCGCGACGCCAGCGCGGGCCAGCGCCGCTTCAAGATCTACGTGGGCGGCCGGGTGACGCTGTCGCGGGTGCTGCCGGTGCTGCAGAGCATGGGCGTGGAGGTCGTCGACGAGCGCCCCTACGAGATGGTGCTCGAGCACACCGGGCGCAAGTACTGGATCAACGACTTCGGCCTGCGGCTGGAGCCGGGCCTGCTGGACAGCACCGATCCGCAGCTGCTGGACTCGCTGCGGCAGCGGTTCGAGGACGCCTTCCGCGCGGCCTGGGTGGGCAACGCCGAGGTGGACCGGTTCAACGCGCTGGTGCTGCGCGCAGGACTGGACTGGCGGCAGGCCGCGGTGCTGCGCGCCTACGCCAAGTACCTGCGCCAGGTCGGGATCGCCTACACCCAGGACTACATCGAGGAGACGATCCTCGAGCACCGCGCCACCACGACCGCGCTGGTGCAGCTCTTCGAGGCCCGCTTCGACCCGGCGCTGTCCGAGGCCGAGCGGGAGACGCGGGTCGCCGAGCTAACCGAGCAGGTCGGCTCGCTGATCGACGACGTGACCAGCCTCGACGCGGACCGGATCCTGCGCAACTACCTGAGCTTGATCCTGGCCACGCTGCGCACCAACCACTACGTGGACGCCGGCGACCGCGCGCGGCCGTTCCTGGCTCTGAAGCTGGAGCCGCGGGAGATCCCGGGGCTGCCCGAGCCGCGCCCGCAGTACGAGGTGTTCGTCTACTCGCCGTGGGTGGAGGGCGTGCACCTGCGCTTCGGCTCGGTGGCCCGCGGCGGTCTGCGCTGGTCGGACCGCAGGCAGGACTTCCGCACCGAGATCTTGGGCCTGGTCAAGGCGCAGGCGGTGAAGAACGCGGTGATCGTCCCGGTCGGCGCCAAGGGCGGGTTCGTGGTGAAGCGCCCGCCGGCGCCCACCGGCGACCCGGCGGTGGACCGCAAGGCCGCGCAGGAGGAGGGCATCGCCTGCTACCGGATGTTCATCTCCGGCCTGCTCGACCTCACCGACAACCTGGTCGCCGGCCAGGTCGAGCCGCCGCGCCAGGTGGTCCGCCACGACGGCGACGACACCTACCTGGTGGTCGCGGCCGACAAGGGCACCGCGACGTTCTCCGACATCGCCAACGAGGTGGCCAAGAACTACGGCTTCTGGCTGGGCGACGCGTTCGCCTCCGGCGGTTCGGTCGGCTACGACCACAAGGCGATGGGCATCACCGCCAAGGGCGCGTGGGAGAGCGTCAAGCGGCACTTCCTGGAGTTCGACCACGACACCCAGGCGCAGGACTTCACGGTGGTCGGCGTCGGCGACATGGCCGGTGACGTGTTCGGCAACGGGATGCTGCTCTCCGAGCACATCAAGCTGGTCGCCGCGTTCAACCACATGCACGTGTTCATCGACCCGGACCCGGACGCGGCCGTGTCCTTCGCCGAGCGCCAGCGGCTGTTCCAGCTGCCCCGCTCGACCTGGGACGACTACGACCGGACCAAGATCAGCGAGGGCGGCGGCGTGTGGTCGCGCTCGCTGAAGTCGATCCCGCTGAACCCGAAGATCCGCGCGGCGCTGGGCATCGACGAGTCGGTGGAGGCGCTGGCGCCGCCGGAGCTGATCAAGAAGATCCTGCTCGCACCGGCCGACCTGCTGTGGAACGGCGGCATCGGCACCTACGTCAAGGCCGCCTCCGAGACGCACGCCGAGGTGGGCGACAAGGCCAACGACGCGGTGCGGGTCGACGGCGCCGACCTGCGGGTCAAGGTCGTCGGCGAGGGCGGCAACCTGGGCCTGACCCAGCTGGGCCGCATCGAGTTCGCCCGCACCGGAGGCAAGGTCAACACCGACGCGCTGGACAACTCCGCCGGGGTGGACTGCTCGGACCACGAGGTCAACATCAAGATCATGCTGGACCGGCTGGTCGCCGACGGCAGGCTCACCGGGCCGCAGCGCAACGAGCTGCTCGCCGAGATGACCGACGAGGTCGGCGAGCTGGTGCTGGCCGACAACCACTCGCAGAACGAGGTGCTGGGCGTCTCGCGCGCGCACGCGGCCTCGATGCTGCCGGTGCACGCGCGCCAGGTCGTCGAGCTGGAGCAGACCACCGGCCTGGACCGCGAGCTGGAGGCGCTGCCCACCAAGAAGCAGTTCCGCGAGCTGGAGCGCTCCGGTGCCGGGCTGACCTCGCCGGAGCTGGCCACCCTGATGGCCCACGTCAAGCTCAAGCTCAAGCAGGACGTGCAGGCCAGCGACCTGCCCGACAGCGAGGCCTTCGGCAACCGGCTGATCGAGTACTTCCCGCGGCCGCTGCGCGAGCGCTACGCCGAGGCGATCCCGTCGCACCCGCTGCGCCGGGAGATCATCACGATGATGCTGGTCAACGAGATGGTCGACGGGGGTGGGATCTCCTACGCCTACCGGCTCTCCGAGGAGATCGCCGCGTCCAGCACCGACGCGGTGCGCGCCTTCGAGGTGGTCACCGAGGTCTTCGACCTGCCCGAGCTGTGGCGGCGCATCGACGAGCTGGGCGGCAAGGTCCCCGCGACCGTCGCCGACGAGCTGGTCCTGGAGAGCCGCAGGCTGCTCGACCGGGCCTCGCGCTGGATGCTGACCAACCGGCCGCAGCCGCTGGCCATCGGCGCGGAGATCGCCCGGTTCCGGCCCGTGGTCAGCGCGCTGTTCCCGTCGGTTAGGGGGCTGCTGCGCGGGCACGCCGCCGCGGCGGTGACCGAGAAGGTCGAGCGCTGGATCGAGGCCGGCGTGCCGGTGGACCTGGCCGAGCGGGTCGCGGTGCTGCTGGACGCGTTCGCGCTGCTGGACATCCGGGAGGTCGCCGAGCTCGCCGAGCGGGACACCGGCGTGAGCGCCGAGCGCAGCCCGCAGGAGAGCGCCGACCTGTACTACGCCCTGTGGGAGCACCTCGGGTTCGAGCTCATGCTGCAGGCGGTCAACGGCCTGGAGCGGGACAGCCGGTGGCACGCGCTGGCCAGGCTGGCGCTGCGGGACGACTTCTACGCCTCGCTGCGCGCGATCGCCATCGACGTCCTGCGCACCAGCGAACCCGAGGACGACCCCGAGCAGAAGATCGCGCGCTGGGAGTCGGCGAACTCCTCGCGGCTGGCGCGGGCGAACTCCTCGCTGGAGCAGATCGCCGGTTCCGGCAGGCTGGACCTGGCCACCTTGTCGGTGGCCGTTCGCCAGCTGCGCAGCATGGTCCGATGAACGAGGGCGGCTCGCGGCCCAGCGCCGCGGGCCGCCCGCACGGTGAGGAGGGATTTCCCCGGTGGGCGCGTTCGTAGCCGAAGTGGCGCTGCGTTGGTCCGACATGGACGCGTTCGGTCACGTCAACCACGCCAGGACGATCACACTGCTGGAGGAAGCGCGCGCCGACCTGCTGTTCAACGAGGCGGAGCGGCGGGGCCTGCAGGGCATGGCCGAGGGCATGGTGGTGGGCCGCGTCGTGATCGACTACCACAGCCCGCTGGTCTACGAGGCGAAGTCGCTGCAGGTGCGGATCTCGGTGCGCGACCTCAAGGCCGCGTCGTTCGTCATGGACTACACCGCCTTCGCCGAGGAAGCGGTGTGCACCGCGGAAACCCTGATGGTCCCCTACGACCTGGAGGCGGGGCGCCCGCGCAGGCTCACCGCCCCGGAGCGCGATTTCCTGTCCGAGTGGCAGGTCGATTTGGAGCCGCACCGTGCCTGAACTGCGAATGCCGGACGCCACCGAACGCGACGACCTGGGCGCGTTCGTCGCCCGCGCCGTCCGGTTGGACTCCCAGGCCCTCGTGCGGATGCGCAACCGCCCCGGCACCGACCGGGTGGACGCGTGGGCGGCGACCCCGTTCGACGCGCTGTGCACCCGTTCGGTGGTGGGACAGGTCGACCCCTCGGACGTCACGGTCTCGGGCAACGAGCTGCTGGCCACGCTGACCGTGGCGGGCGGCGAGGTGATGGACCCGGGCCCGCCCAAGGACATCATGTGGCACTCCGAGCTGCCTCCGCAGCAGGGCTGGCACCGGGTGGACGACCTGCCCGCGGCCCTGGTCGGCGAGGTCGCCGAGCGGGGCATCGGCGTGGCCAAGGAGAACGTCGGCCCGAAGGGGACCCCGCCGGCCTCGCTGCTGGACCAGGAGGTCTTCACGGTCTCCGGCTCGGGCCTGGAGGTGAAGGTCCCGCTGCGCTGCCTGTTCGTCCTCTCCGGCATGGGCTTCCTGGTCCCCAGCCCGTCGGAGTCGGAGATCGTCCGCGTCAGCGCCACCGATTCCTGGCTGCGCCTCGACTCGCGCTACGGCGCGGTCACCCGCCGCCGCCACGCCCTCCTACCGCTGCTGATCTGAGGCCACCGCTCTCCGGGCCACAGCGCCCGCGCTCGCGAGCGCGCGCTCCGCGGCCGGAAGACCGGCCCGGGGGCGCGCACTTTTCCATCAAGAGCCCGCGCCCCGCGCCTGCTGACCTTCGAGGAGAAAGTGCGCGGGCGCGGCACCGCCGCGGTGCCGGGCGGGGTTCTAGGCGCGCGGTTGCAGGCGCTTCATGCACCAGACGACGGCGTCGCTGGTGAAGGCCTCGAGCGGGCCGCGGCGGAAGAAGCGGCGCCAGAGGTTGGCGAAGGCCAGGGCGAAGATCAGGAAGATCTCCGCGATGTAGATGTTCACGAACCGCGCCAGGCCCTCGGGCTCGCTGGCGTCGCGCGGGAAGGACGGCAGCTCCGGGTCGTCCAGCGGGAGGTTCGGTCCCGCGGTGGCCAGCTCGGTCATCCACTGCGGCTTGCCGCACAGGTGCCATCCGCCGACCACGACCTGCCAGTTCATCACCAGCACGTGCAGCGCGTAGAGGGTCAGCGCCATCGACCCGGCGTTGGCCAGCGGCGTGATCCACTTGCCCGCGAGATCGGCGACCGCCAGGCACACCGCCAGCGCGACGAGCGCCACGCCCGCGGCGCTGACGATCTCGAAGCTGGTGCCCGAGTGCGAGCTGGCGTCCAGCAGCCACTCCGGGTGGTGGACGTCGACGGTCCCGTCGTTGGGCCCCGGCGGCTCGGTGATCACCAGCGCCTTGGACAGCCAGCGGGCGCCCAGCGCCAGCACCAGGCCGACCGCGGCGATCCACACCCGCGTCGCGGTCGAGCGCAGGTCCATCCGCCCGACCGCCAGACCGGCCAGCACCAGCGGCATGTAGGACATCGCCGGGTAGAAGCCGAGCAGCAGCAGGTCGAAGATGCCCTCGTCGGCGAACTGGTGCGCCGGGTCGACGGAGTTGACCATCGCCACCAGCCCGGCCAGCGGGGTGTCGGATTCGACCCACCCGCGCAGCACGAACGACAGCTGCGGCCCGGCGAGCACGGCGACGACCGCCGCGGTGATCAAACCGCGCGAGCGCATCCGCAGGAACGGGACCGACAGCAGGAAGTACATCCCGTAGAACGGGATGATCACCGTCAGCAGGAAGCCGGTGTCCTCGGTCGCCTTGACCAGGATCCAGCCGACCACCAGCAGGATTCCGGCGCGCACCGCGACCCGCAGCCGGGCGTCGCGCAGCTTCGCCCCGGTCGGCGGTTCCTGGCGCCCGGTCATCAGCGCCAGCGACACCCCGGCCAGCAGGGTGAACAGCGCGGTCGAGCGCCCACCGGCGAACTCGCTGATCCGGTCGTGCACGGCGCCCGTGGTGAACGGGACGGCGAAGTGGATGCAGAACATCCCGAAGACGGCGAAGAACCGGGCGACGTCGACCCCGACCAGTCGCCCGGCGCGGGTGGCCTGCGCTGAACCGGATCGGGGCGCAACGGTGGTCATGGCTTCTCACGGTGTCTCGGTGGCGGTCGCCTGCAACCTACATAGCGGCGCGGCGGCCATCTCCACCTGTCCGGGTGAGTGAGGCGTCGATCACGCCAGCCAGGCGGCCGTCCCCGGCGGGAGCGCGCCGCCGGCCACCGGGCGCGAGCTCAGCAGCAGCTCACCGGGTGGCAGCGGAACCGGCTCGGCCGAGGTGTTCAACGCGCAGATCAGGCTGCTGCCGGTCCGGCGGAACGCGAAGCAGTCCTCCGGCGCGCCGAACCACTCCACCGATTCGCCGACGAAGGCCGGGTGGGTGCTGCGGATCTCCAGGGCGTGCCGGTAGAGCGACAGCGTGGAGTCGGGGTCCTCCAGCTGGGCCTCCACGGTGAACTCCACCCAGTCGTCGGGGATCGACGGCCAGTCGCCCTGGGCAGTGGAGAAGCCGAACGGGGAGCGGTCGCCCTCCCAGGGCATCCGGATCCGCTCGGTGCCCGGCAGCCCCAGCTCCTCGCCGTGCCGCAGGCACACCGCGCCCGGCAGCGCCAGCTGCACCAGCGCCATCGCGCGCACCGGGGTCAGCGCCGCGTGGTCGCGGATCCGCGAGGTGTCCCGGCTGGCCATCGCCCACGCCGGGCGCGGCCCCTCGCCACCCAGCACGGCGTCGATCGCGTTCTGCACCGGGCCCGCCGAGAACCCGGCCACCGCCAGGTCCAGGCCGAACAGCAGGTGCCAGTTGCCGGTGCCGCTGCCGATCACCACGCGGTCCGGGTAGTCGGCCAGCACCGCGGCCACCGCGTCGTTCGGGTCGTTGCGGGGGGCGAGGTGGAAGCCGTCGAGCCCCGCGTCCAGCCACGGGCGCAGCACCGGGCCGGGGTCGGTTCGAGCCGGATCGACGTCGAGGGCCAGCAGCACGCGCAGGCCGGCCCCCCGCGCCTCGGCCAGCAGGTCCGCGAGCTCGGTGGAGTTGGGGTCGCCGCCGGCGACCCCGGCCAGCACGACCGCGTCCACGCCGAGCAGTTCCACGTAACCCAGCCGGGCGCGCAAGCCTTCCAGGTCGCCGACGCCGTCGCCGTCCACGTCGGCGAACGCGCCGACATCGACCTGGTAGCAGACGGCGTCCCACCACCAGGGGGCGCCGTCCAGGTCGGGGCCGTTGCCCACCTGCATGAACGGGTCCTTTGCTTGTCGGTCCGGTTCGGTCAGAACCACGAGTTCATCATGCTGTTGGCGGCCATCTCGAGGTACTGCCACAGCTGCTCGCGGTGCTGCGGAGCCAACTGGGCCTCGTCGACCGCGATGCGCATGCAGCGCAGCCAGGCGTCGCGCTCGGCGGGTCCGATCTTGAACGGCGCGTGCCGCATCCGGAGCCGCGGGTGGCCGCGCTGGTCGGAGTAGGTGTGCGGGCCACCCCAGTACTGCATCAGGAACAGGCGCAGCCGCTCCTCGGCAGGACCGAGGTCTTCCTCGGGATACAGCGGTCGCAGCAGCTCGTCCTTGGCCACCTCTTCGTAGAAGCGGGCCACGATCCGGTGGAAGGTCGCTTCGCCGCCGACCTGCTCGTAGAAACTATCCACGGAAGTCACAACCCCATCCTCTCAGGCGAGGGTGAACGCTCGGCCCCCACGGCGATGCGAAACGTCACAACGAGGCGGAAACCCCCGGGGGCGCGCACCGCCTACGAGGGTTTCCGCTGGTGATCAGCTGGGGTTCTGCAGGTTCGGCACCGGCCGGCCCGCGGGGTAGGGCGGCTCGATGTCCTCGTCGCTGTAGGCCCGCTTGATGTCCACGCGCAGCCTGCGCTGCACCGCCCACTGCTTGCCGGGGCGGACCTTGACCGTCAGCCGCAGCGTCACGGTGTCCGCGGTGATCGAGTCCACGCCCAGCATCTGCGGGGGCTCCAGGACGTCCTTGGACAGCGGTTCCTTCCCGGCGGCCTCGGTGGCCACCTGCGTGGCGACCTCGATGGCCTTCTGCACGTCGGACTTGTGCGAGATCGGGAAGTCCACGACCGCCACCGCGAAGCCCTGCGAGGAGTTGCCCACCCGCAGGATCTCGCCGTTGCGGACGTACCAGACGGTGCCGTTGATGTCGCGCAGCGTGGTGACCCGCAGGCCCACCGCCTCGACCGAGCCGGTGGCCTCGCCGAGGTCGACCACGTCGCCTACGCCGTACTGGTCCTCGACCAGCATGAACATCCCGGACAGGAAGTCGCGCACCAGGTTCTGCGCACCGAACGCGACCGCGACACCGACCACACCGGCCGACGCCAGCACCGGGCCGATCTGGATGCCCAGCACCTGCAGCACGTAGACCACGGCCAGGCCGAAGACCACGAACGAGGCCAGCGACTTCAGCACCGAGCCGATCGTGCGCGCCCGCTGCTGCCTGCGCTCGGAGAGCAGCTCGGCGGTCAGGCTGTCACCACGTCGCTCGCGCAGCGGGGACAACAGCTTCGGGGGCTTGCCGTTGCCCTGCGTCAGGCGGGTGATCATGCGGTGCAGGATCCAGCGGATCACCAGCGCGACCAGCACGATCGTCAGGATCTGCAGCGGCTTGGCCACGAGCAGGTCCGCGTAGGAGGCGAGCCACTCGTTCTTCGTCCAGTCCAGGACTATGTGGCACCAGCGGGCGTCCTGCTCGCACGTCGGGGGTTGGGTCAGCAGTGGCAGGTTCATGGATTCGGGGTTCTCCACGGGTTTTGCGGTGCGGCCGGCGGGGACGGGGGTTGTCGGGCGAGCACCGTCCGAAGGACGTGCACGCCCCGCCGCGCACGTACTGCATCGAATTCGGTTCGCCCGGCGTTATCGCCGGCTCAGTCGAACGTGAGACCTGTCGCGTCCGCCAGGAACGCGAGCTGGTCCGTCGCGAGCCCCACGGTACGGGAAATCGAACGGGCGGCGTGCCCCACTTCGGTCTCCCTGCGCAGCAAGATCGGCCGCTTGGCCGGGTCCGAGCCGCTCGCGTGCTGCAGCGCGGCGCACATCTTGCGGGCGTGGTTGGGGTCGACCCTGGTGTCCGACTCGAAGACGGTGAACAGCACCGACGGGTAAGCGGTGTGCTCGGTCACGTTGTGGTACGGCGAGTAGGACAGCAGCCAGCCCAGCTCCTCGGGGTCCTCCGCGGTGCCGTACTCGTCGTTCCAGGTCCGGCCGAGCAGGAACCGCTCGTAGCGCACCATGTCCAGCAGCGGCGCCGAGCACACGACCGCCCGGTAGAGCTCCGGGCGCTGGGTCAGCGCCGCGCCCACCAGCAGCCCGCCGTTCGAACCGCCGGAGATGCCCAGCTGGTCGGCCGTGGTCCAGCCCGCGTCGATCAGGTGCTCGGCGGCGGCGTGGAAGTCGTCGAAGGTGTGCTGCTTGCGCTCGCGCATCCCGTCGGTGTGCCACTGCTCGCCCTCCTCGCCGCCACCGCGCAGCGCGGGCAGCGCCCAGACGCCGCCCGCGGCCACCCAGGCCAGAGCGCTGGCCATGTACCCGGGGGTGCGGGACAGCGAGAAGCCGCCGTAGCCGGTCAGGAACGCCGGCCGCGGGCGGTCCGGCTCGGCCACCGGGCTGAGCACGAACATCCGCACCTCGGTGCCGTCGGCCGAGCGGTAGGTCACCTGCCGGGTGTGCACCTCGGGCAGCTCCACCGCGCCCGGGGCGGCCTGCTCCAGCGACACCTCGCCGGTGGCGTGGTCGTAGACGTGCACGCACGGCGGGGTGGCGAAGTCGGTCCAGCCGATCCAGATCTTGTCCCGGTCCCGGGTGGTGCGCTGGTCGACGGTGCGCAGCGCGGTGATCTCGCCGGTGCCGGGCAGCGGCAGGTCGGCGGTCTTCGCGCCGGTGGCCGGGTCGTGCAGGGTCACCTCGGAGACCGCGTGCCGGGTCCACAGCGCCACCAGCCGCGGGTCCCCGTCGCCGGGGTCGAACAGGTCGACGTCCTCGAGCACCGAGTCCGGCGCCTCGCTGATCAGCTCGGTCCAGTTCTCCGGCTCCGGGCGCTCCGGGTCGGTGACGCACAGCCGCCAGCGCGGCGCGTCCAGCGTGGTCATCACGTACATCCGCCCGTCCGGCTCGACCCAGGCGCCGACCCGGTAGCCGTCCGAGGTGTCCACGATCTGGCGCAGCTCGCCGTCGCCGGCCAGGTCGGCGATCCACACCGAGTCGCGGCGGGCGGTGCCGGGGCTGCCGTGGACGATCAGCCAGCGCGCGTCGTCGGAGACCCCGGCGCCGTAGTAGTAGGTCGGGTCCAGGCCCTCGCCGTGCACCAGCACGTCGTGCTCGTCCGGATCGGTGCCCACCCGGTGGCGGTAGACCCGGCGGTGGAACTGCTCCTCGCTCTCGGGCACCTGCTCCGGGGGAAGCCTGCGCACGTAGTAGAACTCCGCGCCGCCGGGCAGCCAGGAGATCGTCGAGTAGCGGCAGCGGTCGATCGGGCCCTCGACCACCTCGCCGCTGGTCACGTCCATGACGTAGAGCTTCGACTCCTCGTCGCCGCCCACCGAGATCTGGTAGGCCAGCAGCTCGCCCTCGCGGCTCGGCGACCAGCGGTCCAGCGTGGTCAGCCCGGACGGGTCCAGCTCGGTCACGTCCAGCAGCACCCGCTCGGTGCCGTCGGGCTCGCGCACGCCGACGACGCCGAACTCCTGGTCCGGCTGGCGGCGGTTGAAGAACGCGCGACCAGAGCGCCACACCGGGACGCCGACCGAGCCGGACTTCAGCAGCGACGCGAGCCGCGACGAGATCGCTTCGCGTCCGGGCAACCGGTCCAGCCACTCGCGGGCCAGCCGGTCCTGGGCCGCGGACCAGGCCTCGGTGCGCTCGTCGGCGGGGTCCTCCAGCCACCGGTACGGGTCGGCGACGCGGTGTCCGTGCAGGTCCTCGACGAGGTCGTCGCGTTCGGCTCTCGGATAGCTCAGGTGCGCATGAACGTCGGTCACGTCGGCGACGATACGTGCCGCGGGGGAGCCGTTCGGCGGCATCGCGGCGAGCGGCCGCCGAACGGCGCGGAATCACCCGGAGAGATCATTCGCGCCCCGGCGGCGGGTGATCGAGAATGGAGTTCGGGGTTCGCACGCGGTCGCGATGGTGCTCACCTGCGAAAATGCGGGGTGGGGTGAATCACCCGGCGTGGCGTGGCGAATCACACGTGCGTTCGGCTGGGTTTCTGTGCTGAACTTTGGCCGACACCGGTGGAGGTGGTCGCGTGCCAGACCGACAACCGACCCGACAACCGGCGCGGAAGGCCACGAGCCTCGCGTCGCGGGCCCCGTTGTGCCCACCGGCCCGCGGGCAGGGGCCACCCCAGGCGGATCGGCCGCCCGGTCACACGCCCTCCTGGCGCAAGCGCCGCGTGCTGCTGCTCAACACGACCTTCGAACCGCTCACCGCCCTGCCGCTGCGGCGCGCCATCGTGATGGTCGTCTGCGGCAAGGCCGAGGTGGTCCACGGGGACTCCGCCGGCATGGTGCTGCACTCGGCGAACACCACGGTGGAGATCCCGTCCGTGATCAGGCTCAGCACGTTCGTGCGCGTGCCGTACCGCGGCCGGGTTCCGCTGACCCGCGCGGCGCTGATGCTGCGGGACAACCACCGGTGCGTCTACTGCGGCGCACGAGCGGAAACCATAGATCATGTTCTCCCGCGCTCGCGCGGGGGGCCGCACACGTGGGAGAACTGCGTCGCCTGCTGCACCAAGTGCAACCACCGCAAGGCGGACAAGACCCTCAGCGAGCTGGGCTGGCGGCTCCCGGTGGCGCCGCAGGCGCCGCGCGGCAGGCACTGGCGGCTCCTCGCCGGGCTGAACGACGCGGATCCGCTGTGGCTGCCCTACCTGGGAGAGTCCGCGGCCTGAGGATCTGCGCTCGGGTCAGCTGATCCGCACCCCCTCGCGCCCGCTGATGCGGACCCCGCTGCGGCCGCTGATGCGGACCCCGCGCCGGTTGCTGATCCGCACGCCGCCGCGCCCGCTGATCCGCACGCCGTGGCGGCCGGAGATCCGCACGCCCCGGCTGATCCGGACGCCGTGAGCGCTGATCCGCACGCCGTGTTCAGCGAGTGGCCGACCGGTCTCCGGAAGCGTGATCTGGGTGGCCTGAGTGGCGGTTTCGAAGATCGACATGGCGTGCCTCCGTGAGCTCTCCGTGTCCAAAACGGGTGTGATCAAATATTCAAGACCCATACAGGTGAAAAGCTATGATCACGAGCTGCGAGTAACAAGCCGCCAACTCGACCTGTCTGGGAGCCGTCCGGTTCGACTCCATTTGGCCGCCCACGTTCGTGCGAATGAGTGAAACGAAGTGAATCGGGTCACTTAACTTCGATGCAGTGGGTAGCTGAACGGAATTCTTTCCTCCGGGTGCCGTTTCGCTCGGGGATCAGCTTGTTCGCGAGCCGGCGAAAGATCGAAGTGCGCGGCGTCGCCGCGCACACAGGAACTCGGCGATCGGCTACCGTACTGACCGTGTTGACTGTCGCGGAGACTGTGCTCGCCCTGGTGGTGATCCCAGCGGCCATCTACGGCCTGATCGTGCTGATCGCGATGTGGCCGAGGTTCTCCCGGCCGCGGTACCGCGCGGGCGAGGAGTGGAACTTTGCGCCCGTTTTCTGGGCGGCCAATCCCGCCGGCGTGAACAACGCCGCGCCGACGGACGTCGAAGGCGGGGCCGTGCCGGACGACGCGCGGCCCAGCACTGCCCGGGGAGGTGCACGTGGCAACTGGTGAGAAGGCGCCCGTCGAGGACCGCGAGCCCGGCGAGGGCGAAGCGCTGATGCCCACCGGGCGGATGTCGATCGCGCGCCGCGTCGAACCCGACCGCCCTCGCCTGCCGTTCAGCCCGGGCCAGCTGGCCCGCCTGGACGACGCGATGACGCAGGCCAGCCGCAGCACCGGTCTGGAGTTCGCGATCTACCTGGGCGACCTCGGCGAGGACACCCGCAAGCAGGCCGAGGAGCTGCACGCGGGCCTCGGGTCCGCGGCGTCCGAGGGCGCGCTGATCGCGGTGTCGCCGGGGCAGCGCAAGTTCGAGATCGTCACCGGCGAGGAGGCGCACCGGCGGATCCCGGATCGCTCCTGCCAGCTCGCCGCGATGAGCATGGTCGCCTCGTTCAAGGAGGACGACCTCATCGACGGGATGATCAGCGGCATCCGGATGCTCGCCGACGCGGCGGGCACCTCGTTCAAGAAGCCCCACGAGCACCACTGACCGACCGCGCGAAGCCGCCCCGGAACCGACTTCCGGGGCGGCTTCTTCACGTCGGGACCGGTTTCGCCTGGAACCGCGCGGTCCCGGGGCGGTTCCAGGCGAAACGGGGCGTCACGAGCGGTCGAACTCGCGGGCGGCGAGGGCGCGGACGATGCCCGCGCGACCCTCCGAGACCAGGCGGCGCAGAGCGGCCGGGCGGTCGCCCGCCAGCCACTCGTCGGCCGCGGCGACGGTCTCGTCGGTCACCGCCCAGGACGGGAAGAGCCCGATCACCGTGGGCTGCGCGCGCTCGCTGGAGCGGCGGGCCCACACCTCGTCGATCTCGGCGAAGTACCGCTGCACGTACGGCGCGAGCAGCTCGCGCTGCGCCGGGTGCTGGAAGCCCGCGATGATCGCGTCGCTGATCGCGTTCGGCAGCTGGTCGTCGTGCACCGCGCGCTGCCAGGCGCGCTCCTTGGCCTCCGCGTCCGGGATCAGCGAGCGGGCCCGCTCGGCACGGCGCTTGCCGGTGGCGGTCTGGTCCTGCGCCAGCTGCGCGTCGATCTCGGCCTCGTCGGCCTTGCCGTGCGCGACCAGCGCCTGCAGCAGCTGCCAGCGCAGGTCGGTGTCCACGGTCAGGCCGGGCAGCGGGTCGGAGCCGTCCAACCAGCCGCGCAGCGCGGTCAGCTGCTCCTCGCCGAGCACCGAACCGGCCAGCGAGTTCACGAAGGCCAGCTGGCGGTCCGACCCCGGCTCCGCGGCCCGGGCCAGCTCCAGCAGTCGCGTGCTGAACCGCTTCCAGCCCTCGGCCTGCCAGGACGGGTCGGCGTAGGAGGCCAGCGCGGTCTGGGTCTGCAGCAGCACCCGCTGCACCACGCCGATCTGGCTCTCCGCCCCGATTCCCGCCTCGGCCGAGGAGCCCAGCACCAGGTTGACGAAGTCGCGGGCCTTGAGCTCGGCCTCGCGGGTCATCTCCCAAGCGGTGGACCAGCACAGCGCGCGCGGCAGCGACTCGTCGATGTCGCCGATCCGGTCGATCACCGAGGCCAGCGAGTCCGGGTCGAAGCGCAGCGAGCAGTAGGTCAGGTCGTCGTCGTTGACCAGCACCAGCTTGCCGCGGTGCACCCCGACGAGCTCGGCGACCTCGGTGGTCTCGCCGGTGACGTCGAGCTCGACGCGGTGCTGGCGCACCAGCTTGCCGCCCTCGTCGTCGTAGACGCCGATGGCCAGGCGGTGCGTGCGCATCTCGCCCGCGCCCGGCCGGGCGCCGTTCTGGACCACCGAGAAGGAGGTGAACCGGCCTTCGTCGTCGGTGCTGAAGCGCGGCCGCAGCATGTTCAGCCCGGTGGTCTCCAGCCACTGCGCGCTCCACCAGGACAGGTCCCGGCCGGAGGCCTCCTCCAGGGCCTGGAGCAGGTCGTTCAGGGTGGCGTTGCCCCAGGCGTGGCGGTCGAAGTAGACCCGCAGCCCGGCCAGGAAGTTCTCCAGCCCCACGTAGGCCACCAGCTGCTTGAGCACCGAGGCGCCCTTGGCGTAGGTGATGCCGTCGAAGTTGACCTCGACGGCCTGCAGGTCCTGGATGTCGGCGGCCACCGGGTGGGTGGAGGGCAGCTGGTCCTGGCGGTAGGCCCAGGACTTCTCCACGCTGGCGAAGGTTGTCCACGCGGCGTCGTACTCGGTGGCGCTGACCTGGGCGAGCACGCTGGCCCAGGTCGCGAACGACTCGTTGAGCCACAGGTCGTCCCACCAGCGCATGGTGACCAGGTCGCCGAACCACATGTGCGCCATCTCGTGCAGCACGGTCTCGGCGCGGCGCTCGTAGAGGTAGCCGGTGACCTTCGAGCGGAACACGTAGTCCTCGAGGAAGGTCACGCAGCCGGCGTTCTCCATGGCGCCCGCGTTGAACTCCGGCACGAAGCACTGGTCGTACTTGCCGAACGGGTAGGGCACGCCGAAGGCCTTGTGGTAGAAGCCGAAGCCCTGCTTGGTCTCGGTGAACAGCCGCTCGGCGTCGAGGTGCTCGGCCAGCGAGGCGCGGCAGTAGACGCCCAGCGGGATCTCGTCCTGGCCGTCCTCGCCGGGGAAGGTGTCCCGCCACTCGGCGTAGGGGCCGGCGACCAGGGCCACCAGGTAGGTCGACATCGGTCGGGTGGTCTCGAAGGTGTGCCGCTGGACGCCGGAACCGCTCTCGGCGACCTCGGCCGCGGCGTTGGAGATGACCTTCCAGGACTCCGGGGCGTCCACGGTGATCTGGTAGGTCGCCTTGAGGTCCGGCTGGTCGAAGCAGGTGAACATCCGCTTCGCGTCGGCGGTCTCGAACTGGCTGTAGAGGTAGACCGCCCCGTCGACCGGGTCGATGAACCGGTGCAGGCCCTCGCCGGTGTTGGTGTAGGCGCAGTCGGCGCGCACCACGAGCTCGTTCTCCTCGGCCAGCCCGGGCAGGGCGATGCCGGTGGACTCGTCGTAGTCGGAGAGGTCGAGCTCGACGCCGTTGAGCACCGCGCTGCGCACCTTCGAGGCCATCAGGTCGATCCAGGTGTCGGCGCCGGCGCGGTTGCTGCGGAAGCGAACCGTGGTGGTCGAACCGAAGGTCTCCACCTCGGGGCCGCCTGCGCCAGCGGACAGGTCCAGTTCGATCGCGTAGGACTGGACCTCCAGCAGTGCTGCGCGCTGCTCGGCCTGTTCGCGGGTGAGGTTCGGCGGTGCCACGGATCACCTCGTCGTTCGTAGGGGCAAGTTCGAAGCGGCCGCTCCTGGCGACCCGGCTCGCATCAAATCACGTCGGTGTAGTTCTCCGCTGCGGGGCACACGCCCCTCGTTCCGCGGCGTGTCGGCCGGATCGGGAAGACGAGCGCCCTCTCGCTGGTTGGTACCTCAAGACGGGGCGTCGTGCGAGACGCCCGGCAACACGATCTTTCTCTCTATGGAGGCTGGGATGACCGCCGCTGCCCGCCCGCGCGTGGACTTCTACTTCGATCCGGTGTGCCCGTTCGCCTGGGTGTCCTCGCGCTGGATCCTCCAGGTGGCGAAGGTCCGCGACATCGACCTGCACTTCCGGGTGATGAGCCTGGCGGTGCTCAACGAGGGGCGCGACCTGCCCGAGGAGTACGTCGACCTGATGGAGAAGGCCTGGGGCCCGGTCCGGGTGTGCATCGCCGCCGCCGAGGGCCACGGCGAGGAGGTCCTGGAGCCGCTGTACACCGCGCTGGGCCACCGCCTGCACAACAAGGGCGAGAAGGACTACGACCAGGTCATCGCGGACTCGTTGGCCGAGGTCGGGCTGCCCGCCGAGCTGGCTCGCGCCGCGAGCAGCACCGAGCACGACGAGGAGCTCCGGGCCAGCCACCACCGGGGCATGGACCCGGTCGGCGACGAGGTCGGCACCCCGACCCTGCACGTCGACGGGGTGGCGTTCTTCGGCCCGGTGATCACCCGCGTCCCGGAGCCCGAGGAGGCGGCCAAGATCTTCGACGGTGCGGTCGCCATGGCCAGCTACCCGTACTTCTTCGAGCTCAAGCGCAGCCGCACGGAGAGCCCGCAGCTCGACTGGTGACCGCGCATGACGGGGAGGTCACGGTTCTTCCCGGCTTTCCCGAGCGGGCCGGCCGTGCGCGCGGCAACCGCGGTCGCGCGCACGGCCGGGCTCGGCGCGTGATCGAGGTCCGCGAGCACGAGCGGCCGTCCACGGTGTCGGAAGCGGTGGCCGTCCAGCAGCGCCTGCGCCCGCTGGTGCGCTTCGACGGCCAACCGGCCGAGGTCCGCACCGCGGCGGGGCTGGACGTCGCCTACGACGAGTCCTCCGACGAGCTGGTGGCCGCGGTGGCCGTCCTCGACGTGCCCGCGCTGTCCGTCGTGGACAGCACCGTCGTCCGCGGACGCGCCGAGTTCCCCTACGTCCCGGGTCTTTTCGCCTTCCGCGAGGCCCCGCCGCTGCTGGCGGCGCTGCAGCAGCTCTCGGTCGTGCCGGACGTGCTGGTCTGCGACGGCCAGGGCCTGGCCCACCCGCGCCGCTTCGGTCTCGCCTGCCACCTCGGCGTGTTGACCGACCTCCCGGCCATCGGGGTCGGCAAGACCCCCATGGGCCGCTTCGACCCGCCGGGCGAACCGCGCGGCGCCTGGACGTCGATCGAGATGGACGGCGAGGAGGTGGGCAGGGCCCTGCGCACGCAGGAGCACGTCAAACCGGTCTTCGTCTCGGTGGGCCACCGCTACGCCCTGGACGCCGCCTGCGACCTCGTGCTCGGCCTGGCCCCGAAGTACCGCCTTCCGGAGACCACCCGAGCAGCGGACCAATTGGGACGCCGAGCCGGTTGAGCTCCTCAGCGCTCCGCCGCCCGACGCCCTCGGAAGCAATCCGGGGCTCGAGCAGGGAAGTCATCTTCGGCCCAGGTGTTCTGCCTGATCATCGACCCGCGCTGGTCGAGATCCGTCCGCCGAGGCTCGCAGTTTCGCATGATCGGCTGCCCGGGCCTGTCGGGGTGGCGGTCGGGTTGAACGTAGCCGGGACCGGGTCCTTCGGCGGGATCGCTGCAGCGGCTCTCGGTCGCGCTTGACGTGCTGGTCTGCGACGGCCAGGGCCTGGCCCACCCGCGCCGCTTCGGCCTCGCCCGCCTGGCGGTCAGAACTGGTACTCGGCGGTCCTCGCTCCCGCGACGAACCCGGATGGCAGGTAGCCGGAGGACACCTCAACCGGAAGCCCCGAATCGTTCGCGAGGCACGCGAATGCCAGTGGTGCGAGCGCAACCTGGCCGACCGGGTTCGCCGCCTGATCATCCGAGCTGGTCCAGAATTCCCGATGCGAACGCAAGGAATCGGCGAGCGCTTGGCTGAAGCCGTCGCTGTCCCGAGCGCCAAGCCGCAGGAAGGCGATGAACTGCGGGTAGAAGATGTTGCTCAGGTAAGAGGAAGGCGTTTTGGAGACGTGTTCAGGCGCGAGCAGCCTGGATGATTCCTCCATCTCCGCCCGCAGCTGTTCGTCGTCGTTCAGGAAATACGCCTGCAGAGCCTTGATCCAGTGGTAGACGAACTCGTCGAAATCATCGGACCGCGCCCGCAGCGTGGATTCCTCCACATCGCACAGATCGCGAATTCGCTTGAAATCGCGGCTGATGACTGCCAGCCACAGCGCGGTCTGCCAGCGGTCCGCGTTGCTGTAGTGCGTCGGTCCGGTGGCAGGCACCTCGTAGCGCGTGTCGTCGATGAGGCAGTCGACCGAGTCCTCATCGGAGGTCGCCACGGCGAAGATGGCGGACAGCGCCTGGTCGGCAATCGTGAGGGCCTTCCAGGTGTCCAGGAGTTCGGCGCTCCGATCCACCGAGCACTGGTGCCCGAGGCGAATGAGCGAGATGTCGGCCAACGTGTTGAGCTGACTGGGAACCTTGGTGATTCCCGCGGCGAGCGTGCTGAATCCACTCGTGAGCGCGGGGAGCTTCTCGGCGGCCTCCTGCGTGTCCGCAGGGTGATTGTCCACGGTAATCATCGCTCACCCGCATCATCGTTCTGGTTTCGCAATGGGTCCATCTGAGGAGGATCCAAATCGAACTCAGTGGCCTCGTAGCCGATGTTATCACCCTTGATGGTTGCTTGGACGCCGATGTATTGAACGCGCGGAGGAACGCGGCCGTCTTCGAGGTCGAGCTGTCGAGCGAGTGAAATCCGCGTGGCGAGGTCTGGATCCGAGATGAAGAGCTTCGACAGGATCGTGTCGAAATAGGCCGGATGCCCTTGCTGAACTCGCCGCGACCCGGTCATGTCCCAGCGTGCGTCGTACGACGCGTAGGGTCCCTTCGCCTCGGTGACGAGGAACTCCCCCTCGACGGGCTCGCGGATCTGGTCGAACTCGTCCGCACCGCTGCGTCCGCCGGCTGATCCGACGTTGCTCTGAACGGGCTCGGTTTCCGCGCCTTCGCCCCACGTGCGCGCGATGAAGTCACTGCTGAAGCGGTCCGCAACCGCTTCGCCGGTCTCCTCGCCGAGCTTCGTGCGAATCGTCGCGTGGTACTTCTTGTCCGCGACCACATCCTCGTCCAGTGCCCGTTCGATCTCGAGTTTCGACGCGTTGGGCTGGATTTCCCCGGACTCGGTCGCATCGGTTTTCGCCTGGTCGTACCGCGCTCGTGCTCGGTCGGCATCGGACGCGATCGAGGGGCGGTTCTCGTGGCTCAGAGCGCGGTCGTCGCCGTCGCGGCGGTGGCGTTCCATGTTCGCTTCGATCTGCTGCTCGATGCGTTGCTGGACGTCGCGCGGGTACGAACCGGCGTCGGAACCCTTCGGGAAGAAGGGCTCGGGAGCGGGGAGGTCATCGGCCAAGACCGGTTTGCCGTCAACGAGTTTGACGTCGAGCTTCGGCTCCCCGTATTCGTCGGTGCGCTTGCGCTTCAGGTCGCCGTTGTCGTCGCGCTGGTCCGGAAGGGGGTTGCCGTTCGAGTCCACGTCCTCGCGATGCGACCTCCAGACGAGCTCGACCCGGCCGCCCTTCTCACGTTCGTAGTAGTGCCGTTCGATGTAACCGGGGTCGTTGACCTTGTCCCGAGGAGTTCTGCCGGACCCTTCGTAGGGTCGATCTCGCCAGTCGCCTTCGCCCTTCTGACCCCGAGCTTCGGCGTCATCGGGGGCTTGGCCCGGGTCCTCCCCGTCCCGGGGCGGGTGGAAGCCGTCGTTGCTGGCTTCCGTCGTGGTGCCGTCGGGGTCGTGGGTGTCCCAGCCGCCGTTCGGGGGCCAGCCCGGGCGGCCGTCGGGGCCCATGTCGGAGGCGAAGACGCGGCCGCTGCCGTCGGTCCAGGCCAGGCCGCGCGGGGCGGTGACCGGGACGCCGAGCTCGTTGGCGAGGTCCCGGGCGAGGCCGCTGGTCCCGGCGTCGCAGGAGAGCAGGCGGATCGGCTTGCCGTCCCAATCGGGGTCGTCGCGGAGCACGTCGGCGAACTCCTTCGCGGAGAAGGTGTGATCGCCGATGCGGACCCGGCCGTCGGGCAGCGCGTGGACGTCGGCCGTGTGGTGGACGCCGTCGTCGGGGACCTTGTCCGCGAGCTCGCGCATGTTCGGGTCGGTGTGGAACGACGAACCGGCCGGGGTCTGCTGGCGGGTCGACTCGGCCGCTGCGACCTGGTCCTGGCGCTCGGGCGTGCCGGGCTCGGCGTCCGCGCGGGGATCGGGATCGGTCCGCGGCTGGTCCGCCGGGCCGTCGCCGTCCGGGCGCGGAGGCCGCTGGTCGCCGTCCGGGGCGGGGCGGTTCGCGTCCGGCCGCGTGCCCTCCGGCCGGGTGGTGGGTGCTTCCCGGTGCGGAGCCGCGTCCGCGGAGTGCGGGGCGCGCTGCTGGGGCAGGTCGGTGCGTCCGGCTGGTCGCGCGGGCGCCTCCGGGCCGCGCGCGGCGGCCTTCGGGCGTCCCGAGTCGGGGCTCGGGCCCGCCTCGCCGGTCGGGCGCGCCGCCGCACCGGGGGAGCCCGCGGTTCCGGTCCAGCCGCTGCCCCCGCCGGACCGGCCGGTCGAGGGGGTGCTGCCGCCGCCGGCGCCCTGGCCGCCGCCACCGGCGGGCGGAGCGCCCATCACGCCGCCTGCGGGCCCGCTCGGGCCGGTCGGGTTGCTCGGCGCCGCGGGGGAGGGGCTGCTGGGTGCTGCGGTCCCGGCGGGCGGCGCGGTCGCAGTTCCCGACTCGGAGGCCGACGACGTGGTCGCCGGGCCGTCCGGGGAATCGGCCGACAGCGAACCGCGCATCGACGTCGCTCCGCCGGAGGGCGCCCCGCCGGACGGGGACGCCGCGGCCGCGCCGCCCGAACCGGCGCCGTCCGAGGTGGAGGACCCGGGGCTCGAATCCGGCTGGGACGCCGACGTCCCGGTGCCCGAGGGTGCGCCTGCGGTGTCCGACGAGGCGTCGCCGGCACTGCGCGCCGGACCGTCGCCCGGCGCGTCGGAGCCCGAGGCGGTCGATGCCGCCGAACCGCCGGAGGACGTGCTCGAATCGGCCGAGCCGTTGCTCGACCCCGTCCCCGAGGCCGCGGACCCGTCCGAACCGGACGAGGGTGCCCCGGAGGGCGTCGCGGGCGAATCCGCGCCGGAGCTCGAACCGGTCGACGAGCCGGAACCGCTCGCGACGTCGCCGGGCGTGCTGGCGGAACCCCCGCCGCTGCTCGAGGAGGCCGCGGCGTCGCTGGAACCCGAGGAAGAGCCCCCGGAATCGGAGCTCACCGAGCTGGTGGGGGTCGCGGAGCCGTCCGCACCCGACCCGCTCGACGAGTCCGAACCCGCCGATGATGCGCCGGAGTCCGGAGCGCTGGAGCTGGAATCGGCGTCCGACGAGCCGGAGTCCGATCCAGTGGGGCTCGAATCAGCCGAGGACGAACCCGAGGCCGCGTCGCTGGAGCTCGAATCGGCCGAGGACGAGCCGGAACCCGATCCGCCCGAGGACGAATCGCCGGAGGAAGGGGCCGAATCCGATCCGGAGGACGAGTCGGGACCTGAGTCGCCGGAGCTCGATCCGCCGGAGTCCGAACCCGATCCGCCGTCCGAGCTCGACGAACCGTCGGTGTCGGGCACGTCCACGTCGCCGCCGAGCCTGCCGAGCCCGGCCCCGGCCGCGCCCATGCCCGCTCCGGTGACGCCCCCGGACGCCGCGCCCATGCCCACGTCGCCCCAGTCGACCTCGCCCTGGGTGATCAGCTGCTCGGCGGCGCTGGGCGTGGCGCCCTCGGGCGCGCCGAGCGCGCCCTCCTGGAGCGCTTCCTTGCCGACGGCCTTCGCCGCGCTCTCGGCCGCTTCGCGCGCCGCGTCCCCGGCGGCGTCGCCGGCCGCGCGCCCGGCCGCGGTGCCCGCTTCGCGCGCCGCGTCCCCGGCGGCGTCGCCGACGGCGTTGCCGGCGCCCTTGCCGATGCCCTTGCCCACGCCCTCGAAGACGCCGCCGACCGCACCGCCGATGGCTCCGCTGACCGCGGCCTCGCCGAACTTGCCCGCGTCCAAGCCGTCCCGGTTGCCCTGCGCGACCTGCACGCCCTGCACCGCGAACTCGATGGCCACCGAGCTGGCGACCTCGATGGCGACGTTCTTCAGGATGCTCATGACCAGCTGGCGGAAGAACACCTGCACCGCGCTGCGGGTGGCGACCTGGGCCGCCGCCGCACCCGCGCTGGAGGCTCCGAAGGTGAACGGTGCGGCGGCTGCCATCGCTGCCAGCTGGATGGCCAGCGCGATCAGCGAGGCGATGATGGTCAGCTTGGTGTGCTCGACGTCGAGCGCGGCGTCGTCGCAGGACTTGGCGAGCTTCTCGCACGCCTCCTTGAGCTTGGGCAGCGCCGCTTCGCCGCCCTCGCCGATGTCCTTCCACAGCTCGTCGAAGGCCTCCGCGGTCTTGCCGGTCATGGCGCCGCCGGCCTGCGCCGCGCCGCCGTTGGCCGAGTCGCGGACCTGCTCGATGCCGTCGGCGGCGGCGCGCCACGCGTCGGCCATCCGGCGCATCGCGTCCTCATCGCCCTCCGGCCAGGACTGGCCGACGACGATCGGCAGCAGCCACTTGACCTCGTCGGGCATCTCGATGCTCAACTCGGCCCCCTACCGCGGCATGTCCGAGCCGGACCGCTGGATGCCCGAGGCCGAGCGGGCATCGCCCTGCTCGGTGTCGTCAGCGGTGGCCTTCAGGTTGTCGTCGATGTCGCCGAGCGCCTTGACGACCTTCTTCACGCTGTCCAGCACGCCGTCGCGGCCCTCGGTGTAGTCGCCGCCGAACTTCTGGCCCGCCTCGTCCCCGCCCCAGCACTCGCCCTCGGAGTCGAGCGCGGACTCGAGCGTGCTGAGCACGTCGTCGAGATCGTCGCCTGCGTTGCCGATCTTCTTGCCCCCGGCGCGGATCTCGCCGGGCTGCATCCGCATCTTCCCGCTCATCGGCGGCCCCCTCGTCGGCTGTTGTCCCAGTCCCAGTCGTCGTCCCAGTCGGGCCGCGCGCTCACCTGCGGCGCGGGCCGGTGCTCCGCGGACTCCTCGCTGCGGCGCCGGGCGCGTTCGGCCTCGGGGTCCGGCGGTTCGACCAGCGGGGTGCCGCGCAGCAGGCCCTGCAGCGCGGGCATGCCCGGCACCTCCGGCACGTTCGAGGTGTCGGCCTCGGCCGCGAAGGTGCTCCGCAGCTCGCGCTGGGCGGTCCCCGCGGCCTCGCGCAGGACGCTGGTGATCGCGGCGGCCAGCTTGTCCGGCGTGGTGCGCTGGAACGCCTTGTCCGACAACCGCACCTCCTGCGCGGTTCCGGTGGCGTCGACCCGCGCGGTGACCATGCCGTCCTCGGAGGACACCTCGAAGGTGCGCTGCGCCGCCTCGTCCTGCTTCTGCTCGATGTCGGCGGTTCTCCTCCGGAGGTCCGCGAGCATGTCGTCGATCTGGTTGCGCAGCGCCGCGTTGCGCGCGGCCTTCTCCGAGCTCGCCGCGTCGAAGTCGGACATGTTCGGCCTCCCGTGGAATCCCCGTTCGCCCGAGTTTGACGTGCGGCGCGGTCGAACGGTGCCGCTCCGCGGGGGAATGCGGCTCAACGGAGCGCTCGGCTAGTCCGAACGGAGCAGTGCGGCGCGCGTGGTTTCGGCGGGGAAGGGCGAATCGCGAACGGCCTCAGGCGCCGTCAACCGCCCGGCGCGGTGAGCGGCGCAGAGCTCGGCCAGCCGGGCGAGCTCGTCGCGCTGACCGCGGGCGAACTCGGGGCCCACCGGGTCGCCGTGGCCGGGCACGATCGTGCGGGCTTTCAGCGCGAGCACGGCGTCCACCGCGGCGGGCCAGCGCAGCGGGTGGGCGTCCTCGAAGTCCGGCGGGCCGCCCTGCTCGACCAGATCGCCGACGAACGCGGTTGCGGCGTCGGGGATCTCGACGACCAGGTCGTGATCGGTGTGCCCGGGGCCGGGGTGCAGCAACCGCGCCGCTCGACCGCCGAGGTCGAGCTCGACGGCGGCGCGCACCAGGCGGTCCGGCTCTCCGGGCGCGGATTCGGCGAGCGCGCGGGCGGTTTCGGGATCCGCGGTCCGGTAGTGCTCGACCCAGCGCTCGCGCTGGGCGTGCGCGGTCGCCGACAGGTGCGCGGGGCAGCGCTCGTGCGCCCACACCGGTGCGGGCAGGAACGCCGAGGTCCCGAAGCAGTGGTCGAAGTGCCCGTGGGTGAGCACCACCTGCCAGGGCAGCCCGGTCACCGACCGGATCGCCCCGGCCAGCTCCGCGCCCTGCCGGTGATCACCGCGGGTGTCGATGACCAGCGCCGACTCCGCGCCGAGCACCAGACCCGTGGAGAGGTCCAACTCCTCGTGCCGCCGAACCAGCACCCCCTCCGCGATCTCGACCCAGCTCATGCTGCTCAGCCTAGGGCGGGTGGCGGCCCGGCCGGAATCCGCGCCCGAACCGGCTCGATCGCTGCCGGGGGAGGAGCGGGTTTGCCACACTGGGGACGTGATCGCAGGACGTTTCCGCACGTCGTTGGTGGCCGTCGTGGTGACCGCGGTGGTCGTGGCCGCGCTGTTCGCGCTGAACCGGGCGTTGTCGCCGGTGCTCATCGGGGGCCCGGGGTCGACCTGCCCGCAGCCGGACTGCGCGCTCGGTGCGGGCCTGTGGCTGATCGCGGGCGCGGTGGTCGCGGTCCTGGCCTCGCTGCTCACGGGGCTGGTGTTCGGCGCGGAGCGGGCATTTCGGCGGGGGCTGGTGGTCGCGCTGTGCTGCGCCGGGGCCTACCTGCTGGAGTCCGCGGTGGTGTGGGTGCTGATCTGAGGCGCGACCGCGCCCGGGGCCGGACCGCGCGAGGACGTTCCTAGACTGGTCGGGTTGGTTTTGGCGTTGGCGGTTCGGCCTGGAACCGCTCGGTGCGGGGAGGGTCGTTGCCGGAGGGGCACACGCTGCATCGGTTGGCCGGGGTGCACGGCGAGCTGTTCGCCGGGCACGAGGTCGAGGTCAGCAGTCCGCAGGGGCGCTTCGCCGGGAGCGCTTCGGCGCTCAGCGGGGCGGTGTTCGAGAAGGCCGAGGCGCACGGCAAGCACCTGTTCCACTTCTACGGCGACGACCGCGTCGTGCACGTCCACCTCGGGCTGTACGGCACGTTCACCGAGGCCGAGCTGCCGGTCCTGGAACCCCGCGGGCAGGTCCGGATGCGCGTCGTGGGCCCCACGCACTGGACCGACCTGCGCGGCCCGACCAGCTGCGAGCTGCTCACCGCCGAGGAGGCCGACGCGGTGCGCGGCAAGCTCGGCCCGGACCCGCTGCGCGCCGATGCCGACCCGGAGCGCGCGTGGCAGCGGATCTCGCGGTCGCGGAGCTCGGTCGCCGCGCTGCTGATGGACCAGAAGATCCTCGCCGGCGTCGGCAACGTCTACCGGGCCGAGGTGCTGTTCCGGCACGGCATCGAGCCGATGACCCCGGGGCGCTCGCTGGGCCGGGAGCGCTGGGAGCTGATCTGGTCCGACCTGGTCGAGCTGATGGCCGACGGGGTGCGGGTCGGGCGCATCGACACGGTCCGCGACGAGCACCTGCCCGAGGTCACCGGCCGGGCTCCGCGCCAGGACCGGCACGGCGGGGAGGTCTACGTCTACCGCCGCGCCGGGATGCCCTGCCTGGTGTGCGGCACCGAGATCCGCACCGGGGATCTGGTCGGGCGCAAGCTCTACTGGTGCCCCACCTGCCAGGCCGGCTGATCGCTGCTACGGGCTGCTGTTCTGGACCAACCGCGGGCAGCCGCGCACCAGCGCGAACCTGCCCGGCGCGCAGACCGCGCAGCACGAGATGATCCCGAGCGCGCCGCGCGACCTCTACGCGATGGTCGGGGCGCTGCACCAGAACAACCCCGTCATCCCGAGCTTGAACATGACGGCGTCCTGGACCGGGGCCTTCGGCGACACGGCCACCAACCCGGGGGCGTTCAGCGGCAGCCCCGGACCTGTACTGCGAGTTCTTCCGCATCCTGATGCGCGGCGTGCGGGACCAGCACGTCCCCGATCCCGGTCCCTGCGCGGCCCCACCGGGGGACTTCGCCGTCGACCCGCGCACCTTCGCCGAACCCGCCGTGCTGCTGCGCGACCTCGCGCCGAACCGCGAGTGCAACCTCGTGGTGTGCGGCGGAACCGCGCCCGTGAAGGGACTCGCGCAGAACGGCGAAGCCCTCGCCGGGAACCTGCTCGGCTCGCTGCCCCGAGGCGGGCGGGGAGGGCCGAGCCCCGTCCCGCCACCGCGATGGATCAGAAGCCGAAGCCACCGATGTCGAAGCCGTCCATCCCGCCGCCGTCGTTGAACCCGTCGAGACCCTCCGCGCCGCCGTCCGCACCCGGATCGCCGGCGGACATGGCATCGGCGTTGGCGGCCTCGGCGGGGACGGTGGTCATGCCCGCGAACATCGCGCCCATCAGGACGTAGGAACCCGCGGTCCACATCCCCGCCGCCATCGCCGGCTTCCACCACGGGTCGCTGTACCAGCCCTGCGGAACGGGGCGCCCGGCGACCGTGCCGCCGGGGTAGTAGTGCGGGGTGCGCTCGGTCGGCTCCGGCGACGCGACCCGCTGCTCGCCGTCGACCTCGACCTCGCGGAACTCGCTGACCGATCCCGCGTAGCGCTGGCCGTTGAGCGCGGGCAGCTCGGGCCCCGGGTCGAGGTCCATGGCCAGCCGCGCCGCGCGCACGTAGTAGAGGCCTTCGAGGGCGGACTCGGTGGTCAGGCGGGCCTGGTGGGAGCTGGTGGCCTGTTGGAGCTGGCTCACCGCCGCCGCGTGCCGCTCGGCGGCATCGGCCAGCGCCTGCTTGGCGGGCTCGGTGGTGCCCACGAGGTTGAGCACCTGGCCGCCGAGGCGCTCGGTCCAGCGCCGGGCCTCGGCCTGGTCGTCCTCGAACTGCGCGCGCCGCCGCTCCAGCACCTTGTGCCGGGACCACCAGATCGCGCCGATGACGAGCACCAGCGCGATCAGCAGGACTACCAGTGCGGTCATCGCTGCCTCCCGTGGGCAGAGCCGTTGCTTCCGACGGTACTCGCCGCACCGGGGGGCTAGAAGGCGTCCGGGCAGTTCGGCGGCCGGTCGGTCGCGAACGCCCGCGAAGCCGCGGCCAGCGCGCCCGCCTCGTGCTCGCGGACCCGGCCCGCGGCGGCCAGCGAGGTCAGCGTGGTGCCACCGAGGTAGGCCGCGGCCAGATCGGCCACGTCGAGGGTCAGCTGCGCTGGGGATTCGGTGCGCGAGACCGCGACCTCCGGCGCGGTGCGCAACCGCCAGCGGCCCGCGTTCCACGGGCAGAAGTCGTCGGAGACCTCCAGCACCACGTCGGCCTCGGCGGCGTACCCGCGAGCGGGCAGCGCGGCCGCGACGTCGATCAACCGCAGCCACAGCCCGTCGAAGTGCTGCTGACGGGCGGCGCGGGGATCGGCCAGCAGGTGCACGATCGGCTCGTCGGCGGCGGCCTTCGGCCAGACCACCTCGGCGGCGAGGTCGAAGTCCAGCAGGTAGCGCCACAGCGCGGCGTAGGCCTGCGGGGTCTCGGCGGCCAGCGCGACGATCTCCAGCTCGTAGTTCGGGCCGCGGCCGGTCCAGTCCGGTTTCCCGCGGTAGACGACGTGGCCCTGCGGGTGCAGCGCGAATCGGTCGGGCCGGTTCCCGGCGCTCCGGCGCATCCGCTCGCGGGCTTCCCAGGCGTCGCCGTCGCGGGCCAACCAACCGGCGCGGTGCGGGAAGATCCGCGCGTGCTGCCGCTGGAACTCGGCCCGCGCGCGTTCCAGCGGGAGCTCGCGCACCGGCTGCTCGTCGATCTCCGCACCCGGCCGGAACCGCGCGCCGCGCGGGATCTCCAGGTGGTTCGACGTGCTGGCCGGGCCGTAGCCGTAGCGCCCGTAGATCGCGCCCTCGGAGGCGTGGAGCGCGGCCAGCGGAACCCCGGCCGCGCGCAGCCCGTCGAGCTGGCGGCGCATCAGGGCGGTGGCCGCCCCGCGTCGCCGGTGGCCGGGTTTGACGCCCACGGTGGTCACCGCGGCGACCGGGCGGACGACGCCGCCGGGCAGGGCGATCGCCTCGTCGTAGTGCCCGGCGACGCCGATCAGCTCCGAGCCGTCGCAGACCCCGATGGGGCGGATGTGGTCGACCAGGGGCCGCCAGCGCTCGATCTCGTCGTCGGTGTCCTGGAGGAACGCCGCGCCGAAGACGGCGGGGAACTCGTCCAGCTCGGCATCGGTGAGCTCGCGGGCGTCGAGGTCGGCCATGCGACCTTCCTAGCGCTTCCCACCGACGGCGGCGAGCGGATTACCCGCCGAGCGGGACCTCGGCGATGGTCTCCCACTCGGTGCTGGAGTGATCGCGGTTGAGCTTGACCAGCGACAGCGCCGGGATCTTCGCGGTGGCCGGCTCGACCTGGGTGGCCGAGAGGGTGGCGATGGCGAAGATCGCCGGACCGTCGGTGGTGGAGTGCGCGAGGCTGACGTGCTTGTCGATGTCCTCGGGCTCCGGCGGCACCCCGTCCTCGCCGAGGACCTCCGCGGTCGCCGCGCGCACCGCCGACCGCAGCTCCATCACCGAGGACTGGGGCTCGGCCGGCAGGGCCAGCGACTCCGGCAGCACCACGGCGTGGTGGAAGGCCAGGGTCAGCGGCAGCACCTCGGTCAGACGGCTGCGCGTGGCCTCCAGCAGGGACTGGACGCGCGACTCGTCGATCTCGTCGGTGAAGCCGACCTCCTGCACCAGAATGTGCATCCATTCCAGCGGGACCAGGTCGAAGCCGGGCAGATCCCGCAGCGCGTACTGGTAGTCGTTGACCAGCTTGCGCAAACCGGGCTGCTCCGCCAGCGGCAGCACCCAGGCGTAGCCGGTGCGGCCGGCGTGCCAACCGGGACGCCAGCGGGTGTGGTTTCGAACCTGATCGGCATGTGGCATGTCGGTCACCCCTCACATAGTGCCCGGACTAGTCCGGAAGTGGGGCGCGCTTGACCTATCTCACGGATTCGACGGCTCGGGTTCACCCTTGCGTGCGGTGGCGTTCGGGCGGTCGAGAGTGGCCGCGGCATCGTCGTCGCGCACCCGCAGTGTGAGCACCATACCCAGCGCCGCGAAGACCACCGAGACCAGGAACGCGCCGTGGAAGGCGTCCATCTGCACCTGGGCCATCTGCGCAGGTGCGGACGGGTCCGCGCCCGCCGCCCCGCGGGTGGTGAGCACGGTGAGCACGGTGGCCACGACCGCGGTGCCCAGCGCGGTGGCGACCTGCCTGCTGACGTTGAACATGGAGCTGGCCATGCCCATCGAGGCACCCGAGATCTGCGCGAAGGTCGCGGTCTGCACCGGGGTCATCAGCAGGCCCATCGCCACGCCCTGGGCGCTGAGCACGGCGACCAGCAGCCACACCGAGGTGTGCAGGCCCTGCAGCTGCAGCAGCAGCCCGTTGACGATCTGCACCGCGAAGCCGGCCAGCACCAGCCGCTTGGGGCCGATGCGCCCGTAGACCCGGCTGACCACCTGGGTGGTGAGCAGCATGACCACGGCCTGCGGCATGAGCACCAGGCCCGCCGACAGCGGGGAGAAGCCGCGCAGGTTCTGCAGGTAGAGCGGGATGAGGAACAGCACGCCGAACATCGCCCCGGTCATGCAGATCAGCAGCACGTTGCCGATGCCGAACATGCGGTTGGCCAGCAGCCGCAGCTCCAGCATGGGCTTGCGCACCCGCAGCTCCCGCCAGACCAGCGCGGCGATCAGCAGCGCGGCGGCGCCGAGCGCGATCCACACCGGGAGCCCGGTCCAGCCCTCCTGCGATCCCAGGTCGAGCCCGTAGAGCAGCGAGGCCAGCCCGGCCCCGGCGAAGACGAACCCGGGCACGTCGAAGCGGCCGGGATCGCGGGTGGCCTCCTCCTTGAGGAAGAGGACGGTGAACAGCAGGGCCACCGCCCCGACCGGCACGTTGATGAAGAAGATCCACCGCCAGCTGGCGTACTGGACGAGGAAACCGCCCAGCAGCGGTCCGAGCATCGGGGCGATGGTGATCGGGATCGACAGCACGGCGCCGGCCTTGGCCCGCTCGTGCGCGGGGAAGGCCCGGAACATCATCGCCTGCCCCACGGGCACCAGCATGCCGCCGCCGACGCCCTGCAGGAACCGGGCTCCGACCAGCATCCACATCTCGGTCGCGAGCCCGCACAGCACCGAGGCGACGGTGAAGGTCACCACGGCCAGCTGGAAGGTCTTCCTGCTCCCGAACCGGTCGGCGATCCAGCCGGAAGCGGGGATGAACACCGCCAGGCTGATCATGTAGGAGGTCAGGACCCACTGCAGCTCGCCAGCGCTGACCCCGAACTCCCGACCCAGCGTGGCCAGGGCCACGTTCAAGATCGTCACGTCCAGGATCTGCATGATCAAGGCCAGCACGAACGTGATGCCGACCAACCACTTGTACTCGAGCCGCAGCACGAAACCCCCGAAGATCGAAAGCGGGACCGCTGGAGTGCGGGAGCCGGGCGGGGTGGAACCCCCGACGTCCGGGGTGTCCCGGGAAGGGCTCCAGTCTCCCGCAACTCCCCGACAACCCCCAGCGGAAAATTATTCCACGACAAAACCAACTGCATCGCAGCGCGAAGGGTCGGCGCGGAGCTTCGCGGGAGGACGCGCGGCGGAGCGCGATGCGCGGACGAGCTGAGCAGCGATCGGCGGCGAGGGTTCGTCGCGCCTCCGGTGCGGGCCGGGCCGATCGCCGCACCGCGGGGGCTCGGCCCGCCGCGGGCAAGGCGAAGGGGCGAAGCCGCGGACCGGACTGGGCCCGCGCGCTTCGCCCCGCGGTTGAGCGGGCGACGGGAATCGAACCCGCGTAGCCAGTTTGGAAGACTGGGGCTCTACCATTGAGCTACGCCCGCGTTGCCGGTTTCGCCTCTTCCCGCCGGGCTTTGCCGCGGGCGTCGGCGACCTTGCGTGCCCCACTCTAACGGGTCGCGATAGGCTCCTCGCAACGCACCCGGTGCTTCCGGGTGTGTCGCACGTCGGACGGGGTGTGGCGCAGTTTGGTAGCGCACTCGCTTTGGGTGCGAGGGGTCGTGGGTTCAAATCCCGCCACCCCGACGTGGTGACCGGCTGCTCGCTGCGGCGAGCGGCCGGTTTCGCTCTTCCGCACCGGCCGCCCTGCCGCGTGACCTGCGTCGCGCGGCCGCGGGGTGCGCGGTAACGGTGAGCTGCTGAGGGTCGATTTCCCGGTCATGCGTGAAGCGATGGCGGTGGGTCCCGGCAATCCGCGGTCGGTCCTGGTGGTGTGCGCGCTGCTGTGCGCGGCCGTCGCGGGTCTGATCGCGGTGTCGCTGCTGGTCCCGGGGCCGCCGGTGGCGCCGGCCCTCTCGGGGGCGGACGGCTCGATCCACACGGCGGTGACCCCGACGGGATCTAGCGCCGGATGACGCGGGCCCGCAGCGCGAAGGGGCGCACGGCGTCCTTGCCGCAGCTGTTCGCGCGCGGCGGGTCGAGCTCCTCGGCGCGCACGGCGACGCGCCAGCACCGACCGTCGCGGTGGTGCACCTCGACCTCGGTGTGCTCGTCGGTCTCGCTCGCGGCGCCGACCTCCAGGGCGTCGGCGTGGTCCTCGCCGAGCTCGCGGCGCACGGCGATCTCGGCGGCCTGGCCCGCTCGGCTCCACGCGGACCGCCCGCGCAGCCCGTCGAGGGAGACCTTGCCCGCGGCCGCGGCGGCCAGCGCGGAGTCGACCTGGTGGCTGGTCAGCCGCCCGTAGGTGTAACCGGTGGGCAGCAGCACCGCGGCGGGGGCGAAGCGGTGACCTCCGGTGTGCGTGGTCTCCCAGATCGCCTCCCGGCGGTGCTCGCCGACCCGTTCGACGAGCTCGCGCCCGAGCACCGCGCAGCACCGGTCGCGGCGCCCGTTGGTGCACACCAGCAGCACCGGGTCGGCGGGTTCGCCCCAGCCGTCGTGCCGACCGGCCGCGATCCGCGCGAAGTCGAGGCCGAGCAGCTCGGCGGGGTCGTCGACGGTGCGCTCGCGCAGCCATCCGCCCGGCGCGCTGTGGCCGAGCAGCACCTGCCGGGGGCCGCCGGTGTCGGCGTGCGGGCCGGGGCGGCGCACGAGCTGCACCCGCACGCCGTGCGCGCTCGCGCGCCGGTCGAGCTCGCGCCCGAGGTCGGGGTCCAGGTGGCTCTGCAGCAGCGCGTTGTGGCCCCACGGTCCGCGCTGCTCGAGGCACAGCCAGGCGGTGGCGACCGCGGCCGTCCCGGGCAGCGGTTCGCCCAGGGCTCGTGCCAGCCCTGCGCAGGTGGTCTCGGCGGTGGTGGAGCGCACGCCCCCACTCAAGCACGCCGGACGCGCGGCCCGCTGACGGCCTTGTCCGAACCCCGGGCCGTGTGCCCGGTTGGAAAGCAATAGACTCGGTGGTCAGCCCGGCATTGGTCGTGGTGTTCCACCGCGCCCGCAGCTAGCCCGGGGAACCATGCACGTTCGCACTAGGAGACCACGTGAAGAGCACCGTCGAGCACCTGAGCCCGACGCGCGTCCGGATCAACGTCGAGGTGCCGTTCGACGAGCTCAAGCCGAACTTCGACCGCGCGTACAAGGAACTGGCCCAGCAGGTCCGCATCCCCGGCTTCCGCCCGGGCAAGGTCCCGGCCCGCGTGCTGGAGAGCCGCATTGGTCGCGCGCCCGTGCTCGACCAGGTCGTCAACGACGCGGTCCCGGCCAAGTACATGGAGGCCGTGAACACCAACGAGGTGCGCACCCTCGGCCGCCCGGACATCGAGGTGACCAAGATCGAGGACGGCGACGAGGTCGCGTTCACCGCCGAGGTGGACGTCCGTCCGGAGATCACCGTCCCGGCCTTCGGCGAGCTGTCGGTCACCGTCGACGACCTCGAGGTCGACGAGGAGTCGGTGAACCAGGAGCTCGACAACCTGCGCGCCCGCTTCGGCACGCTGAGCGGGGTGGACCGTCCGGCGCAGAACGGCGACTTCGTCAGCATCGACCTGTCCGCGTCGGTGGACGGCCAGGAGGTCGAGGAAGCGCAGACCTCGGGCCTGTCCTACGAGATCGGTTCCGGCCAGCTCATCGACGGCATCGACGACGCGCTGATCGGCGCGAGCGAGGGCGACACCAACACCTTCACGACCCAGCTGCTGGCCGGTGAGCACTCCGGCAAGGACGCCGAGGTCAAGGTCACCCTGCAGTCGGTCAAGGAGCGCCAGCTGCCGGAGGCCGACGACGAGTTCGCCCAGATGGCGAGCGAGTTCGACACGGCCGAAGAGCTCATGGCCGACCTGCGCGACCGCGTCAGCCGGGTCAAGAAGATGGAGCAGGGCATGCAGGCCCGGGACAAGGTCCTGGAGGCCCTGCTGGAGACCGTCGAGGTCCCGCTGCCGGAGAAGGTCGTCGAGCAGGAGATCGAGGCGCGCCAGCACGACGCGGTGCACCCGTTCGACCACGACGAGAAGCGCTTCGAAGAGTGGCTTGAGACGCAGGGCAAGAACCGCGAGCAGTTCGACGCCGAGACCCGCGAGGAAGCCGAGAAGGCGGTCCGCACCCAGCTGGTGCTGGACACCATCGCCGACGCCGAGGGCGTGCAGGTCTCGGACGAGGAGCTGACCCAGCGGATCATCTACCAGGCCCAGCAGTACGGCATGAGCCCGGACCAGTTCGTCCAGCAGGCTCAGGAGGCCGGCCAGATCGGCGCGATGTACGCCGACGTCCGCCGCAGCAAGTCGCTGTTCTCGGTGGTCCGCCAGGCCACCGTCAGCGACGCCTCCGGCAACTCGCTGGACATGGACGAGCTGTTCGGCCCGGAGGAGTCCTCGTCCGAGGAGTCCTCGGAGGCGTCGGAGTCCGCCAAGGCGGAGTGACCCGGGTTACGCGGGACAACTGGAAACGCAAGCTCTGAGCGAACGTGGGCGGTACTGGGAAGCTGGTGCCGCCCACGTTCGTTAGGGTCGGTTGTAGCGGATCACCCGAGTAGGGAAAGCAACACCATCACCTGCGGTCATGGACGACACCCGGCTGGTTCGTCCGGGTCCACTGTGGAAGCGGAGCCGGCGGACCCGAGGCGACCGGAGTGACCAGGGTGGACAAAGGGCCCAATTGTGGGAGAAGGCAGGGAGACGTGACGCAGCACCTGACTGTTCCGGCGTCCGACGCGCAGTCGCCGTCCATGCGGAGCGGCAACAACGGACTCTCGCTCAACGACTCGGTTTACGAGCGGCTGCTGCGGGAGCGGATCATCGTCCTCGGCTCCCAGGTCGAGGACTCGATCTCCAACCAGATCTGCTCGCAGCTGCTGCTGCTGGCGGCTGAGGACCCGGACCGCGACATTTCGCTCTACATCAACTCGCCCGGCGGTTCGGTGACGGCCGGCATGGCGATCTACGACACGATGCAGCTGGTCAAGCCGGACGTGACGACCGTGGCCATGGGCATGGCGGCTTCGATGGGGCAGTTCCTGCTGTCCGCCGGCGCCAAGGGCAAGCGCTTCGCGCTGCCGCACGCGCGGATCATGATGCACCAGCCCTCGGCCGGGCTGGGCGGTACGGCTTCCGACATCGCGATCCAGGCGGAGATGTTCTCCAAGCACAAGCGCGAGATGGCCGCGCTGATCGCGGAGCAGACCGGTCAGACCGTCGAGAAGATCATCACGGACTCGGACCGCGACCGCTGGTTCAACGCCCAGGAGGCCAAGGACTACGGCTTCGTGGACTACGTGGCCAGCGCCGCGAACCTGCCGAGCGCCTGACGTCGACCCGACCGGACCTAGTAACGAGGAGTCACCCGTCGTGAACCCTTACCAGTCTTTGCAGTCCCGGTACGTGCTGCCGTCGTTCGTCGAGCGCACCGCGTACGGGGTCAAGGAGTCCAACCCGTACAACAAGCTGTTCGAGGAGCGCATCGTCTTCCTCGGCGTCCAGGTCGACGACGCGTCCGCCAACGACGTGATGGCGCAGCTGCTGTTCCTGGAGTCCGACGACCCGGACCGCGAGATCCAGATGTACATCAACTCCCCCGGTGGCTCGTTCACCGCGATGATGGCCATCTACGACACCATGCAGTACGTCCGCCCGGACGTCCGCACCATCTGCCTGGGCCAGGCCGCCTCCGCGGCCGCGGTGCTGCTGGCCGGTGGTACCAAGGGCAAGCGCCAGGCGCTGCCGAACTCCCGCGTGCTGATCCACCAGCCGTCCGTCGAGGGCATCTACGGTCAGGTCTCCGACCTGGAGATCCAGGCCGCCGAGGTGCAGCGGATGCGCGAGCTGATGGAGTCGACGCTGGGCAAGCACACCAACCGCTCGGCCGAGCAGGTGCGCGAGGACGTCGACCGCGACAAGATCCTCACCGCCGAGCAGGCCGTGGAGTACGGCATCCTCGACGAGGTCGTGCCGTACCGGAAGCTGTCGCAGCAGACCTGATGCGATGCGTCCCCGCCCGTTCCCAGGGAGTGGGCGGGGACGTTCCCGGTCGTAGGCTGGGGACGGGTGTGCGCGCCACGCCCGGGTTCTCGCCGCGACACGCCGAGGGCGGCGCTGGTCACAGCACGCGCGGCGGTGGCGGACGCTGCGAGTCTCCCCGAACGCGGGGAACGGCAGGTACCGTCGAAGGCACATATCGGTCAGGCGCGCTATCGGAGGGTGCGCCGGAGGGGACGGGGTCAGCGGTCATGGCACGTATCGGTGACGGCGGCGACCTGCTGAAGTGCTCCTTCTGCGGGAAGAGCCAGAAGCAGGTGAAGAAACTCATCGCCGGCCCCGGCGTGTACATCTGCGATGAGTGCATCGATCTCTGCAACGAGATCATCGAGGAAGAGCTGGCGGAGGCCGGCGAGGTCAAGCTCGACGAGCTGCCCAAGCCGAACGAGATCCACGAGTTCCTCGACCAGTACGTCATCGGGCAGGATCCGGCCAAGCGCAATCTGTCGGTCGCGGTCTACAACCACTACAAGCGCATCCAGGCCGGTGAGAAGCGGGAAGCGCGTGGTGAGGAGTCCGTCGAGCTGGCCAAGTCGAACATCCTGATGCTCGGCCCGACCGGCTGCGGCAAGACCTACCTGGCGCAGACCCTGGCCAAGATGCTCAACGTGCCCTTCGCGATCGCCGACGCCACGGCGCTGACCGAGGCCGGTTACGTGGGCGAGGATGTGGAGAACATCCTGCTCAAGCTGATCCAGGCCGCCGACTACGACGTCAAGCGCGCCGAGACCGGCATCATCTACATCGACGAGGTCGACAAGATCGCCCGCAAGAGCGAGAACCCGTCGATCACCCGCGACGTCTCCGGCGAGGGCGTCCAGCAGGCCCTGCTGAAGATCCTGGAGGGCACCACCGCGAGCGTGCCCCCGCAGGGCGGCCGCAAGCACCCGCACCAGGAGTTCATCCAGATCGACACGACGAACGTGCTGTTCATCGTGGCCGGCGCGTTCGCCGGGCTGGACCAGATCGTCGAGGAGCGGGTCGGCAAGCACAGCGTCGGCTTCGGCGCGGACCTGCGCTCGAAGAGCGAGATCGACGCCGCCGACCACTTCGCCGACGTGATGCCCGAGGACCTGATCAAGTACGGGCTGATCCCGGAGTTCATCGGCCGGCTTCCCACCCAGGCCAGCGTCACCAACCTGGACAAGCCCGCGCTGGTGCGGATCCTGACCGAGCCGAAGAACGCCCTGGTCAAGCAGTACAAGCGGCTGTTCGAGCTGGACAACGTCGAGCTGGAGTTCACCAAGACCGCGCTGGAGGCCATCGCCGACCAGGCGATCCTGCGGGGCACCGGGGCGCGCGGGCTGCGCGCGATCCTGGAGGAGGTCCTGCTGCCGGTCATGTACGACATCCCCAGCCGCTCGGACGTGGCCAAGGTCGTGATCACCGAGCAGACCGTGCGGGAGAACGTCAACCCGACGATCGTGGCCCGGCAGGCGGGTCGGCGGGAGCGCCGCGAGAAGTCGGCCTGAGCCGCCCGAAGTCCTGATTGCACCCCGTGCCCGATTGGGCGCGGGGTGTAGTCGTGTCGGCACCTGCTCCCGGGTTCGTGCAGTTCACCGGAATTCGCGCCCGGAAAGCGGTGACACTCGGTGCCGCGTCCTGCGGGCCGAGTGAAAATAGTTGATATTGGATGGCAGCCGCACAGCGACTCCGGGAGAACGTCTCATGAGCGATATGCACGTCCTGCTGGTTCACGGGATGACCGGTGCCGGCCCGTGGCACTGGCAGCAGTGGCTGGCCGGTCGGCTGCGCGAGCAGGACGTGCCGGTGGAGCTCCCCGCGCTCCCGGACCCCGACCGCCCGGACCTGGACCGCTGGCTGGCCGCGCTGCGCGGGCGGCTGGCCTCGGTCCCGCCGGAGGCCGAGCTGGTGGTGGCCACCCACGCGTGCGGTTCGGCGCTGTGGCTGCACCACGCCGCGACCGCGGACGAGGGGATGCGCAGGGCGGACCGGGTGCTCGTGGTGGCCCCGCCGGACCAGGAGTGGCGCCACGAGCGGGCGCGGGGCCTGACGCCCTACCCGGCGGACGCGGCCGCGCTGCGCCGCGCCGCGGGCAGCACCCGGCTGGTGGTGGGCACCGGCGACGAGTACCTGCCGATGCACCGCGCGCACGCGTTGGCCGAGGCGCTGCAGGTCGAGATGGACGTGATCCTCGACGGCGAGCACCTCAACACCCCGGCGGGTTACGGACCCTGGCCGTCGGTGCTGCGCTGGACGCTCTACGGCACGGTCCCGCTCAACGACCGCTACGACACCGACCCCTACACGGCCAACCACGCCCAACCCCGCCTGCGCCTCGCCTGACCCGCTCGTCCCGCGAGCCCGGGCCCGCGGGACCTTTGATGAAAAAGCGACGCCCGGGCTGCGGGACCTTTGATGACAAGAGCGACGCACTCGGTCGGCGGGACTTCCGATGAGAGAAGGGCTGGTCGCGAGCTCAGGCGAGGTGGGGGCCGATGAAGTCCACGAGCTCGGGCATCGCCTTGCGGAAGTAGGCGCGGTTGTGCCTGCCCGGGGTGGTCGAGGCGACGTCCGGGCGGGCCCGCTGGATGAACCGCCGGGTGCCCTTGATGAACCGGTCGGCGTTGCCGCACCACACGCCCAGCGGCAGGTCCCCCAGGGCGTCGACGTGCCGCAGCGGGTCGAGCGAGGCCCACTCGGCCTCGTTGCGGAAGGCGTTGCGGGTGCGCATCGCCTTCCAGCTGGTGAACAGCGCCGGTGAGATCACCCCGGCGGCGCTGACCGGGTCGCCGAGCTCGCGGCGGCGCCGCGCGTAGAGCAGCGCGCCGAACCCGCCCATCGAGATGCCCGAGACCGCCGCGATGCGCCCGCCGGGGCCGCCGAGGCCGCGCTCGGCCAGCCAGCCCGGCACCTCCTCCAGCAGCATCGTCATCGGGTCGTCGTGCCAGTACGAGGTGCGCCCGCCGTCGACGGCCAGCACGGTGAACGGCGGGACGATCCCGCGCTCGAACGACTCCGACAGCCACGTGGGCATCCCGGCGACCAGGTCCAGCGCGTCGCCGTGGCGCCCGTGCAGCATCAGGCACACCGGCAGCCCCTCGGGATCGATGCCCCTCGGGTGCATCACCACCATGTCGACCCTGCGGCCGCGGGAGCGCGAGCGGATCTGCTCCACCGAGACGTTGCCGCCCAGGGGCATGGCCTGGTTGACCGGGATGCCCGTGTCGGTGCTCAGGCCGAGCCCGAGCGCGCCGAGACCGGCGACTCCGGAGGTGAGCACGAACCGCCGCGACATGGCGCGGCCCATCGGTTCCCGATGCGGCAAGCTTCTCCTCCGGATCGCGTTCGAACACCTGCCTCAATCATGTCAAGGCGGGACGTGATCGTCACGTGATCTCGGGCGTCGAAATCCGCTCGGCCCCGGTGTAGACGTTCATCGAGCTGCCGCGCAGGAACCCGATCAGGGTCATGCCCTGCTCCTCGGCCAGGTCCACCGCCAGCGAGGAGGGCGCGGAGACCGCGGTGAGCATCGGCACCCCGGCCATCGCGGCCTTCTGCACCAGCTCGAACGAAGCGCGGCCGGAGACCATCAGCACGCAGCCGGTCAGCGGAACTCGCCGCTCCAGCAGCGCCCAGCCCAGCGCCTTGTCCACCGCGTTGTGCCTGCCCACGTCCTCGCGCACCACCAGCAGCCCTCCGTCGGCGTCGAACAGCCCGGCGGCGTGCAGCCCGCCGGTGGAGTCGAACACGCGTTGCGCGGCGCGCAGCTGCTCCGGAAACCCGATGACCGTCTCGGCGGTCACCGACAGCGGATCGGTCGCGGGGGAGTGCCGGGTGCGCAGCTTGACCGAGTCCAGCGCGGCCTTGCCGCAGACCCCGCAGGAGGAGGTGGTGTAGAAGTTGCGCTCCACCGAGGCGTCCGGTGGTGCGACGCCGGGGGCCAGGGCGATGTCCAGGACGTTGTAGGTGTTGCGCCCGTCCGGCCCGGGGCTGTCGCAGTAGCGCGCGCTGGCCAGCTCCTCGCGATCGCCGATCACGCCCTCGGTGAGCAGGAAGCCGTGCGCCAGCTCCACGTCGTGCCCCGGGGTGCGCATGGTCACCGACAGGGGTTTGCCGTTGACCCGGATCTCCAGCGGTTCCTCGGCGGCCAGGGTGTCCGGCCTGCTGCGGCTGCCGTCCGCCGTGATCTTCAGGACCGGTCGGCGTACTGTCACGCGTCCCATCGGGCCCTCCTCGAGGCAATTGTTTCGGTTTGAACTACTACCTCGTTCAACCCCGTCCCGGACAGTATGCTCGGCGCGCTGATCACCGTCGCGAAGCCGGGAGGCGCCGTGGTGCAGGGCCTGCTGTCCCCCGACCGGATCACCGCTCCACCGGACTGGAGCCGCTGGCTGGTTCCGCCCGCCGCGCTCGCCGTCCACCTGTCGATCGGGCAGGTCTACGCCTGGAGCGTGTTCAAGCCGCCGCTGGAGTCCTCGCTCGGGCTGAGCGGGACGCTCAGCGCCCTGCCCTTCCAGCTGGGCATCGTGATGCTCGGGCTGTCGGCCGCGGTGCTGGGCACCACGGTCGAGCGGCGCGGGCCGCGCTGGGCGATGACGGTCTCGGCGGTGTGCTTCTCCGCCGGGTTCCTGATCTCCGCGCTCGGCGCGGGCACCGGCCAGTACTGGCTGGTGGTGCTGGGCTACGGCGTCGTGGGCGGCATCGGGTTGGGCATCGGCTACATCTCGCCGGTGTCGACCCTGATGAAGTGGTTCCCGGACCGCCCCGGCATGGCCACCGGCATCGCGATCATGGGCTTCGGCGGTGGCGCGCTGATCGCCTCGCCGTGGTCGTCGTCGATGCTGCAGGCCTTCGGCGAGGACCGCACGGGCATCGCGCAGACCTTCCTGGTGCACGGCGTGGTCTACGCGGTGTTCATGTCGCTGGGCGCGCTGCTGGTGCGGGTGCCCGCCCCCGGTTGGAAGCCGAGCGGCGCACCTCCGCAGGTCGTGTCGAAGGCGATGGTCACCACCGCCGACGTCTCGGCGAACAACGCGCTGCGCACGCCGCAGTTCTGGCTGCTGTGGCTGGTGCTGTGCCTCAACGTCACCGCGGGCATCGGCATCCTGGAGAAGGCCTCGCCGATGATCACCGGGTTCTTCGCGGGCAGTTCGACGCCGGTGGCCGCGGGCGCGGCGGCCGGTTTCGTGGCGCTGCTGTCGCTGACCAACATGGCCGGCCGGTTCGTCTGGTCGTCGACTTCGGACCTGGTGGGGCGCAAGAACATCTACCGGCTCTACCTGGGCGGCGGTGCGCTGCTCTACCTCGGGATCCTGCTGTTCGGCGCGTCCGGGGTCCCGGTGTTCGTGCTGTGCGCGATGTTGATCCTGTCCTTCTACGGCGGTGGTTTCGCGACCGTTCCGGCCTACCTGAAGGACCTGTTCGGGACCATGCAGGTCGGCGCGATCCACGGCAGGCTGCTGACCGCCTGGTCGGCGGCCGGCATCTTCGGGCCGCTGATCGTCAACGCGGTCGCCGACGCGCAGGAGGCGGCCGGGGCCACCGGTCCGGCGCTGTACTCGGCCTCGCTCTACATCATGATCGGCCTGCTGCTGGTCGGCTTCGTCGCCAACGAGCTCATCCGCCCGGTCAACCCGAAGTTCCACGAACCGGTCCAGGGAGGTGCCCGATGAACGCCGCCAACCGCCGGACCCTGCTCGTCGTCGCCTGGCTGTGGGTGACCCTCCCGTTCCTGTACGGCCTGGTGTCGCTGATCCAGAAGGTGACCCAGCTCTTCACGGGCTGAGCGGCACCCGTCGCCGGGGCGGTCGCGGCCGCCCCGGCGACTCCGCGCGCCCGTCGCGAACCGGCCGTCCGGTGTCGGGCATGCCCGGCAAGGGGGCGAGACGGGCACTCGTAGAATCCCGCGTGTGACACAGACCCAAGCAGCTGCAGCGAACCGTGAACTTCCGTCGACCTGGAACCCGGCCGACGTAGAGGCCGAGCTGTACCAGCGCTGGGTAGCCGCCGAGTACTTCACCGCCGACGCGAACAGCGACAAGCCGCCGTTCTCGATCGTCATCCCGCCGCCGAACGTCACCGGCAGCCTGCACATCGGTCACGCCTTCGAGCACACCCTGATGGACATCCTCACCCGGCGCCGCCGGATGCAGGGCTACGAGGCGCTGTGGCTGCCGGGCATGGACCACGCGAGCATCGCCGTGCAGGCGCTGGTCGAGAAGCAGCTCCGCGAGGAGGGCATCGACCACCGCGAGCTGGGCCGCGAGAAGTTCCTGGAGCGCGTCTGGCAGTGGAAGGAGAAGCACGGCGGGGCGATCCTGTCCCAGATGCGTCGCCTCGGCGACAGCGTGGACTGGACGCGCCAGCGCTTCACCATGGACGAGGGGCTCTCCCGCGCGGTCCAGACGATCTTCAAGCGGCTCTACGACGAGGGCCTGATCTACCGCGCCGAGCAGCTGGTCAACTGGTCGCCGGAGATGCGCACCGCCATCTCGGACATCGAGGTGGAGCACAAGGAGGTCGAGGGCGAGCTCGTCTCCATGCGCTACGGCGACGGCGACGCCTCGATCGTGGTGGCCACGACCCGGGTGGAGACCATGCTGGGCGACACCGCCATCGCGGTGCACCCCGCCGACGACCGCTACCGGCACCTGGTCGGCACCGAGATCGAGCTGCCGCTGACCGGCCGCAAGATCCCGATCGTGGCCGACGAGCACGTCGACCCGGAGTTCGGCTCCGGTGCGGTCAAGGTGACCCCGGCGCACGACCCGAACGACTTCGAGATCGGCAAGCGGCACGACCTGCCGATGCCGACTGTCATGGACGAGCAGGGGCGCATCGCCAACACCGGCACCCGCTTCGACGGCATGGACCGCTTCGAGGCCAGGGTCGCGGTGCGCGAGGCGCTGCGCGAGCAGGACCGGATCGTCGCCGAGAAGCGCCCGTACGTGCACAGCGTCGGGCACAGCTCGCGGTCCAAGGAGCCGATCGAGCCGCGGTTGTCGCTGCAGTGGTTCGTCAAGGTCGGCCCGCTGGCGCAGGCCGCCGGTGACGCGGTCCGCGACGGCCGGGTGGCGGTCCACCCGCCGGAGATGTCCAAGCGGTACTTCGACTGGGTCGACAACCTGCACGACTGGGCCATCTCGCGGCAGCTGTGGTGGGGCCACCGGATCCCGATCTGGTACGGGCCGAACGGGGAGGTCGTGTGCGTCGGCCCGGACGAGGAGCCGCCGTCCGGCGAGGGCTGGCACCAGGACGAGGACGTCCTGGACACCTGGTTCTCCTCCGGGCTGTGGCCGTTCTCGACCATGGGCTGGCCCGACGAGACCGCCGACCTGAAGAAGTTCTACCCGACGTCCGTGCTGGTCACCGGCTACGACATCCTGTTCTTCTGGGTCGTGCGGATGATGATGATGGGCCTGTACGCGATGCGGGACGAGGACCCGGCCGAGGCCATCCCGTTCCACACCATCGCGCTGCACGGCATGGTCCGCGATCCGCACGGCAAGAAGATGTCGAAGTCGGCGGGCAACACCGTCGACCCCATCGAGTGGATGGACACCTACGGCGCCGACGCGCTGCGGTTCACCCTCGCGCGCGGGGCCAACCCGGGCACCGACTCGCCGATCAGCGAGGAGTGGGTCTCGGCGTCGCGCAGCTTCGGCACCAAGCTGTTCAACGCCACCAAGTTCGCGCTGATGAACGGCGCGCGGGTGCCGGACGCGCCGCTGCGGCGCGAGCTGCTCACCGACGCCGACCGGTGGATCCTGGACCGGGCGGACGGCCTGGTTGTCTTCGTCGACGAGATGCTGGAGGACTTCCAGTTCGCCAAGGCCACCGAGGCGCTCTACCACTTCACCTGGGACGAGTTCTGCGACTGGTACCTGGAGCTGTCCAAGGTCCAGTTCGACGGTTCCGAGGAGCGCGCGGAGCTGACCCGGCAGGTGCTGGGCCAGGTGCTCGACACGCTGCTGCGGTTGCTGCACCCGACGATCCCGTTCCTGACCGAGACCCTGTGGACCGCGCTGACCGGGCGGGAGTCCGTGGTCATCGCGGACTGGCCCGCGGCTTCCGGCGCGGAGGTCGACGGCGGTGCGGCGGACCGGATCGCGGCGACCCAGAAGCTGATCACCGAGATCCGCCGGTTCCGCTCCGACCAGGGCCTCAAGCCGGGGCAGAAGGTCGCGGCCCGCCTCACCGGCGTGGCCGAGCTCGGTCTGGACGAGCACGTGCCCGCGGTGCGCTCGCTGGCCAAGGTCACCGAGCCCGCCGACGGCTTCACCTCCTCGGCCTCCATCGAGGTCGGGCTGGCCGGCGGCGCGGTCGCCGTGGAGCTGGACCTCTCCGGCGCGATCGACGTCGAGGCCGAGCGCAAGCGCCTGGCCAAGGACCTGGCCGCGGCCGAGAAGGAGCTCTCCGGAGCCGACAAGAAGCTCGGCAACGAGTCCTTCCTGGCCAAGGCCCCGGCCGAGGTCGTGGACAAGATCAAGGCCCGGCGCGAGACGGCCGAGGCGGACATCGCCCGCATCAAGTCCCGCCTGGAGACCCTTCCGGAGTCCTGACCGGAGCAGCGCACGAGGCCCCTCCGATCGAGGAGGGGCCTCGTCGCGTCCCGGGCGCGGTTCCGCCGGAAGCGGCGGGACAGAACGGGCGCGGATCGTGCACAGTTCTGGGTAGGACCGCGCGGCTCGGCGCGTCGGCGGGCTTTCGGGCAGGCCTCGGGCCGGTGCCGCGCCCCGGACCGTAGACTTCGACCTCGGCATTTTCGTCGTTCGTTGGGGAGTGGGACTTGACCGGCATGGACCCGGGGGCGTTGCAGGACCTGCGCGTCGTGGAGGCCGCGCTCAACGAACGCTGGCCGGAAACCAAGATCGAGCCGTCGCTGGACCGGATCCGCGCGCTGACCGACCTGCTGGCCGAGCCGCAGCGCGGCTACCCGGTCCTGCACATCGCCGGCACCAACGGCAAGTCCTCGACCACCCGCATCGTCGACGCCCTGCTGACCGGCCTGGAGCTGCGCACTGGCCGCTACACCAGCCCGCACCTGCAGCTGGCCACCGAGCGCATCGGCATCGACGGCAAGCCGATCAGCCCGGAGGGCTACGTCGAGGCCTACCGGGACGTCGCGCCGTACGTGTCCATCGTGGACAACCAGAGCGACGTGCAGATGAGCAAGTTCGAGGTGCTCACCGGCATGGCCTTCGCCGCGTTCGCGGACGCGCCGGTGGACGCCGCGGTCGTCGAGGTCGGTCTCGGCGGCAGCTGGGACGCCACCAACGTCGCCGACGCCCAGGTCGCGGTGATCTGCCCGGTCGCCATGGACCACGCCGAGTACCTGGGAACCGACCTGGCCGGCATCGCCCGCGAGAAGGCCGGGATCATCAAGCCCGACTCGATCGTGATCATGGCCGCGCAGCAGGCCGAGGCGCAGCAGGAGATCATGAACAAGGTCGCCGAGGTCGGGGCGACCGTGGCCCGCGAGGGGCAGGAGTTCGGCGTCCTGGAGCGCACCGTGGCCGTCGGCGGTCAGATGCTCAAGCTGCAGGGCCTCGGCGGCGTCTACGACGAGATCTTCCTCCCGCTGCACGGCGAGCACCAGGCGCGCAACGCCGCGATCGGGCTGGCCGCGGTCGAGTCGTTCTTCGGCGCGGGCGCCGATCACCAGCTCGACGTCGAGCGGGTCCGCGACGCCTTCGCCGGCGTGCTGGTGCCGGGGCGCTTGGAGCGGGTCCGCGCCGCGCCGTCGGTGCTGGTCGACGCGGCCCACAACCCCCACGGCAGCCGCGCGCTGGCCGACGCGCTGAGCTCGGAGTTCTCCTTCCGCAAGCTCGTCGCGGTGGTGGGGGTGCTCGGCGACAAGGACGCGCGGGGCATCCTGGCGGAGTTGGAGCCGGTCGTCGAGGAGCTGGTGCTCACCCGCAACTCCTCGCCGCGCTCGCTGGACCCCGACGAGCTGGCCGGGATCGCGCTGGAGATCTTCGGGCAGGACCGGATCGTGGTCGAGCCGCGGTTGGACAACGCGGTCGAGCACGCCATCCAGCTGGCCGAGGAGACCGACGATCCGAGCGAGGCCGTCTCCGGCGGCGGTGTGGTGATCACCGGATCGGTGGTCACAGCGGGAGAGGCGCGAGCACTGTTCGGCCGGGAACCGGCGTGAGCGAGACGGGAGCGGTCGTGGCCGAGGACTCCGAGAAGGGCCTGCCGGAAGCGCCGGAGGGAGTGCGCGACCCCTGGAAGGGGCTGCGCGGCATCATGGCGGCCACGCTGTCGCTGGAGTTCCTGACCTTCCTGCTGGGACTGCCGGTGATCTGGCAGCTCGGCGGGGGAGTGTCCAGCGCGGGCTTCGCGATCGTCGCGGTGCTGGCGGTGCTGATGCTGGTCGCGGCCTTCGTGCAGCGCAGGTCGTGGGGCCTCGGCTTCGCGCTGGCCCTGCAGGTCGCGGCGGTCCTGTGCTTCTTCGTGCACCCCGCCGTCGGGGTGATGGGCCTGATCTTCGCGCTGATCTGGGGCTACATCCTCCACCTGCGCAACGACCTCGCCCGCCGGATGCGTGAAGGCCTGCTCTACGACCAGCTGGGGCACCCTCCGGGACACCCGGAGGGCACCGACCCCAGCTGATCGGCGGCTCCGCGCATCGACTGCGACCGAGGTTCACCCGGGCGGTTCCGCCCGGAACCGCCCGGCGGCCTCACCCGATGTCGATGATGGCGCGGCCTTGGATCTCGCCGCGGGCCAGGGCGTCGTAGGCCTCCTGGACCTGGTCGAACGGGTAGTGCTTGCTGATCGCGTCCTGCGGGCGGATCAGGCCGCGCGCCGCCAGGTCGAGCAGCACCGGCATGTCCCGGCGCGGCTTGGCGCCGTAGGAGCCCTTGATCTGCAGCTTGCGCCGGGCGATCGTGGCCAGGTCGAACTCCCCGGTGGTGCCGCGCGCGGCGATGCCCACGACCACCACCTGGCCGCCCTCGACCACCGAGTCCCTGGCGACCTCGAAGGTCGGCACCGCGCCGAGCGCCTCGAAGGCCACGTCCACGCCCCGGCCGCCGGTGAGCTCCTTGATCACCGCGGGCGCGTCGACCTCGGCGGAGTTGACCACGTGCGTGGCGCCCAGCTCGCGCGCGCCGGCGAGCTTGGCGTCGCTGATGTCCACCGCGATGATCATCGAAGCGCCGAAGACCTTCGCCAGCTGGATCAGCGCCGAGCCCACCCCGCCCGCGGCCACCACCGCGACGGTGTCGCCCACCTTGACGTCGGCGGCGTGCCGCAGGGCGCCGTAGGCGGTCATCGTGGAGCAGCCCATGGAGGCCACGTCGGCCAGCTCCACGTTGTCCGGCACCCGGTACACCGCGGACACCGGGGTCACGCAGCGCTCGGCCAGCCCGCCCTGGGAGTACATCCACACCGGCTCGCCGCCGGTGCGCTGCAGCCGGGTGTCGTCGTCGTAGAGCTTGCCCTGACCGCGGTTGAACGCGAAGAACCGCTCGCAGATCTCCTCCATCCCGCGCGAGCACTGGCCGCACTGGCCGCACGGCATGATGAAGCTGGTGACCACCCGGTCGCCGACCGCCACGTCGCGCACCCCGGGGCCGACCTCGGCGATCACCCCGGCGACCTCGTGACCCAGCACGCTCGGGGTGGGGAACGGCAGCTCGCCCTTGAGCACGTGCAGATCGCTGTGGCAGGCCCCGCAGCTCAGGACGTCGATGGCGACCTCCCCGGCCTTCGGGACCGGATCGGCCAGCTCCTCGATCCGCATCGGTTCGCGGGCGGCGGTGTGCACGGCGGCGCGCATCGGACCTCCTCGTCACAAGCGGTTCGGCGGGAAACTATCGCGCCGATCACACCTGCACCAGGGGCGAGCAGGTGGCACCAAAGCTTCACCCCGACGTCGACCAGCGGTTGATCGCCGCGCGCCGAGGCGGGCTAGAAAATCACCCATGAGCCCCGAAAACCACCTGACTCGCCGCGATCTGCTCCGGCGCGGCGCCACCGGCGCCGGACTCGCCGCCGCCGGGATGCTGCTGCCGGGAACCGCCTTCGCCCGCTCCGGCCGGCCCGTGCTCACCCACGGCGCCCAGCTGGGCGACCCCCGTCCGGACGGAGCCGTGGTGTGGACCCGCGCGGACCGCCCGGCGCGGATGTTCGTCGAGGTCTCCCGGCACGCCGACTTCCGCGACGCCCGGCGCGTGCCCGGCCCGGTGCTCACCCCGGAGACCGACGGGACCGGCGAGGTGCGGCTGGACGGGCTGCCCCCGGGCCACCAGCTGCACTACCGGGTCACCGCCGAGGACCTCGACGGGCGGGTGGCCAGCGAAGCGGTCACCGGCAGCTTCCGCACCGTCCCGCGCGACGGTCGCGACCTGCGCTTCCTGTGGTCCGGCGACGTGGTGGGCCAGGGCTGGGGCATCAACCCGGACGTCGGCGGCATGACCATCTACCGCGCGATGGCCGCCCGGAACCCGGACTTCTTCCTGCACAGCGGGGACACCGTGTACTCCGACGGGCCGCTGGAGGAATCGGTGACGCTGCCGGACGGGGGGGTGTGGCGCAACATCGTGACCCCGGCGAAGTCCAAGGTCGCCGAGACCCTGGACGAGTACCGCGGCCAGTTCGCCTACAACCTGCTCGACGCCAACGCGCGCGAGTTCGCGGCCAACGTCCCCCAGCTCGTGCAGTGGGACGACCACGAGGTCACCAACAACTGGTACCCGGGCGAGATCCTGGACGACCCGGACTACAAAGAGAAGCGGGTGGACGTGCTCGCGGCCCGCGCGTTCCGCGCCTTCCACGAGTGGCAGCCGGCGCGCCGCGTGGACGCCGTCGACGGCCGGGTCTACCGCAAGGTCTCGCACGGCCCGCTGCTGGACGTGTTCGTGCTGGACATGCGCAGCTACCGGGACCCGAACTCGCCGGGCGCGACCCCGGAGCGGATCCTCGGCGAGCGCCAGGCCCGCTGGCTGGTCGACGAGCTGACCAGGTCCCGGGCGACCTGGAAGGTGATCGCCTCGGACATGCCGCTGGGCATCATCGTCCCGGACGGCGAGGTCATCGAGGGCGTGGCCAACGGCCTGCCCGGCGTGCCCAACGGCCGCGAGGCCGAGCTGGCGCGGGTGCTGCAGGAGATCAGCAGGCGGGAGGTGCGCAACGTGGTCTGGTTGACCGCGGACGTGCACTACTCGGCGGCTATCAACTACTCCCCGGAGCGCGCCGCGTTCGAGGGCTTCGACGAGTTCTGGGAGTTCGTCTCCGGCCCGCTGCACGCCGGTGCGTACGGGCCGAACGAGCTGGACCCGACCTTCGGGCCCGAGGTCGACTTCGTCCACGCCCCGCAGCGGCAGGGGACCTCGCCGATGGAGGGCTACCAGCACTTCGGCGAGGTCAACATCGACGCCGAGACCGGCACCCTCACCGTCGACCTGCGCGACCAGCGCGGCGAGTCGCTCCACACCCGCGAGCTCGCCCCGCAGCGCTGACCCGGTGCCGGGCGCATCACCTGCGTCGATACGCTGGCGGTCAATTCGGGCGCGGAGTCGTCGCGCCTGCTCGTACGGTCATGAAGGAGAAGAAACGTGAGCGAGCGCACTCTGGTCCTGGTCAAGCCCGACGGCGTCGAGCGCGGGCTGGTCGGTGAGGTGATCAGCCGCATCGAGAACAAGGGCCTGAAGCTGGTCGCGCTGGAGCTCAAGAACGTCGACCGCGAGCTCGCCGAGCAGCACTACGCCGAGCACGACGGCAAGCCGTTCTTCGAGAGCCTCATCGAGTTCATCACCGGCGGCCCGGTCATCGCCGCCTGCGTGGAGGGCCCGAAGGCCATCGCCGCCTTCCGCCAGCTGGCCGGCGGCACCGACCCGGTCGAGAAGGCCGCGCCGGGCAGCATCCGCGGCGACTACGGCCTGGAGGTCCAGTACAACCTGGTCCACGGCTCGGACTCGGCGGAGTCGGCCGCCCGCGAGCTCAAGCTCTGGTTCCCGAACCTCTGAGGGCTGTCCTCGCTCCTCCTGCGGGGCGGTGCGGGTAGCGAACCTGAGCGGCTTTCCGGGCTGCGGGTCCCCTCCTCGTGCACGCCGAACACGGCGTCGGGGCGTCCTCACCCGGAAAGCCGCTCAGAACCCGCGCGGTGCCGGTTCCCCGGGGCGGCCCGGAGCTGATCGCGCCGCTGCAGCGCCGCTCGCGGGGAGCTCAGCCGATTCGGTTCGTGCCGTTCGCCCCGGGTGAATGGTCGGGAGCTCGACCTCTACCCTGGTCGCGTGGGTGTGCAGTCCGTTTTCGACAGGTTGGAACCGCTGCTGCCGCGGGTCTCCAAGCCCGTGCAGTACGTGGGTGGCGAGCTCAACGCGACGGTCAAGGCGTGGGACGACGCCGCCGTGCGCTGGGCGCTGATGTACCCGGACGCCTACGAGGTCGGCCTGCCCAACCAGGGCATCCAGATCCTCTACGAGGTCCTCAACGAGCAGTCCGACGTGCTCGCCGAGCGCACCTACGCGGTGTGGCCGGACCTCGAGGAGCTGATGCGGGAGCACGGCATCCCGCAGTTCACCGTCGACGCGCACCGCCCGGTGGGCGCCTTCGACGTGCTGGGCGTCAGCTTCGCCACCGAGCTGGGCTACACGAACCTGCTCAGCGCGCTGGACCTCGCCGGCATCCCGCTGCACGCGGTGGACCGCACCGATGATCACCCGATCGTGCTGGCCGGTGGTCACGCGGCGTTCAACCCCGAACCCATCGCGGACTTCGTCGACGCGGCGGTGCTGGGCGACGGCGAGGAAGCCGTCCTGGAGATCACCGAGGCCGTTCGCCGCTGGAAGTCCGAGGGCAGGCCCGGCGGGCGCGACGAACTGCTGCTGCGGCTGGCCGAGTCCGGCGGGGTCTACGTCCCCGAATTCTACGACGTCGCCTACGGCGAGGACGGCGCCATCGCCGAGGTCGCGCCCAACCGGGAGCGCGTGCCCTACCGGGTGTTCAAGCGCACCACGATGGAGCTCGACGACTGGCCGTACCCGAAGCAGCCGCTGGTGCCGCTCGCCGAGAGCGTGCACGAGCGGATGAGCGTGGAGATCTTCCGCGGCTGCACCCGCGGCTGCCGGTTCTGCCAGGCGGGCATGATCACCCGGCCGGTGCGCGAGCGCTCCATCGAGGGCATCGGCGAGATGGTGCAGCGCGGCCTGGAGAACACCGGCTTCGAGGAGGTCGGCCTGCTGTCGCTGTCCTCGGCCGACCACTCCGAGATCGGCGAGATCACCAAGGGCCTGGCCGACCGCTACGAGGGCACCAACACCGGCCTGTCGCTGCCCTCCACCCGGGTCGACGCGTTCAACATCGACCTGGCCAACGAGCTCTCCCGCAACGGTCGTCGCTCCGGGTTGACCTTCGCGCCCGAGGGCGGCAGCGAGCGGATCCGCCGGGTGATCAACAAGATGGTCTCCGAGGAAGACCTCATCCGGACCGTCTCGGCGGCGTTCGCCAACGGCTGGCGGCAGGTCAAGCTCTACTTCATGTGCGGGCTGCCGACCGAGGAGGACACCGACGTCCTGCAGATCGCCGAGATGGCCAAGGAGGTCATCCGGGCAGGTCGCGAGGCCTCCGGTCGCAAGGACATCCGCTGCACCATCTCCATCGGCGGGTTCGTGCCCAAGCCGCACACGCCGTTCCAGTGGGCCTCGCAGACCGACCCGGGAACGGTGGACGACCGGCTCCGCAAGCTGCGCGAGGCGATCAACACCGACCGCTCGCTGGGCCGCAACATCGGCATGCGCTACCACGACGGCAAGCCCTCGATGATCGAAGGCCTGCTCTCCCGGGGCGACCGCCGGATCGGCCGGGTCGTCGAGCAGGTGTGGCGCAACGGCGGCCGGTTCGACGGCTGGAACGAGTACTTCTCCTACGAGCGCTGGGTCGACTCCGCGGCCGAGGCGCTCGCGCCGCACGGGGTGGACTTGGACTGGTTCACCACCCGCGAGCGGACCGAGGGCGAGATCCTGCCCTGGGACCACCTGGACTCCGGGCTGGACAAGGAGTGGCTCTGGGCGGACTGGCAGGACGCCCTGGACGCCCGCGAGCAGGACGACTGCCGGTGGACGCCGTGCTTCGACTGCGGCGTGTGCCCGACCATGGGCACCGACATCGAGGTCGGCCCGTCCGGGCGGACGCTGCTGCCGATCTCCCCGGTGGGCCAGGGCTCGCCGGTGCAGAACCCGGCGTTCACCAGCAGCTGACCTGCGACGCGCCAGCATTCACCCGCTCGCGCGGACGCGCGCGTCCGCGCGAGCGGGGTACGGTTTCCGCGAAAACTTCCCGTGGGTGTTGTCACACCGCGGTTGAGCAAGCAAGCATCGGGATCGGGCGGTCCTGCGGGAGCGCCGCTGACGATCCGTGGTCGGGGAGGGCATTCTGAGTCGGCGAGATCACCCCAATCCTTCGGCGCCGCCGGTGCAGAAGCTGCGGCTGCGCTACGCCAAGCGCGGCAGGCTGCGCTTCACCTCGCACCGGGACGTGGCGCGCACGTTCGAGCGTGCGCTGCGCCGGGCGGGGGTTCCGATGGCGTACTCCCAGGGCTTCAGCCCGCATCCGAAGGTCTCCTGGGCGGGCGCGGTGCCCACCGGCGTGGCCAGCGAGGCCGAGTACGTCGAGCTGCAGTTAGTGGACCGGGTCGAGCCCGAGGTGCTGCGCGCCCAGCTCGACGAGGTGCTGCCCGAGGGCATCGACGTGCTGAGCGCCGTCGAGGCCGGGTCGGGCGCGCTGGCCGATCAGCTCGAGGTCAGCCGCTGGCGCATCGACCTGCCCGGCACCGCGGTGGCCGAGCTGCGCGCGGCGGCCGAGCAGCTGATGGCGGCCGACGAGGCGCCGGTCGAGCGGATGACCAAGAACGGTCGCAAGACCATCGACGCGCGCGCGGCGCTGCTCTCGGCGGAGGCGCTGGAAGGTCCTCGGCCGATCGCGCAGCGTGATCAAAACCGATCCACCACCGCCCAGGTGGACGATTGGCCCGGGGCGAGCGAACCGTATGGGATACTCGTAACGGTCGTGCGGCAGACAACACCGGTCGTACGACCCGACGACGTACTGAGCGCCCTGCGTGTCGTCGCCGATCTGGCACCGTCGGCCGCCGCGAGCGCGACCCGGCTGGAGCAGGGTCGGCTCGATGACGGGGGAGGCATTGCCGACCCGTTGGCCCAGGACTCAGGCGGCGACCGGACTCCGGCGGGAGAGCCCGCGGCCGGGTGACGGACGCCGCGTCGTCGACCCGCCGTACGACTTCCCGGCCGACAGGCCCGGGGCGGAGGGACCACGAAGAATTGCCGTCACCCGAGGGTGGCGGAAACTAAAAGATCGCACATGCCTCTGTGCGGCCGCGTCCACCGGACGCGCCCGGGGGCGGAGGAGCTGGATGTTGAACATGGATACGCCCGCTGGGAACACCAGCGGGCAGTCGACCACACCTACCCAGGAGACGCAGGACTCCATCGAGCTGCCCGCGAAGCTCAGGGTGCACGCCCTCGCGAAGCTGCTGGGCGCCAGCAGCCGCGAGATCATCAAGACCTTGGAGGAGATCGGCCAACCGGTCCGCAGCGCGCAGTCGAACATCAACCGGGACGTCGCCGTGCAGGTGGTGCAGGCGATGAACCCCGAGCTGGTGGACGAGTCCGCGCCGCAGGACGAGGCCGCCCCGCAGGCCGCTGAGCAGGCCGAGGTCGCTCAGCCCGAGCAGGCCGCGCAGGTCGAGCCCGAGCCGGCGAAGGCGACCCAGGAGGCCCAGCCCGCGAAGTCCGCCCCGGCCGAGGCCGAGCCGGAGTCGCAGGCAGCGGTGCCCGCCGCGGACTTCGCCGCCGCGCCGTCCGCCGACGCGGCGCCCGCCGCGGGTCTCACCCCGGTGTTCGCGGCCCCGGAGGCGATGTTCCTGGCTCCGGAGCAGGCCGCCCCGGCCGCCCCGGCCGCTCCGGCCGCCGAGCCGGAGGGCGAGCAGCCCGCCGAGGGAGCGGCCGAGACCGCCGAGCCCGCCGAGACCGAGACCCAGCAGACCGAGTCCGAGGGCGGCGAGTCCGAGGACGACGGCGCCGAGGGCGCCGGCCGTCGTCGTCGCCGCCGGGGTCGTCGCGGTCGCGGCCGGGGTCGCGGTGGCGACTCCGACGGCGAGAACGCCGAGGACGGCACCGAGAGCTCCGCGGCCGAGGACACCAAGTCCGAGACCCAGGAGGGCTCCGGCGAGAAGTCAGAGGACACCTCCGGAGGGGACTCCGAGGGCCAGGGCGAGGGAACCCGCCGCAGGCGTCGTCGCCGTCGCCGCAAGGGCACCTCCGACGACGACGGCTCCACCCGCGAGGACGACCCGCCGAACACGGTGGTGCACGTCCGCGAGTCGCAGCCGGAGACCAGCAAGGACTCCAGCGACGACGAGGTGCGCGCGGTCAAGGGCTCCACCCGCCTGGAGGCCAAGCGCCAGCGCCGCCGGGACGGCCGCGAGGCCGGCCGCCGCCGGGCACCGGTGCTCTCCGAGTCGGAGTTCCTGGCCCGCCGCGAGTCGGTGGACCGCAAGATGGTGGTCCGGCAGAGCGGCGAGCAGACCCAGATCGCGGTTCTCGAGGACAACGTCCTGGTCGAGAACTTCGTGACCTCCTCGGGCTCGGGCTCGCTGGTGGGCAACGTCTACCTGGGCCGCGTGCAGAACGTGCTGCCCAGCATGGAGGCGGCGTTCGTCGACATCGGCCGGGGCCGCAACGCGGTCCTCTACGCCGGTGAGGTCGACTGGGACGCCGCCGGGCTGGCCGGCAAGGCGCGCCGGATCGAGCAGGCGCTGCAGACCGGTGACAGCGTGCTGGTGCAGGTCACCAAGGACCCGGTCGGGCACAAGGGCGCCCGGCTGACCACCCAGGTCAGCCTGCCGGGACGCTTCCTGGTCTACGTGCCGGGCGGTGGCGCCACCGGGATCAGCCGCAAGCTGCCGGACAACGAGCGCAAGCGGCTCAAGGAGATCCTCAAGCGGATCGTCCCGGAGAACGCGGGCGTGATCATCCGGACCGCCTCCGAGGGCACCAGCGAGGAAGCCCTCGACCGCGACGTGCGGCGGCTGCAGGCCCAGTGGGAGGTCATCAAGGAGCGCTCCGAGGTCAGCGGCGCGCAGGCCCCGCAGCTGCTCTACGAGGAGCCGGACCTGCTGATCAAGGTCGTCCGCGACCTGTTCACCGAGGACTTCTCCTCGATGACCGTCCAGGGCGACGACGCGTGGTCGACCATCGAGGACTACGTGCACCACGTGGCGCCCGACCTCGCCTCCCGGCTGCAGAAGCACGTCGGCAAGAACGACGTGTTCACCGAGAAGCGGATCAACGAGCAGATCGCCAAGGCGCTCGACCGCAAGGTCTGGCTGCCCTCCGGCGGTTACCTCGTCATCGACCGCACCGAGGCCATGACGGTGATCGACGTCAACACCGGCAAGTTCACCGGATCCGGGGGCAACCTGGAGGAGACGGTCACGCGCAACAACCTGGAGGCGGCCGAGGAGATCGTCCGCCAGCTCCGGCTGCGCGACGTCGGCGGCATCATCGTCATCGACTTCATCGACATGGTCCTGGAGTCCAACCGCGACCTGGTGCTGCGCAGGCTCACCGAGTGCCTGGGCCGCGACCGCACCCGCCACCAGGTGGCCGAGGTGACCTCGCTGGGCCTGGTGCAGATGACCCGCAAGCGGGTCGGCACCGGCCTGCTGGAGGCCTACAGCAGCAGCTGCGAGCACTGCCGCGGCCGCGGTCTGCTGGTGTCCACCGAGCCGATCAACCACCAGCACGGCAACGGCGGTGGCGGCAACGGGTCCTCCGGCGGCAACGGCGGTGGCAAGCGCAACCGCAACCGCGGCAAGCAGCAGGACCAGGAGCCGCAGGAGACGCCGAAGGCGGACAAGTCCGAGTCCAAGGGCAAGGGCGAGTCCAAGGACGCCGAGCAGCCCAAGGCCGAGCCCAAGCGGCAGGAGCCCAAGGCCGAGGCCAAGCAGCAGTCCAAGGCCGAGGCGAAGGCCGACAAGCCGAAGGCCGAGCGCAAGCCCGAGCCGAAGCCGGAGCCGGTCGCCGAGACGAAGCCCGAGCCGAAGCCGGAGCCGAAGCCGGAGCCGGTCGCGGAGAGCAAGCCGGAGCCTGCTGCGGAGTCCGAGCCCGCCGCCGAGGCCAAGCCGGAGCCGGTCGCGGAGGCCGAGCCGGCCGCTGAGACCAAGCCCGAGCCGGACGCCGAGGCCGAGCCGGACGCCGAGGCCGCGCAGGACGGCGGCACGCGCCGTCGGCGCAAGGTCACCCGGACCACGGCGGGCACCGGTGCTCCGGCGACCCCGATGGTGGTGTCCAAGCCCGCTGAGCCCGCTCAGTCCGCGGCGGACGGCATGCCGGAGGTCGCTCCGGCGGCCCCGGTGCGCCGGGCCCGCCGCCGCGTCTCCCGCCCGAGCGGGAACTGACGCGCACGCATCGCGCGCGGGATGGCCGATTCGTTCAAGAACGGATCGGCCATCCCCGTTTAGCGTTCGGGCATGACTCGATGCACGCCCGAACGCCTCGCCGCCGCCGAGCGGTTCATCTGGCGCACCGCCCGGGTGCTGGAGCAGCGCCGGTTCGAACACCTGCACGCGGGCGGTGATCCGGAGGCCGTTCGCACCGCCCTGCAGGCCTACCGCAGCGCCGACGGCGGCTACGCCTACGGGCTCGAACCCGACGCCAGGGGACCGGTGAGCCAGCCGCTGCAGGTGTGGAGCGCGCTGGTGGTCCTCGACGAGATCGGCTGCTGCACCGGCGCCGCCGCCCGCGAGATCTGCGATCACCTCGCCGGGATCACCCGCCCCGACGGAGGCGTGCCCGCGGGGGACCCGCGGCTGCGGGACTACCCGCACGCGCCGTGGATGCCCGCCGTCGAGGAGCCCGAGGGCAGCTTGCTCAGCACCGCGCTGCTGACCGGGGTGCTGCTGAAGAACCGGGTCGAGCACCCGTGGCTGGACCGGGCGAGCGAGTTCTGCTGGACGGCGATCGACGCGTGCACCGAGACCCACCCCTACGAGGCGCGGGCGGTGGTGGCCTTCCTGGACCACGCGCCGGAGCGGGAGCGGGCGGCCGCGGCGGCCGAGCGCTTCGGGAAGATGATCCGCGAGACCGGCTACGTGCTGCTCGACCCGGACCGGCCGGAGCAGGCCCGCACCGCCCCCGGCTACGCCCCCGGCGAGGTGCCCGGGGTCTGCGACTACGCGCCGGAACCGGACAGCCTCGCCCGCGCGTGGTTCACCGACGAGGAGATCTCCCGCGGGCTCGATCACCTGGCCGCGCAGCAGCAGGAGGACGGCGGCTGGCCGATCTCCTGGCTGGAGTGGGCGCCGGTCACGGCGCTGGAAGGCCGCCCGAGGGTCACCCTCGACGCGCTGCGCACGCTGCGGGCCTACGACCTGGAGAGGTAGCGGCGCGGGGTCAGGCCGGTGAGCCTGCGGAACTCGCGGCCGAGATGCGCTTGGTCGGCGTAGCCGGCCAGGGCCGCGGCTTCAGCGACCGGAAGTCGGCGCCCCAGCCGCGCGGCCCGCTGGAAGCGCAGCACGCCCACGAGCGCGCTGGGCCCGTAGCCCACGGAGTCGACCAGCCGCCTGCGCAGCTGGCGCTCGGAGAGGCCGAGGTCCGCGGCGAGCCGGCGCACCGAAGGCGGTCGCGACTGGTCGAGCGCGGCCACCGCGGCGCCGACAGCGGGATCGGCCCGCCACTCGCTCAGCCGCGCCAGGGCGAACTCCACCAGCTCCGAGCCGGCCCGCTCCGGCTCCGCGCCGATCCGCTCGGCCAGGCCCGTCGAGCGCGGTCCCCACAGGTCGGTGCCGTCGACGCGCAGGTCGCGGAGCTCGCGGGCGGGGACGCCGAGCAGCAGCGGAGCCGCACCGGGCGACGCCCGGATCCCGCGCAGCCGCTCGCCGGGCGCCAGCGCGGAGGTCCACGGCCCGGTGTCCGGCCCGGCGATCTCGATCCGGCCTTCCCGCCAGATCAGGTCCACGCACCCGTCGGGCACCACCACTTGCTCGGCGCCGGTGCGGGCACCGCCGTGCTCCCAGAGGCAGGCCACGACGCCGCGCAGCTCCGCCGGAGGGCGCCACTCGCGATAACCGCTCACACCCGGATTCTCGCCGGTCCCGCCTCGCCCGAACAGAGCGGAGTCCCCGCGCGCTCGCCGCGCGCGGGGACTCCTCCGCTCGAACCGCCGTGCTTCAGTTCTGGTCGCCGCTGTCGTCGAACTGGGGCACGTCGGTGCGGTCGTCCGAGGCGGGCATGTCACCCGGCAGGGTCACCGCCTGGCTGAGCGGGCCCGGTGCCCACAGACCCCAGTGGGTCTCCCTGTGCACCTTCAGCGCCGTCTCGGCGGGCAGCGCCTCCGGGCTGTAGGGGTGCAGCACGTACAGCGACCCCCAGTCCTTCTGCGGATCGTTCTGCAGGTACGTCGGCAGCAGCTGGGCGCTGGTGGCCACGCTCAGCCAGCCGAACGGACCGCCCGCGTCCGGCGAGGACCAGCCCTCGCCGATGTCGCGGACCTCCTCACCACCGGAGACCCGGAACTTGGGCAGTTCGGCGATGCCGTTGTAGATCCCGTTGATCTTCAGGCACGGGTGCACGAGCGCGGCCGGCCACTCCACGAACGTCGGAGCGTTGCCGATGAACTCGGTCATCTTGGTCAGCTTCGGCACCCGCGGGGCGGTGACCGCGATCCAGCCCTCCTGACCGAGCGCCTGGTCCACGGCGACCAGCCGGACCTTGGTGGCGCCCTCGGCTTCCGGCCCGAGCATGTAGCGGTTCTCCCGCCAGCCCGGCGGCGGGCCCTGCACGAGCGGCGCCCGGCCGGTGATCTCGAAGCCCTGCGGGGTGTCCCTGCCGAACTCGTACATCACCGAGTTCGCACCGGTCTCGGTCCCGGCCAGGCTCAGCGCCAGCGGCGACTCGTGCTCCAGCGCGGCCTTCGGGATGTCGTACCAGGGGGAGCGCACCTCACCGGTGTTCGTCCCGGCCTTGTCGAAGCTGCCCCACACCGGGGCCTCCGGTCCGCCGAACTGGTTCGGCGGGCGGTAGCTGATCGCCTCCGGGTCGGCCTCGTCGGTCGGCGGCACGCCCGGGTCGTTGAAGCCCTCCTGCTTGGACCGCAGGTACTGGTCGGCGTCCTCCTTGCCCTCCAGCCGCTTCGGCGGTTCGACGTCCTGTGCCGCGCGCACCGGCTGCTGCGCCGAGACCGGCAGCACGCCCTCGCGCGCGTCGGTCTCCACGCCGACGTAGTCCGACAGCCCGCAGCTGCGCCCGGCGAGCTGGTTGATGTTGGAGGTGGCCAGCGTGTAGCTGTCGCCCTGCTCCTGGATCGCCTTGCCGAAGGCGGCCAGCTCGCCGAGCACCAGCAGCGCGCACAGCACCGACAGCGGGGCGGTGCCCCACCGCAGCGCCCGGATGCCGCCCTCGTCGCGGTCGAACCGCTCGTCGACGACCTTCGGGTTGTCCTCGTCGATGCGCAGGTGCTCGATCATCGCGATCACCGCGGTGATCCCGGCGCAGCCCAGCAGCAGCGTGCTGGCCTGGTAGCCCTTGATCGACGGCGGCTTGTCGAACCACGGGACGCCCCAGCCGGAGACGTACCACCAGGCGTTCGGGCCGGTCGCGGCCAGCGCCACGATGACCAGCAGCCCGGTCACGAACAGCATCCGGTTGCGCCGGGAGCGCAGCACCGTGCTGCTGGTGGCCAGCGCCGTCAGCGCTGCCAGCGCCCCGCCGAACGCCGCGAAGATGCCGAAGTGGTGGGTGTGCTTCGTGGGGGTCAGCGCCAGCACCACGAAGCAGCCGGCGCCGATAGCGAGCAGCCGCCTGCTCGGGCCGAGGCTGGCGCCGCGGATGCGGCTGCGCCGCAGCAGCACGACCAGGCAGGTGGCCAGGCACAGGATCACCAGCAGCACCGGGAACCGACGGGTCATCGAGCCGTCGGCGCTCTGGCTGAACAGCAGCGTGTAGCGGGCGAACTCCTCGTACCAGTGGCCGTTGGGCCCGAATGTGGTCTTGAGCTCCATCGAGTCCATGACCGACTGCCAGGTCTGGTCGTAGAAGACCAGGGTGAGGATCACGAACCCGGAGGCCGAGATCGGCGCCAGCACCGGCAGCCAGCCGTGATCGCTCGCGCGCTTGCGCACGATCCGGAACAGCGGTTTGAGCCCGGCGATGTAGGGCAGCACCGCGACCAGGCCGTGCGGGTTGACGCCCACCGACAGCGCAGCGGCCACCAGGCCCAGCGCGGCGGGCATCAGCCTGCCGGAGCCGATCGCGCGCTCGACGGCGCACAGCGCCAGCAGGGAGAACAGCACCACGACCGGCTCGGCGCGCAGGCCGTTGTTGTAGGGCAGCCAGAAGGCCAGGAACACCGCGGCGGCCGCCCAGCCCGCGGCGTTGGAGCGGCGGACCTGCCTGCCCAGCCGCGGCAGGATCTCCCGGCTGATCAGCATCCAGCTGATCACGCCCATCAGCAGCGCGGGCAATCGCACCCACGGCGTCGAGGTGGAGACCCGCACCCACAGCGAGTAGATCTCGTAGAACCAGCCGAACGGCGATTCCGGGTTGGCGAACCAGCGGAAGTAGTTGGTGACGTACCCGGCGCTCTGCTCGGAGCGCACCATGCTCAGCACGTAGCCGTCGTCGGAGGTCATCGCCCCGATCAGCCACCAGATGCCCAGCGCGAGGAACACCGAGGCGTCCCGCAGCGTGGGCTTCCACCAGCGCAGCGGCGCCAGCCGCGGGCCCTTGCGCCCGGCGAGCCGGTCCAGCCTGCCCAGGGCGATCACCGAGCCGATGAACGAGGCGATGGTCAGCACGATGACCGCGGTCTTGAGCGGGGTGGCCCAGGAGCTGAACCGGTTGTCCACCCGGGCCTGGAAGTCCAGGCCCTCGACGTCGTCGACCTGGTCGTTCAGCGAGGAGTAGATGCCGGTCAGCTGCGGTCGCTGGTCACCGGCGACGTTGGCCCAGCGCTCGCCGCCGACGTGGGCCTTGGTGCCGCTGGCGTCCGCGCGCAGCTCGATGGTGCAGTCCCCGGCGGGCAGCTCGGTGGTGCTGATCTGCTGGCCCTTGGAGTACAGCTGCACCTGACCGTCGTCGACCTGCAGGGTCAGGGCGGTGAGGTTGCCGTAGTCCGAGGTGGGCGGGTTGGTGCTAAGCAGCAGTCCCGGTCCCTGGCTGCGCGCGTCCAGGTCGCGCGCCGAGGCGCACGGGACCTTCGCCTTCAGCCACACGGGGGAATAGGCCTCCAGCGGGGCCGAGACCGCCCGGGTCCCGCCCTCCGCGGTTGGCCACTTCAGCGTCCCCACGTTGTGGTTGACCGGCAGGAACGGGACCAACAGCGCCAACGCGGTGCCGACCAGCCCCAGTACCGAGGCGATCAGCCGCAGTTTCTTCGCCGACTCATGGTGCACGGGGGAACCATACGGGCGGTAACGGCCCGTGTTCGGCTGCCCCCTGGGCCGGCGCTCAACACCATCGGGTAATGCGCAACACCTCCGTCAGGGCGCCGTTACCAGGCTGTTTTCCGAGGGCTACAGCGCGTGGTGCCGGCCCTCGGCCATGATCGTCCGCGCTCGGCCGCCGCGATGTTGACGCATTCCCGACAGGTGACGCCGTGCACGGAGAGTGCTTTGGCGGGTTTGCCGGGAACCGCCGCGCGCGGCTCCCCGGCGACCCCCGCGCGAGCCCGGCGGGCGCTTCGCCGTATGATGATCCGGCTCGCTCATCGGGCGCGGGGCCGGATTCGCGGCCCGCCGCTCAGGTGGACGCCCCGGGACGAGGGCGGAAACCCGGACTGTATGATGGGTGAGAACTTCTCGCCGCCGGACGGGCGGAGAGACTAAACGCCTGTTTCGAGTGCGGTAGTCCTCGTGATCATCGCGATGAGGCAGGAACCCACCGAGACGCTGCACCGACGGCGTGGTAGGAGACCTCGTCCCGCGTGGTCGGGGTGGACGTCCGCCGTAGACCTGGTGAAGTAGCGAAACCGAGCAGCAGGAGACTTCCGACTCATGTACGCGATCGTCAAAACCGGCGGCAAGCAGTACAAGGTGGCTGTCGGAGACGTCGTCGAGGTCGAGAAGCTCGATGGCGAGCTGGGCACCGAGGTCACCCTCCCGGCGCTTATGGTCGTCGATGGCTCCACGGTCACGACCGACGCCGACGCGCTGAGCAAGGTGGCCGTGACCGGCAAGCTGGTCGAGCAGACCAAGGGCCCCAAGATCCGCATCCACAAGTTCAAGAACAAGACCGGCTACCACAAGCGGCAGGGTCACCGGCAGAAGCTGACCCGCGTCGAGGTCACCGGCATCAACAAGTGAGGACCTGAGTAGTCATGGCACACAAGAAGGGCGCATCCAGCTCTCGGAACGGCCGCGACTCGAACCCCAAGTACCTCGGGGTGAAGCGCTTCGGCGGCCAGGTTGTCAATGCCGGCGAGATCCTGATCCGCCAGCGTGGCACCAAGTTCCACCCGGGCCTGAACGTCGGCCGGGGCAAGGACGACACTCTCTTCGCGCTGGAGGCCGGCACCGTCGAGTTCGGTCGTTACCGCGGTCGCAAGGCCGTCAGCGTGACGCCGGTCGAGGCCTGATCCGGCTCTCGGCAGCGAACACTTCCCGAAGCGAGGGGCGGACAACCGGTACGGCCGGCCGCCCCTCGCTTCGTGCTGTTCGCAGCGGTTTCGCCGACCAGCGCGTGCGATCTCCGGCGGAACCGCCAACCCTGGGGAAGCGCGGCGTCCGCCGCGCTGCTGCAACCGACCCCAGACACCGCGCGCCGGGCCCGGCCCGGCTCGATCTTCCTGGAGGCATTCGTGTCGCGGTTCGTTGACCGCGTGACCATCTCCGTCGCCGCTGGTGACGGGGGTAACGGGGTCGCATCGGTGCACCGGGAGAAGTTCAAGCCGCTGGGCGGCCCGAACGGCGGCAACGGCGGTCGCGGCGGTGACGTCCGCCTGGTCGTCGACCCCGGGGTGCACACCCTGCTGGACTTCCACTACCGCCCCAACGCCCGCGCCGAGAACGGCAAGCGCGGCGAGGGCAACCACCGCAACGGCGCCCAGGGCGAGGACCTGGTCCTGCCGGTGCCGGACGGCACCGTGGTGCTCAGCACGGACGGCGAGGTGCTGGCCGACATGGTGGGCGCGGGCACCACGTTCGTCGCCGCCGCGGGCGGCCGCGGCGGGCTGGGCAACGCCGCGCTGGCCTCCAAGGCGCGCCGGGCTCCCGGTTTCGCGCTGCTCGGCGAGCCGGGCGACCAGCTGGAGCTGGTCCTGGAGCTCAAGTCGGTCGCCGACGTCGGCCTGCTCGGCTTCCCGTCCGCGGGCAAGTCCTCGCTGATCTCGGTGCTCTCGGCGGCCAAGCCCAAGATCGCCGACTACCCGTTCACCACGCTGATGCCCAACCTGGGCGTGGTCACCGCCGGTGAGACGGTCTTCACCGTCGCCGACGTGCCCGGGCTGATCCCGGGGGCCAGCCAGGGCCGCGGTCTCGGCCTGGACTTCCTGCGGCACATCGAGCGCTGCGCGGTGCTGGTGCACGTCGTCGACTGCGCGACGCTGGAGCCCGACCGCGACCCGATCTCGGACGTGGACGCCCTGGAGGCCGAGCTCGCCGAGTACACACCGGCGCTGGCCGCCGAGGTCGGCGGCCCGGACCTGGCCTCCCGCCCGCGCATCGTGGTGCTGAACAAGGTCGACGTGCCGGAGGCTCGCGAGCTCGCCGAGCTGGTGCGCGCCGACATGGACGAGCGCGGCTGGCCGGTCTTCGAGGTCTCCACCGCTTCCCGCGAGGGCTTGCGCGAGCTCAGCTTCGCCATGGCTCGCGAGGTCGAGGCCTACCGCGAGACGCTGCCCGAGCCGGAACCCGCCCGCGTCGTGGTGCGCCCGACCGCGGTCGACGACGGCGGGTTCACCGTCGAGGAGGACCCGGAGCTCGACGACGCGTTCGTCGTGCGCGGCACCAAGCCCGAGCGCTGGGTGCGCCAGACCGACTTCAACAACAGCGAGGCGGTGGGCTTCCTGGCCGACCGGCTGGCCAAGCTGGGCGTGGAGGACGCGCTGGCGCGGCGCGGTGCCGAGCCGGGCAGCCAGGTCACCATCGGCGACATGACCTTCGACTGGGAGCCCTCGACGCCGGCCGGGATGGCCAGCGTCATGGGTCGCCGCGGCGAGGACATGCGCCTGGAGGAGGACGATCGCGTCCGGGCGCACGAGCGCAAGCAGGCCAAGAGGGACCGCCGCACCTCGCTCGACGAGTTCGGCCGCCACGTCGGGGACGCGGAGGACGACGAGGAGGACGACCGGTGACGGTCTCGGCCACCCGGCGGGCCGTCGCCGCCGCGCAGCGGATCGTGGTCAAGATCGGCTCCTCGTCGCTGACGACCGCCGAGGGCGGGCTGGACGCGGGGCGGCTCACCGCGCTGGTGGACACGGTCGCCAAGCGGGTCGCCGCGGGCGGCCAGGTGGTGCTGGTCTCCTCGGGCGCGATCGCGGCGGGCATCGCGCCGATGGGCCTGCGCCGCAGGCCCAAGGACCTGGCGACCCAGCAGGCCGCGGCCAGCGTCGGCCAGCTCACCCTCGCGCACGCCTACGCGTCCTCGTTCGCCCGCTTCGACATCAAGGTCGGGCAGGTGCTGCTCACCGCCGACGACGTGGTGCGGCGCGGCAACTACCGCAACGCGCAGCGCACCATGAACCGGCTGCTCGGGCTCGGCGTGGTGCCGATGGTCAACGAGAACGACACCGTCGCCACCTCGGAGATCCGCTTCGGCGACAACGACCGGCTGGCCGCGCTGGTCTCGCACCTGGTCGGCGCCGACGCCCTGGTCCTGCTGTCCGATGTGGACGCCCTCTACGACGGCGACCCGCGGCGCGGTGGTGCCAAGGTGATCAGCGAGGTGAACGGCGCCGCGGACATGGTGGGCGTGGACGCGGGCAGCACCGGTTCGTCCGGGCTGGGGACCGGGGGCATGGCTTCCAAGGTCGCCGCCGCGAAAGTCGCCTGCACCTCCGGCATCCCGGTGCTGCTGACCTCGTCGGACAACGCCGATCGGGCGCTCGGGCCCGCCGACGTGGGCACCGCGTTCGCCGCCACCGGCGCCCGGCTGTCGGCCCGCCGCTTCTGGCTCGCCCACGCCGCCGACGCCAGCGGCAGGCTGTGGCTGGACGAGGGAGCGGTCACCGCGGTCGTCAAGCGCCGCCGCTCGCTGCTCGCCGCGGGCATCACCGCCACCGAGGGTGCTTTCGACGGCGGCGACGTCGTCGAGCTGCTCGACCCCGCGGGCAAGGTGGTGGCGCGCGGCGTGGTGGCCTACGACGCCGAGGAGCTGCCCGAGATCATCGGCCGCACCAGCCACGAGCTGCCCGCCGAGCAGCGCCGGGAGGTCGTCCACGCCGACGACCTCGTCGCCCTCAAGTGAGCTCGCAGCCCTGCCGGCGACCGCGCGGGCGGAACCGGCGCGGTCCGCGCGCGGTGTCCGGCGGAACTGCGCGTCGTCAGCGCAGCTCGGCGGCCCTGGTCTCGGGCAGGGTGCGGATGACGAAGAACGCGATGGCCGCGCCGACGGCCACGTACCAGAAGTAGACGTCGGCCAGGCCCAGCTCGGCGAAGCCCTGGATGACCAGCGGTGCCGTGCCGCCGAAGACGGCCACGGTGAGGTTGTACCAGGCGCCGATGCCCAGGCCGCGCAGCTCGGTGGGGAAGAGCTCGGACATGATCGCCGGCGCGATCGAGGTCATCGCCGAGTACAGCCCCAGCCCGACGACGAAGACCACCAGCAGGTTGCCCAGCCCGGGCCGCACCAGCGCCGACAGCGGGACCACCAGGATCGCGGTCGCCCCGGACCACAGCAGCAGCTGCGGCTTGCGGCCGTAGCGGTCGGAGACCACGCCCAGCGGGTACTGCAGCGCGACGAACAGCGCGGTCGCGATCGACAGCGCCAGGAACACGTCGGTGGCGTCGGCGCCCCGGGTCTTGACCGCGAACGGGGTCAGCGCGCTGAAGAAGGTGTAGTAGCACAGCGTGGAGAGCATGGTGAACCCCACGAGCTGCCCGACGGCCTTGGGGTGGTGCCGCAGGGTCATCAGCAGCGGGTTCTTCAGCTGCTCGGCCTTGGCCTTGTTTTCCTCGAACTGCTCGGTCTCCGAGAGCGTGGTGCGCAACCACATGCCCAGCAGGCCGAGCAGACCGCCGATGATGAACGGGATCCGCCAGCCGTAGGAGCTCAGCTGCTCCTCGCCCATCGCGGAGCTGAGCGCGAAGCCGAGCACCGAGCCGATGAGCACGGCCGAACCGGTGGAGATGTAGAAGAACGAGGAGTACCGGCCGCGCCGCGCGGGCGGGGCGATCTCGGCGAGGTAGGCCGAGGCGTTGGAGACCTCGCCGCCCAGCGACATGCCCTGCCCGATCCGCGCGAGCACCAGCAGGATCGGGGCGAACCAGCCGATCGACTCGTAGCCCGGCAGGAGTCCGATGATCAGCGAACCACCGGCCATCAGCGTGATGGTCAGCAGCATCGAGGTCTTCCGCCCGTGCAGGTCGGCGAACCGCCCGAGGACCCAGCCGCCGAGCGGGCGGAAGAAGAACGCGAGCGCGAACGTCGCCAGGGTGTTGATCAGGGCGAACTCTCCCGGGAAGAACGCCGAGGCGAAGTACACGCTGAACGCGGTGTAGATCGTCCAGTCGTACCACTCGATCGCGTTGCCGATGCTCGCGGCGACCAGCGTTCGGGCGGGGAGTCGGTGCTCGTCGGTCTGCGGCGGGTCCGTGACCATCGAAACCTCCGGACGTCGGCGGTGCGCACACCTTAGGCCCCCGTCCGGACATCCGGAAGATCCGGAAGGAAAGTTGAAAACCCACCCTTCCGGATCAAGCGCGCTCGAGCGGCCGCTAGCAGTTTGGCCTGAAACCGCACGCCCCAAGGGCGTGCGGTTTCAGGCCAAACTGCTACGCGCTCAGCTCGTCGTCGCGAGGGTGAAGGGGAGGACCGCCGGGGCTCCGGCCCGGCGCAGCAGGCGGCCGGCGATGCTGGCCGTCCAGCCGGTGTCGGCGTAGTCGTCCATCAGCAGCACCGGTCCGTCCAATCCGGACAGCCGGGACGCTAGGTCCTCGGGGACCTTGAACTGCCGCCACAGCGCGGCCACGCGCTGCGCGCTGTTGGTGGCGTGCTGCGGCGCGGTGTTCGGGTTGGTCGCCACCTCGCCGAGCAGCGGCAGCCTGCCGATGCTCGCGATGCGCTCGGCCAGGCTGCGCACCAGCTTCGGCCGGGTCCGCGCGCCGAGGGCGACCACGCCGACCGGGCGCTGCTCCCAGTCCCACGCGGCCAGCACCTTGACCGCCGCCTGGAACAGGTCCTCCGGCACCTCCTGGTCCGGTGCCCCGGTGGCCAGCACCTCGCGCAGCCGGTTCCCCCAGCCGATGTCGGTGAGCCTGCCGACCGCGCGACCGGTGGCGATCTGCTCCTCGGCGGCCAGCTTGCCGGAGACCTCGACGCCCAGCGCGGACATCCCGCTGGGCCACATCTTGCGCGGAGCGAGCTCCACGCCCGGCCGCTGCAACCGCTCCTGGGCCTGCTGCACCGCCTCCTGGTCGACCTCGGCGGAGCGGCCCTCGCCGGTGCAGTTGTCGCAGCGGCCGCACGGCTCGGCATGCGGGTCGTCGAGCTGCCGGCGCAGGAACTCCATCCGGCAGCTGCCGGTGCCGATGTAGTCGATCATCGCCTGCTGCTCCGCGCGGCGCTCGGCCTCGATGCGCTGGTAGCGCTCGGCGTCGTAGTGCCAGGGTTCGCCGGTCGGCTCCCAGCCGCCCTTGACCCGCCGCACTGCCCCGTCGACGTCGAGGACCTTGAGCACCATCTCCAGCCGGGACCGGCCCAGCTCCACGTGCGGCTCCAGCGCCGCGGTGGACAGCTTGCCGTTCTGCTGCAGCGCGTCGAGCACCGCGCGCACGATGCTCTCGGGCGGGAAGGCCATCGAGGCGAAGTAGGCCCAGATGTCGCGGTCCTCGCGCCCGGGCAGCAGCAGGACCTCGGCGCGCCGCACGCCGCGGCCCGCTCGCCCGATCTGCTGGTAGTAGGCGATCGGCGAGGAGGGCGCGCCCAGGTGCACCACGAAGCCCAGGTCGGGCTTGTCGAAGCCCATGCCCAGCGCGGAGGTCGCCACCAGCGCCTTGACCCGGTTGTTCAGCAGGTCGGACTCGGCCTGCTCGCGCTCGGCGGGATCTGTGCGGCCGGTGTAGGAGGCCACCTCGTGGCCGCGCTCGCGCAGGTAGGAGCTGACCTCGTCGGCGGCGGCCACGGTGAGGGTGTAGATGATGCCGGACCCGGCCAGCTGGTCGAGGTTGGCGGCCAGCCAGCCCATCCTGGCCTGCGCGGTGGGCAGCTCGATCACGCCCAGCCGCAGGCTCTCCCGGTCCAGGGTGCCGCGCAGGACCAGCGTCTCCTGCGGATCGGTGAACTCCCCGCCCACGCCCAGCTGGTCGGAGACGTCGGCGACCACCCGGTCGTTGGCCGTGGCCGTGGTGGCCAGCACCGGCACGCCCTCGGGAAGCTCGGTCAGCAGCGTGCGCAACCTGCGGTAGTCGGGGCGGAAGTCGTGGCCCCAGTCGGAGATGCAGTGCGCCTCGTCGACCACCAGCAGCCCCGCGCTCTGGGTGAGCTCGGGCAGGACGGTGTCCCGGAAGTCGGGGTTGTTCAGCCGCTCCGGGCTCACCAGCAGCACGTCGACCTCGCCCGCGGCGACGCGCTCCTCGATGTCCTCCCACTCCTCGGGGTTGCCGGAGTTGATCGTCGCTGCGTGCACCTCGGCGCCGGCGGCCGCGGCCACCTGGTTGCGCATCAGCGCCAGCAGCGGCGAGACGATCACCGTCGGGCCCTCGCCGAGCTCGCGCAGCAGCGCGGTGGCCACGAAGTACACCGCGGACTTGCCCCAACCGGTGCGCTGCACGACCAGCGCGCGCCGCCGTTCGAGCACCAGGGCGCGGATCGCCGCCCACTGGTCCTCGCGCAACCGGGCCTCCGGCCCGGCCAGCGCTTGGAGTCGTTCCTCGGCCAATTCCCGCAGGGCGTCCTCATCCACGCGCCCGTTCCTACCGGACGTCCGCTCGGCGGTCGGGGCGGGGGCCGTCCCGCGTGTCGGGAAATCGGGTTCGGGGCGCTGCGCCGAACGGATTACGCTGGGGCGCGTGACCGTCACCCAGACCCCCAGCACCGCCCAGGAACCCCGCGACGACCTGCGCGAACACGTCCGCGACGCGGCGCGGCGAAGCAAGCGCGCCGCCGCCGAGCTCGCGCTGCTCAACCGCGGCACCAAGGACCGCCTCCTGCACGCCATGGCCGACGCGCTCGTGCGGCGCGCGCCGGAGGTCCTGGAGGCCAACGAGCGCGACATCGCCGCGGGCCGCGAGTCCGGCCTCTCCGAGGCGCTCATCGACCGGCTGACCCTCAACACCGGGCGCATCGAGTCGATGGCCGACGGGCTGCGCACCGTCGCCGGCCTGCCCGACCCGGTGGGCGAGGTGCTGCGCGGCCAGGTGCTGCCCAACGGCCTGCAGCTGCGCCAGGTGCGGGTGCCGCTGGGCGTGGTCGGCATGGTCTACGAGGGCCGCCCGAACGTGACGGTGGACGCCGCCGGGCTGGCGCTGAAGTCCGGCAACAGCGCGCTGCTGCGCGGTTCCTCCTCGGCGGCTCGCTCCAACGACGCCGAGGTGCGGATCCTGCGCGACGTGCTCGCCGAGTTCGACCTGCCGCTGGACGCGGTGCAGCTGCTGCCCAGCGAGGACCGCGCCTCGGTGCAGCACCTGATCACCGCGCGCGGGCTGGTCGACGTGGTCATCCCGCGCGGTGGGGCGGGGCTGATCCAGGCGGTCGTGGAGAACGCCACGGTGCCGGCGATCGAGACCGGCGTGGGCAACTGCCACGTCTACGTCGACCGCGCCGCCGATCAGGACACCGCGCTGGAGGTCCTGGTCAACTCCAAGGCGCGTCGCCCGAGCGTGTGCAACTCGGCCGAGACCTTCCTGGTGCACTCCGAGATCGCCGACGAGTTCCTGCCGCGCGCGCTCGCCGCGCTCGCCGAGGCCGGGGTCACCGTGCACGGCGACGAGCGGGTGCGGGCGACCGGCGGCGAGGACGTGGTGCCGGCCACCGAGGAGGACTGGGACGCCGAGTACCTGTCGCTGGACATCGCTGCGAAGGTGGTCGACTCGCTGGACGACGCGGTCGAGCACATCCGCGAGCACTCCTCGGCGCACACCGAGGCCATCGTGAGCGCGGACTACCGCGCGACCCAGCGGTTCACCGCCCAGGTGGACGCGGCGGCGGTGATGGTCAACGCCAGCACCGCCTTCACCGACGGGGGCGAGTTCGGGATGGGTGCCGAGATCGGCATCTCGACCCAGAAGCTGCACGCCCGCGGGCCGATGGCGCTGCCGGAGCTGACCTCCACCAAGTGGATCGCCTACGGCGACGGCCACGTGCGCCCGACCGGGAGCTGATGTGACCGGGGCGCCGCGCCGCAGGAAGGACTCGGCCGCCACCAAGGAAGCGCTGCTGCAGGCCGCCTCGGAGCTGTTCGCCGAGCGCGGCTTCAGCGCGACCACGGTGCGCGACGTCGCGGCGCGGGCCGGGGTCAACCAGGCCCTTCTGTTCCGCTACTTCGGCTCGAAGTCGGAGCTGTTCGCCGCGGTGCTGGCGGGGCGCAGCACGCGGTTGCTCGCCGAGCTGCCCGCCGAGGAGCTGCCCCGCAGGCTGCTGGAGGGGTTGCTGACGGCAGAGGAGCACAACGGCGAGCACCCGATCGTGGCGATGCTGCGCTCGTGGAGCGACGAGCGCGCCGCCGAGCTGCTGCGCGACGAGCTCGGCGCCCGCTACACCGCGCGGCTCGCCGAGCTCTCCGGCGCCGAGGACGCCGAGCTGCGCGCGGACCTGGTGCTTGCGTGGGTGTTCGGCATCGGCATGGTCCGCTCGGTGCTGGGCAAGAGCCCGCTGGCGGAGGCGGATCCGGAGCGCATCACCCGATACGTCACTCGTGCGACTTCGGCGTTGCTGCCCGGAGGGGATCTTCCGGACGATCAGTAGCGGAGGAATGCGCTCCGCTTCGCGGCGGCGTACGGTGTTGATGTAAGCGAGTGCTTACATCAGAGGTGCACCGGGAGCTGCGCATGACCACCACAGAGCCGCGGACCTATCCGTTCAACCGACCCGAAGCGCTCGACCTCGACCCCTTCTACGCCCAGCTGCGCGAGCGGGAACCGCTGTCGCGGATCAAGCTCCCCTTCGGCGAGGAGGCCTGGCTGGCCACCCGCTACGAGGACGCCAAGGTCGTGCTCGGCGACCCGCGGTTCTCCCGCGCGATGGCCGTCGACCGCGACGAGCCGCGGCTGCGCGCCCGCGGGTCGATGCCCGGCGGTCTGCTGTCCCTGGACCCGCCGGACCACACCCGGCTGCGGCGCCTGGTCGCCAAGGCCTTCACCGCTCGCCGCGTGGAGAAGCTGCGCGAGCGCACCCAGCGGATCGCCGACGACCTCGTCGACGAGATGATCGCCCAGGGGCCGCCCGCCGACCTGGTCGAGGACTTCGCGCTGCCGCTGCCGATCACGGTGATCTGCGAGCTGCTCGGCGTGCCCTTCGAGGACCGCGGGGACTTCCGCGTGTGGTCCGACGCCTTCCTGTCCACGACCAAGCTCACCCCCGAGCAGGTCGGCGACTACATGGACCGGATGTGGGTCTACATGGGCGGGTTGATCGAGCAGCGCCGCAGCGAGCCCGCGGACGACCTGATCACCGCGCTGATCGCCGCGCGCGACGACGAGGACAAGCTCTCCGAGCAGGAGATGGTCCAGCTCGCGGCCGGGATCCTGGTCGCCGGTCACGAGACGACCGCGAGCCAGATCCCGAACTTCACCTACGTGCTGCTGACCCATCCCGAGCAGCTGGCGCGGCTGCGCGCCGACCTGGACCTGGTGCCGAGCGCGGTCGAGGAGCTGATGCGCTTCGTGCCGCTGGGCGTGGGCGCCGGGTTCCCGCGCTACGCCACCGAGGACGTGCGGCTCGGCGACGTGCTCGTGCGAGCGGGGGAGCCGGTGCTGGTCAGCGTGGCCTCGGCCAACCGCGACGAGTCGGTCTACGCCAACCCCGACGAGCTCGACCTCGCCCGCGACGAGGCCTCGCACGTCGGCTTCGGGCACGGACCGCACCACTGCCTCGGTGCCCAGCTGGCCCGGATGGAGCTCCAGGTCGCCCTGCGCGCCCTGCTGACCCGGTTGCCCGGCCTGGACTTCGCCAGCTCCCCGGATCGCGACATCGACTGGAAGACGGGAATGCTCGTGCGCGGACCGCTGCGCATGTCACTCTCGTGGCAGAGCAAGTGATCTCGCTCATATTCGCCGTAGGAGGAAGGTTCCCATGAGCTGGTCGATCGCGGTCGATGACCAAACCTGCATCGGATCGGGCATGTGCGCGGGCGTGGCGCCGGACCACTTCGAGCTGGTCGACGGGTACTCGCAGGCCAAGAAGGACCGGGTGGAGCCCTCGGACGACCTGGTCGACGCCGCCGAGTCCTGCCCGGTGGAGGCGATCCTGGTCAGGGACGTCGAGTCCGGGAAGGTGGTCGCCCCGGAGGAGTGACCGGCGTCACTCCGCCGCTTCGCGTCATAGGTCCGGCACCGGTGGGTCCCACCGGTGCGCGCCTGGAACACGGCAGCGCCCGCGACCTGACGGTGGGCCCCCAGCCGCCGGAGGGTCGCGCAGGGTCTCGGGGCCGGCTCGAGGGGGAGCTTGGGTCGGCCCCGAGATCAGCGCGCGGACCTCGACGTGAGGAGGAGGGGGCCTATCGTCGGGGTCCGCGCGTCCTCCGTGTCCCCGGACACCTCCAGGTGCCCCGCCGATCGGGCAGTCGGGCCCGTTTCACTAGGCTTGATGGCTATGTCTCGCCGTCGGATCGGGGTCATGGGTGGCACCTTCGATCCCATTCACCACGGGCACCTGGTCGCAGCCAGCGAGGTGCAGGCGCAGTTCGGCCTGGAGCAGGTCGTGTTCGTGCCCACCGGCCAGCCCTGGCAGAAGAGCCACGAAGCGGTCAGCCCCGCCGAGGACCGCTACCTGATGACGGTCATCGCCACCGCCTCCAACCCGCGGTTCCTGACCAGCCGGGTCGACGTGGACCGCAAGGGACCCACCTACACCGCGGACACGCTCAACGACCTGCACTCCGAGTACCCGGACGCGGACCTGTACTTCATCACCGGCGCCGACGCGCTGGAGCAGATCCTGTCCTGGCACCGGGTGGAGGAGATGTTCGAGCTGGCGCACTTCATCGGCGTCACCCGGCCCGGGTACTCGCTCGACAGCGCCCACCTGCCGGACGGCTCGGTCTCGCTGGTGGAGATCCCGGCGATGGCGATCTCCTCGACCGGCTGCCGCGACCGCGTCCGCGCTGGTCTGCCGGTCTGGTACCTCGTTCCCGACGGCATCGTGCAGTACATCTCCAAGCGCGGCCTCTACCGCGAAACCGAACCCGAGTGGGGCCCCTAGCAGCGGAAACGCGACCGGCGCACCCCTCCATCAGGGGCCTCCGGCACGGGTGCGGGACTCTTGACGAAAGAGCGCACCGGCTGGCGGGTGCGCCAGCGCGGTCTGCTGTGCGTCCGCTTGCGGGCAGCTCGGCCGTTCGGTTGTGTGCTCGGCAGCGGGCGCGAGGGTTGCGCCCGAGCGCGCTCGGCGGGGGTGGGGATGCCTGGATTCGGTGCACCGCGTCGCCGGTCGCTCGGGGAGCTGCTGAACCCCGCGGTCCGCAGCCCGGACCGCTACCTCCTCGTGCTGGGCCTGCTGCTGGTCAACTACCTGGTGGGGGTGTTCCCGGCGGGCGCGCTCGGCGACGCCTCCCGCCTGGTGGTGTTCGTCGTGACGCTGGTGCTCGCGGTGCGCACGTCGAACGTCCACCGCTCGGTCGCGCGCTGGATCGCCGCCGTCATGTTCGCCGGGACCGCCGCGGTCGCGCTGCTCGTGGCGGTCGGGGCGGACTCGCTCGGCCTCGGCGTGCTGAACGCGTGGATGGCCGTCGTGCTGCTGGTGACCGTCCTGGTGATCGTCCGGCGCGTGCTCGCCCACGAGGTGGTCACCGTCAACACCATCTTCGGAGCGCTGAGCGCCTACCTGCTGATCGGTTTCACGTTCGCGGCGATCTACGGCGCCCTCGTCAAGCTCGACCCCGCCCCGTTCTTCGCCGGGGGCCAGCGGGCCAGCACCGACGTGCTCCAGTACTTCAGCTTCACGACGCTGACCACGCTGGGTTACGGGGACTTCGCGGCTGCGACCCAGGCGGGCCGTTCGCTGGCCGTCTTCGAAGCCCTGGTCGGGCAGATCTTCCTGGTGACGCTCGTCGCGCGCCTGGTGTCCGCGTTCCGGCCCCGCGCAGGCGGCCGGTGACCGCGATGCCGCGGTGAGCCGGGGCGCTTCCGGTGCTCCGCGGGGGTCGATCGTCGGCCCGCTCGGAAGCTGTTCGTGCAGTTCAGCGGCGGTTCGCGCGGTTGCTCGCCGGGAGGCGCCCGACCCCGCGGAGATCGTCGCGGGGCCGGGGCGCGGCGGGCTGGGATCGGGGCGTCCCGCTCCTGCGGGGCGGAGCGCGGCCCGTAGGCTCGGGCACAACGGACTCACGCCGGGCGCGTCGATGGGGGCGCGCGTGCGGCTTATCCTGGTTACCCGGCGCGGGCGCGAGGCCCCGCCGAGAGGGAGAAGAAGTGGCAGCCACCGAGAACGCCCGCCAGCTGGCCCTGGTCGCCGCTCAGGCGGCGGCGGACAAGAAGGCCACCGATGTGGTGCTGATGGACGTCTCCGAGCAGTTGGTGATCACCGATTGCTTCATGGTCGCCTCGGCGCCCAACGAGCGGCAGGTCGAGTCGATCGTCGAGGCGGTCGAGGAGAAGATGCGCGCGGCGGGCACCAAGCCGGTCCGGCGCGAGGGCGCCCGCGAGGGGCGCTGGGTCCTGCTGGACTTCGTCGACGTCGTGGTGCACGTGCAGCACGACGAGGAGCGCTCGTTCTACCAGCTGGAGAAGCTGTGGAAGGACTGCCCGCGCATCGAGTTCGTCGACGCGGGCACGTCTGCCGAGGGCGACGAGGCGTGAGCCTCGATCAGCTCGTGCTCTGGCGGCACGGGGAGACCGACTACAACCGCGCCGGGCGCATCCAGGGGCACCTGGACAGCGCGCTGACCGAGAACGGCGTGCGGCAGGCCCGGCAGGCCGCTCCGGCGATCGCCGAGTTCGAGCCGTCGATCGCGGTCAGCTCCGACCTCAACCGGGCCCGCACGACCGCGGCGACCTACGCCGAGATCAGCGGGACGGAGGTCGCGCTGGACAAGCGGTTGCGCGAGACCCACGTCGGCGAGTGGCAGGGGCTCAGCGGTGCCGAGGTCGAGCACGGTTGGCCCGGCGCGCTGAACACCTGGCGAGCCGACCCGAGCTGGGCCCCACCGGGCGGGGAGTCCCGGGTGGAGGTCGCCGCGCGCGCCGTCGAGGTCGTGGTCGAGCTGGACGCCCGCCACCACGGCACGGCCCTGCTGACCGCGCACGGCGGGCTGATCACCGCGCTGACCGCGAAGCTGCTCGGCTTGCCGGTGGACCTGTGGCCCAGCCTCGGCGGGGTGCGCAACTGCCACTGGGTCGTGCTCAAGCGCCGCGGGGGCGGGGATCAGCGCTGGCGGCTGATGGCGCACAACGCAGGGGTCGGCGAGTAGGACCGGCGTCGTAGGGTTGCGCCGTGTCCATTGCAGTCGTGACCGATTCCACGGCCTACCTGCCGCCCGGATACGCGGCCCAGTACGACGTGCGCACAGTCCCGCTGCACGTCAGCGTGGACGGCGGAGCGCCGGTCGACGAGCCCGCGTTCTCCCCGGCCGAGCTGGCCGCCGCCCTGGAGCGCAAGCAGCGGGTGACCACCGCGAGCGCGACGGCTCGCGAGCTGGGCCGCGCCTACCGGCAGGCCCTCGACGAGGGCGCCGACGGGGTGGTGGCCGTGCACCTGTCGCGGCAGCTGTCGGGCACCTGGGACGCCGCCCGGCTGGCCGCGCGGGAGATCGACCCGGACCGGGTCCGGGTGGTCGACTCCCGCTCGACGGCGATGGGGCTGGGCTTCTCGGTGCTGGCCGCCGCCGACGCGGCGGCGGGCGGTTCCGGGCTGGACGAGGTGGAGCGGGCCGCCGCGGTCACCGCCGCGCGCACCACGACGGTGTTCTCCGTGCCCACGTTGGAACACCTGCGGCGCGGCGGCCGGATCGGGACCGCGGCTGCGGTGCTGGGCACCGCGCTGGCGATCAAGCCGCTGCTGCACGTCCACGACGGGCGCATCGACGCGCTGGAGAAGGTGCGCACCACCACGCGCGCGATGGCTCGGCTGCGCGACATCTCGCTCGACGCGGCGGGTTCGGGTTCGGCGGCGATCGCGGTGCACCACCTCGCCGCGGCCGAGCGGGCCGAGGCGCTCGCGGAGAAGTTCACCGCCGAGCTGGGGGAGTCCGCGCAGTGCGTGGTCTCGGAGGTCGGCGCGGTCATCGGGGCGCACATCGGGCCCGGGGCGGTGGGCGTCGTGGTTCTCCCGAACGGGTGGCGTTTTCGAGCGTGAAAACCCTTCGGGGCGTTGATTCCACACCTTCGGGCTGAATCAACGCGATCTTGGTTCCACTTTGGTCGTGATGCCGAAAAGTGGTGCTGGGAAAGGCGTTTCGATCGCGCTAACGTCGTCGTCATGTTGGACGGCAAGGTCTTCCGCGCCACCGATGGCGGTTCGCACGCCGAGCTCGGGCCGCAGGCCCGGCTGCGCGCCCTGCACCGGGAAGCCGGTCGGGACGATCCGCGGGAGCGGACCTCCCGCGACTACTCGGTGGACCCGCCACCTGACCCGGCGCGAGGTTCGCGCGCGCGGCGCCTGGCCGCGCGCTGGATACCGGACTCGCTGCTGCGGGCCCGGGTCGACCCGGGGCGCGCCGGGCTGCTCGCCGTCGCGATGGTGGCCCTGGTCGTGCTGCTCGGCGTCGTCGTGCTGGTCGCCACCGCCCGGCCGACTCCCGAAGCGGCTCCGCCACCCCTTCCACCACCGCCGCCGGTGGAGCGGACCACCAGCGCGAGCCCACCGCCCGAGCTGGTGATCAGCGTGGTCGGGGAGGTGCGGCGCCCGGGGCTGGTCCGCGTGCCCGAGGGCGCGCGGGTCGCCGACGCCGTGGAGGCCGCCGGCGGGGCAGTGCCCGGTACCGACCTGACCTCGCTCAACCTGGCCCGGCGCCTCGTCGACGGGGAGCAGCTCTACGTCGCCGTCCCGGTGCCGCCCGAGGTCCGCCAGCCCCAAGCGGCGGAGCCCGCCGGGCCTGGTCGCAAGCTCGACCTCAACCGGGCGAGCGAGGCGCAGCTCGACGAGCTGCCCGGGGTGGGCGAGGTGACCGCGCAGCGGATCGTGCGGTGGCGCGAGAAGCACGGCCGGTTCGACTCGGTGGACCAGCTCGGCGAGGTCGGCGGCATCGGCGAGGTGCGGCTCGCCCGGCTGCGCGAGCTGGTCCGGGTGTGATCGCCCGGCTGGACCTGCGGCTCGCACCGGCGGCGCTGGCGGTCTGGCTGGTCACCCTGCTCGGCATCCGCGCCGGCTGGGCCCCGGCGGCGGTGGTCGCGGCGGGCTCGGGCCTGGCGGTGCTCCCGCTGCTCCTGATGCGCGGCCGAGCGGGCGCGCGGGCCGCGCTGGTGGTCGTGCTGCTGGTCGGCGTCGCCGCCGGCGCGACCGCGGTGCGGGCGCACGCGGTGGAGCGGAACCCGTTGCGGCAGGCGGCCGAACGCGGCGAGTCGGTCACCGCGCGGGTCGAGCTGACCGCGGCCCCGCGCCCGCTGCGCGGTGCCTCCTTCGGCGCGAGCCGCGCGCAGGATCGCGCGCTGGTGACCGCTGATCTGGTGGCCGCCGAGACCGGCGGAGCTCGGGTGCGCGCTGGCGGCTCGGTGGTGCTGCTGGTGCCGACCGAGACCTGGCGCGGCCTGATCGCCGGGCAGCGGGTGACGGTCAGCGCCGAGGCGGTCCCGCCGCGCGCCGGTGAGCTCACCGTCGCGATGCTGCCCGTCCACGCGGCGCCCGGCGAGGTCGAGCGGGCTCCCGGCTGGCAGCGGGTGGCCGCGCGGTTGCGCGCGGACCTGCGGGAGCTCGCCGAGCAGCGGCTCGGACCGGAGGCCGCCGGGCTGCTGCCCGGCTTGGTCGTCGGCGACACCGCGGGGATCTCGCCCGAGGTGCGGCAGGACTTCGAGACCGCGGGCCTGGCGCACCTGCTGGCGGTGTCCGGGGCGAACCTGGCGATCGTGTGCGGTGCGGCGCTGGTGCTGCTGCGCCTGCTCGGCTCCGGGCCCGTGCTCTCGGCGACCGGGGCGGGGTTGGCGCTGCTCGGCTTCGTCGGGCTGGCCGGTCCGGAGCCCAGCGTGCTGCGGGCCGCGGTGATGGGCGCGATCACGCTGTTCGCCCTGGTGCTGGGCAGGCAGCGCTCGGCGCTGCCCGTGCTGTCGGCGAGCGTGCTGGTGCTGCTGCTGACCCTGCCGGAGCTGGCCACCAGCGCGGGCTTCGCGCTGTCGGTCGCGGCGACCGCCGGGCTGGTCCTGCTGGCACCGGCCTGGGCCGCGGCGCTGCGCGAGCGCGGCGTGCCGGTCGGCTTGGCCGAGGCGCTCGCGGTTCCGGTGGCCGCGCACCTGGTCACCGCACCGCTGATCGCGGCGATCAGCGGCGAGGTCAGCCTCGTCGCGGTGCTGGCGAACCTGCTGGCGGCACCGGTGATCGGTCCGGCGACCGTGCTGGGCGTGCTGGCCACGGTCATCGCGCCGCTGTCGGGCTGGTCGGCCGGGCTCCTGGTCCTGCTGGCCGGGCCGGAGCTGGAGTGGGTGCTGCTGCTGGCCGATCGGGCGGCAGCGGTGCCCGGCGCGGCCTTCGCCTGGCCTTCGGGCGCCGGTGGGGGAGCGCTGCTGGGCGTGCTGCTGCTCATCGCGCTGGTCGTGCTGCGCGGCAAGCGCGTCCGGGTGCTGGCAGCGGTCGCGGTGCTGCTCACGGCGTTGGTGGTGGTGCCGGTGCGCGCGGTCCTGCCGGGCTGGCCGCCGCCGGGGTGGAGCCTGGTGACCTGCGACGTGGGCCAGGGCGATGCCCTGGTGCTGTCGACCGGGAGGAGCGGCGACGCGGTCGTGGTGGACACCGGACCCGATCCGCGGCGCGCGGCCGGGTGCCTGCGGAGGTTGGGCGTCGAGCGGGTCTCGCTGATCGTGCTGACCCACCTGCACGCCGACCACGTCAGCGGGCTGTCGTCGGTGCTGGACGAGCTGCCGGTCGGTGCGGTGGCGCTCGGCCCGCTGCGGGAACCGCGCTGGGCCCACGAGGAGGTGGTGCGCGAGGCCCGGCGGCACGGCACCCCGCTGCGGGCGGTGCGCGCGGGTCAGCGGATGACCTGGCCGGGCCTGGTGCTGGACGTGCTGGCACCCGAAGCGGGGTCGGCCGGCACGCAGACGGCCGAGGACGCCAACGACGCGTCGGTGGTGCTGCGCGCGACCACCCCGGCGGGCCGGATGCTGCTCACCGGCGACATCGAACCGCCCGCGCAGGGCGGGCTGCTCGCCGGCGGCGCGGACCTGCGCGCCGAGGTACTCAAGGTGCCGCACCACGGCTCGCGCTACACCACGCCCCGGTTCCTGGCGCAGGTCCGGCCGCGCATCGCGCTGATCAGCGTCGGCGCGGGCAACGACTACGGCCACCCCAGCCCGGTCATCGTCGGTGCCCTCACCCGCGCGGGCGCTCGCGTGCTGCGCACCGACCGGCGCGGGGACATCGCCGTGCTGGCCACCGGTTCCGGGCCGCTGCCGCGCTCGCGCGGCGACCCCTCGCGGGAAACCGACTGACCGGTCGTGCGCCGTCGTCCGCCGACGAACGGCCCCCGCGAGCGAGCTGCTCGCGGGGGCCGCCGATCAGAACGGGGAACCGCGCCTCACAGGCCCAGGGCCTGGTTCACCGACTCGGTGGTCGGGGCGACCTCGGCCTTCGGGCCGATGGAGTCCTGGACGGCGTCCAGGGTCTTGAGGCCGTCACCGGTGATCAGCAGGACCGTCTCGGCGTCCGGGTCGATCTTGCCCGCCTCGATGAGCTTCTTGGCGTTGGCCACGGTGACGCCACCGGCGGTCTCGGCGAAGATGCCCTCGGTGCGGGCCAGCAGCTTGATGCCCTCGCGCACCTCGTCGTCGGTGACGTCCTCGATCGCGCCGCCGGTCTTGCGCACGACGTCGAGCACGTAGGGGCCGTCGGCCGGCGCGCCGATGGCCAGCGAGCGGGCGATGGTGTCCGGCTTGACCGGCTGGACCACGTCGTGGCCCTCCTTGAACGCCGTGGACACCGGCGAGCAGCCGGCGGCCTGCGCGCCGAAGATCTTCACCGGGCTCGGGTCGACCAGTCCGACCTCGGTGAGCTCGTTGAAGCCCTTGTAGACCTTGGTCAGCTGGGATCCGGAGGCGATCGGGACCACGATCTGCTCGGGGATCCGCCAGCCCAGCTGCTCGGCCACCTCGAAGGCCAGCGTCTTGGAGCCCTCGGAGTAGTAGGGGCGGACGTTGACGTTGACGAACGCCCAGTCCTCGTGCTCCCCGGCGAGCTCGGTGGCCAGCCGGTTCACGTCGTCGTAGTTGCCGTCGACGGCCAGCAGCGAGCCGTCGTAGACGGCGCTCATCAGGATCTTGGCGCGCTCGAGGGTCTTGGGCACCAGCACGACCGAGTCCCAGCCCGCGCGCGAGGCGGCCGCGGCCACGGCGTTGGCCAGGTTGCCGGTAGACGGGCAGGCCAGCACCTTGAAGCCGAACTCGCGGGCGGCGGCCAGCGCGACCGCGACCACCCGGTCCTTGAACGAGTGCGTGGGGTTGCCGGTGTCGTCCTTGATCCAGATCTTCTTGACGCCCAGCGCCTTGGCGAGGTTGTCGGCCTGGATCAGGCGGGTACAGCCGGGCTCGGTGTTGGCGATCTGGTCGACGTTGCTCGGCACCGGCAGCAGCTGCTTGTAGCGCCAGATGGAACGCGGACCGGCCTCGATCTCCGCGCGGGTGATCTTGCCGAAGTCGTATGCCACCTCGAGTGGCGAGAAGTCTTCCAGCGAGACGAACTCGGGGGCCAGCGGCTGCCGGTGGCCCTCTTCCTTGGAGACCAGTTCGACGGCGTTGCCGAGGTCGAACTTCTTGGCGGTCTGGGCAGCAGCGGTCATCGCGAGGTCCTTTCCTCATCTATCCCGCGGACGGGTCGGAATTGGCACCGATTTCGGCCGAGACCTCGCGACGGATCACGAATCTTCGGCCGGGCGGTTGCCGGGGCTTCAACGGGCCGTTCCCTCTGCCCCTCTGGATGAGCTATTCCGTTGTAAACAGCTGACTGCACGCTAGTGGACCGTCCAGCGATCTGGCCAGTTCCATCCAGATGGCGAGACCGTCGGGCGCCCGTGCGACGATGCCGATATGAGCTCCCCGGCCGTGGTCGCCGACCCGCTGCACCTGGTTCTCGGAGACGAAGAGCTCCTGGTTGAGCGCGCGATGTGGTCCGCGGTGAGCGCTGCCCGCGCGGCGGACCCGGAGACCGAGCTGCGCAGGGTGAAGGTGAGTGAACTCACCCCGCCGGAGCTCGTCGAGCTGCTCAGCCCGTCGCTGTTCGCCGAGGGGCGCGTGCTGGCGATCGAGTCGGCTCAGGACGCCGGCAAGGAGATCGCCGAGGCGGTCCTGGAGTTCGCCGAGCAGCCCGCCGACGGCATGACCCTCGTGGTGCTGCACAGCGGTGGTGGCCGCGCCAAGCACGCCAAGGAGCTGCCCGCGGCGCTGAAGAAGCTCGGCGCCCGGGTCACCGAGTGCAAGAAGATCACCAAGCCCGCCGAGCGCGAGGCCTTCGTGCGCGACGAGATCAAGCGCGCCGGCGGCAAGTCCGACTCCGGCGGGGTGTCGGCGTTGATCGAGACCGTGGGTTCGGACCTGCGGGAGCTGTCCTCGGCGGCCTCGCAGCTGGTGGCCGACACCGGGGGCGGCAAGGTCACCGAGGAAGTGGTCCGCCGCTACCACCGGGGTCGCGCCGAGGTGACCGGGTTCGCGGTGGCCGAGAAGGCCGTGGTCGGTGATCGCGCGGGTGCCCTGGAGGCGCTGCGCTGGGCCATCCAGCTCGGCGTGCCGCACGTGCTGATCGCCGACGCGCTGGCCGACGCGGTCCGCACCATCGGGCGCGTGGCCGCGGCGGGCGCCCGCAACGACCCGTTCCGGTTGGCGGGCGACCTCGGCATGCCGGCCTGGAAGATCAAGAAGGCCCAGGCGCAGTGCCGGGGCTGGACTCCCACCACCCTCTCCCAGGCCATGCGGGCAACCGCGGAGGTCAACGCGGGCGTCAAGGGCATCGCGGCCGACGCCGACTACGCCCTGGAGCAGACCGTCCTCACCCTCGTGCGCCTCCGGAACCAGCGGGCCTGAGCCGACGCCCCGTTCGGCGGCGCTCGGGAGTGCGGCGGAGCCGCCGTTTCAGGTGCGGACCTGCCACCGGCACCGCCGCAACCCCGAACAGGGGCTCACGCCGCGCCGATCAGCACGACGCCGGCGAGCACCACGGCCGCGCCGGTGAGGCGGCGGGCGGGCTGCGGTTCGCCGAGCAGCCGCCAGGCGAGCACGCCGGCGATGACGATGCTGAGCTCCCGGCCGGGAGCCACCAGGCTCACCGGCGCGAGCCGCATCGCGAACAGCACGAGGACGTAGGCGAGCGGCGACAGCAGCCCCACGGCGAGGATCTCCCGGCGGTGCCGCCGCCACACCGCTGCCAGCGCGGGTCTGCGCGCGATCGCGTAGGGGGCCAGCAGTGCGCTGCGGGCGAGGTTGCTGGACCAGTCGAACAGCAGCGGGGACAGCGCCAGCCCGGTCACCGCGTGCGCGTCCCAGAGCGTGTAGGCGGCGATCAGGGCCCCGGTGAGCAGGCCGAACCCGATCCCGGCGAGGTTCGCCCCGGCGCGCGGCAGGCCGTCGGAGAGCCCGATCGCGAACACACCGGTGACCACCAGCGCGGCCCCGCAGATCCCGAGCCACCCGGGGCGCTCGCCGAGCACCAGCACGGCGATCACCACGGCCAGCAGCGGGCCGGTGCCCCTGGCCAGCGGGTAGACCACCGACATGTCCCCGGCGGCGTAGCCGCGCTGCAGCAGCAGGAAGTAGCCGAGGTGGATCACCGCGCTGACCAGCACCCCGAGCAGCCAGGTGCGCACCGGCGGCACCCCGGTCGCGACCAGCGCGACCGCGGCGACCGGCAGGTACAGCACGGTGGCGCAGGTCGCGGTCAGCCACACGAAGCCGGCGCCCGAGGAGCCGGCGCGCTTGGTGAAGAAGTTCCAGCCGGCGTGCGCGAACGCGGCCAGCACGACGAGGACGACTGCGGCGATGCCCATCAACCCTCCCCGGCCGCGCGGGCGCGCGGCACCGGGCCCTCAGGGCTTTCCCCGTCAGGTGTGCGGCCCCGCCCTCTGCCGGGGCCGCTGGTGCCGCTCGGACCGGATCCCGCTCTCCTGGTCGTCGGTCGAGCGCCGGAGCGCGGGCGGAACCCCAGGCGCAGGCGCGACGACCGTACCGCCGATCACGCGCCCACGGCCAGCTTCCAGCCGAGGCTGAGGACCAGGCCGGTGACCACGGTCAGGAACATGCGGCGCACGAACCCGGAGCCGCGCCGGGTCGCCAGCACCGCGCCGCCGACGCTGCCCGCGACGTTGCAGACCGCCATCGCCAGCCCGAGGCCCCACAGCACCTTGCCCGCCGGCACGAAGAAGATCAGGGCGCCGACGTTGGTGGCCACGTTGACCACCTTGGCGGTGGCAGAGGCCGTGACGAAGGCGAAGCCGACCAGGCTCACCAGCCAGAACACCAGGAACGAGCCGGTGCCGGGCCCGGCGATGCCGTCCCAGAACCCGATCACCGCTCCGCCGAGCAGCATCACCAGCAGCTGCACCCGCCGGGCGAACCGCGGCTCGTCGGACGAGCCCAGGCCGGGCTTGCGCCAGGTGTAGAGGCCCACGGCCACCAGCGCCACCAGCACCACGACGTTGAGCACCGAGGAGGGCAGCGCGTCGGCCAGCGCCGCACCGCCCAGCGAGCCCAGCAGCGCCACCGCGGCCATCGGCAGCGCCGAGCGCCAGTCCATCGGCGCGCGCCTGGCGTAGGTGCGCGCGGCCGCCGCCGTGCCGGCGATGGAGGAGACCTTGTTGGTGGCCAGCGAGTAGATCACCTCGCCGCCGGGCATCAGCATCATCATCGCGGGCAGCTGGATCAGCCCGCCTCCGCCGACGATCGCGTCCACCGCGCCCGCGAGGAACGCGGCCGCGCACAGGAACAGCAGTCCGGCGAGGGTCAGGTCGGCGAATCCGGGCCAGTTCAAGGCGGTGAGCACGAGCTGGAACCCTAAGCCGCGCTAACGGTCCGGGGTCCTCGTCTGTGACCACGCTCGCGCGCGTCGACCTGGCGGCGAAGTCCCAGGTGAGCGTTGCTAGCATGGTCCGTCGTGCCGTGCGGCTTTCCGACGTGGAGGAAAACCGGTCCTTCGGGACCGGGCCGATGGAAGCGCGGCACGAGCGTTCCTACGACGAAAGGTGCAGGCAGTGGCCAACATCAAGTCCAAGGCGAAGCGGATCCTCACCAACGAGGCCGCGCGTCAGCGCAACAAGGCCGTGAAGTCCTCGCTGAAGACCTCCATCCGCAAGTTCCGCGAGGCCGCTGCCACCGGCGACAAGGCCAAGGCCGTCGAGCAGCAGCAGGCCGCGGCCCGCGCGCTGGACAAGGCCGCCAGCAAGGGCGTCATCCACAAGAACCAGGCCGCCAACAAGAAGTCGGCCATGGCCGCCCGCGTCAACAAGCTCTGACGCCGAGCGCCGAGAGAGGGCCCTTCCCCGCCGGGAAGGGCCCTCTTCGCGTTTCGCGGCCAGCCGGTTCGCGGGTCCGCTCGGAACAGCGGGCTTCACGCCCGGGAGCACCTCGGCGGAACCGCGCCGCTCGCGGGCGGGGTCACCAGTCGTGGATCGAGCCGTCCCGGCGGCGGTTGACCGGGAGGTAGCGGGGGTCGTAGGGGAACTTCGCCGCGGCCTCCTCGTCGACCTCGACCCCCAGACCCGGTGCGTCGCCCGGGTGCAGGTAGCCGTTCTCCAGGGTGTAGCTCGGGCGGAAGACCTCCGCGGTCTGCGGGGTGTGGCCCATGTACTCCTGGACGCCCAGGTTGGGCACCGCGAGATCCACGTGCAGCGCCGCGGCCAGCGACACCGGCGAGAGGTCCCCGGCCCCGTGCGATCCGGTGCGCACCCCGTAGAGCTCGGCCAGCGCGAAGATCCGGCGCAGGTGGGTGATCCCGCCCGCGTGCGAGACCGAGGTGCGGATGTAGTCGATCAGCCGCTCGGTGATCAGCTGCTGGCAGTCCCAGATCGAGTTGAACACCTCGCCGACCGCGATCGGGGTGGTGGTGTGCTCCCGGATCAGCCGGAAGGCGCTCTGGTCCTCGGCGGGGACCGGGTCCTCCATCCAGAACATCCGGTGCGGTTCCAGGTCCCTTCCGAGCCTTCCCGCCTCGATCGGGGTCAGCCGGTGGTGCACGTCGTGCAGCAGGTGGAAGCCGAAGCCGAACCGCTCGCGCACCGCGCCGAGCACCTCGGGAGCGTGCCGCAGGTAGGACTCGGTGTCCCAGCGGCTCTCCTCGGGCACCGCGCCCGAGGCGGGTTCGTAGAACTCGCCTCGGGGCGGCACGCCGTAGGCCTTGTCCACCCCGGGCACCGCCGCCTGCGCGCGCACCGCCAGGAAGCCTCGTTCGAGGTGCGCGGCGACGTCGTCGAGCAGCGAGGGGACGTCCTCGCCGGTGGCGTGGCAGTAGGCGAGCACGCCGTCGCGGGCCGCGCCGCCGAGCAGCTGGTAGACCGGCAGCCCGGCCACCTTGCCCAGGATGTCCCACAGCGCGATGTCCACCGCCGCGATCGAGGTCATCGTGACCGGCCCGCGGCGCCAGTAGGCGCCCTTGTACAGGTACTGCCAGGTGTCCTCGATGCGGTTGGCGTCGCGGCCGAGCAGCAGCGGGCAGACGTGGTCGCGCAGGTAGGCGGCCACGGCCAGCTCCCGGCCGTTGAGCGTGGCGTCGCCCCAGCCCACCACGCCGTCGGCGGTGGTGAGCTTGAGCGTCACGTAGTTGCGGCCCGGGCCGGTGACGATGACCTTCGCATCGACGATCTTGGACAATTCGTCCTCGCTCTCAGTGGGTTTCGTATCGCGGCCAGTCGGCGTACTCGCCGTCGCGGCGGTTCGGCGCGGTTTCCGGCAGCATCCGCAGCCCGAGCAGGCTCAGCCCGATCAGCGCCGCCACGTAGACCGCGACCAGGGCGAAGCCGCCGCCGGCGAGCACCAGCAGCGCGGAGGCCACGACCGTGAACGGACCGCTGGCGATCATGGCGCCGAACTGCCAGACCACCGAGACGCCGCTGTAGCGGGAAGCCGACGGGAACAGCTCCGGGAAGTAGGACGCCTGCGGGGCGTAGGTGCCCGCGTGCCCCAGCGCCAGCCCGGCGACCATCAGCGCGGTGATCACCACGACGTCGCCGGTCTCGACGGCCAGGAACGCCGGCACCAGGAGCACCAGGTTGAGCGCGGCGGCGCCGGCGAACGTGGTGCGCCTGCCGATGCGGTCGGTGAGCCTGCCCCACAGCGGCAGCATGATCAGCTCGGCGACGATCGCGATGATCACCGCGTCCAGCACGATGCCGCTGTCCACCCCGTGCTGCTTGGCGTAGGAGACCAGGAAGATCGTGTAGAGCGGGAACACCGCGGCCTCCACGAACTTGGCCAGCAGGCCGCCGACGACCTCGCGCCGGTGGTCGCGCAGCAGCGCCTTCAGCGGGGCCTGCTGCGGTCGCTGCTGCTCCTTGACCGCGCGGAAGGTCTCCGACTCCGGCACCCGCAGCCGGATGTAGAGGCCGATCACCACGACGAGGGCGCTGAGCAGGAACGGGATTCGCCAGCCCCAGGTCAGGAACGCCTCGTCGGACAGCTGCGCCTCCAGCACCGCGAACAGCGCGGTCGGGATCAGGTAGGCCGCGGGCGAGCCCATCTGCACGAAGCTGCCGTAGAAGCCGCGCTTGCCCGGTGGTGCGGCCTCGGCGGTGAGCAGCAGCGCTCCGCCCTGCTCGCCCCCGACGCCGAAGCCCTGGATCAGCCGCACCAGCACCAGCACCACCGCGGCCCAGATGCCGATCTGCTCGTAGGTGGGCATCAGCCCGACGACGAAGGTGCCCAACCCGGTCAGCAGCAGCGTGTAGACCAGGGTCCGCTTGCGGCCGAGCCGGTCGCCGACGTGGCCCCAGACCAGCCCGCCGAGCGGGCGCGCGAAGAACCCCACGGCGTAGGTGGAGAACGCCGCCAGGGTGCCCACCAGCGGGTCGACGTCGGGGAAGAAGACCTCGTTGAACACCAGCGCGGAGGCGGTGCCGTAGATGAAGAAGTCGTAGTACTCGGCGATGGTGCCGATGACCGATGCGGCGACGGTGCGGCCGAGAGATTTCCCCGGCGTCCGCTCCGACCGGTCCCGTGCGTCGAGGTCCGTCGGCATCGACCCTCCTCAGTGTTTGAATACCAGCGCTACCATACAAGTGCTGAGATCCAGCCGGTCAAGCGCTGTCGATAAGGTGGTCGCATGGCAGCGAGCGCAGGCAAACCGTCCGCCCGGGTGCTGGTGCACCGCGAGCTCCGGCATCGCATCATCACCCTCCAGCTGCCTCCCGGTCACCCGCTCTCGGAGAACGAGCTGGCCGCCGAGCTGGACGTCTCCCGCACGCCGGTGCGGGAGAGCCTGCTGCTGCTCGCCGACGAGGACCTGGTGCGGGTGTTCCCGAAGCTCGGCTCGTTCGTGGCGCGGGTGGACCCGCAGCGCATCGCCGACGCGCAGTTCGTCCGGGAGGCCGTCGAGGTCGCCTCCCTGGCCGACGCCGTCGAGCGGTGCACCGAGCAGGACGTCGCCGAGCTGCACGACCTGCTGGACCAGCAGCGCGAGGCCGTCGACGACTCCGAGCGCTTCTTCGAGCTGGACGAGGCCTTCCATCAGCGGCTGATGGCCACCGGCGGGCACGCCAACGCCTGGCGCACCGTGGAGCAGGCCAAGGCCCACCTCGACCGGGCGCGCCGACTCGGCCTGCGCACCGTCAGCCCGGTGGCCGGGCTCATCGACCAGCACGGCGAGATCGTCGAGGGACTGCGTCGCCGCGATCTCGACGGCGCTCTGCAGGCCCTGCGCGCGCACCTGCGCGCGGTCTTCGACGACATCGAGCGGGTCCGCGCCGAGTCCCCCGAGCTCTTCGTCGACGGCAGCGAGGAGCGCCCGATCCGCCGCAGCATCACGGTCCTCGGCTGAGCCCGAGGCGGCCGACCCGGGCGGCAGCCGCCGGCGGCCGGTAGAAAGGTCGCCATGGAGGTGCTCAACAGCCGGATGATCCTGCGCCCCCGCGACCACCAGCGGGTGGTGAGCTTCTACCGCGACGTGCTCGGCCTGGCGGTCTCGCGGGAGTTCCCGGGCGGCACGGTGTTCTTCCTGGGTCAGGGCTTCCTGGAGGTGTCCGGTGAGGGGGAGGACGGCCCGAGCCCCGACCAGGTGCTGTGGATGCAGGTCAGGGACCTGCGCGCCGAGTTCGACCGGCTGGCCGAGCGCGTGACCGTCCTCGCGGCCCCGGAGCGCAAGCCGTGGGGCCTGGACGAGGCCTGGATCACCGATCCGGACGGCGTGCGGATCGTGCTCGTGGAGGTCCCCGCCGATCACCCGATCCGCCGGGACACCCGAGGGGACTGAGGGACCGGGGCGCCGTGACCGGGAGTTGGGCTCCGGGCACTTCGGGCGACGTGGGACCATGGAGCGAACGCCCGGTCGCCGGGCGCCGCCGACCGCAACACGGACGCCGCCCACACGAGGGACACTGAGTGAGCAGTTTCGCCGACACCACGTTCACGCCGCCGGAGCGGATCCGGAACTTCTGCATCATCGCCCACATCGACCACGGCAAGTCGACGCTGGCCGACCGGATGCTGCAGCTGACCGGTGTGCTGGAGGAACGCGCCTACCGGGCCCAGTACCTCGACCGGATGGACATCGAGCGCGAGCGCGGCATCACGATCAAGGCGCAGAACGTGCGGCTGCCGTGGACGGTCGACGGCGCGGACCACGTGCTGCACATGATCGACACCCCGGGGCACGTCGACTTCACCTACGAGGTCAGCCGGTCGCTGGCCGCCTGCGAGGGCGCGATCCTGCTGATCGACGCCGCGCAGGGCATCGAGGCGCAGACCCTGGCGAACCTCTACCTCGCCATGGAGCACGACCTGCAGATCATCCCGGTGCTCAACAAGATCGACCTGCCCGCCGCGGAGCCGGACAAGTACGCCAACGAGCTCGCCCACCTCATCGGTTGCGAGCCGGAGGACGTGCTGCGCGTGTCGGCCAAGACCGGCGAGGGCGTGGACAAGGTGCTCGACGCCGTGGTCAACGACGTGCCCGCGCCCGAGGGCGATGCGGACTCGCCCGCCCGCGCGATGATCTTCGACTCGGTCTACGACACCTACCGCGGCGTGGTCACCTACATCCGGGTGGTCGACGGCAAGATCACCCCGCGGCAGCGGATCCGGATGATGTCCACCGGCGCCACCCACGAGCTGCTCGAGGTCGGCATCATCTCGCCGGAGCCCAAGCCCTCCGAGGGGCTCGGCGTCGGCGAGGTCGGCTACCTGATCACCGGTGTGAAGGACGTCCGCCAGTCCAAGGTCGGCGACACCGTCACCGCGGAGAAGAAGGGCGCCGAGGAACCGCTGCCCGGCTACCGCGAGCCCAAGCCGATGGTCTACTCCGGGCTCTACCCGGTCGACGGCAGCGACTACCCGCTGCTGCGCGAGGCCCTGGACAAGCTGCAGCTCAACGACGCCGCGCTGACCTACGAGCCGGAGACCTCGGGAGCGCTGGGCTTCGGGTTCCGCTGCGGCTTCCTCGGCCTGCTGCACCTGGAGATCACCCGCGCCCGGCTGGAGCGCGAGTTCAACCTGAACCTGATCTCCACCGCGCCGAACGTGGTCTACGAGGTGGAGCTGGAGGACGGCACCGAGCTCGTGGTGACCAACCCCTCCGACTGGCCCGAGGGCAAGATCAAGGAGGTCAGCGAGCCCGTCGCCAAGTGCACCGTGATCGCCCCCTCGGAGTTCGTCGGCGCGATCATGGAGCTATGCCAGGGCAGGCGGGGCCAGCTCGGCGGCATGGACTACCTCTCCGAGGACCGCGTCGAGCTGCGCTACACGCTGCCGCTCGGCGAGATCGTCTTCGACTTCTTCGACCAGCTCAAGTCCCGCACCCGCGGCTACGCCTCGATGGACTACGAGGAGTCCGGGACGCAGGCGTCGAACCTGGTCAAGGTGGACATCCTGCTGCAGGGCGAGCCGGTCGACGCGTTCAGCGCGATCGTGCACCGCGACGGCGCCTACGCCTACGGCACCAAGATGGCCACCAAGCTGCGCGAGCTCATCCCGCGCCAGCAGTTCGAGGTCCCGGTCCAGGCGGCCATCGGTTCGCGCATCATCGCGCGCGAGACCATCCGCGCCATCCGCAAGGACGTGCTCGCCAAGTGCTACGGCGGTGACATCAGCCGGAAGCGCAAGCTGCTGGAGAAGCAGAAGGAAGGCAAGAAGAAGATGAAGACCATCGGGCGGGTCGAGGTCCCGCAGGAGGCCTTCGTCGCGGCGCTGTCCACCGACGGCGACGCCAAGGAGGACAAGCCCAAGGGCAAGAAGTAACCCTCGGCGTCGTCCGCTCGGGCACCTCGCAGTTTGGCCGGAAACTACGCTCCCAGGGGGCGTAGTTTCCGGCCAAACTGCGAGGGCACCGGGGTCATAGAGCGGGTCTATGGGGAGGATCGAGAACCGGTCTGGTTGCTCGGTGAACTGGGGATATCCGGCCGATCTGTGAGGTGCGTCGCGCCGTTGGGGCGTCGGTCGGCTTGTGCGGTGGTCGCTGGCCGATAGGCTGCGTGGCGCGCAAAGACATTGCGGTGCTTCGGTTTTGCGGAGCAGTTTCGACGTTCTCATCGCCTGCGCCACCAATCGTGGTGCGTCCGATGATGCCTGGAGGTTGTTGGTGGAACCATCCCGCGAGCGGCTGCCGATCCCGGATCAGCAGCAGCCGTCGGCAACCGCGCTCGACGCGCGCGAACAGAGCCCGGCGTTCCAGCCGCGGCAACCGCTGCGCCCGCCGCAGGGCGCTCCGAACGTGGTCGTGGTGCTCATCGATGACATGGGCTTCGGCGCGCCCAGCGCGTTCGGCGGTCCCTGCAACATGCCCACCGCGGACCGGCTGGCCGACGGCGGCCTGCGCTACAACCGGTTCCACGTCACCGCGATCTGCTCGCCGACCCGGCAGTCGCTGCTGACCGGTCGCAACCACCACTCGGTCGGCATGGGCGTGACCACCGAGATGTCCAGCGCCGCTCCCGGCTACTGCGGCATCCGGCCGCAGAGCGCGGCCACCATCGGTCAGATCCTCCAGGGCAACGGCTACAACACCGCCGCCTTCGGCAAGTGGCACCAGACCCCGGCCCGGGACGTCAGCGCGGCCGGTCCGTTCGACCGCTGGCCCACCGGCGAGGGCTTCGACAAGTTCTACGGCTTCCTGTGCGCCGAGATGAACCACTGGTACCCGGTGCTGTTCGACGGCACCAACCCGGTCGAGCCGGGCCGCAAGCCCGAGGACGGCTACCACCTGTCCGAGGACATGGTGGACAACGCCATCGACTGGGTGCGCGACCAGACCGCGCTCAAGCCGGACAACCCGTTCTTCGTCTACATGCCCTTCGGCGCCACCCACGCGCCGTACCACGTGCCCAAGGAGTACCGGGAGAAGTACCGGGGCGCCTTCGACCACGGCTGGGACCGCCAGCGCGAGATCACCCTGCAGCGGCAGAAGGAGCTCGGCGTGGTCCCGCAGGACGCCGAGCTGGCGCCGTGGGCCGAGGGCGTGCCGCACTGGGACGAGCTCTCCGAGGCCGAGAAGCGCTCCGCGGCCTCCCTGATGGAGCTCTACGCGGGCTTCGCCGAGCACACCGACGACCAGGTCGGCCGGTTCGTCGACGCCCTCGACGAGATGGGCGAGCTGGACAACACCCTGTTCGTCTACATCCTGGGCGACAACGGCGCCTCCGCCGAGGGCGGCCTGGGCGGCACGCTCAACGAGCACCGCTTCGCCTCCGGCATCCCGGACAGCGCCGAGCTGATCAACCAGCACGACGAGGCGCTGGGCGACGCCACCACGCACGCGCACTACCCGGTCGGCTGGGCGTTGGCGATGAACACGCCCTTCCAGTGGACCAAGCAGGTCGCCTCGCACTTCGGCGGGACCCGCGACGGCATGATCGTGCACTGGCCGAGCGGAATCCAGGAGAGCGGCGGGCTGCGCGAGCAGTTCCACCACGTCATCGACGTGCTGCCGACCGCGCTGGAAGCCGCCGGGCTGCCGCACCCGACCGAGGTCAACGGCATCCCGCAGCAGCCCATCGAGGGCACCAGCATGCTCTACAGCTTCAACGACGCCCAGGCGCCCGACCAGCACCGCGTGCAGTACTTCGAGATGGTCGGCAACCGCGGCATCTACCAGGACGGCTGGATGGCGGTCACCCGCCACGGCACGCCGTGGGAGATGGTCCAGGACGGCCGGCGGCGCTCCTTCGACGACGACGAGTGGGAGCTCTACGACACCAACGTCGACTGGACCCAGGCCCACGACATCTCCGACCAGCACCCGGAGAAGCTGCGCGAGCTGCAGCAGCTGTTCCTGGTCGAGGCGGCCAAGCACGACGTGTTCCCGCTGGACGACCGGATGACCGAGCGGGAGAACCCCCGAGAGGCCGGCCGGCTGGACCTGATGGGCGACCGCAGCTCGGTGACCTTCCACGGCAACGCCAAGCGGCTCACCGAGGAGACCGCGCCCAACGTCAAGAACCGCTCGCACACCCTGACCGCGCAGGTCGAGGTGCCCGAGGGCGGCGCCGAGGGCGTGCTGGTGGCCCAGGGCGGCCGGTTCGGCGGCTGGTCGCTGTACCTGCACGAGGGCAGGCCCGCCTACGCCTACAACGAGATGGGCATCAAGGTCGACACCGTCCGCGCGGCCGAGCCGCTGGCCGCGGGGGCGCACGAAGTCCGGTTGCGGTTCGACTACGACGGCGGCGGCGTCGGCAAGGGCGGCACGGCCACCCTGCACGTCGACGGCGTCGAGTCCGGGTCGGTCCGGGTGGACCAGACGATCCCGTACTACTTCGCCTTCGACGAGACCTTCGACGTCGGCTGCGACCGGGCCAGCCCGGTCACCGACGACTACGCCCCGGTGGACAACGCCTTCACCGGCAGGCTCAAGCAGGTCCGGGTCGATCTGGACGACGACCAGTGGTCCGACGCGGAGGCCCAGGAGGCCTTCCGCACCGCGCACGAGTGAACCCGCGCGCCGGTGGCCTCGAGGCGCCCCGCCTCGGGCGGGGCGCCCGCCGCCGGCGACGGCCTGATTGGCAGGATCCCGCCCGTCTGGTGTATGCCAGGCGGGCGGGGTTCGTCGTGAGCGGAGGGTCGGATGGAGCGGCGTGAGCTGGAGTACTTCCTGGCGATCGTCGAGCACGGCAGCTTCACGGCGGCCGCGCAGGCGCTGCACATCTCGCAGCCGTCCCTCTCGCACGCCGTCCGCAACCTGGAGAAGGAGCTGGGCGGCAAGGTCTTCCACCGCATCCCGCACGGCGTGACGCTCACCTCGGCGGGCGATGCGCTGGTCGAACCGGCCCGGCAGGTCATGCGCGACCTGAGCACCGCCTCGGCCTCGGTGCGCCAGGTGCTGGGGCTCTCGGCCGGGCGCTTGGACGTGGTCGCGCAGACCACGCTCGCGGTGGACCCGCTGGCCGAGCTCACCGGGGCCTTCCTCCGCGAGCACCCGGACGTGGCGGTGCGGGTGGCCGACCCCGAGCTGGGCACCGACGTGACCTCGGCGGTGCGGGCCGGTGAGTGCGAGCTGGGCCTGGTCGACGCCGAGCAGCCCGTGGGCGAGCTGGAGAGCGTGGTGCTGCGCGGGCACGAGATCTTCGCCGTGCTGCCGCCGGGTTCGGCTCCGGGGCAGCAGCGGCTGAGCACCGCCGAGCTGTCCACGATGGACTGGATCGCCACCCCGCCGGGGACCGCGACCCGCGCGGTCATCGAGGACACCGTCGGCACGCCGGGGAATCCGCCGGTGTTCGCCGTGGAGACCGCGCACCAGGCGATGATCGTCCCGCTGGTCATGGCCGGGGCGGGAGCGACGTTGCTGCCCCGGTCGCTGGCTCGCGACGCGGCCGCGCGGGGTGCGGTGGTGCTGCCGCTGCGGCCGCGCGTGGTGCGCCGCGGCGTGCTCTTCTGGCGCCCCGGTCCGCTCTCGCCCGCCGCGGCCCAGTTCGTCGAGATGGTCGAGAAGGTCGTCGAGCGCCGGCGCTGAGCGCGGCTTCCCCTCTTGATGAGAGGAGTCCCCGGCAGCGGCCGGGGACTCCTCTCATCAAAAGGCTTCGGGCTCAGGCCTGGTGGGCCTCGACGAAGGCGTAGACGTCGGCCTCGTCGACACCGGGGAAGGTGTCTGCGGGCAGGGCGGCCAGCACGTGCGAGTGGGCCCGGGCCGACGGCCAGACCATGCCCTCCCAGCGGTTGGCCAGCTCGGCGGGCGGGCGCTGGCAGCACTCGCCGTTGGGGCAGCCGGACTTGGAGTGGTTGTTGGTGTCGCGGCCCCGGAACCAGCGCGACTCGGTGTAGGGCACGCCCAGCGTGATCGCGAAGTCCCGCCCGCGGCTCGGGTCGACGTGCGCGACGCACCAGTGCGTGGCGCCCGGCTTGTCGGTGTACTGGTAGTAGGTCGAGTACCGGTCGGGGGAGGCGAAGACCTGCCGACCCGCCCAGTACCGGCACATCCGCTGGCCCTCGATCGCGCCGGTCGGGTCGGTCGGGAAGACCAGGCCGTCGTTCTCGTAGGCCTTGTGGATGATGCCGGTCTCGTCGTTGCGCACGAAGTGGCAGACCAGGTCCAAGTACCGGGTGGCCAGGTTGGTGAACCGGTGCGCGGCCATCTCGTAGGACACCGAGAACACGTCGCGCAGGTCCTCCACGGCCAGGTCCCGCTCGGCCTTGGCGTCCTGCAGGAACGGCACCGCGGTCTTCTCCGGGACCAGCACCGCCGCCGCGAAGTAGTTGGCCTCCACCCGCTGGCGCAGGAAGTCGGCGAAGTCGCGCGGTTGGCTGTGGCCCAGCGTCAGGTGCCCCAGGGTCTGCAGCAGGATCGTGCGCGGGCTGTGCATGCCCAGCGATTCCCGCCGCAGGAAGATCCGGTTGTTCTTCAGGTCGGTCACCGAGCGCACCGAGCGCGGCAGGTCGGTGACGAACCGCAGGCCGTAGCCCAGGTGGGTGGCGATGGACTGGATCATGCCCTCGGACAGCGGACCCCCGTGGTAGCCGACCCGCTCCAGCAGCTTGCCGGCCTCCCGCTCGATCTCCGGGAAGTAGTTGCCGGTCTCCCGCATGGTCCAGCGCAGCTCGGCGTTGGCCTTGCGGGCCTCCTCCGGGGTGGCGACCTGCTTGGTCTCCCGGCGCTTGAGCTCCTCGTAGAGCGCGAGCACGTGTTCGAGGGCCTCGGTGGGCAGCCGCTTGCCGACCTTCAGCGGTGGTAGCGAGAGCCGCTGGTAGACCGGGTCGAGCTGGGCCTTCTCCACCGCGATCTCCAGCTCGGCGCGGCGGTTCGGCGCCTTCTTCGACAGCAGCTCGTCCACCGTGGTTCCCAGCGCTTCGGCCAGCGAGCGCAGCAGGGACAGCTTGGGCTCCCGGTGCCCGTTCTCCAGCAGCGACAGCTGTGACGGCGCTCTCCCGACGCGCTCGCCGAGCTCCACGAGGGTCAGCCCGGCGGCGCGGCGCAAGTGCCGCAGGCGCTGACCGAAGACCAGAAGGTCATGTTCCGTAGAAAAACTACGGTCTTCTTCGCTGGCGAACTCCGTCATGGCGTTGAGCTTAGCAGAAAAATGCGAAAAATTACCTCGAAAATCTCCCCCTGTTTCGCTTGTGAGGGTGCACAGTTGATCCCAACAGGCCGCCAGCGATCCCGGAGGGGGAAACAAATGAGCATCCGTGAGCAGGCGAAGAAGGCCGCCGAGGAGCTGCAGCGCGAGTGGGACACCGATCCCCGGTGGAAGGGCATCGAGCGCACCCACACCGCTGAGGACGTCATCCGGCTCCGCGGTTCCGTGCAGGAGGAGTACACCCTCGCCCGTCAGGGTGCCGAGCGGCTGTGGAAGCTGCTGCACGAGACCGACTACATCAACTCGCTGGGTGCCCTGACCGGTAACCAGGCCGTGCAGCAGGTCCGCGCCGGCCTCAAGGCCATCTACCTGTCCGGCTGGCAGGTCGCCGCCGACGCCAACCTGGCCGGCGAGACCTACCCCGACCAGTCGCTGTACCCGGCCAACTCGGTCCCGCAGGTCGTGCGCCGGATCAACAACGCCCTCAAGCGCGCCGACCAGATCAACTGGGCCGAGGCGCTGGACCCGGGGACCGAGTCCGTCGAGAACGAGGACATCCACTGGCTCGCCCCGATCGTGGCCGACGCCGAGGCCGGCTTCGGCGGCGTGCTCAACGCCTACGAGCTGATGCGCGGCATGATCTCCGCCGGTGCCGCGGGCGTGCACTGGGAGGACCAGCTGGCCTCCGAGAAGAAGTGCGGTCACCTGGGCGGCAAGGTGCTGATCCCCACCCAGCAGCACGTCAAGACGCTCAACGCCGCTCGCCTGGCCGCGGACGTCGCCGGCACGCCGTCGCTGGTCATCGCCCGCACCGACGCCGAGGCCGCGACGCTGCTGACCAGCGACGTCGACGACCGCGACAAGCCGTTCATCACCGGTGAGCGCACCGCGGAGGGCTTCTACAAGGTCCGCAACGGCATCGAGCCCTGCATCGCTCGCGCCAAGGCCTACGCCCCGCACGCGGACCTGATCTGGATGGAGACCGGCACGCCGGACCTGGAGATGGCCCGCAAGTTCGCCGAGGCGGTCAAGGCCGAGTACCCGGACCAGATGCTGGCCTACAACTGCTCGCCGTCGTTCAACTGGAAGAAGAACCTGGACGACAGCACCATCGCCAAGTTCCAGCGCGAGCTCGGCCACATGGGCTTCAAGTTCCAGTTCATCACCCTGGCGGGCTTCCACGCGCTGAACTACAGCATGTTCGACCTGGCCAAGGGCTACGCGCAGGACGGCATGACCGCCTACGTCGAGCTGCAGGAGAAGGAGTTCGGCTCGGAGGACCGGGGCTACACCGCGACTCGCCACCAGCGCGAGGCCGGCACCGGCTACTTCGACTCGATCAGCACCGCGATCGACCCGAACGCCTCGACCACGGCGCTGGCCGGCTCCACCGAGACCGCGCAGTTCCACTGATCCAACTGAAGGACCGGTGACCTCCAGGTCACCCCACGATCGCACCAGCGGCCCTGTGGCGGGGTGTCGGAAAAATCGCAATGGTGCGGAGCGGGCGGGAACCCAATGGCGTCGGGTTCCCGCCCGCTTTCGTCGTGCGCGGGGTGTGACCCGCGGGAAAATCCCTGGGGCGCACGCGCGGCCGTGGCGTAGGTTGGGCCGCGTGGGTGCGGTGTCTTCGGTGAACGTGGCCGTGGTGTCCAACGCGGAGTGGACCGGGCGGGTCGGCAGGTCCGGCATCGACAAGCGGCCGGTCCCGGGGCCGGTGCGCTTCACCGAGTCCGGGGTGTCCGGCGACGCCGTGTGCGACACCGACAACCACGGCCGCTGGTTCCAGGCGGCCTACGCCTTCGACGCCGAGGAACTCGACTTCTGGTCGGGCGAGCTGGGCAAGGACCTGGTGGCGGGCAACGCGGGCGAGAACCTGACGCTGACCGGCGGCGCGAGCACCGATGCCGTGATCGGGGAGCGCTGGGCCGTCGGCGACGCGGTGCTCCGGGTGACCGGGCCGCGCCAGCCCTGCCGCGTGTTCGCCGGCTTCTGGGACGTCCAGCGCCTGGTCAAGCGGTTCACCGAGCACGGCCGCACCGGCACCTACTTCGCCGTCGAGCGCTCCGGGGAGGTGCGCGCCGGGGACGAGGTGCGGGTGCTGTCCCGCCCCGAGCACGGCGTGACCGTCGGCGAGGTCTTCGCGCTGCAGTTCCACGACCGCCCGGACCTGGCCGGCCACGTCTCCGGCGGCCTGGCCGACCTGCCCGAGCCGTGGCGCGAGAAGGTCGCGGCCAAGACCGCGGTGTGACGCCCAGCTGCTCGGCCTGAGCTCCCGTCCGAGGGCGGATGGGTTCAGGCCGAACTGCCATGCCACCTCGGAATCGATACTGTGATGCAACGCACCCTGTCGTGGACGGGTGTGTTCGGGCAAAGATTGGGCCACCAAAAGTTTGGCTTCCGAGTATTGAACGGCGCGGTTCGGCGGAAGGTGCGTTGCGAGATGACCAACGAGCTGGAACACTTCATCGGCGGCAAGCGCGTGCCGGGGACCTCGGGTTCCTACGGTGACGTGTTCGACCCCAACACCGGGCGGGTCCAGGCCAGGGTTCCGCTGGCCACGCCCGCGGAGGTCACCGCGGCGGTGGACAACGCCGCGGCGGCGCAGGAGGGCTGGGCGGCGAAGAACCCCCAGCAGCGGGCCCGGGTGCTGATGCGCTTCCTGCAGCTGTGCAACGAGGAGATGGACGAGCTGGCCCGCCTGCTGGCCTCCGAGCACGGCAAGACGGTGCCCGACGCCAGGGGCGACGTGCAGCGCGGGCTGGAGGTCGTCGAGTTCGCCACCGGCATCCCGCACCTGCTCAAGGGCGAGTACAGCACCGGCGTCGGCACCGGCATCGACGTCTACTCGATGCGCCAGCCGCTCGGGGTGGTCGCCGGCATCACCCCGTTCAACTTCCCGGCGATGATCCCGCTGTGGAAGGCGGCCCCGGCCATCGCGTGCGGCAACGCGTTCGTGCTCAAGCCCTCCGAGCGCGACCCCTCGGTCCCGCTGCGGCTGGCCGAGATGTTCATCGAAGCCGGCGGTCCGCCCGGGGTCTTCAACGTCGTCAACGGCGACAAGGCCGCCGTCGACGCGCTGATCGACGAGCCCCGCGTGGAGGCGATCGGTTTCGTCGGCTCCTCCGACATCGCCGAGTACATCTACTCCGGCGCCGCGGCCAGGGGGAAGCGCGCCCAGTGCTTCGGCGGCGCGAAGAACCACCTGATCGTGATGCCCGACGCGGACATCGACCAGGCCGCCGACGCGCTGATCGGCGCGGGCTACGGCTCGGCCGGGGAGCGCTGCATGGCGATCTCGGTGGCCGTGCCGGTCGGCGAGGAGACCGCGAACGCGCTGGTCGACAAGCTGGTGGAGAAGGTCAACAACCTCAAGATCGGCACCAGCTTCGACGAGGAGGCCGACTTCGGCCCGCTGGTGACCGGCCAGGCCCGGCAGCGGGTGCACGACCTGATCGGGGTCGGCGTCGACGAGGGCGCGCAGCTGCTCGTCGACGGTCGCGACTTCCGGATGGAGGGCCACGAGGACGGTTTCTTCCTGGGCGCCTCGCTGTTCGACCGCGTCACCCCGGACATGCGGGTCTACCGCGAGGAGATCTTCGGCCCGGTGCTGTCGGTGGTGCGCGCCGCCGACTACGAGGAGGCGCTGCGGCTGCCCACCGAGAACGAGTACGGCAACGGGGTGGCGATCTTCACCCGCGACGGCGATGCCGCCCGCGAGTTCGTCTCCCGGGTCAACACCGGGATGGTCGGGGTCAACGTGCCGATCCCGGTGCCGATCGCCTACCACACCTTCGGCGGCTGGAAGCGGTCCGGATACGGCGACCTCAACCAGCACGGTCCCGACTCGATCCGCTTCTACACCAAGACCAAGACGGTCACCTCGCGCTGGCCCTCCGGGCTCAAGGAAGGCGCCAGCTTCACGATCCCGACCATGCACTGACCGCCGCGGGCCGGCGATCCCGGCCCCACGACTCCCGAGGAGCGGACGTGTCCGTTGCAGCGGTTCCCGCCTCGCCGTTCGACCTGACCGACGACCAGCGCGCGCTCCGGCAGGCCGCGCGCGAGTTCGCCGACGACCAGCTCGCGCCCCACGCGGTGGAGTGGGACCAGGCCAAGCACTTCCCGGTGGAGGTGCTGCGCGCCGCGGGCGAGATGGGCATCGGCGGCGTCTACGTCGACGAGTCGGTGGGCGGCAGCGGGCTGAGCAGGTTCGACTCGGTGCTCATCTTCGAGGCGCTGGCCGGTGGCGACCCGTCGATCGCCGCCTACATCTCCATCCACAACATGTGCGCGGGGATGATCGACCGGTTCGGCACCGGCGCGCAGCGGGCGCGCTGGTTGCCGAAGCTGTCCACGATGGAGCTGCTGGCCAGCTACTGCCTCACGGAGCCCGGTGCCGGGTCGGACGCCGCCGCGCTGCAGACCCGCGCGGTCCGCGACGGCGACGACTACGTGCTCACCGGGGTCAAGCAGTTCATCTCCGGGGGCGGCAGCTCGGACGTCTACGTGGTGATGGCCCGCACCGGCGAACCCGGGCACAAGGGCATCTCCACCTTCGTCGTGGAGGCCGGGGCCGAGGGCCTGTCGTTCGGCGCCAACGAGCACAAGATGGGCTGGAACGCCCAGCCCACCAGGCAGGTGATCTTCGACGGGGTGCGGGTGCCCGCCGATCAGCGGCTCGGCGAGGAGGGCATCGGCTTCCGGATCGCCATGGCCGGGCTCGACGGCGGGAGGCTGTCCATCGCCGCCTGCTCTCTCGGGGGTGCGCAGGCGGCGCTGGACAAGTCCCTCGGCTACGTGCGCGAGCGCAGCGCCTTCGGCTCCAAGCTGGGCGAGTTCCAGGCGCTGCAGTTCAAGCTCGCCGACATGGCCACCGACCTGGAGGCCGCGCGGCTGATGCTGTGGCGCGCGGCCTGGGCGCTGGACACCGGCAGCCCGGACGCGACCAGGCTGTGCGCGATGGCCAAGCGGCTGGCCACCGACACCGGCTTCGACGTGGCCAACGAGGCGCTTCAGATCCACGGCGGATACGGATACCTTGCCGAGTACGGCCTGGAGAAGATCGTCCGCGACCTGCGGGTGCATCAGATCCTGGAAGGCACCAACGAAATCATGCGGCTGATCATCTCGCGCGGTCTGCTGGCGGCCTGAGCAGCGCTCCGCGATGCTCCGCGCCGCGGCGCGGGGGTGGTCACCGGAAGACCGAGTGGCCCGGCCACTTCGGAAGAACGCTCGTAGGAGTTCGCAATGACCGAACCCGAGATCCTGGTCCGCGAGAGCGGATCGCTCGGACGCATCACGCTCAACCGCCCGAAGGCGCTCAACTCGCTGACCCTGCAGATGGTTCGCGAGATGACCGAGGCGATCGAGCAGTGGCGGGACGCCCGGCACATCCGCGCGGTCCTCATCGACGGCGCCGGGGAGAAGGGGCTGTGCGCCGGCGGTGACGTCCGGGCGCTGCACGACGCGGTCAAGGCCGGGGACGAGTCGTTGCCGAGCACCTTCTGGATCGAGGAGTACCGGCTCAACTCGGCGCTGGCGAACTACCCGAAGCCCGTCGTGGGCATCATGGACGGCATCTGCATGGGCGGCGGCGTGGGCATCACCGCGCACGGCTCGCACCGGGTGGTCACCGAGCGCTCCAAGGTCGGCATGCCCGAGGTCGGCATCGGGTTCATCCCCGACGTCGGCGGCACCTACCTGATGTCGCGCGCCCCCGGTGAGCTGGGCACCCACCTGGCGCTCACCGGAGGTGCGGTCGGCGGCGCGGACGCGCTGCAGTGCGGCATCGCCGACCACTACGTCACCAGCGACCGGTTGCCCGAGCTGGTCGAGGCGCTGGCCACCGGCGAGGTCGACGACGTGCTCAAGTCCTTCGCCGCCCCGGCCCCGGAGGCCCCGCTGGCCGCGCAGCGCGAGTGGATCGACGCCGCCTACTCGTCCGACGACGTCGCGGAGGTCCTGCGCAGGCTGCGCGAGCGGCCCGAGCAGGCCGCGCAGGACGCGGCGACGGCGATCGAGGCCAAGTCGCCGACCGCGCTGAAGGTCACGCTGCGCGCGCTGCGCAGCGGGTACGACTCCCTGGAGCAGGCGCTGGTCCAGGAGTACCGGCTGGCGATGGCCTGCGTGCGCATCGGCGACTTCGTGGAGGGCGTGCGGGCCACCCTGGTCGACAAGGACCGCAACCCGCAGTGGTCGCCCGCCGAGCTGTCCGAAGTGGACGAATCTCGGGTGCAGAAGTTCTTCGAACCGGGCCCGGACGAGCCGGTCATCTTCGGCTGAGCCCCGGCGCCCTTGACGGAAGTTCCAGCGCAGAAAGGTTGTGACAATGGCTGTCATCGGTTTCATCGGGCTGGGCCACATGGGCGGTCCGATGTCGGCGAACCTCGTCAAGGGCGGGCACACCGTGCGCGGCTTCGATCTCGCCCCGGCTGCGCTGGAGGACGCGGCCAAGCGCGGTGTGACCACGGTGTCCTCGATCGCCGAGGCGGTCGCCGGAGCCGAAGCGGTGATCACCATGCTGCCCAGCGGCAAGCACGTGCTGACGGCCTACGACGAGATCCTGCCCGCCGCCACGCCGGGTGCGCTGCTGATCGACTCCTCGACCGCTGACGTCGCCGACGCCCGCGCGGCCCACCAGCGCGCCGAGGAGGCCGGCTTCGGCTCCATCGACGCCCCGGTCTCCGGCGGCACGGCCGGTGCCGAGGCGGGCACGCTGACCTTCATGGTCGGCGGCTCGGAGACCGACTTCCAGTGGGCCGAGGGCCTGCTCGAACCCGCCGCGCGCAAGGTCATCCACTGCGGCGGGGCCGGGCACGGGCAGGTCACCAAGATGTGCAACAACCTCATCCTGGGCGCCTCGATGATCGCGGTGGGCGAGGCCTTCGTGCTCGGCGAGCGGTTGGGGCTGTCCCACCAGGCGCTCTACGACGTGGCCTCGATCTCGACCGGCCAGTGCTGGGCGCTGACCACGAACTGCCCGGTGCCGGACCTGGTGGAGACCAGCCGGGCCAACCACGACTACGAGCCCGGCTTCGCCTCGGCCCTGATGCTCAAGGACCTCAAGCTGGCGCTGTCCGCCGCCGAGCAGAGCGGCACCGACACCGAGATCGGCAAGCTCGCCACCGAGCTCTACGCCCGCTTCAACGAGGAGGGCGGCGGCGACCAGGACTTCGGCGCCATCATCAAGAGCATCCGAACCCACTCCACCCCCTGAACCCGCCCCGACCCCGCTCCACGCCCGAACCCCGGCCCACCCGACCCGACCAACCCACGCCTCCGGCGCCCCGCTCCCTCCCGCGCTCGCTCCCGCCTCCCAACGCACCGCAACCCCTTCCCCCAACCGGGTAAAACCTCAGAAAACCCTCGAACTTCGCGGGCGGATGGGGAGGTGGTTCCGCTCCCGGAATTGGCTCCCAATCGGGAGGGGAGTGGTTGGGGCGGGTGGTGAGCCGGGGGCGGTCGGGCGGGCGTACCCTGCTCGTTTGTGTTGGAGATGCTGGTCTCGTGGTACGACGGCGTCGAGCTGTGGCTCGTGCAGCTGGCCTACCCGCTGCAGGTCGCCCTGGTGTTCGCGGTGCTGGTGCCGCTGAGCTGGGGCGTGGCGCGAGGCGTCGACCGCGCGCTCGACGTCCTCGCGGCCAGGTTCACCCGCGGGCGCGATGCCGCCGGGGGACGCGGCGAGAGGGGACGGACGGCGTGAGTTCGCGCAAGCGCATTTCCTCGGCGCTGGTCGGGCTGGTCGCCCTGGTGGTGCTGGGGTGGTTCGGCCAGGACATCTTCGCCGAGTCGCAGAGCTCCGGGTCGGTTCCCGGTGCCGCCGAGTCGGGCCTGCCGGTCGAGGAGCTCTCCGGCCTCCCCGCGGAGGCGGGCAAGACCTGGGACCTGATCGAGCGAGGCGGCCCGTTCCCGTACCCCGGCAAGGACGGCTCGGTGTTCGGGAACTACGAGGGCGAGCTGCCCGCGGAGAAGCGCGGCTACTACCACGAGTACACGGTGCCGACCCCCGGCGAGCGGGATCGGGGAGCGCGCAGGCTGGTCACCGGCAGCCAGCACGAGGTGTACTACACCAATGACCACTACGAGTCGTTCGTCGTCGTCGACACCGCGGGTTGAGCACCATGATCGCCACGAAGCTGAGGTTGCGGAGGGAACGGCCGGTGAGTGAGCAGCCTCCCTGCGATCGCACGACCGCTCAGGTGGTCGCCGAGGCCGAGCAGCGCGGCGCCATCGTGCACGTGCTCGACGGGGCGGACCTGGACAGCAAGCGCACCACGCTGGACGGCATCGCAGCGGTGCTGGACTTCCCGGAGTGGGCGGGGCGCAACCTCGACGCGCTGTTCGACTGCCTGACCGACCTGTCCTGGCTGCCCGAGGGCGAGCACGTGCTGGTCTGGTCGGGCTTCCAGAACCTCGCCGAGCACGACCCGCGGGCGTTCAACGGCATCAACGCGGTCCTCCGCGACGCCGCCGAACGCCCGATGTGCGGGCGCACCTTCCAGGCCGTCCTGACCGAGGAGTGACGCCGGGCGCCACCCGCCGCGAGCGGCTCGCAACGGGTGGCCATCAACAGCCGGTCATCGCAGCGAATCGGGCACCCAGGACGGTTTGCGCTTCTCGGCGAAGGCGCGCATGCCCTCCTGGCCCTCGGTCCCCGCGAAGTGCTGGGCGGAGAGCTCCAGCATCTCGGCGAAGGCCTCGGACATGCCCGCCGCGGGCCGCGCGGTCAGCATCCGCTTGGTCGCGGCCAGAGCGCCCGGGCCGCCCAGCGCGAGCATGTCGGTGTAGCGCTGGACCTCGGCGTCCAATTGCTCGGCCGGCACCGCGGAGTTGATCAGGCCGATCTCGGCGGCCCGACTCCCGTCGAAGGTCTCGCCGGTGAGGAACAGCTCGTGCGCGCTGCGGGCGTCGATGCGGGGCAGCACGGTCACCGAGATGACCGCGGGCACGACCCCGATGCGCACCTCGGAGAACGCGAAGGTGGCCTCCTCGGCGGCCACCGCGATGTCGCAGGCGGCCACCAGGCCGACCCCGCCCGCCCGCGCGGGTCCGGCGAGCTTGGCCACCACCGGCTTCGGGCTGTTCCAGATCTGCTCCAGCAGCGCGGGGAACTCGTTGACCCCCTGCGCGTCGGCATCGGCCGAGCGGGACTCCTTGAGGTCCATCCCGGCGCAGAACACCTTGCCGGTGTGCGCCAGGACGATCACCCGCACCGCGTCGTCGGCGATCGCGGAGTCCAGGCGTTCCTTGAGCTCCCGCCGCAGCTGGGCGGACAGCGCGTTGCGGTTGTGCGGGGAGTCCAGGGTGATCGTCCCGACCCCGTCGGCCAGGTCGAGGTGCACGAGTTCGTCCATGCGCCAGACGTTAACGACCCGAGGCGCCCCGGCAAAGCGGGAGATCAGGTCGCCGGGTACCGCTCGCCCCAGTCCGGCGGTTGCGGGCCGAACTCGCGGAGGGCGTCCCGGGCGAGCTCGTCGATCTCGGCGTGCAGTTCGAGCTGGGTGATCCAGCGCTCCGGGATCGCCTCGGCTCCCCGCGCCGCACCGCTGAGCACCCCGGCCACCGCCGCGGTGGCGGCGCTGTTGCCCGAGTGGTTGGCCGCCAGCGGCAGCGCGGCGTCGAAGTCGGCGTCGGTGGCCAGCACCGCGCAGGTCCCGATGGCCAGGGCCTCGGCCGCGGAGGCGCCGGTGCCGAGCTCGCGGACCAGCGATTCGGGGTCGAGCCGGTCGGCGGACGACCGCAGCGCAGCGCCGAGCCTGCGGGACAGCTCCTGCTGCCCGCGGTGCGGCGCGATCTGCTCCAGCGCGCCGGCGACCGCCTCGGGCGGGTCCTCGCCGAGCATCAGCCGCGAGACCAGGTAGCCCAGCGTCCCCGCGGCCAGCAGCGCGGTGGGGTCGCCGTGGGTGAGCGCGGCGGCCCTGGTGCCCAGGTCGAAGACCTCGGCCGGGTCGTCGCTCCACAGCGCCGCCGGTGCGGCGCGCAGGAGCGCGCCGCTGTCGGCCGAGTCGCTGGCCGGCGCGGCCGGGGTGCCCATCGGGCGCTGACCCTTGGCGAAGGCGATCAAGGTGCGCATCATCGTGCGGCCCGGGTTGCGGGTCTGGAACAGCGCGCGCTGCCCGACCAGCCAGCCGTCGGGCTCCGGGGTCTCCCGCAGGAACTCGCCCGCCGCGCGCGGCCAGCTCAGGTGCTGGGTGTGCAGCCAGCGCTGGAAGGCGTGCTGCAGGTGCCGGATCGGGTCGTCGAGACCGGTGGTGCGGCGGGCGATGTTGGCGCGAAGGGTCCCTTCCACGCAGAACAGCAGCAGCTGCGCCTCGCTGCCCAGCCGACCGGACGGGAAGCCCGCCGGGATGTAGTCGGTGAGCCCGCCGGGGCCGTGCCGGTCCTGGATCTCCGCCCAGCTGTCCGCCGCGACCTGCGCGCCCAGCGCTTCCCCGATCGCGCCGCCGAGCACCGCGCCGCGGAACCGGTCCCGCGCGGCCGCCGAGCGGGGCGCGGAGGTCAACCCGGTGCGGTAGTCGGTGCCCGCCGCGGCCGGGGCGACCGCGTCGGAGGCGGGGTAGCGCCGTTCCCAGGCCGCCGACTCGTCCGGGTGCGGGCCGAACTCGCGGGCCGCGTCGGTGGCCAGCCGCTCGACCAGCGGGGTGATCGGCAGCCGGTCCAGCCACTCGGCCGGGATCGCGGTCGGGCCGCGCAGCGCGCCGATCAGCTGCCCGCACAGGGCGGCGGAGCTCGCCGCGTCGCCGTCGTGCACGCCGGCGGAGGTGATCGCGGAGTCGAAGTCGTCCTGGCAGGCCAGCGCCACCCGCGCGGCGACCGCGAGCGAGTCCAGTCCGCTGCTCCCGGCGCGGGCCAGGTGCGCGGGGCCGGGCCGGAACCCGGCGGGGCTGAGCCTGCCCAGCCGCACCGCTGCGCCGAGCTCGGTGCGCGCCGCCTGCCAGCCGGAGATCCCCTGCCGCAGCGCGGTTTCCAGGTCGTGGCCGCGCAGCAGCCACAGCGTCGCCACGCCGAGCACTCCGCCGGGCTGGTGCCCGCGCGGGTGCCCGTGGGTGAGCGCGGCCAGATCGCCGCCGAGGGCGTGCACCACGCCGGGGTCGTCCGACCACAGCGCCGCCACCGCGCCGAGCGGGACCGAGGTGGCCGTCGCAGAGGTGTTGATCGGGTGCTGCCTGCTGCCCACCGGGTGCCCGCCGGTGACCTTCGCCAGCGCGGTCAGCGGGGTGGGGTCGTCGCTGAACCGGCTGCGCAGCTCCGGGGCTTCGACCAGCGGGCCGTTCGGGGCGGGCGCTGCGGAACCGCAATCCCGCCACGGGACGCCCCGGGTGTGCAGCCAGCGGCGCAGCCCGTCGAGGGCGGCGGTCACCGGGTCACCGGCGCCCGAGCTGCGCGCGGCGGTGTGCGCGCGGATCAGGCCTTCGAGCACGAACAGCAGCGCGGTGCTGCGCTGGCCGACTCGCCCCAGCACGGCGAACTCGCCGACCGCGCTGCCCAGCAGCACGCCGAGCAACCGGGAGGCGAGCTCCCCGGTGTCGAGCAGCTCGGCGGCCAGCAGCGGGCGACGGGCCGGGTGCCGCTGCCAGTGCCGGTGCAGCTCCAGCAGCTCGCGTTCCACCGGATCCGGGTGCTGCTGCACGCGCCACGCGCTCAGCAGCGCCCGCTCGGTGTCGTCCAGCCCGCTCCCGTCCACTTCGGACTACCCGGCGTAGCGGGCGGCCCACTCGGGGGCGGGTTGGTCCGGTTCGGCCTCGGCGCGCGCCCGTTCCGCGTCGTCGATCAGCTGCTCCAGGACTTCCCGCAGTTCGAGCTGCTCGATCCACTCCCGCGGAACCTCGTCGACGCCGCGCTCGGCGCCCAGCAGCGCCCCGCAGATCGCCGCGGTGGCCGCGCTGTTGCCCGCGTGGGTGGCGGCCAGCGAGACCGCGTCGCCGAACGAAGCCGGGTGCGACAGCGCCGCGGCGACCGCGATGGCCAGCGCCTCGGGGGCGTTGAAGCCCACGCCCAGCGATTCCAGCACCGTCGGCGAGACCGGACCGGAGGTGGCGACCTCCACGGCCGAGCGCAGCGCCTGCGCGGTGGTCTCTGCGCCCTCCATGCGGTCCAGCTCGGGCAGCGCGGTCTCCACCGCCTCGGCCAGCGACTGGCCCGCGGCCAGCGCGTTGACCAGGCCCGCCAGCGCGGCCGCCGGGAAGTAGCCGTCGGGGTGGCCGTGGGTGAGCACGCCCAGTTCGACGCCCAGCGCGATCGCCTCGGCCGGACCGGTGGTCTCGAAGCCCACGACCGCGCCGCGGGCGACGGCGGTGGCCGAGCGGGCGTCGTTCGGCGGGTTGCTCGGCGTCGGGTTCTCGCCGCGGTCGGCCCAGCGCGCCAGCGCGGTCAGCGTGGCCTCGTCCGGGAACCGCTGCGCGCGCAGCTCGGTGAAGCTCGCCAGCGGGTCGTCCGGTTCCGGCGGGGTGACCCGGGCGCCCTGGGCGTGCAACCAGTGCCGCAGCGCGGTGCGCACCGCGGTCGGCCGGTCGGTCGATCGCGTGCGAGCGCTGATCAGGCCGGAGAGCAGGAACGCGGACTGCTGAGTGATGCCGCTCGCGGTGCCCGCGGCCCCGAAGTGCTCGGCGAACTCCCGCACTCCGTCGGGGTTCTCGCGCAGCGTGGTGAGCAGGTCGCTGAACAGCCAGGGAGCGCCCAGCGCGTCGCCGACGGCGCCGCCGAGCACGCAGCCCGCGAGCCGTTCCCGAGCGCTCGGCTGCGGGCGCGGCTCCTCGGCGGGCTCGGCGGGTTCGGGCTCCTGCTGGCTCGCCTCGCCGATGAGCTGGGCGGCGCGATCCTCCCCGAAGGCCTCGACGAGCAGCTTGTGCAGGCCCTGGGTGAGCTCGTCGGAGTTGCCGCCCTCGTTGTCCCGGAACTTGCGCCAGGCGGCCAGCAACCGGAGCTCCTCGCCGGAGAGGCCGGAGTCCTCGGACTTCGCCTCGGCGCCGGGTTCGTCGGCGGTCTCGTCCTGCGGCTCGGGCTCGGCTTCCGGCTCCGGCTCGGCCTGCTGCGCCTGAGCGGCGGTTTCCGGCTCGGACTCGGCATCCGGTGCCTGCTCGGCCGCTGCCTCCGGCTCGGCTTCCTGCGCCTGCGCCTGCGTCTGCGCCGCGGACTCGGGATCGGCGTCCGGTTCCTGCGCCGCGGCCTCCGGGTCGGTCTCGGCCTCCGGTTGGGTTTCGTCCTGCGGCTCGGGCTCGGGCTCGGCTTCCGGCTCCGGCTCGGCCTGCTGCGCCTGAGCGGCGGTTTCCGGCTCGGGCTCGACTTCGTCCGCCCCGTCGGCCTGCTCCTCGACGTCGACCGCGGCCTCGCCTTCGGTCTCCGCCTCCGGCTCGGCTTCCGGTTCCGCCGGGACGTCCGCGGTCTCCCGCTCCGGTTCGACGACGGCGCTCGCCTGCGCCGCCTCCGGCTGCTCGGCGGTGGGCTCGTTGACCGGGTAGCGGTCCTGCATCTCCGGCGGGTTCGGGCCGAAGGCCTTGCTCGCGTCGGTCGCGACCTCGGCGATGAGCTCGAACAGCTCGATCTTGTCCTGCCAGTGCTGCGGGATCGCGCTCGCGGTGTGCGCGGTGCCCATGATCGCGCCGCAGATCGCGGCCGCGGAATCGCTGTCGCCGGAGTGGTTGGCCGCGAGCACGACGGCCTCCGGGAAGGACTCCGGGTGGGTCAGCGCGGCGCACACCGCTGTGGCCAGCGCCTGCGCACCGGAGCGCAGCTCGCCGAAGGACTTCTCGACCTGCTCGGCCGTCGGCGTGCCGGTGGCGGCCAGCTCGACGGCCTTGCGCAGCGCGGTGGTGGCCTGCTCGTGACCCTCCCACTCGGCCAGCTCCAGCAGCGCGCGGTCCACCGCCTGCGGCAGCGAGCGGTTGGCCAGCAGCTGCTGGACCAGCACCGCCAGCGCACCGGCGGGCAGGTGCGCGTCGGGGTGGCCGTGGGTCAGCGCGGCGATCGCGGCGCCCGCGCGGAACACCTGGCCCGGGTCGTCGGCCCACAGCGCGGCCGGAGCCGCCCGCACCAGCGCGCCGCAGTCGGTCGCCTCGTTGACCGGGTGCTGCGGGGAGCCCGGCGCACCGCCGGAGGCGAAGCTCTGCAGCGCTTGCAGGCACGTCGCCGCGGGGGAGCGGCGCACGAACAGCTCCCGGTGCGCGATGAGGTGCCCGTCGGGCTTCTGGGCGGCCAGCGGGCCACCGGCCTCGGACCACTCGAAGCCCTGGGTGTGCAACCAGCGCAGGTGCGCGTAGCCGACCTGCTCGGTCGGGTCGGTGCGGCCGGCCTGCAGTCGCGCGATCGAAGCGCGGATCAGGCCGTCGGCGGCGAACAGGAGCAGCTGCGTCTCGTCGCTGACCGAACCGCCGGGGTGGTGCGCGTCGACGTAGTCGATGAGGCCCGAATCGCCGTACTTCGCGCGGATCTCGGCGAGCGAATCGGCCTCGATCGGGTAGCCCAGCGCGTCACCGGCGGCAGCGCCCAGCAGCATGCCGCGCACGCGCTGCGCGTGCAGGTCCGCGGGCGAGGTCGGACGCGGCGCGGCCGACTCCGGCGGCTGAACCACCGATTCCTCGGCGACCGGGGCGGGTTCCGGCTCGGCCGGGGCCGTCTCGCCGGCAGCGGCCTCGACGGTGGGCGGAGCGGCGCTGAAGTCCAGGTCGGAGACGTCCTTGGCGCCGGGGTAGCGGAACGCCCAGGCCTCGCCGGTCGGCGGCTCCTCGCCGAACTGCAGCAGGGCGTCCCTGACCAGCGCTTCGAGCGTCTCGCGCTGCTTGAGATCGCGCAGCCACACGCCCGGCAGCGCGGTGTTGCCGAAGATCGCGCCGACGATGTTGCCGCAGATCGCGGCGGTCGAGTCGCTGTCGCCGGAGTGGTTGGTCGCGAGCATCAGCGCCTTGGCCACGCCGTCCGAGCTCAGCGCCGCGCACACCGCGATGGCCAGCGCCTCGTGCCCCGACCAGCCGCCCCCGAGCTGGTCCTTGAGCTGCTCCGGGGTCGGCGCGCCCTGCGCGGCCAGCTCCTCGGCGGCCCGCAGCGCGCGCTCGACGTCCTCGTGATCGCGGTAGCCGGCCAGCAGCTCGCGCGCCTGGGCGAGGGAGTGCTGCAGCGATTCGCCGCGCAGCAGCCGGTGCACCAGCACCGCCAGCACGCCGGCGGGCAGGTAGCCGTTGGGCCTGGAGTGGGTGAGCGCGGCACCGGCCGCGGCCAGCTCGAAGACCTCGCGCGGATCCTCCGACCACAGCGCGATCGGCGCCGAGCGGACCACGCCCCCGCAGTCCTCGGCGTCGTTGATCGCCCGGTCGAAGGTGCCCGGAGCGCCGACCGAGGCGAACTCGCGCAGCGCGCTGATGCAGCTGGAGTTCGGCGAGCGCACCGCGAACAGCTCGGCCTGCCCGACCAGCCAGCCGTCGGGCTGCGGGTGGTTGGCCGCGAACGGGCCCGCGGCGCGTTCCCAGTTGTAGCCCTGGGTGTGCAGCCAGCGCTGGTAGGCCAGCTGCAAGGCGGGCAGCGGGCTGCTGTCGGCACCGGCGATGCGGCCGCGGATCAGGCCCTCCAGGGTGAACATCACCAGCTGGGTGTCGTCGGTGAACTCGCCGGGGTGCTCGCCGGCGCGGTCGTACTCGGTGACGCCGTCGGCGCCGAACCGGCTGCGGATCTGGTCGACCGGGTAGAACTCGACCGGTGCGCCGAGCGCGTCGCCGATCGCCCCCGCCAGCATCGAGCCCAGGAACCGGCGGTTGAAGTCGGTGTCGGGCAGCTGCGCGGCGGCAGCGGGAGTGCCCGCGGGCGGGGAGGTCGGGGCCGCGGGCGTGCCGACGGGCGGCGAGGCGGGTGCCGCGGTGGGGTTGCCCGGGGGCGGCGAGACCGGCATGCCGACCGGCTGCGGCGGGACCGTGTTGGCGATCTTGACCAGCTCCTCGGCGGGCATCCGCGCCTTGACCGGGCTGGTCGGGTTGATCTGCAGGTCGATCCCGTTGAGGCTGTAGCCGGCCAGGTGCCTGCCGGTCATGCGCTGCCAGGTCGTCCAGTTCGACGGCAGGAAGTTCTCGGAGGTGAACACCTGCAGCTGCCTGCGGCCGGACTCGTGCTCCATGGTGAACAGACCGCTGCCCTGCGGCTGGGCGAACAGGATCAGCTCGGAGTCGAGCATCGCGGTCAGCAGCGCGCCGCCCTGCGCGTAGCCGGTGGTGGTCAGCTGCAGCGCGCGCTCGACGTCGTTGGACGGAGCGGGCAGCCGCAGCGCGACCGGCGAGGGGCGGTAGTTGGGGTTGGGGGAGAAGTCGTCGGTGATCTCACCGCGCTCGTCGACCCGATAACCCCCGATGAAGCCCCACGGCGGGACTTCCGCGTTGGGGTCGGTGAAGATCGGGTCGACCACGTACAGCCAGGTGTTCGGCTGCTTCTTGGCCTGCTCCTGCATAGCCGGCGTGATGACCGGTCGACTCGGCTGCTGCGTGTTCATCTCGCGCTGTTGTCCCCGACTCCTCGTCCAGCCTTGCAATTTTCGCCCCCGCGCCAACGACGGTCACTCGGCAGCGCGGGCTCGACGGGGACGACGTGTACAGGGAGCTGTTCAGATCCCCGCCCGAACGCTGCCTTGCACTCTCTCATGGCCCCTTGGGGTGAATCGTAGTCTTTCGAAGAACAACTCTGCGTTAACGCACCCCGGTGCGGTATCAGGCCGACTCGGAATCGGACAAGGCGGCGGCCATCAGACAGGTCAGGCACGGCATCCCGACCGGGCCCTCGAACGCCTCGGCCTGCCCGGGCGCGATCTCGAAGCCGCAGTACGCGCGCAGGGTCTCCGGGAGCTCGCCGTCGCCGTCCGGCGGCAGCGGGAAGAAGTGGCAGGACTTCTCGTGCTCGGTGCGCGCGAACTCGGCGCGCACGCGGGCGATCAGGTGCGGCACCTGCGCCACGGCGATCACCCCCGCCCTCGTCGGCTGGCCACATCATGCACACGGGGTTGCGACGCACCCAAAGGTTGGCGGGTTCCCGCCAACGCCTTGCGGGTGCGATCAGTTCGGCCGCGAACCCCGGCGCGCCCCGGAGTTCGCGGCCGAACCGCTAGACCGCTGCGGGCAGGAGGTCGCGGCTGATCGCGAGGTCGTAGCGGTGCAGGACGAGGTCCGCGACCTCCGGGTCGTCGGCCATCGGCGCGGCGACCAGCGGGGAGCCGGCGCCGTCCCGCGCCAGCTGGGCGACCCGGTCCGGGAGCAACCCGGGGGCCAGGAACCAGGAACCCACCGCGAAGCGGCGGGCGCCGCGGGCGCGCAGCAGCTCCAGGGCCGCCGGCACGTCCGGGTCGGCCGCGGCCGCGAAGGTCGCCACCGCACCGGCCCACGAGGTGCGGGCCTGCCAGCGGGCCGCCACCTCGGCGACCAGGCGGTTGGCCGGTGCGTGCGAGGACCCGGCGCCCGCCAGCAGCACGCCCAGCTCGGGATCGGCCGGATCGGCGCCGGCCTCCAGCAGCCTGCGCCAGGCCGCGGCGTCCAGCCGGGGATCCGGACCGAGCACCTCGCCCACCCGGACCCGCAGGTCGGGGTGACGGCGTTCGGCCTCGGAGACCGCGGCCGGGACGTCCACCCGCGCGTGGAACGCCCGGCCGAGCAGCAGCGGCAGGACCACGGCCTCGCGGTGGCCGTCGGCCCGGACCGCGTCCAGGACGTCGCCCAGCAGCGGTTCCGAGAGGTCCAGGAACGCCGCGCGCACGTCCAGCTCCGGGCGCATCGCCCGGACCACGTCGAGCAGCCCGCGGATGGTCGCCGCGGAACGCGGATCCCGGCTGCCGTGCGCGACGGCGATCAGCGGAGTCATTGCGCGAACGGTGCCAACGGGTCGCCGACCATCCCGGCGGCCAGGGTCGTGCCGTCGGACGGGTCGATCACCAGGAACGCGCCGTTTCGGCGGCTCTCCGCGTAGTCGTCGACCGGCAGCGGCTCGGAGGTGCGCAGCTGCACGCGGCCGATCTCGTTGAGCCGCAGCGAATCCGGCGCGGCCACGCTGGACAGCTGCTGCTCGTCGAAGCGCGCGGACAGCTCGGTGACCATCGCCTGCACCGTGCGGGTGCCGTGCTTGACCAGCACCTTCTGCCCCGGGTTGAGCGCCTTCTCGGCCAGCCAGCACACCGTGGCGTCCAGCTCGTCGGTCGGCGCCGGGGCGGTGTCCGCGGCGGCGATCAGATCGCCCCGGGAGATGTCCACGTCGTTGTCCAGCAGCAGCGTCACCGAGTGCCCCGCGGCGGCCTGCTCGAGCTCGCCGTCGGCGGTGTCGACCTTGGTGACCTTGGTGCGCAGGCCCGCCGGGAGCACCACGACCTCGTCGCCGGGGGAGACCACGCCCGCCCCGATGGTGCCCGCGTAGCCCCGGTAGTCCGGGTGCTCGGCGGTGCGCGGCCGGATCACGTACTGCACCGGCATCCGGAACGGCGCGTCGTGCGGGTCCGGAGCCACCGGCACGCTCTCCAGGTGCTCCAGCAGCGACGGGCCGGAGTACCACGGGGTGTTGTCCGAGCGCTCCACCACGTTGTCGCCCAGCAGCGCGGAGACCGGGATGGTCACCACCTCGTCGCCGGCGTAGCCCAGCGCCTCGGCGTGCGCGGAGAACTCCTCGGCGATGCGGGTGAACGTGGCCTCGTCGAAGTCCACCATGTCGATCTTGTTGACCGCCAGCACCAGCCGCGGCACGCCCAGCAGCGCCAGCACCGCGGCGTGCCTGCGGGTCTGCTCGACCACGCCGTTGCGCGCGTCGACCAGCAGCACCGCCAGCTGCGCCGTGGACGCGCCGGTGACCGTGTTGCGCGTGTACTGCACGTGCCCCGGGGTGTCGGCCAGCACGAAGGAGCGCTTCGGGGTCGCGAAGTAGCGGTAGGCCACGTCGATGGTGATGCCCTGCTCGCGCTCCGCGCGCAGGCCGTCGACCAGCAGCGACAGGTCCGGGGTGGCCAGGCCCCGGTCAGCGCTGGCCTGGTGCACGGCGTCGAGCTGGTCGGCCAGCACCGACTTGGTGTCGTGCAGCAGCCGTCCCACCAGGGTGCTCTTGCCGTCGTCGACGGAGCCCGCGGTGGCCAGCCGCAGCAGGTCGGTGTGCACCGGCAGGGTCACCTCGGTGCCGCTGTCCGGGGCGGTACGGGTGGTGGTCTCGGTCATGAGGGAAAACCCACTCCTGGTGGTCAAGGCTTGGCTGATCGTGCTGTCGGGGGACCGGGCGTTTCGCGGGGGTCTGCTCCTGCCGGGCGGCGCGCTCGGCGCCGCGCGGACGCAGCTCCCTAGAAGTAGCCCTCGCGCTTGCGGTCTTCCATCGCCGCTTCGGAGAGGCGGTCGTCGGCCCGCGTCGCGCCGCGCTCGGTGAGCCGGCTGGCGGCGACCTCGGCGATGACGTCGTCGACCGTGTAGGCCTCGGACTCCACCGCGCCGGTGCAGGAGCCGTCGCCCATCGTGCGGTAGCGCACCGTCTTGGTCACCACGTCCTCGCCCTCGCGCGGGCCGCCCCACGGACCGGAGGTCAGCCACATGCCGTCGCGCTCGTAGACCTCGCGGCGGTGCGCGTAGTACAGCTCCGGGAGCTCGATCTTCTCCCGCTGGATGTAGCGCCAGACGTCCAGCTCGGTCCAGTTCGACAGCGGGAACACGCGCACGTGCTCGCCGGGGCGGTGCCTGCCGTTGTAGAGGTTCCACAGCTCCGGCCGCTGCCTGCGCGGGTCCCACTGGCCGAAGGCGCTGCGCAGGCTGAAGATGCGCTCCTTGGCCCGGGCCCGCTCCTCGTCGCGGCGACCGCCGCCGAAGACCGCGTCGAACTTGTTGTCCGAGATGGCGTCCAGCAGCGGCTGGGTCTGCAGCGGGTTGCGCGTGCCGTCGGCGCGCTCCTGCAGCCTGCCGTCGTCGATGTAGTCCTGCACGTGGGCCACCACCAGGCGCAGCTGGTTCTTCTCCACCAGCTCGTCGCGGAAGGTGATCGCCTCCGGGAAGTTGTGCCCGGTGTCGACGTGCAGCAGCGTGAACGGCACCGGTGCCGGCCAGAACGCCTTGATCGCCAGGTGCACCAGCACCGTGGAGTCCTTGCCGCCGGAGAACAGGATCACCGGGCGGTCGAACTCACCCGCCACCTCGCGGAAGATGTGAATGGCCTCGGACTCCAGCGCGGCCAGGTTGTCCACCTGCGGCGGTGCGCCGGGCGTGGACACCTCGGTCTCTGCTGTGGTCATTTCCCCTCCGTGGAATTCGCGGGACACCCGCACCGCTCCCGACTCGCGATGCCCGCATGGTCGCACTAGCCGGACACCCGTCCGGTGAGTTGGCAGTTTCTCGTATCAGCCGTGCAGTCCGCACTCGGTCTTGGAGTTGCCCGCCCAGCGGCCGCTGCGCGGGTCGGCACCCGGCGCGGGCTTGGCGGTGCAGGGCTGGCACCCGATCGACGGGTAGCCCGCCGGGACCAGCGGGTTGACCAGCACGCCGTTGTCGTCGATGTAGCGCTGCATCTCCTCGTCGGACCAGGCCGCCAGCGGGTTGATCTTCACGAGGCCGTTGCGGTCGTCCCAGGTCACGATCGGGGTGTTGGCGCGGGTCGGCGCCTCCACCCGCCGCACGCCGGTCACCCAGGCCTCGTACCGGGACAGGGTGTTGCGCAGCGGGACCACCTTGCGCAGGAAGCAGCAGCGGTTCGGGTCGCGCTCGTAGAGTCGCGGGCCCTCGGCCTCGTCCTGCTCGGCCACCGTCTGCTCGGGCACCGCGTTGACCATCCGCACGTCGTAGACCTGCTCGACCGCGTCGCGCGTGCCGATGGTCTCGGCGAAGTGGTAGCCGGTCTCCAGGAACAGCACGTCCACGCCCGGCAGCGCCTTGGCCGCCAGGTCGATCAGCACCGCGTCCTGCATGTTCGAGGCGACGATCAGCCCGCCGCCCCCGAAGTTGTCCGCGGCCCAGCGCAGCGCCTCCTCGGCGCTGGCCTCGGCGAGCTCCGGCGCCGCCTGCTCGACCAGCGCCTTGAGCTCCTCGTCGCTGCGCCGTGAACCGATGTTCGCGGTTTCGGTGGTCATGCTTCTCCGCTCCCTCCCAGCGCCAACCCGACGAGCCGCACCGTGAAGACTCGTAGACAAGCTTGGCACTTCCACGCCCCGTCGGGTTCTTCCTCCGGGATGAGGTCCTCGTCACCGCAGTACGGGCAGTACTGCGCAACCACCCGTTCGCTCACTTGAGGTCATCTTCCTCGGCCCGCAGCACCCACTGCGCGAAGCGCTCGCCGTCCTCGCGCTGGTCGAGGTAGGTGCGCACGAGCCGCTCGACGTAGTCTCCGACCTCCTCGGAGGTCACCTTGTGCCCGCGGATCTTACGGCCAAAACCGGCGTCGATCGCCAGCCCGCCGCCGAGGTGCACCTGGAAGCCCGGGACCTGGTTGCCGTTGCCGTCCGGGACCATCTGGCCCTTCAGGCCGATGTCGGCGACCTGGGTGCGCGCGCACGCGTTCGGGCAACCGTTGAGGTTGACCGTGACCGCGTTGTCGATCTCGCCCTGGATGTCGGCCAGCCGCCGCTCCAGGTCGCCGATCAGGTCGATCGAGCGCTGCTTGGTCTCCACGATGGCCAGCTTGCAGAACTCGATGCCGGTGCAGGCCATCACGCCCCGCCGCCACGGCGAGGGGTCGCTGTGCAGGCCCAGGCCCGCGAGCTCCCCGGTCAGCCCGTCGACCTCGTTCTCCGGGACGTCCAGGACCAGCAGGTTCTGCTCGACGGTGGTGCGCACCCGGCGGGAGCCCACCCGCTCGGCGGCCTTGGCGACCTCCACCAGCGTGGAACCGCTGACCCGGCCCGCCGGCGACTTCACCCCCACGTAGTAGTTGCCGTCGACCTGCTGGTGCACGCCCACGTGGTCGCGCTGGCCGGTCGGGGTCTCCGGCGCGGGGCCGTCGATGAGCTTGCGGCCCAGGTACTCGTCCTCCAGCACCTGCCGGAACTTCTCCGCGCCCCAGTCGGCCACCAGGAACTTGATCCGGGCGCGGTTGCGCAGCCGCCGGTAGCCGTAGTCCCGGAAGATCTGCACGACCCCGTGCCAGACCTCGGCGACCTCGTCCAGCGGCACCCAGGTGCCCAGCCGGACCGCCAGCTTCGGGTTGGTCGACAGCCCGCCGCCGACCCACAGGTCGAAGCCGGGACCGTGCTCGGGGTGGACCACGCCGACCAGCGAGATGTCGTTGATCTCCGGCACCGCGTCCCAGCGCGGCGAACCGGAGATGGCGCTCTTGAACTTGCGCGGCAGGTTCGACAGCGACCGGTCGCCGATGAACTTCTCGGTGATCTCGTCGATGGCCGGGGTGGCGTCGATGATCTCGTCGGCCGCGATGCCCGCCACCGGCGAGCCCAGCACCACGCGCGGGCAGTCGCCGCAGGCCTCGGTCGTGGACAGCCCGGCGCCCTCCAGCTTCTGCCAGATGGTGGGCATGTCCTCGACCCGGATCCAGTGCAGCTGCACGTTCTGCCGGTCGGTGATGTCGGCGGTGTCGCGCGCGTAGGTCTGCGAGACCTCGCCGATGACCCGCAGCTGCTCGGTGGTCAGCGCGCCGCCGTCGATGCGCACCCGCAGCATGAAGTAGCTGTCCTCGAGGTCCTCGGGCTCGATGGTCGAGGTGCGCGCGCCGGGGATGCCCGGTGCGCGCTGGGTGTACAGGCCCCACCACCTGAAGCGCCCGCGCAGGTCGGCCGGGTCGATCGACTCGAAGCCGCGGTGGGCGTAGATGTTCTCGATGCGCTGGCGAACGTTGAGCGGGTTGTCGTCCTTCTTGGAGCGCTCGTTGCCGTTGAGCGGTTCGCGGTGGCCGAGCGCCCACTGGCCCTCGCCGCGACTCTTCCGTTTGCGAGCAGGGCGTGCAGGCGATTCCGCGGGAGGAACCATGTCCGCGACCTCCGGGATACAGGCGCGGTCCTCCGCAGGGGAAGTCCGTCGGCGGTGACGGTTCTCACTTCGGATGGACCGCGCCGACTGGACGAGTTGAACGAAGACGGCGGGTTTTCAGACCTCGCGCATGCACAGCGCGCTGGCAACCCGCCGCAGGTCAACGTACCGGCGGGCGACCAGGTGCAGGCGCAGCGCGGTCGAACCCATGGCTGGAGCGTGCCACGCGCTCACCAGGCGGTCCAACCCCATCCGAATGGTGAGACAGTGGAGGCGTGCCTGGACAACCTCCACCCGGCGAACCCGCCCCGGCCGACGGATCGCTGCCCGAATCGGCCCTGACCGGCATCGGGTCCCGGCCGTTCGGGGTCTACGCGCACGTGCCGTTCTGCGCCACCCGCTGCGGCTACTGCGACTTCAACACCTACACCGCCGACGAGCTCGGCTCGGCTTCCGGCTTCGACAGCTGGCTCGACGGGCTGCGCGCCGAGCTGCGGCTCGCCGCCGAGGTGCTCTCCGCTGGCGGTGCCGCTCCCGCGGCCGAAACCGTGTTCGTCGGGGGCGGCACGCCCTCGCTGCTCGGCGGTGAGCGGCTCGGCTCGGTGCTCGACGCGATCCGCGAGACCTTCGGCCTGACCGCGGACGCGGAGGTGACCACCGAGTCCAACCCGGAGTCGACCTCGCCGGAGTTCTTCGAGCGCATCCGCGAGGCCGGCTACACCAGGGTCTCGCTGGGCATGCAGTCGGCGGCCGAGCACGTGCTGCGGGTCCTGGAGCGCACCCACACGCCCGGGCGCGCCGTGGCGGCCGCCCGCGAGGCCCGCGCCGCCGGCTTCGAGCACGTCAACCTCGACCTCATCTACGGCACCCCCGGCGAGCGCGACGAGGACCTGCGCCGCTCGCTGGACGCGGTGCTCGAAGCCGGGGTGGACCACGTCTCGGCCTACTCGCTGATCGTCGAGGACGGCACGGCCATGGCGCGCAAGGTCCGCCGCGGCGAGCTGCCGATGCCCGACGAGGACGTGCTCGCCGACCGCTACGAGATGCTCGACGAGGCGCTCGGCGAGGCCGGGCTGGGCTGGTACGAGGTCTCCAACTGGGCCTCCGGGCCCGCCGCCGAGTGCAGGCACAACCTCGGCTACTGGCGGGGCGGCGACTGGTGGGGCGCGGGCCCCGGCGCGCACAGCCACGTCGGCGGCGTGCGCTGGTGGAACGTCAAGCACCCCGCCCGCTACAGCGCACTGCTGGCCGAGGGCGGCTCCCCGGCGCAGGCGCGCGAGCTGCTCACCGCCGAGGACCAGCGCGTCGAGCGCATCATGCTGGAGCTGCGGGTGCGGGCCGGCCTGGGCGTCGAAGCCCTCGACGAGGACGGTCGCCGCGCGGCGAAGCGGGCGGTCGCCGACGGCCTGCTGCGCGGCGAGGACCTCGACCGGGGCCGCTGCGTCCTCACCGACCGGGGACGCCTCCTGGCCGACGCCGTCGTCCAGGACCTCATCGGCTGAGCGGCGGTCACCGGGGCCACGCGCTGGACTCCTGACGAAGAGGGCCCAGGTCGCGCCGCGGACGGCTTCCTCAGGACACCCGCACCGCGCGGCGTGTCCGTGATGCTCGTCCTCGCTCCTCGGATCTGCGCGGCGAACGCCGTAAACTCGGGGGTGGTGCCCGGGGCGAGTCGCGCCCGGGTGCGCGGTCGCGCACGGACGCACGTCGGCGCGCGGCCGCTGCGCTGGGACGTTGAGGAGGTGTGTCGCGTGGCGAGCGCGGAGGAACGCCGATTCGAGGTCTTGCGGGCGATCGTGGCCGACTTCGTGTCGACCAAGGAGCCAGTGGGATCCAAGGCACTCGTCGACAATCACGACCTCGGCGTGTCCAGCGCCACGGTACGCAACGACATGGCCGCGCTGGAGGAGGCAGGGCTGATCGTTCAGCCGCACACCAGCGCGGGCCGGATCCCCACCGACAAGGGCTACCGCCTGTTCGTCGACCGCCTCAACGAGGTCAAGCCGCTGACCACCGCGGAGCGCCGGGCCATCCAGAAGTTCCTGGACGGCGCGGTCGACCTCGAGGACGTGATGCGGCGCAGCGTGCGGCTGCTCGCCCAGCTCACCCAGCAGGTCGCCGTGGTGCAGTACCCCACGCTGACCCGCTCCACCGTCCGGCACGTCGAGGTCGTGGCCATCACACCGGCCCGCCTGATGCTGGTGCTGATCACCGACACCGGCCGCGTCGACCAGCGCATGGTCGACCTCGGCGACGTGATCGGCGACGAGGACGTGGCCCGGTTGCGCAACGTGCTCAACTCGGCGATGGCCGAGCAGCGCCTGCCGGACGCCTCGGCCGCGGTGGCCGAGCTGCCCGACCAGGCGCCCCCGGAGCTGCGCGACGTGCTCGTGCGGGTGTGCAGCGTGCTCATCGAGTCGCTGGTCGAGCACCCCGAGGAGCGGATGGTGCTCGGGGGCACCCCGAACCTGACCCGCAACGTCGCCGACTTCCCGAACTCGCTGCGCCAGGTCCTGGAGGCCCTGGAGGAGCAGGTGGTGGTGCTCAAGCTGCTGGCCTCCGCCCGCGACTCGAGTACGGTGCGGGTCAGCATCGGCGTGGAGAACGAGGCGCTGGAGATGCAGACGACCTCGGTGATTTCCACCGGATACGGTTCGGATGGCATGGTGCTCGGCGGGCTGGGCGTCGTCGGCCCCACCCGGATGGATTATCCGGGCACGATGGCGGCGGTCCGCGCAGTTGCCTCCTACGTGGGTGAGATCCTGGTCGGCCGCTGACATCGCGGCGTACCGGAGACCGGCAATTCTCGAGACGATCGAGCAGAGGAAGTACGGAGAACGTGGCCAGGGACTACTACGCGACTTTGGGCGTGTCCAAGGACGCGACACCCGAGCAGATCAAGCGGGCCTACCGCAAGCTCGCGCGCGAACTGCACCCGGACGTCAACCCCGATGATGCCGCCCAGGAGCGGTTCGCCGAGGTGACCACGGCCTACGAGGTGCTCTCCGACCCGAAGAAGCGCGAGATCGTCGACATGGGCGGCGACCCCATGGGCAACGGCGGCGGCGCGGGCGGCGGCATGGGCGGCGACCCGTTCGCCGGCTTCGGCGGCCTCGGCGACATCATGGACGCCTTCTTCGGCGGCGGAGCCGGTGGCGGCGGGCGAGGCCCGCGCAGCCGCGTGCAGCAGGGCTCGGACGCGCTGCTGCGCCTGGAGCTGACGCTGGAGGAGTGCCTCAGCGGCGTCGACCGCGACATCACCGTGGACACCGCCGTGCTGTGCGACTCCTGCGACGGCGGCGGGTCCAAGGCGGGCAGCGCCCCCTCGACCTGCGACACCTGCGGTGGTCGCGGCGAGGTGCAGTCGGTGCAGCGCTCCTTCCTCGGCCAGGTCATGACCTCGCGGCCCTGCCCGGTCTGCCGCGGTTTCGGCGAGGTCATCACCGACCCCTGCAACCAGTGCAGCGGGGACGGCCGGGTCCGCGCGCGGCGCACCATCACCGTCAAGATCCCGGCGGGCGTCGGCGACGGCATGCGCGTCCGCCTGGCGGGCGAGGGCGAGGTCGGCCCCGGCGGCGGTCCCGCCGGCGACCTGTTCGTCGAGGTCGAGGAGAAGCCGCACGACCGCTTCACCCGCGACGGCGCCGACCTGCACTGCAACATCGAGCTGCCGATGACCGCCGCGGCGCTGGGCACCGTGCTGCCGCTGCAGACCCTCGACGGCGCGCTGGAGGAGATCGCCGTCGAGCCGGGCACGCAGGCGGGCACCGAGCACGTGATCACCGGTCGCGGCCTGCCCAAGCTGCGCTCCAACGGCAAGGTCAGCGGGCACGGCGACCTGCACGTGCACCTCGACGTGGTCACGCCCACCGCGCTGGACGACCAGCAGGCCGACCTGCTGCGGCAGCTGGCCTCGCTGCGCGGCGAGGAGCAGCCGGAACCCGCCGTGACCGCCAACGGCAGCGGCGGGAAGGGGATCTTCTCCCGGTTCCGCTCCTTCGGCCACCGCTGACGTGTCCCTCCCGGTCTTCGCCGTCGAGCGGTTGCCGGGCATCGGCCCGGCGACCCTCGACGGTCCCGAGGGAAAGCACGCGGCGACCGTGCGCCGGATGCGCGCGGGCGAGGAGCTGCTGCTCTCCGACGGCAGCGGCGGGATGGCGCGCTGCGCGGTCACCGAGGCCGCCAAGGACGCGCTGAGCCTCGACGTCGTCGAGAGCTGGCACGAACCGCTCCCGGAGCTGCGGGTGCGGCTGGTGCAGGCGCTGATCAAGGGCGACCGCGGGGAGCTGGCCGTCGAGCTGGCCACCGAGGCCGGCGTCGACGCGGTCACCCCGTGGCGGGCTGCCCGCTGCGTGGCCAAGTGGGACGACGGCCCGCGCGGCGCCAAGGCGCTGGCGCGCTGGCGCAGCACCGCGACCGCGGCGGCCAAGCAGGCCCGCCGGGCCTGGGTCCCCGAGGTGGCCGAACCGGTCAGCACCAAGCAGCTGGCGAAGCTGGTCGCCGAGGCCGATGCCGCCCTGGTGCTGCACGAGTCCGCGGAGCACGCCCTCACCGCCGAGGACCTGCCCGCCTCGGGCGAGCTGCTGCTGGTCGTGGGCCCCGAGGGCGGCGTCACCGACCAGGAGCTCGAAGCCCTGGCCGCGGCCGGTGCCCGGCCGCTGCGCCTGGGGCCCGCGGTGCTGCGGGCCTCCACGGCCGGCGCGGTCGCCCTGGGCGCCCTCGGGCCGCTCACCACCCGCTGGTCCTGACGGTCGCGCCACGACCGCGTGATGCGGATGGGGCGGGTGATCCCCGCGTTGGGCCGCCCGGTGATCGAAGGGGGACGGGTGGCTCGGCTAACCTTCGCGGCATGAGTGACATGGACTCGCTGTTCCTGCGGATCATCGACCGCGAGGTGCCCGCCGAGATCGTCCGGGAGAACGACCGGGTCATCGCCATCCGGGACATCAACCCGCAGGCCCCGACCCACGTGCTGGTCATCCCCAAGCAGCGCTACCGCAACGCCGCCGAGCTGGCCGCCGCGGACCCGCAGCTGCTGGCCGAGTTGTTCACCACAGCTCGCGAGATCGCCGAGTCCGAGGGAATCGACGAGTCCGGTTACCGGTTGTTGTTCAACACCAACGCCGACGCTGGGCAGACCATCTTCCACGTCCACATGCACCTGCTGGGCGGCGAGTGGCTCGGTGGCATGACCGGCGGTCCGCTCAAGGGCTGAGCCGCCCGGCGCGGGTGGCTGCGAGGGCAATCCGATTGCCGGTTGGACTACCATCGGGGCCAGGGATAACTGTCCGCACGACCAGCGCGGAACGCGCAGAAAGTAGGCCCGAACTACGTGGCCGGTATCGCAGGGGGCGGCGCCGCCGCCCAGTCCGGAGATCAACCTCAGACCGCTACCGCTCAGTCGAAGGTCGTCGTCCCCGACGAGGCCGTTCTGACGCTGGTCGGGACCCGGGACGAGAACCTGCGGGTCATCGAGGACATGCTCACCGCCGACGTGCACGTCCGGGGCAACGAGGTGACGCTGTCGGGTGACCCCGCCGAGGTCGCGTTCGCCGAGCGGGTCTTCGCCGAGCTCATCGCGCTGGTCGGCAAGGGCGGGCCGGTCACCCCGGACGCCGTGCGCCGCAGCGTCGGCATGCTCGCGGCGGACCACGACGAGTCGCCCGCCGACGTGCTCAGCATGGACATCGTGTCCAAGCGCGGTCGCACGATCCGCCCGAAGACGCTCAACCAGAAGCGCTACGTCGAGGCCATCGACGACCACACGGTGGTGTTCGGGATCGGTCCCGCCGGTACCGGCAAGACCTACCTGGCCATGGCCAAGGCCGTGCAGGCGCTGCAGTCCAAGCAGGTCAACCGGATCATCCTGACCCGCCCGGCGGTCGAGGCGGGCGAGCGCCTGGGCTTCCTGCCCGGCTCGCTGTACGAGAAGATCGACCCCTACCTGCGGCCGCTGTACGACGCGCTGCACGACATGGTCGACCCGGCGTCGGTCCCGCGCCTGACCCAGGCGGGCACGATCGAGATCGCCCCCCTGGCGTACATGCGGGGACGCACCCTGAACGACGCCTTCATCATCCTCGACGAGGCGCAGAACACCACGCCCGAGCAGATGAAGATGTTCCTGACCCGGCTGGGCTTCGGCTCGAAGATCGTGGTGACCGGCGACGTCACCCAGATCGACCTGCCCGGCGGGCAGCGCAGCGGGCTGAAGATGGTGCAGGAGATCCTCGGCGACGTCGACGACGTGCACTTCTCCCTGCTGGAAAGCCAGGACGTGGTCCGGCACCGGCTGGTGACCGACATCGTCGACGCCTACGACCGCTGGCAGGCACGCCAGGACAACGAGCAGCAGCAGGACCGGCGCCGCAACGGCCAGCGACGAGGACGAGAATGACCATCGAGATCGCCAACGAATCCGGCGTCGCGGTCCCCGAGGCGACCATCGTCTCGTGCGCGCGCTTCGCCCTGGACAAGATGAACGTCAGCCAGCTCGCCGAGCTGTCCATCGTGCTGGTGGACCTCGACGTGATGGCCGACCTGCACGAGCGGTGGATGGACCTGCCCGGTCCCACCGACGTGATGTCCTTCCCCATGGACGAGTACGACTCGGCTCGCCGTCCGGACGCCGCGGGCTCCGGGCCCGCGCTGCTCGGCGACATCGTCCTGTGCCCGGCGTTCGCCAAGGACCAGGCCAAGAAGGCCGGGCACAGCACGCTCGACGAGCTGCACCTGCTCACCGTGCACGGCGTGCTGCACATCCTCGGCTACGACCACGCGGAGCCGGAGGAGGAGCGCGAGATGTTCGGCCTGCAGAACCGCATCCTCGCCGAGTTCCGCGAGGCGCGGGACGAGGCGGAGCGGGAGCAGGCCCAGCGCAGCGCCGACGACAAGGTGCTCGGCGCGGTCGGGCTCGACGACCCCGACTCCGGTCCCGCGAAGTAAGGAGGGCCGGTGACCGGTTCCACCGCGTTCTTGGTGCTCGCGGTGCTGCTGGTGCTCGCCGCCGGGGTCTTCGCGGCCTCCGAGGCGGCGATCAGCGCCGGTTCGCAGGCCCGGGCGAAGGAGCTCGCCAGGGAGGGCCGCGCCGGGGCCGGCCAGCTCGCCCAGCTGCTGGGCGACCGCCCGCGGCACGTCAACCTGCTGCTCCTGCTCCGGTTGACCTGCGAGATGGGCGCCACGGTGCTGGTCACGGTGGTGGCGCTGCGGATCGCCGAGTCGGAGAACTGGGCGCTGGTCGTCGCCGTGCTGATCATGCTGGTGATCTCCTACGTGGTCGTCGGCGTCGGCCCGCGCACCCTGGGCAGGCAGCACCCGTACGGCATCGGGGTCAAGATCGCCGCGCCGGTGCGCGTGCTGGCCCGCGTGCTCAACCCGCTGACCCGGTTGCTGATCCTGATCGGCAACATGATCACCCCGGGCAAGGGCTTCCGGGAGGGGCCGTTCTCCACCGAGGTCGAGCTGCGCGAGCTGGTCGACCTGGCGGGCGAGCGCGGCGTGGTGGCCGCGGGCGAGCGCGAGATGATCCACTCGGTCTTCGAGCTCGGCGACACCCTTGCCCGCGAGGTGATGGTGCCCCGCACCGAGATCATCTGGATCGAGCAGAGCAAGTCCGCGCGGCAGGCGCTGGCGCTGTGCCTGCGCTCCGGGTTCTCCCGCGTTCCGGTGATCGGCGAGAGCGTCGACGACATCGTGGGCGTGGTGACGCTCAAGGACCTCACGCAGGCGATGCTGACCGCCTCCGGCACGCCGGTGCCGACGATGACCGAGCTCATGCGCGAGGCCAGCTTCGTCCCCGACACCAAGCGGCTCGACGAGCTGCTGCGCGAGATGCAGCTGTCCCGCAGCCACCTGGCCATCGCCGTCGACGAGTACGGCGGGACGGCCGGGCTGCTGACCATCGAGGACATCGTCGAGGAGATCGTCGGGGAGATCACCGACGAGTCCGACCTGGAGGAGCACCGGCCGGTCGAGCACCTCGACGACGGCACGGTGCGGGTGAGCTCGCGGCTGCCGGTGGCCGACCTCGGCGAGCTGTTCGGCGTCGAGCTCGACGACTCGGACGTGGAGACCGCGGGCGGGCTGCTGGCCCAGCGGCTGGGCCGGGTGCCGCTGCCGGGGGCCGAGGCCGAGATCGCCGGGCTGCGGTTGCGCGCCGAGGGCGGCAAGGACCACCGCGGCCGGATCCGCATCAACGCGCTGCTGGTCCGGCCGGTGAACACAGATCAAGCACCGCTGCGCGGTGCCGACCAGGAGGGAACCAACACTCGTGGCTGAGCACGTCGAACAGGCGGCCCCGCAGGAGCTCGACGCCGAGGACGCCAAGATCGTCACGCTCGCGCGGTCGGCGCGCGCCCGCAACGGCGCGGCCGAGGGCGCCGCGGTCCGCGACACCGACGGTCGCACCTACGCGGCCACCACCGTGGACCTCCCCTCGCTGCGGCTCACCGCCCTGCAGGCCGCCGTGGCGGCCGCGGTGTCCAGCGGCGCCGAGGGGCTGGAGGCCTCCGCGGTGGTCACCGACGCCGCGGAGCTGGGCCACGACTCGATCGCCGCGGCGCACGACATGACCCGGAACTCCCCGGTCATCCGGGCCAACGCCAAGGGCGAGCCCCAGGGCGTCGTCGGGGCGTAGCGGCTCGGCCGGGAACCGCGCCGAGCGCGGTTCCCGGCCGAAGCGCCGGGCCGGGCCCTTCCGCGCCTGCTCGGGCGGGCCGTCACAATGGTGAGGTGAGCACCGAAGATGCGCACCGTTCCGGTTTCACGTGTTTCGTCGGTCGGCCCAACGCCGGGAAGTCGACGCTGACGAACAGCCTGGTCGGAACCAAGGTCGCGATCACCTCCAGCAAGCCCCAGACCACCCGGCACGCCATCCGCGGCATCCTGCACCGGCCGGACGCCCAGCTGATCGTCGTCGACACGCCCGGTCTGCACCGCCCCCGCACGCTGCTCGGCCGCAGGCTCAACGACCTGGTCTACGAGACCTGGTCGGAGGTCGACGTCGTCGGGTTCTGCGTGCCCGCGGACCAGAAGATCGGCCCCGGGGACAAGTTCATCGCCGAGGAGCTCAAGAAGGTCGCCCGGCGCACCCCGGTGATCGGCGTGGTCACCAAGACCGACCTGGTCGGCAAGCAGCAGGTCGCCGAGCAGCTGCTCGCGCTGCAGCAGCTGATGGACTTCGCCGAGCTGATCCCGGTCTCGGCCAAGGACTCCTTCCAGGTCGAGGAGCTCGCCGACGTGCTGGTCAAGCAGCTGCCGGAGGGCCCGCAGCTCTACCCGGACGGCGACATCACCGACGAGCCGGAGACGACCCTGATCGCCGAGCTGGTCCGGGAAGCGGCCCTGGAGGGCGTGCGCGACGAGCTGCCGCACTCGCTGGCGGTGACCATCGAGGAGATGGCCCCGCGCGAGGGCCGCGAGGACCTGCTGGACGTGCACGCGGTCATCCACGTCGAGCGCAACAGCCAGAAGGCCATCGTGATCGGGCGCGGCGGCGAGCGGCTGCGCAACGTCGGTTCCGAGGCGCGCAGGCAGATCCAGGCGCTGCTGGGCAGCAAGATCTACCTGGACCTGCACGTCAAGATCGCCAAGGACTGGCAGCGCGACCCCAAGCAGCTGCGCAAGCTCGGGTTCTGAAGCCCCTGGGGCACCGCGTCGCTCGGACGGAGATCACACCCGGTCCTGGTTTTGCCCGAAACCGGCCGCGCGGGGGTCGCGTCTGAAGTACGTTCCGGTCCGGCGCGGACGCCCGGCGGAACGGCGTTCGCAACCCCGATGACGAAGGACTCCTGACGTGACCAACCCCTACGGCCCGCCACCCGGACCGCAGCAGCCCCACGGCGGCCCGCCCTCGGGTCCGCAGCCGCAGCAGCCCTACGGTCCGCCGTCGGGCCCGCAGCCGCAGCAGCCCTACCCGGGCTACCCGCAGCCGTCGTTCGGCCCGATGGGCGCGGGCCCGGCCGGGGTGCTCGCGGAGTGGGGCACGCGGGCGGTCGGGTACCTGATCGACGGCGCCATCCCGATGGCGATGGTCTTCGTGCTGTACCTGATCGGCGGTGGAGCGATGGCCGGGATCATCGCGGCCAACGGGGACAGCCAGAGCCCTCCGGTCAGCTTCTGGATCCTGATCGTGTTCATGGCCCTGGCCTACCTGGCGATCGTGGGCTTCAGCATCTGGAACCTCTGCTACCGGCGGGGCACCACCGGGCAGACGCTGGGCCAGAAGTACATGAAGATCAAGACGGTCTCGGAGCAGACCGGGCAGCCGATCGGGTTCGGCTACGCCTTCCTGCGGCAGATCGTGCACATCGTCGACTCGATCATCTGCGGCCTGCCCATCGGCTGGCTCGCCCCGCTGTGGGACGAGAAGAAGCAGACCTGGGCGGACAAGATCATGAGCACCGTGGTGGTGCACCTCGACGGCCCGGGCTCGATGCCGCACGGCCAGGTGCCGGGCGCCCCGGGCATGCCGCCGCAGGGCGGCTACCCGCCCGCACCGGGTCAGCCGCCGCAGGGCGGTTTCCCGCCGCCCGGCCAGCCGCCGTTCGGGCGGCCTCCGCAGTGACCTGTGCGGCCGGCCTCGGCATTCGCCGCGGCCGGCCGCTTCGCTTCGACCGACCAGGGGGGACAGCGCGATGACCGACGAGCCCGCACCGCGCGGCGAGCAGCCGCAGCACCCGCAGCTGCAGGGCGCGGAGTACCCGCAGGGGCAGTACCCGCAGCCGCAGTTCGACTTCGTGCCGCAGCCGCCGATGCCGATCAAGAACCACATCGGCTGGGCGATCGCGGGGATGCTGCTGTTCTGGCCGCTGGGCATCCCGGCCCTGGTGAAGTGCGTCGAGGTGGCGCCGCTGTGGTACCAGGGCAACTACCGGGGTGCCGAGGACTCCTCGCGCGCCGCGAAGAGCTGGGGCAAGGCCGGGGTCATCGCCGGCGGCGTGCTCTACGGCCTGCTGATCCTGCTGATGATCGGGTACGTGATCTTCATGATCTTCCTGTTCGGCCAGATGCGGCAGGAAATGCAGCAGTGATGGTCACCGCTCGCGCCCGGGCGATGCGGATGCCCGCGGCGACGGTGCTCGCCGGCGTCGCGGCCATCGGTGCGGTGCTGGCGGCCGACCCGACCTCGGAGTCGGGGATCTGGCTGCCGCCTTGCCCGATCGAGGCGCTCACCGGGCTGGACTGCCCGGGCTGCGGCGGGACCCGCGCGGTGTGGAGCCTGCTGCACGGCGATCTGCCGACCGCGCTGGACTACAACGCGGTCGCGGTGCTGCTCCTGCCGGTCGCGCTGGGACTGTGGGGCGCGTGGGTGGTGGGCCGCTGGCGCGGCGCGCCACCGCGCTTCCCGCGCTGGCGCGGCACCCCGTTCGTCCTGCTGGGCCTCGCCGCGGCGTGGATGGTGCTCCGCAACCTGCCGTTCCCGCCGTTCACCGCGCTGCGCGCGTAGGAGCGGCGGGGCCTCCCCGCGGCGAGGCCCGCGCGTCAGTGCGTCTCGAACGACGACGTCACGGCGCCGATCGCGATGAGCGCGATGAACAGCAGCCACAGCCCGAACAGCGCCCACCCGACGATGACGCCGGTCAGGGCCATGCCGCGGCCGAGCTGCTGCTGCGGGGCCTTCTTGATCTGGCTCAGCGCCACGTGCCCGAGGATCGCGCCGACCGGTCCGATCAGCAGCGCCCCGTAGCAGGTGATCAGCGCGCCGAGGGACACGCACATGGACGCGATCGCCAGGCCGTTGTTCCGCGGCGGCATCGGCATCCCCGGATAGCCCTGCGGGTACGCGCCGTACTGCGGGTACTGCTGGTACGGGTCTTGACCGTACGGATTGCTCATCGAATTCCTTCCCCAGGCTTGATCACCGAGATTATCCACGCCGACTCGGGATGAATCCGAGGAACGTGGCAAACCGCTCGTGGTGATCCGGTGAAGCGCGGCGCGGCGAGGTGGGAAGATGGTCGGGTGAGCCTCTACCGGGATACCGCAGTGGTGCTGCGGGTGCAGAAGCTGGGCGAGGCGGATCGGATCATCACGCTGCTCAGCCGCCGCTACGGCAAGCTGCGCGCGGTCGCCAAGGGCGTGCGCCGCACGACCTCGCGGTTCGGGGCGCGCGTCGAACCGTTCTGCCACGTCGACGTGCAGCTCTACACCGGGCGCACGCTGGACGTGATCACCCAGGTGCAGACCATCGACGCCTTCGGCGTGCACATCGTCGACGACTACCAGCGCTACACCGCGGCGTGCGCGGTGCTGGAGACGGTCGACCGGCTGGCCGCCGAGGAGGGCGAGCCGGTGCTGCGGCTGTACCTGCTGGCCGTGGGCGCGCTGCGCGCGCTGGCCGGGCGGGAGCGCGACGCCTCCCAGGTGCTCGACGCCTTCCTGCTGCGCGCGATGGCGTTCGCGGGTTGGGCGCCCGCGCTGACCGAGTGCGCCCGCTGCGGCGCGAGCGGCCCGCACGCGACGTTCAACGTGCAGGGCGGGGGAGCGGTGTGCCCGGAGTGCCGCCCGGCGGGCTCGGTGCGGCCCTCGCAGCACACGCTGCCGCTGATGGAGGCCCTGCTGCACGGCGACTGGGACGCCGCGGAGGAGGCGGCGGGCCCGGTGCGGCGGGAGGCCAGCGGGCTGATCGCCGCGCACCTGCAGTGGTACATGGAGCGGCAGCTGCGCTCGCTGCCGTTGGTGGAGCGCACCGTGCCGGAGCTGATCCGCGAGCGCGCGGCCGACGCGGAGCTGGTCGAAGCGGCGACCGACGGGCGATGAATCGATCGGCGCGCTCGACCGGGACAATGGGACCGCACCTCGAGCACGTCCGAAGGAGAACCGAGCTATGTTGCGACGCCGTGGGCGGGGCAAGGACGACCCCACCGTCAAGGCGCCGGATCCGCACCCGACCGGGGCGGAGCCGCCGGCGCTGCCCCAGGAGTTCGTGCCCAACCACGTCGCGATCGTGATGGACGGCAACGGGCGCTGGGCCAACGAGCGCGGTCTCCCCAGGGTCGAGGGGCACAAGCGCGGCGAGGCCGTGGTGCTGGAGCTGGCCAAGGGCGCCATCGAGATCGGCGTCAAGTGGCTGTCGCTGTACGCGTTCTCCACGGAGAACTGGAAGCGCAGCCCCGAGGAGGTCCGCTTCCTGATGGGCTTCAACCGCGACGTGATCGCGCGCCGCGTGGACGAGCTCGACGAGATGGGCGTGCGGGTGCGCTGGGCGGGGCGCAAGCCGAAGCTGTGGCGCAGCGTGGTCAACACGCTGCAGGCGGCCGAGGAGCGCACCCGCGGCAACGAGGTCATGAACCTGACGATGTGCGTCAACTACGGTGGGCGGGCCGAGGTCGGCGATGCGGCGCGGGAGATCGCGCGGCTGGCCGCGGCGGGCAAGATCAACCCGGAGCGGGTCGACGAGAGGACCATCGCCAAGCACCTTTACCAGCCGGAAATGCCGGACGTGGACCTGTTCATCCGCCCGTCCGGCGAGGAGCGCACGTCGAACTTCATGCTCTGGCAGTCCGCCTACGCCGAGTTCGTCTTCCAGGACACGCTGTTCCCGGACGTCGACCGGACGCACCTGTGGGCTGCGTGCGAGAAGTACGCGCGCCGGGATCGCCGCTTCGGCGGTGCCATCGACAAGGCGGCGGCCACCGCGGCCGCCCCGGAGGACGATTGATGACTCAAGAGGCCGCAACCACCGCGCGGTTGATGACCGCGGCCAAGGAAGCGCTGGAGAGCTACCACGACGTGCACGTCGACGACGACGGCGCGCTGACCTTCCGGCATTCCGACGTGCCGTGCGCGGTCCAGGCCATGCAGCTCGCCGAGGGCCTGACCGTGCTGAGCCTGACCTGCGTGGTGGCCTGGGACCTGCCCGCGGAGGACGACCTGGCCCTGTCGGTGGCAGAACGCGCCGGGCAGGGCCTCTTCGGGACCCTGGGCGTGGTGCGCACCGAGCGGGGCATGGACGTGACCCTGCGGTACGCCTTCCCCGCCGAGGGCATGGACCCGTCACCGCTGGGCACCCTGCTGATGCTGGTGGTGGCCACCGCCTCCCAGCTGCGCACCGAGCTCCTCGAGACCGAGGGCGCCTGAGCAGTTCGGCCGGAAACCACACCCCCGCCGCCGGGGTGTGGTTTCCGACCGAACTGCCGCGCCACCTGCTCGGGTGATGCAGCGGCGTGTTGGTCATGCCGCCGACCAGCGCTTTCGCGGCGCCCTGCTCGGCCGGCCTCGGTCGCGAGGGCGGTGCTGGCAGGATCTCCGGCGTGACCGACCTCGTCGACCCGCCCAGGACGCGACGACCCGCGATCACCTCGCTGGAGGTGCTGTGCGGGCTGCTCGTGCTGGCCATGCTGTTCCAGGGCAGGCTTGCCGCGCTGCTGGACGTGCCCGCGCTGCGCACCGGCTCGACGATCTTCGTCGCGGTGTGCGTGCAGGCCATGCCGTTCCTGGTGTTCGGCGTGCTGGTCAGCGGGCTGATCGCGGCCTTCGTGCCGCCCGCGGCGCTGCGCCGCGCGCTTCCCGGCAGACCCGCGGCGGCGGTGCCGGTGGCCGGTGTGGCGGGCCTGGCGCTGCCGGGCTGCGAGTGCGCCTCGGTGCCGGTGGCCCGCAGGCTGATCCAGCAGGGCGTGCTCCCGGCCGCCGCGTTCACCTTCCTGCTGGCCGCCCCCGCGGTGAACCCGGTCGTGCTGGTGTCCACCGCGGTCGCCTTCCCGGCCGAGCCGCGCATGGTGCTGGCGCGCTTCCTGGCCTCGCTGCTGACCGCCTGCGCGATGGGCTGGCTGTGGGCGCGGCTGGGGCGGGCCGAATGGCTGGCCGAGCGGGTGCTGCGCCGCGTCGAGTGCCACGCCTCGGGCGGCAGCCGCTGGGCGGCGTTCACCGAATCCGCGCGGCACGACCTGGTCGAGGCCGGTGGGTTCCTGGTGCTCGGCGGGCTGGCCTCGGCGGTGTTCAACGTGCTGGTGCCCGCGGCCTGGATGGAGAGCCTCGGCGGTCAGCTGCTGCTGGGCGTGCTGGTGATGGCGGTGCTGGCGGTGGTGCTCGCGCTGTGCAGCGAGGCCGACGCCTTCGTGGTCGCCTCGATGCCCGGGCTGCCGCTGACCGCGAAGCTGGTGTTCCTGGTCGTGGGGCCCGCGGTGGACATCAAGCTGATCGCCCTGCAGTCCGGCGCGTTCGGCCGCCGGTTCGCGGCCCGCTTCGCGCCCGCGACGTTCCTGGTGGCCGTCGGATCCGCGTGCGCGGTGGGCGCAGCGCTGCTGGGAGGTGCCTGATGCGCCGGGAGACCCAGAACATCCTGCTGCTGCTCTTCGGCGGAGCGCTGCTCAAGATCGCGCTGACCGGCACCTACCTGCGCTACGTCAAGCCGTCGCTGCTGCCGTGGTTGGTCGTGGCGGCCGCGGTGATGATCGCGCTCGCGGGCATCGCCATCGCCCGGGACATCCGGGGCGGTCTGGTCGGCGGCGAGCACGGCACCCGCAGCCCGGCGCTGCTCGCCCTGCCGGTGTTCGCGATCTTCCTGGTCGCCCCGCCCGCCCTGGGCGCGGACTCGGTGGCCAGGGACACCGTCAGCGCTCCCGCCGAACCCGCCGAGTCGCACTTCCCGGAGCTGCCGCCGGGCGAACCGCTGCTGCCGGTCTCGGAGTTCGTCACCCGGGCGGTCTGGGACACCACCGGCGAGCTCGACGGGCGCACCGTGCGGCTGCGCGGGTTCGTGGTGCACCCGCAACCGGGTCGCACGCAGCTGGCCAGGATGCGCATCAGCTGCTGCGCGGCCGACGCATCCCCGGTCGTGGTCGAGCTGGCCGCACCGCGGGCCGCGGCGCTGCCCGAGGACACCTGGCTGGAGGTCACCGGCCGGTTGCGCCCCGGCTCGCCGACGCCGGACAACGACTACGTGCCCACCTTCGAGCCGAGCGAATTGCGCCCGATCGAAGCGCCCCGCGATCCGTACGAGTCCTAGCCCCCGCTGCCCGCGGCGCGCAGGTCCGCTGGGCGGGACGACCCGCCCAACGGCTCCCGGCCGATCACAGGCCCTTGGCGGTGCAGTCCGGGCAGGTCCCGACGATCTCCACGGTGTGGCTGACGTTGGAGAAGCCGTGCTCCTGGCCGATGCGCTCGGCCCAGTTCTCCACCGGCGGGTCGGCGACCTCGACGGTCCGGCTGCACTCGCGGCACAGCAGGTGATGGTGGTGGTGGCTGGAGCAGCGGCGGTAGACCGACTCGCCCTGCGGGTTGCGCAGCACGTCGACCTCGCCGGCGTCGGCGAGCGTCTGCAACGTGCGGTAGACGGTGGTCAGGCCGATGCCCTCGCCCTGCCGCCGCAGCTCCTCGTGCAGTTCCTGGGCCGAGCGGAAGTCGTTGACCTGGTCCAGCAGGTTCGACACCGCGGCCCGTTGCTTGGTGGCCCGCAGGCCGGGTACGCCAACCGCGGGTTCCTGGCCGGTCGTCACGCTGTCTCCGTATCCTCGCCGTTTCCGTCGTCCGCGCCGCGGGCGATCTCCTCGGAGTGCGCCACGGCGTCCACCACGATATGCGCCAGGTGTTCGTCGACGAGCCGGTACACCACCTCGCGGCCGTGCCGTTCGCCGAAGACCACGCCGGCCGACTTCAGCACCCGCAGGTGCTGGCTGATCAGGGGTTGCGCCACGCCCAGCGAGTCCACCAGCTCGTGCACGCAGCGGTCGGCCTCCCGCAGCTGCAGCACGATGGCGATGCGCACCGGCGCGGCCAGCGCGCGCAGCAGCTCCCCGGCGTCGTGCAGGGTCCGCTGGTCGCGGGCCGGGGCTGGTCGGGCGGCGCGCTCGGGGGAGTGAACGTGCTCCTCTGGCCGGTCCGCGGCCGGCCGGGGCGGGGTGGACTCCGGGCTGACCGCAGGCATCGCTTCCTTCCCGGCGGGCGGCTCCGCCCGCCTGAACGCCATGACGTTCTGCTCCGACCATCCTACGGGTAAGCGCGGGCCTCCCCGCAGGATCGAGTCCTCCGGGCCAGCGCAGTGCGGCCCCGGCCGGGCAGCCAGGACCGGGCGCGAGCCCGCCGGGGCGTGGTCGGTACGCTGGGAAACTCCAGCCCGACCAGCTGGTTCGACGTATCCAGTGATTATTCCGGAGTGAACGTGCCCGCCGACCAGATCGACACGATCGTCAACCTCTGCAAGCGCCGTGGTTTCGTCTACCCGTCGGGTGAGATCTACGGCGGTACCCGGTCGGCCTGGGACTACGGACCGCTCGGCGTCGAGCTCAAGGACAACATCAAGCGCCAGTGGTGGAAGCACATGGTGCAGGGCCGCGACGACGTCGTCGGCCTGGACTCCTCGGTGATCCTGCCCCGCCAGGTCTGGGAGGCCTCCGGGCACGTCAACGCGTTCAACGACCCGCTGGTGGAGTGCACCTCCTGCCACCGGCGCTTCCGCGCCGACCAGCTCGCCGAGGAGTACACCGAGCGGACCGGCAAGGAGGCCAGCGAGGACGATCTCACCGACGTCCCCTGCCCGAACTGCGGGAACCGCGGCGAGTACACCGAGCCGCGCGAGTTCAACATGATGCTCAAGACCTTCCTGGGCCCGGTGGAGTCCGAGGAGGGCCTGCACTACCTGCGCCCGGAGACCGCGCAGGGCATCTTCGTGAACTTCGCCAACGTGATGACCACGGCGCGCAAGAAGCCGCCGTTCGGCATCGGGCAGATCGGCAAGTCGTTCCGCAACGAGATCACGCCGGGCAACTTCATCTTCCGGACCCGCGAGTTCGAGCAGATGGAGATGGAGTTCTTCGTCGAGCCCGGCGAGGACGAGCAGTGGCACCAGTACTGGATCGACGAGCGCATGAAGTGGTACGCCGAGCTGGGCATCAGCAAGGACAACCTGCGCGAGTACGAGCACCCGCAGGACAAGCTGTCGCACTACTCCAAGCGCACCGTCGACATCGAGTACCGGTTCCGCTTCGGCGGTCAGGAGTGGGGCGAGCTGGAGGGCATCGCCAACCGCACCGACTTCGACCTGTCGACGCACTCGAACCACTCGGGCGTGGACCTGAGCTACTTCGACCAGGCCAGCAACTCCCGCTTCCGGCCCTACGTCATCGAGCCCGCGGCCGGTGTGGGGCGCCCGATGATGGCGTTCCTGATCGACGCCTACACCGAGGACGAGGCCCCGAACGCCAAGGGCGGCGTGGACAAGCGCGTGGTGCTCAAGCTGGACCGGCGCCTGGCCCCGGTCAAGGTCGCGGTGCTGCCGCTGTCGCGCAACTCCGACCTCTCGCCGAAGGCGAAGGACATCTCGGCGATGCTGCGGCGCAACTGGAACGTCGACTTCGACGACGCCGGTGCGATCGGCCGCCGCTACCGCAGGCAGGACGAGGTCGGCACGCCGTTCTGCGTCACGGTCGACTTCGACACCCTGTCCGACCACGCGGTCACGGTGCGCGAGCGGGACACGATGAGCCAGGAGCGGGTGGCCGTCGACAAGCTCGAGGAGTACCTGGCCACCCGCCTGATCGGTTGCTGAGGCCCGCAGCGGCCCCGGTGCCCGCCGCGGGCGCCGGGTCGACCGGACCCGAGTCTGCGAGGATGCCGCGGTGAGTCGTCCCCCCGCGTACCGCTCCCGATCCGGCCGGCTGCTGCGGCGCGCGCTGGCCGGAGCGCTGTTAGTCGCGCTGCTGGTGGTGGGCGGCACCGCGTTCCGCGTCTGGCAGGTGGCCCGCGTGGATCAGCGCCAGCCGGTGGACGTGAGCGTGGTGCTCGGCGCCGCGCAGTACCACGGCGAGCCCTCGGACGTCCTCGAAGCGCGGCTGCGGCACGCGCTCAAGCTCTACGAGGACGGCGTGACCGACCACATCATCACCGTGGGCGGCCGCAAGTCCGGTGACGCCTACACCGAGGCCGAGGCGGGCAAGGAGTGGCTCGTCGAGCACGACGTGCCGTCCTCGAAGATCGTCGACGTGGACACCGGCAGCGACACGCTGGGCAGCCTGGAGGCGGTGGCCGAGGTCGCGCGGCAGCACAGCTGGACCTCCGCGCTGATCGTCAGCGACCCGTGGCACTCGCTGCGCTCGCGCACGATGGCCAACGACATGGGCCTGGACGCCTACGCCTCGCCGGCTCGCACCGGCCCGGTGGTGCAGACCCGCGACATCCAGACGCGCTACATCGTGCGCGAGACCGCGGCCCTGCTGTACTACCGCCTCACCCACGCACCGGCCGAGATCAGCGGGGCCGGGCTGGGGTGAACCGGCGCGGAACCCGGAGCGCCCCGGCGCGCTCCGGGCGGAAAACACCGCGCCGCGGAAGTACCCGGTGTCGTGGTGAGCGCCTAGCCTTTGGGCGATGAGGTCCGAGATCCCGGCCGGGTACGGCGAGCACGACCTGCAGCGGCTGCTGCCCGAGGCGCCGAAGGGCTCGCTGCCCGACGGCGCGCGCCCGGACGACCGCACCCCGTTCGAGCACGACCGCGCGCGGGTCCTGCACTCCGCCGCGCTGCGCCGATTGGCCGGCAAGACGCAGGTCGTCGGTCCCTTCGAGAGCGTCGACGAGCCCAGCCCCACTCGGGAGCCGCGCACCCGGCTGACGCATTCGCTGGAGGTCGCGCAGATCGGTCGGGGGCTGGCCTCGGCGCTGGGCTGCGATCCCGACGTGGTCGACACCGCGGGCATGGCGCACGACATCGGCCACCCCCCGTTCGGCCACAACGGCGAGGCCGCGCTCGACGCGCTGGCCGCGGCGCACGGCGGCTTCGAGGGCAACGCGCAGACGCTGCGGATCCTCACCCGGCTGGAGCCGAAGATCACCGATTCCGGTGGGATCGGCCGCGGGCTGAACCTGACCCGGGCGTGCTTGGACGCGGCGACCAAGTACCCGTGGCCCAAGCGCGACGGCGAGACCAAGTTCGGCGTCTACGCCGAGGACATGGGGGTCTTCGAATGGCTCCGCGCGGGCGCCCCCGCGGGGCGGCGCTGCTTGGAGGCGCAGGTCATGGACTGGGCCGACGACGTGGCGTACTCGGTGCACGACGTCGAGGACGGGGTGATCTCCGGGCGCATCTCGCTGCGGTCGCTGACCAGCCCCGCCGAGCGGGCCGAGATCGCCGAGGAGGCCGACACCCGCTTCCTGGGCGGCAACGGGGACAAGGGCCTGCTGGAGAAGGCCGCCGCGGACCTGGTGAGCTGGCCGGTGGTGGAGGCGGTGCTGGACTACGATCACAGCTTCACCGCGCAGGTCGCGCTCAAGCGGCTGACCAGCGAGCTGGTCGGGCGCTTCGTGGCCGCCGCGGTGACCGGCACGGTCCAGCGGTACGGGCCGGGGCTGACCCGATACGCCGCCGACCTGGTCGTTCCGGAGGAGGTGGCAGCCGAGGTGACGGTGCTCAAGGCCGTCGCGGTGCGCTACGTGCTGCGGCGGGCGAAGCACCGCGCGAAGGTCGAGCGGCAGCGCGCGCTGCTCGCCGAGCTGTTCGAGGCGCTGGTCCGGCGAGCTCCCGACTCGCTCGACCCGGCGATGCGCGATGCCTTTTCGCGCGCTTCGGACGATTCGTCCCGGTTTCGGGTGGTTCTGGACCAGGTCGCGTCGCTGACCGATGCACAGGCCGTGTCCTGGCACGAACAACATGTACTCAACGTGTCCGCGACGATGTGACCTTCACCTATGTGGGGTGACTCGATCTCGCCCCGCTTGGAGGATATGCACGCAGAGTGTCGATGCTCGGTAGGGTGTCGACGCCAGACCCCGATCCCCGTTGGGCGGTCCGGCTTCGCAGCGCCGGACGGCCGGCGGCCCGGCCTCCCCGAAAACCGGGTCGCGAGGAGAACCCCGATGCGCAACCGGCACTACATCCAGAAGCTCGTCGTGGGCGGCGAGCCGTACGTCAACTCCGACAACCTCGCCGACTGGATCAAGGACCTGCGCTGGCAGGACCCCGCAGCCCAGGAGGCCGCCGACTACATCGCCCAGGAGCTCCGCCTCATGGGGCTGTCGGACATCGAGGAATCCCTCCGCTGACCCCGGCGGCCCGCGCACCCCGCCCGGGAAAACCGGGGAGAGCGCGCGAGGCCGATCGGGGTGGCCGAAGCGGCGCGTCTGGCAGACTCGGTGTCGGCCGAAGCCTTGCCGAACGCGGAACGGAGTCCTGCGGACGTGCGCCATCACCTCGACTTCACCCTCGCCCTGCACCACGCGTTGGCCCCGGCCGGTGACCAGGACTTCTGCTGGTCGCCGTACTCGGTGAGCAGCGCGCTGGGCCTGGCGGCCACCGCGACCGGCGGCAAGACCCGCGAGCAGATCGTCAGCGCGCTGCGCGAGGAGCCCGCCGGTCTGCTCGACGTGCTCGTCCCGTCCGCCGAGCTCGCCGCGGGCACCGGCGAGGCCCCGGTGCTGGCGGTGGCCAACACGCTCTGGGCGCACGAGGACCTTCCGGTGGAGGAGTCCTACCGGCTGGCGCTCAAGGACTGGCCGGGCAGCTCGGTGCGCAACGCGCCGTTCCTGGCCGACCCGGAGCGCGCCCGGCAACTGATCAACGCCGACGTCGCCGAGACGACCCGCGAGCTCATCCCCGAGCTGCTGCCCGAGGGATCGGTGCATCCGCGCACCATCGCCGCCCTGGTCAACGCGCTGTACCTGAAGGTCTCCTGGCGCGAGGCCTTCGACACCGCGGACACCGACGAGCAGCCCTTCCACGCACCGCGCGGGCAGCGCGCGGTGCCGACCATGCACGCCACCCGCAACCTCGGCTACGCCGCCGCCGGCGGCTGGCAGGCGGTGAGCCTGCCCGCGGCAGGCGGGGTGGACGCCGTGGTGCTGCTGCCCGACGGCGACCTGGCCGACGCCGAGCGCGAGCTGGACGCCGCCGCGCTCGGCGGGCTGCTGGAGTCCCTGGAGCAGCGGCGGATCGCGCTGTCCCTGCCGAAGTTCAAGGTCACCGGCGGTGCCGAGCTCACCGACCCGCTGGCCGCGCTGGGCGTGCACGAGCTGTTCACCCCGGGCGCGGACTTCTCGCCGCTGACCTCGATGCCGCTGCGGGTGTCCACGGTCGTGCACGAGTCGGTGCTGGACGTCGACGAGAGCGGCCTGGAGGGCGCGGCGGCGACGGCGATGATGATGCGGCTGACCGCGGTCGTGCGCGAACCCGAACCGCTGCGCGTCGAGGTCGACCGGCCGTTCCTGGTGCTGGTCCGGCACCGCAGCACCGGCGCGGTCTACTTCCTGTCCCGCGTCACCGATCCGAGCTGATCTGTCACACCTCGCGACCCCGTCTCGTCCTCCCGGTAGACGGCCCGGAGAGCCCGGGTGGTGCGGAAGGAGCGAGACGATGCAGCTCATCCCCGGCGTGCCCGCGAAGGCGGCCAACCCGCTGGTCAAGCTGTTCTACTGGTACTCCAAGCGGCGCTACGGCGCGGTGCTCGACCCGCTGGCGGTGATGGCGCACCACCCGCGGCTGCTCACCGCGGCGGGGATGGCCGAGGCGGGCGTGGAGAAGGCGGCCACCGCGCTGCCCGCGAGCGTGCGGGAGCTGGCGGTCTACCGGGTGGCCACCCGGCTCGGCTGCTCGTGGTGCGTCGACTTCGGCACGATGCTGCAGCGCAACGAGGGGCTGGACGTCGACCGGCTGAAGGAGATCGACGACTACGCCACCTCGGACAAGTTCACCGAGGTCGAACGGCTGGCCATCGCCTACGCCGATGCCATGACCGCCGAGCCGATGGAGGTGACCGAGGAGCAGGTCGCCGAGCTGGACCGCAGGCTCGGGCACCGGGGCGTGGTCGAGCTGACCTACATGATCTCCGTGGAGAACCAGCGCACCCGCTTCAACCACGCCCTCGGCCTCACCGCCCAGGGCTTCACCAGCGGAGAGGCCTGCCGGGTGCCCTGATCGAGCGCGGGGCGGGCGACTCTTCTCGACGAACGCGGGCCTGGACTCCCATCGAGAACGGATCGCCCGCCCGGCGATCAACCGGTGACGCGGGTGAGCTTGTCCGGGTTCACGATGTCGTAGATCTCGGCGGTGCGGCCGTCGCGGACGGCGATGCTGAACACCCGGGACGCGACCTGCCCGGAGCCCGGTAACCACATGCCCGGATCGCCGTTGACCAGCACCGGTCGCGCGCGTTCGAGCAGTTCCGGCCCGTACTTGTCCATCAGCCCGGCCGCGAAGCGGGCGACCTTGTCGGCCCCGGCCACCGGGTGGCGGGCGGTGCGGGCCTTGCCGTCGCTGTCGCCGTAGACCACCGCGTCCGGGTGCAGCGCCCGGGTGATCGCGGCGATGTCCTTGGTGGCGACCGCGGCCAGGAACTCGTCGAGCGCGCGCTGCTGCGCGGGCAGCGGCGCGCGCTCCGGCGGGTCGGCCTCGGCCATCGCCTTGCGGGCCCGCGAGGCGTGCTGGCGAGCCGCGGCCGGGCTGCAGTCCAGCACCTCGGCGATCTGGTTGAACGGCACCTCGAAGCCGTCGTGCAGCACGAACGCCAGCCGCTGGTCGGCGGAGAGCTCGTGCAGCACCCGCAGCGCCGCCATCCGCAGGTCGTCCTGGTCGGCCACCAGCTCGCCCGGGTCCGCCTCCGGTGCTGTGACCAGGGGCTCGGGCAGCCACGGTCCGACGTAGCTCTCCCGCCGGACCGCGGCCGAGCGCATCCGGTCCAGGCACAGCCTGCCGACCGCGGTGGTCAGCCAGGCGCCGAGGTCGCGGATCTGCGCGCGATCGGCGGCGGCCAGCCGCAGCCAGGCGTCCTGCACCGCGTCCTCGGCGTCGGCCCACCGGCCGGTGAGCCGGTAGCCCAACCCGATCAACCGACCCCGGTGCTGGTCGAACTCGGCGGCCAGGGCCGCTGCGCTGGAATCCACACCCGGATTCTGCACCACTCGGCGGCCACCCGGTCGTGCACGATCAGGTTGGTCCTAGACTGGGTGACGTGGCAGGCAGGATCCGGGAGAGCGACATCGCCGAGGTACGCGATCGCATCCGGATCGACGACGTCGTCGGCGAGTACGTCGCGCTGCGCAACGCCGGTGGCGGCGCGCAGAAGGGCCTGTGCCCGTTCCACGACGAGAAGACCCCGTCGTTCAACGTCCGCCCCAGCCACGGCACGTTCCACTGCTTCGGGTGCGGCGAGGGCGGCGACGTCATCGCCTTCCTGATGAAGATCGAGCACCTCGGCTTCGTCGAGTCCGTCGAACGGCTCGCCGACCGGGCCGGCCTGCAGCTGACCTACGAGGGCGGCGCGCCGGGTCCCAAGCGCGATCGCGGCACGCGCGCCCGGATGGTCGAGGCGCACCGCATCGCCGCCGAGTTCTACGCCGAGCAGCTGCGCTCCCCGGAGGCCCAGCCCGCCCGCGAGTACCTGACCTCGCGCGGCTTCGACGAGGCCGCCGCGCAGCGCTTCGGCTGCGGCTTCGCCCCCAGCGGTTGGGACAAGCTGACCAAGCTGCTGCTCAACAAGGGCTTCGAGGTCGACGAGCTGATCAAGTGCGGCCTGTCCCGGGAGGGCAGGCGCGGCCCGATGGACCGCTTCCACCGGCGACTGCTGTGGCCGCTGAAGGACCTCGGCGGTGACGTGGTCGGCTTCGGCGCGCGGCGCATCTTCGACGACGACCCGATCGAGGCGAAGTACGTCAACACCTCGGCGACCCCGATCTTCAACAAGTCGCAGGTGCTGTTCGGCATCGACCTGGCCAAGCGGGAGATCGCCAAGCGCCGCCAGGCGGTGGTCGTCGAGGGCTACACCGACGTGATGGCGATGCACCTGGCGGGCGTGCCCACCGCCATCGCCTCCTGCGGCACCGCGTTCGGCGACGAGCACATCTCGGTGCTGCGCAGGCTGATGATGGACGACGACGCCTTCCGCGGCGAGGTCATCTTCACCTTCGACGGCGACGAGGCCGGGCAGAAGGCCGCGCTGAAGGCCTTCGAGGGCGAGCAGCAGTTCTCCGGGCAGACCTACGTGGCGATCACCCCGGAGAACATGGACCCCTGCGAGCTGCGCGAGGCCAAGGGCGACGCGGCGGTGCGCGACCTGGTCGCCCGGCGCCGCCCGCTGTTCGAGTTCGCCATCCGCAGCCTGCTGGAGGACTACGACCTGGACTCGGTCGACGGCCGGGTCGCCGCGCTCAAGCGCACGGTCCCGCTGGTCGCCCAGATCAAGGACCCCGCCAGCCGCGACGGCTACGCCGCGAAGCTGGCCTGGTGGGCCGGCTGGAACGACGAGAACCAGGTGGTCAAGCGGGTGCGGGAGTCCTCGGGAGCTCCGGTGCGCAAGCAGCGCCGCCCGCGCAGCGACGACTCGCAGCAGTCGCTGGGCATGGACGTGGAGCTGCCCCCGCGCCCGCCGCGGCACGACCCGCGCTGGTTGCAGCGCGAGGCGCTCAAGGTCGCCCTGCAGGTCCCCGCGCTGGCGGGTCCGCTCTACGACTCGCTGCCGGAAGAGGCCTTCACCGAGCAGGTCTACGCCGAGGTGCAGCGCGCCCTGCTCGACGCGGGTGGCACGGCCTCCGGCCTCAGCGGCGCGGGGCTGGTCGAGGCGGTCTCCCAGCAGTGCGCCAGTCAGGTGGCCGCGCGGTTGTGCACGCAGCTGGCGGTCGAGGCGCTGGAGTGGCAGACCGAGGACGATCCCCGCTACGTCTCGGCGGTGATCGCCCGGTTGCAGGAGCGCCTGGTCGGCAGGCAGATCGCGGACATCAAGTCGAAGGTGCAGCGGATGTCGCCGATCGACGACGCCGAGGAGTACAACGCGCTGTTCGGCGACCTGGTGGCCCTGGAGGGCTACCGCAAGGCGCTGCTGGAGCAGGCGATGGGCACGTTGTGATCCGCAGGCTGCTGGCGCGCCTGTCCGGGACCGCGGCGGTCCCGGACGACTTCGGCGGCACCCTGGAGCGCGACGAGGACGTGCTGGCCGCGGGCCGCGTCGAGGACGGCCCGGTGCTGGCCACCCATCTCGGCCTGTGGCTGCCGGAGGGCCGTCGGATCGGGTGGCACCTGATCAGCAAGGCCACCTGGCGCGACGGCCTGCTCGCGGTGATCGAGGCGGAGCAGGCCGGTGAGCTCGGCGGCGCGGTGCTGCTGCGCGACCTGCCGGTGCGGAGGTTGCGCCTGACCGAGCCCGGGCGGCTGCCGGACGTGGTGCACGAGCGGGTCAACCGCTCGATCCGCTCCCGGCACCACCGCGACCTGCCGGAAGGCGGTGCGTGGGTGGTGCAGCGCAAGGTTCCCGGGCAGGACGGCGTCGCGCTGCAGATCCGTCCGGACGAGGGCACCAGCGACGCGGCCGCCGAAGCCCTGGCCCGCGCGCTCACCCGCCGCCTCGGCGACCAGTAGCGGCCCGGCGCCTTGGCGCTCGCCCGGCCGCAGTATACAGTACAAGCGTACTGCTTTCCGGTCGGCGGCGCGCGAGGAGGCCCCATGTGGGACCCGGCCACGTACCTGTCGTTCAGCGACCACCGGGGGCGCCCGGCCCGCGAGCTCATGGCCCGGGTCGGTGCGGAGACGGCGCGACGCGCGGTCGACCTGGGGTGCGGGGCGGGAAACCTCACCCACCTGCTCACCGACCGGTGGCCGACGGCCGAGCTGGAGGCCCTGGACGCCTCGCCGGAGATGGTCGAGGCCGCCCGGCGTCGCGGCGTGCCCGCCCAGGTGCGCGACGTCCGCGCCTGGTGGCCCGCCCCGGACACCGACGTGGTGCTGTGCAACGCGGTCCTGCAGTGGGTGCCCGAGCACGCGGACCTGCTCGCCAGGTGGATCCCGGAGCTGCCCGCGGGCGCGTGGTTCGCCTTCCAGGTTCCGGGCAACTTCGACGCCCCGTCGCACCGCGCGATCCGCGAGCTCGCCGCCTCGCCCCGCTGGGGCGACCGCCTGCGCGAGCTGGCCTTCCGCGAGGACGCGGTGCTGACCCCGCAGCGCTACGCCGACGCGCTGGCCGACCTCGGCGCGGAGGTCGACGCCTGGGAGACGACCTACGTGCAGCCGCTGCGGGGTGACGATCCGGTCCTGGAATGGGTGACCGGGACCGCGCTGCGCCCCGTGCGCGCCGCGTTGGACGATTCCGAGTGGGAGCAGTTCCGCGCGGACCTGGCACCGCGACTCGCCGAGGCGTACCCTCGACGTCCCGACGGAGTGACATGGTTCCCGTTCCGCCGGCTCTTCGTCGTGGCCCGAGCGGGCTGACCAGCCAGGACGATGGTGACGCGAAGAACGGGGGACCCCCCGTGAAACCCGCTCCGCGGATCCGCTAGAGTAGTCACCGTCAGCGCGAGAGAGCGCAGGCGACAACAGCATTCCTCCGTAGCTCAATGGCAGAGCATTCGGCTGTTAACCGAAGGGTTACTGGTTCGAGTCCAGTCGGAGGAGCATCGAAAAGCCCAGGCCGCGTGGCCTGGGCTTTTTCATTCCCCGCGGAATTCGCGCGGGGAATGAACTGCGTTTCCCGGTGCGTCCCGCGTGCTCGTGCTCACGGGGTTGCGCCGGGATCCGGGAGCACGTTGTGCCACCGGTGGAAGACGTTGTCCGGATCGTGCTCGGACTTGATCCGCGCGAGCCTGCGGTAGTTCTGCTCGCCGAACCCGGCGACGACCCGGCCCTGCCCCTCGTCGCCGATGAAGTTCAAGTACACCGCACCGGTGCTGTAGGGCTCGAGCTCGTCGCGCAGCGCGTGCGCCCAATCGCGCGCTCGCGCGTCGTCGGCCGGGTCCTCCCACATGCCCAGCGGGTGCACCACCCACGGAGCCGACCGGTTCGCCATCGGCCAGCGGCCCTCCGCGCGCGCGACCGCGCCACCCCACGGGAACAGGACGTGCTGCGACGGCGAGGGGACCACCATGTCGAGCGCCCTCGCGCAGAAGGAGCTCACGGCGGCGTCCGGCAGTTCCCGCAGGTACTCGGCCGACCAGTAGTTCCGGTAGCCGGGCGGGTCGTCGAGCATGCTCTGCAGGTCGGCGTACGGCAGTTCGGCGATCATGCTGCCCGCCGGGTGCAGCGCCAGCAGCGGCGCGATCTGATCGCGCAGCTCCTGCTCCGGCCCGGCGCAGGTCACGAGCACCGCGCAGGCGAGCTTCCCGACGAGCGCCGCGGGCACGAAGTCCTCCGGTGGAGCGGTCAGGTACAGCACGCCGCCGCCGAACGCGTCCGGTGCGTCGGCCGCGAGGTCGCGGTAGGTGCGCACGACCTCGGCGCCGTCCTCGGGCGGCCAGATCAGCAGCGCCGCGGAGAACGCGGGCAGCTCGTGGAGCCGGAACGTCAGCGACGTGGCGACTCCGAAGTTGCCGCCACCTCCGTGCAGCCCCCAGAACAGCTCGGTGTTCTGCTCCTCGTCGGCGACCACGCGCCGACCGTCGGCCGTGATCAGCTCCACCGACAGCAGGTTGTCGCAGGCCAGGCCGAACTTGCGCTCCAGCCACCCGGAACCGCCGCCGAGCGTCAACCCGGCGACGCCGGTGGTGGAGACCCGCCCGCCGGTCGTGGCCAGGCCGTGCGACTGCGTCGCGCGGTCCACGTCGCGCCAGAGCGCGCCGCCCCCGACCGTCGCGGTGCGCCGCGCCGCGTCCACCGACACGGAGTTCATCGCGCGCATGTCGATCACCAGGCCGTCGTCGACCGTGCTCGCCCCCGCCACGCTGTGGCCCCCGCCGCGCACCGCGATCTCGAAGTGGTGCTGCCGCGCGCAGGACAGGGCGGCCACGACGTCGGCCGCGTGCTCGCACGGCGCGATCAGCCGCGGGCGGGCCTGCACCGCGCTGTTGAACAGGGCGCGCGCCTGCTCGTACCCCGGATCGTCCGGTCCGAGCATCGGGCCGACCGCTCGTGCTTCGCCGATCGTCATGGCTCTCACCTCGACAACGACGCTATGCGGTGGTGCCGCGGGCGAACAGAGGCCTTGGACCCCCTCGGTGGAGGTGCGGAGTCCGAGCGGGCGGTCGCGCCCGATTTGGTCCCGTTCAGGCGCTTTCGGCGCTGGCGGAGGAGTGATTTCGCGCGGACCGGCCTCGCGCGGGGTGCTAGATCGCTAGGGTGCTGCTCGCAGATGACCTGTTGGCCGATCGTGCAGGAGTGGGCCGGTGGCCGGGCTGGACGACGACGACCGGGCGTCGATGGAGGCGCGCAACGCCGCGATGAAGGAGCGGATGAACGGTCTGCTGGACAAGTTCCACGGGCAGACCAGGCTCCTGGAGGAGGCGCAGCAGGCCGCCTCGTCGACCACCGCGACCACGACCTCCGAGGACGGCCCGGTGACGGTCACCGTGGACGCCACCGGCGCGATCACCGACCTGCCGTTCGACGCGAAGTCGTTCAAGCAGGCCGATCCGCAGAAGTTCGCGCGAACGGCCCCGGCCAGGTGAGCTGGCGGACCCAGCTGCTGCTGTTCGCCACCGAGGCCGCGATCCGCGCGCAGAAGGCCGAGGAGCTGCTCGCGTGGCGCTCGGCGCACGCGCGGTGGATGGTGACGCAGGGGGTGCCGTGGCAGCAGGCGGCGGGGCCGCTGGCCGCCGAGCACCCGGAGCCGGACGGCTGGCTGGTGCGGGTGCCGGAACTGCACGCCCAGCGCGGCGCGCCGCCGCAGCTGCTGGACGTGCTCCGCGCCGCGATCGCCGAGCCGGGTTCGGACCACGGGCTCAACGGTCCGATGACGCTGGCTTGGGGGGTCCCGCGAGGGCTGGGCCGCGGTGCGGTGCTGGCCGAGCTCGGGTCCTAGTGGCACGTGCGACCATCGGATGCCGCGGCGATTGCCCAGTTCAGCGACCTGATGGCGGACCTGTTCGCCAATCGCAGCACCATCCACTCGGCTTGGATGGCGATCGCAGCTCAGCGCGGGCGGCCAGTCACCGAGGCCGCCCGGGAGGTCTCGGACGTGCGGAAGGACGTGGTGCGGCGTCTGTTCCGGTTCTTCCACTACGACAACAACGAGATGGAGCAGATCGGCACCGGTCAGGACACGGTCTCGATGATGGGCAGGGCCCTGTTCGCGGCGGCCCGCCGGGAAACCGATCCCCGCACGGCGCTGCGAGTCGCGGTCAACCACTCCGGTCGAAGCGCCATGACCGGCGCGCTCGCCGGGGCGGTGGTCGGCGCACGAGCGGGCGTCGCGGGTCTGCCGCCGGAGTGGGTCGAGGCCCTGGACGTCGGTGACCTCGTCCAGGAACTCGCGGACGAGGCGTTCTGGACCTTCGCCCACCGCAACGTCTACCAGCAGGACTTCCCCGAGATCTGGCAGGAGCGCTACCCGGGGTGGTGATCGCAGTTCGGCCGGGGATCGCAGCGCAGGGGTGCGGTTCCCGGCCGAGCTGGTCAGGGCTTGTGCGCGACGCCTGCCCAGACGACTGATTCGTTGGGGGTGTCGAACTCGATCTCCGGGGCGTTCGCGCCGCTCTCCTCCGGGTGCCACAGCGGGGTCCAGGTCGCGCCCGGCTCGACCAGCGGCAGGTCGCCGAAGAACTCCTCGATCTCCGCGTGCGGTCGCCACAGCACCGGCGTGGCCGACTGGTCGTACATCTTGCCGAACTCGGCCATCTCGCGCTTCCGGTGCTCCGGCACGTCGTCGTCGGTCCCGTGGGTGATCACCAGGTACGAGCCGGAGGGGAGAAGGTCGCGGTAGCGGGCGACCGCCTGCGGGCCGATGTCCTGGCCGTCCGGGCCGGGTTGGGTGACGTGCAGGACCGCGATCAGCAGCAGCGCGACCGGCTGGTCCAGGTCGATCACGCCCGTTCGCCCGACCTCGGACCACAGCAGATCGGGCTCGCGCAGGTCGGCCTGCACCACCGCGTGCTTGTCGGTGACCTCCTCGCGCTCCAGCAGGATCCGCGAGTGGGCGACCGCGACCGATTCGTTGTCGATGTAGACGCAGCGGGCGTCCGGGACGATCTCGTCCGCGACCTGGTGGGTGCTGCCCATCGTGGGCACGCCGGAGCCGATGTCGACGAACTGGCGAATGCCCCGCTTGGCCAGGTACCGCACCACCCGGTGCAGGAAGAGCCGGTTGGCCATCGCGGCGGGGCGGACGAACGGGTAGCGTTCGAGCGCCTTCTCGGCGAAGAGCCGGTCGATGGCATAGTTCGCGCTGCCCCCGAGGTAGTAGTCGTAGACCCGGGCGACGTTCGGGTGCTCGAGGTCCGCGCCTTCCGGCGAGAACACTTCCGGCCTCGGCTGGCTCACGAGGTCTGCCCCTTCCATCGGTCGGTCGGCGAGGTGACGGATCGTGGTGATCACGTCACGCGAACTGTAGCGCCGTAGTTTGCCACCGGGTCGGGGTGTGGTCACCAGCCGATCGGGCTGAATCGCTGTCTGCGGAGCGTAGTTGGCGCGGTTGATCCGCTCGCGCGGTGCGCGACGCGGGCGCGATCGTTCCGCGGCGGCTTCGTGATCATTTCTCCCGGGCGGTCGCCGTGAATGATCGCTCCAGTCGTTCCCGCATCGCCGCGTTCCAATTCTTCCGGGGTCGCGCGGATTTTTCTCGGTCCCGTTCGCGCCGCTCCTGCCAGAATGTCGAATTTCCATTCGAGGGGGCGGCTCTCCCGGTCGGGTGAAGCGGATGATCGAGGCCCGATCGGCGGTGTCGCGCGCAGGTGACCCTGGCGAAGATCGAAGCAGGTGGGTGTGAGAATCTTGGTGTGGTCGTTCGGTGTTCCAACGGCGTCGCACCGTGATCTACCAGCATCGCCAGTCCGCGCGAGGGCGGACGGCCGGCCGGATAACGATCCAGGTTCGAAGCGCGATCAAGCCCGTAGATCGGCTCGCGGTCGAGGGCTCCGGTGCGGATGATTGGAACCGGGCCAAGTGGCTGACGGGACTCGTGAGGGCTGACCGCGTGGGGCGGCCCGCTCGATTTCCGGCCGAGACGAATTCGTGATGCGAAATGGCGCAACGGGCTGGGGTTGCGCTCCGTCTCCCAGGCGGATGACCGCACGGGAGAACTGACAAGGACGGGGGAGTCAGGATGTCCGCACCAGGGATCGGCAAGGAACCACACTTCTCGCTGCCCGACTTCGATTCGGTGGCCAAGCTGCCGAAGCCGATCAGGGCGCTGGTGTATCTGGTCGTCATGGCAGTGCTGACGGTGGCGTCGCTCGGGGCGCTCGCGGCCACCATCGCCGTCATCGGCCAGCTCTCCGGCGCCTTCGACATCTTCAGGCTGATCGGCTGAGCAATTCCGCGAGAGGGCCGGTGCACGACGGGTGCGCCGGCCCTCTTCTCATCGCGCGAACCGGCCGATGTCCTCGGCGATCTCGCGCGGGTGCTCGCCGTTGATCGCGTGCGAGGCCTCCGGGTGCTCGACGACCGCGCCGTTGACCAGAGCAGATCTCGCGGTGCGCAGGGCGGTTTCCGGATCGTGCACGACCGAGCGTCCCGCGATCAGGGCCAGCACCGGCATCCGCAGCCCGCGCAGCGCTTCCGGGGCGATCCGGGTGGGCTGGGGGAGCTCCATCGAGTAGTTGCGCATCCCGGCCTCGATCATGTCCGCGACCGGGACGTCCCGGACCGGTGCGCCACCCGCGGTGTAGGAGTTGAAGGAGTCCCGCCAGGACTTCGGCTGTCACGGCACCGAGGCGGGGATCGCGCGGAACGCGGTCCAGGCCGGGATCGAGTCGAAGGTGTGCACCGGATCGATCAAGGTCGGCGTGGCGACGCGCTGCGGCCGGTGGATCGCCAGGTTGGCCGCCGTCCACCCGCCGATCGACAACCCGATCACGTGGAACCGCTCCTGCGGGAGCTCCTCCAGCACCTGGTCGAGCCAAGCGGCCTGGTCGGCGTCGTCGGTGATCGGGACCTCCTGCACGCTGCGGCCGAGTTCGCCGAGCAGGTCGACGGCGTAGACGTCGCCGACGCGCAGCAGCGAGGGCAGGTTGTCGGCCCACACCGGTGATGCCGAAGCGCGGTCGGGCAGCAGCACCAGCGGTTCGCCGCCGGCGCCCGCGGAGCGGTAGACGCGCACGAAGCCGAAGGCCGTGCGCACGTCGCGCACCTCGGAGGCGGCCGGCAGCTCGCGCATGGCCGCGGCGTAGGCCGCTTCGAACTCCGCGTGCCCGGCGGCGCTCTTCCAGTGCCCGACCGGCGCGGGCGCGCGGAGCGCGAACGCCGCGACGAGCGCGGCGACCCCCGCGATGATCGTGATCCCCAGCACCCGGCGGCGACGCCCGCCGCTTCCACCGTCCGCCATCCTCGCCCCGGCAAGCCGACGCCGCCGACGATAGCGCGGTCGGGGAGGTCGCGGCCGGTGTCCGTTCGAGCTCGGAGTTCTCACTCGATCGTGTGATACGTTCGAATTGCCAGTCACGAGCTCGCTCATTTCGCGAGCAGGGAATCCGGTGCGAATCCGGAACTGACGCGCAGCGGTGTGGGTGACGGCGGAACTCGAAGCCACTGGGGCTCGAAGCCCTGGGAAGGCGTTCCGCCCGGTTGAACCCGAGTCCGAAGACCTGCTGGCACCCGGTGCGACCGGGTTTGTCTTGGCAACTGGGCTTCGCGGAACAGAGCCCTGACGCAAAAGGAACGCAATTGCGCTTCGCAGCAGCACTGCACAGCATCGCCGTCCTGGTCCTGCTGGCCGGGTGCGGGACCGGCGCCGCCCCGCAGGAGCAGCGGTCCGCCCCCGGGTTCCCGCGCGCGGTGGACAACTGCGGGCAGCGCACCGAGGTCCAGGCCCCGCCGCGTCGAGTGGTCTCGCTCGACCAGGGCAGCACCGAGATCTTGCTGGCGCTCGGCCTCGCCGACCGCATCGCCGGCACCGCGACCTGGACCGACCCGCTGCCCGCCGACCTCGCGGCGGCCAACGAGGGGGTTCCCCGGTTGGCCGACAACACGCCCTCCTACGAGTCGGTGCTCGCCGCCGAACCCGAGCTGGTCACCGCCTCCTTCGAGGCCACCCTGGGCACCGGTGGCGTCGCCACGCGGGAGCAGTTCGCCGAGCTGGGCGTGCCGACCTACCTGTCGCCGTCGGACTGCTCGAAGGACAACAGCGGACCGGGCGACGGGCGCCGCGACGCCCCGCTGACCATGCGGTCGATCTTCACCGAGGTGCGCGATCTCGCGCGGATGTTCGGCGTCGAGGACCGCGGCGAGCGGTTGGTCGCCGAGCTGCGGGGCCGGATGGACCGCGCCACCGGCGACCTGCGCGCCTCGGACGCCTCGATCGCCTACTGGTTCGCCAACTCCGAATCGCCCTACCTGGCCGGGTGCTGCGGCGCGCCCGGCATCATCACCGCCGAGGTCGGCGCCCGCAACGCCTTCGCCGACACCCGCGCCGAGTGGCCGCAGATCAACTGGGAGGTGCTGGCCGAACGCGATCCGGACGTGCTCGTGCTCGGCGACCTGACCCGCGACCGGGAGACCGCCGAGTCCGCCCGGGCCAAGATCGGGTTCCTGGAGTCGCACCCGGTCACCCGCAACATGACCGCGGTCCGCGAGAAGCGCTACGTGCTGCTGAGCGGGCAGGCGATGAACCCCACCATCCGCACGGTCGCCGGCGTGGAGAAGGTGGCCGCCAAGCTGCGCGAGTTCGGGATGGCGGGGTGAGCCGCCCCGCGCTACCCCTGCTGGTGGTCGCCGGCAGCGCGCTGCTGCTCGCCTCGATCTCCGCGGCGATCACCATCGGCCCCGCGCACATCCGATTCGGCGACGTCTGGGCGGTGGTCGCCGACCGCATCGGGCTCGGCGCCTCGGACCTCTCGCTGATCCGCGAGGGCATCGTGTGGAACCTGCGCCTGCCGCGCACCCTGCTGGCGGCGGTGTGCGGCGCGGGGCTGGCGGTGTGCGGGGCGATCATGCAGTCGCTGCTGCGCAACCCGCTGGCCGATCCGTTCGTGCTGGGGGTGTCCTCGGGCGCTTCGACCGGTGCGGTGGTGGTCGTGGTGCTCGGCGTGGGCGGCGGCGTGATCTCGCTGTCGGCGGGCGCGTTCGTCGGAGCGCTGGTGTCGTTCGGGTGCGTGCTGTGGCTCAGCCACGTGCTCGGCGGCACCACCGACCGCGTGGTGCTCTCCGGCGTGGCGGCGATGCAGCTCTTCTCGGCGCTGACCTCGTTCATCGTGCTCATCTCGGCCGACGCCAACACCACCCGCGCGGTGCTGTTCTGGCTGCTGGGCTCGCTGAGCAACGCGGGCTGGCCGGAGGCGCTGCTGTGCGCGGCGACGCTGGTGGTGGTGCTGCTGGTGTGCGGGGGGCACGCCCGCGCGCTGGACGCCTTCGCCTTCGGCGAGGACGCCGCCGCGGCCCTCGGCGTGCCGGTCACCCGCACCCGCCTGGTGCTGCTGTGCATCACCGCGCTGCTCACCGCCGTGCTGGTGAGCTCGGCCGGCGCGATCGGCTTCGTCGGCCTGGTCCTCCCGCACGCCACCCGAGCTCTCGTCGGACCCGGCCACGCCCGGCTGCTCCCGCTGACCGCGCTGGCCGGGGCGGTTTTCCTGGTGTGGGTCGACACGCTGAGCCGCACGGTGCTCGCCCCGCAGGAGGTCCCGGTCGGGGTGGTCACCGCGCTGCTCGGCGTTCCCGCGTTCGTGCTGATCCTCTACCGCGCCAGGGAGCCCCGATGAGCGAGGAAGGCCTCTCCGCGCAGCGGGTGTCGCGCGACCTCGGCGGGCGGCCGGTGGTCGACGGGGTCACCATCAGCCCGCGCGAGGGCGAGACGGTCGGCCTGCTCGGACCCAACGGCTCGGGCAAGTCGACGCTGCTGCGCCTGCTGGCCGGGCTGCTGCGGCCCAGCTCCGGCGTGATCACGCTGGACGGGCGCGCCCTGGCCGAGTTCGAGCGGCGCGCGCTGGCCCGCCGGATCGCGGTGGTCGAGCAGCACTCCGACACGCAGGTGCCGCTCACCGTGCGGGACGTGGTGCGCCTCGGCCGGATCCCGCACCGCCGCTCCTGGCAGGCCCCCACCGCCGCGGACGCGGAAGCTGTCCGCGCGGCCATGCGGCGCACCGGGCTGACCGACAAGGCCGACCAGCGATGGCAGACCCTCTCCGGCGGGGAGCGCCAGCGCGTCCAGATCGCCAGGGCGCTGGCCCAGCAACCCCGGGAGCTCCTCCTGGACGAGCCCACCAACCACCTGGACGTCCAGCACCAGCTCGATCTGATGTCGCTGCTGGTCGAGCTGCCGGTCACCACCGTGGTGGCCCTCCACGACCTCAATCACGCCGCGATGTTCTGCGACCGGGTCGTGCTGCTGCAGCGCGGCGAGGTCCTGGCCTCCGGAACCCCGGCCGAAGTCCTCACCGAACCGCTCATCGAGCAGGCCTACGCCGTCCGCACCGAGATCACCCGCACCCCGGAGGGCCACCCGCACATCCGCTTCATACCCACCCGAACCCGGTCGAGGTCCGACAGCAGTTTGGCCTGAAACCGCACGCGCTCGGGGCGTGCGGTTCCAGGCCAAACCGCGAGTGGTCAGCGGTTCGCGAGGCGGGATTCCAGGGTTGCGATCCCGGCCTTGCAGTCCTTGGCCACGCGGCGGTGGTGCGCGTAGCGGTTGAGGAGGGTGAGGGGCTCGGCGGTGCCCGGTTCCTCGTCTCCCGGCCGCGGCCCGCTGTCGCCGGCCAGCACGTGCAGGACCTCGCCGTGAACGGCGCCGCTGCGGTACCAGCGCTCCCAGCGCTCGAAGTCCGGGCTGTGCCGGTGGCCCAGCACGTGCGCCGGCTCGCCCCGGCCGTCGAGCGCGGCTCCGTCGCGGGGCCACAGCTCGATCTCGGAGCCCTGCCCGGGGTCGGGCCAGCGCTTCGCGGTGACCACGCCGACGTGCGGATCGTCCTCGCCGGCAGGGCGCACCAGCAGGGCGTCCTCGGCGTGCGTGCGCGCGGGCAGGACGCGCACCTGCCGGACGGCGGTGAGCGTGACCAGGGCTCGCGGGACCCACCACCAGTTCTCCCGGCGGCTGATCAGGGTGTCCGCGCGCAACCGGGTCGGCGGGTGCTTGGCGGCTTCCTGCGGCAGCAGGTGCTCGACGAACTCCTCGCCCTCGGCGTCCCAGCGCACCTCGACGTCGCCGATGGCGACCAGCGTCCGCGAGGGCTCGCGGGCGACGAACGCGGCGCGCGGTGGCAGCGCGTCCACCTCGTCCAGCCGGGAGAGCGGGAGCGCGGCGCACGGGGTGCGGTCCGCGGGCCAGGTCAGGGGCACGACGGGCATGCCCCCGGCAGCGCTCGGGGTCGCCCAGAGGATCTCCGCCGCGGCGGCTCGAGACCAAGCCGCAACCATTTCGTCCCGCATGACACCTGTGTAACGCCGGCGTGAATTGCTACGTTCTGACCCGAACTCTAGTCGGTCCTGACGGGACTTCCGCGCCGGGCTGAGCTCCGGCAACGGGTTTCCCGCGAGCACCGAACCCTACAGTGCGATACGAGGAAAACCATGCCCGCAGTCGTCGTGCTGGCAACCGCTCTCGCGGCACTCGCGCTAGCCTACCGCTACTACTCGGCGTACTTGGCCAAACGGGTCTACGCGCTCGATCCGACCTTCACGACACCTGCCCACACCTACCGGGACGGCGTCGACTTCATCCCCACGAACAAGCACATCGTGTTCAGCCACCACTTCATCTCGGTGGCCGGCGCCGCGCCGATCGTCGGCCCGGCAACCGCGGTGTTCTGGGGCTGGGGACCGGCGCTGATGTGGGTCGTGCTGGGCACGATCTTCGCCGCAGGTGTGCACGACTTCGGCGCGCTGGTGATCTCGGTTCGCCACCGGGCGCAGAGCATCGGTACGCTGACCAGCGAGATCATCACGCCGCGCGCGCGGACGCTGTTCCTGCTGATCATCTTCTTCCTGGTCACGATGGTCAACGCCGTGTTCGCGGTGGTCATCGCGATCCTGTTCACCTCGAACCCGGAAGCGGTCCTGCCGGTGCTGCTGACCGTGCCGTTCGCGATCGGGGTGGGGCAGTACGTCTACCGCAAGCGCAGCGTGGCGCTGGTGCCCGCGCTCGGCGCGATGGTGCTGATCTACCTGAGCATCCCGCTCGGGCAGATGTGGCCGATCACGCTGGACTCGGTCGCCGGCGCGGTGGGCGTGGAGGCCCAGACGCTGTGGATCCTGCTGATCTTCCTCTACACCTTCTTCGCCTCGCGCCTGCCGGTGTGGATGCTGCTGCAGCCGCGCGACTACATCAACCAGATGCAGATGGTGCTGGCGCTGGCGGTGATCATCGTCGGCGTGGTCGTGGGTTGGGACTACATCGTCGCGCCTGCGATCAACGACGTGCCCGCGGGCTCGCCGCCGTGGTTCCCGCTGCTGTTCGTGACCATCGCCTGCGGCGCGGTCTCCGGCTTCCACAGCCTGGTCAGCTCGGGGACGACCTCGAAGCAGCTGAACAACGAGGCCGATGCCCGCTACGTGGGCTACCTGGCCTCCTCCGGTGAGGGCCTGCTCGCGCTGTGCGCGATCCTGGCCTGCACGGCGGGCGTGGCCGCGACGGCCGGCGAGTGGGACTCGCTCTACACCGACTTCAGCACGGCCTCCGACGGCGCGGTCGGCTACTTCGTCGAGGGCGTGGCGCACTTCGCCGCGAACCTGGGCGTCCCGCTGGGCATCGGCACGATCTTCGCCTCGCTGGTGGTCATCAGCTTCGCCGCGACCAGCCTGGACACCGCGGTGCGGCTGCAGCGCTACATCATCCAGGAGATCGCCGAGATCGTGAACTTCCGCCCGCTGGCCCGCAACATCACCGCGGCGAGCCTGCTGGCCGTGCTGCTCCCGCTGGGCGTGGCGCTGCTGCCGGGCGACTTCGCCTTCGGCACGCTGTGGCAGCTGTTCGGCACGACCAACCAGCTCACCGCGGGGCTCGCCCTGGCCGTCGTCGCGGTCTGGGTGACCAAGAGCAACCGCAACCCCACCGCGGTGCTCATCCCCTGGGTCTTCCTGGTGATCATGACCTCGTGGGCCCTGGTGGTGCAGTTCCAGCAGTTCGTCACGGCCAGCGACCCGCTGCAGGCGTTCTTCCTGGCCCCGCTGGACGCGATCATCTTCCTGCTCGCCCTGTGGATGGTCGTCGAAGCGGCCATCGCGTTCCGCAACGCCTGGAAGCAGCGCACCGGAGTGGACACGACGGTCACCGAAGAGCGCTGACCACGCCCGAGGAAACGGCCGCGCCCACCACCGGCGCGGCCGTTTCGCGCACCCCGCAGTTTGGCCGGGAACTGCACGCCACGAGGCGTGCAGTTCCCGGCCAAACTGCGAGACGCTCCTCGGCGGGCGGCCTCGCCAGGTGTCAGGTCACGAGCCACTATTTGCCGGGCTGCCTCCACGAGGTCGGGTTCCGACCGAGCGACCTGCGGAGATGTGGGGCAGGTGGGACTTGAACCCACGACCTGACGGGTCATGGGATTACTTCGCTGATGATTGTCGTTACCCGACATGCCCAGCCTGGTTCGCGAGCGCAAACACAGTTGACCGCCGCCTCCTGACGGTGTTTGACGACGTTTCCCATGGGTAAAGCATGGAGATGATCAAGCCGGTGCTATGCCGAACAGGGCGAGCTGGCCGTCGTCACCTTCGGGAAAGTCTGGGCTTGAACACGGGTCAGGAGTGCTGCACCGCTTCCGGCACCTCCGGCAGTTTGCTTGGAGGTTGACGGCTTCGCAGTCGAACAGCGGGTATCGGCTGACCGGTTGCCCGCACACGGGTGTTGGCTGCTTCAGTCCGTTCTTGGTGCTGACCTTGACGCGGTGAACCTTGCGTCCTGGTCCGATACGTAGGTTGTGGCCTTCGAATCGTCGAAGGTGCTTCGCTGCTTCGGCCTGGTCAGGACTCCCGTCGTGCTTAGCCACGTGATCATCGTCGCCATGCTCACGCCCTCAGTGGCACCGCAAGATCGGTGACCTCGCTGCTCCAAGCGGCAGAGTTAGCCCAAACAGGTCTCACTTCTTCGCTCAGCCAGAAGGCAAGCAGACCTTCTCATAGGGTATCGCTATGTACGCGAGACAGGCCCTAGTGCTCGATATGGAATTGTCGCAGATCTTAACGCTCGCGGTGGCAGTACTCGGAATAACAATCAGCAATGCAATTGTCGTCTACATGGAAGGTCGGAGGATCACCCGAGAAGATCACTTTCGCTGGAATAGCCATAGGCAAGAGGCTTACGTGAAAGTGATAGGCGCACTTGAACTGCTTGAGTTCCATTCGGACCTTCAGCGACGATCAGATTTACCTGTGATGAGCGACGTCGATTTTAGTCAAGTATATGACAGTCTCAATCAGGCGACCAATACCGTCGCAATTGTTTCCAACAAAGACGTTGTTACTAAGACAAAGGAGCTTCAGGACGCCTTGTTGCGCTTCCTTACGACTAAAGGGGAGTCAGGCGGGGCCGCTTCCAGAGAAGAGCACTTGCTTCATTTGGAGAAGAAGGCTCTAGAGGTCAAGAATGCGTGGATTAACACGGTCCGCAAAGATCTCGGATTGTGTGAACTTGATCAGAAAACTCTGCAGAAGGTTACCGGCGGCGCCGCACAAAAAACTGAGTGATGCAATAGATGGTCCTGACAAAGGAAGAAGGTGGACGCCCTTTCGAGGACTACCCTTGGGCTAAGGTACCTGCTACGCCCACTCTCCAATCGTCTTTACGGGTGAAGCACGCCAGATCACCCCACGTGCCGCCGGAAGTCTGGGATGATCAAGATGGCGGACGCTGTCGAAGGGTGAGCGATGCATTTTTCAGAAAAATTCAACCTTACGAAGGCGGCGGAGGATGATTGGCTTGACGTATCGTTAGCCGTTGACACAAACTTGGCAGTGGATCCATTCTTAATGTGGGAGTACAAGAACGACTCGTTCTGGGGTTCCGCCCACGACGACCTCATTGACTTTTTTGACATGGTTTTCAGCCTGGTTCGCTCAGCCAAGGGAAACCTCGAGAGCCAGGAGTGGAAGCAAGCTTCCGATCTTCTAGTGTTCCCCGAGCCAGCAGAATTTTGCCTTGGGGTATCAGAGGGGTCAATCCTCGGAGCTGGATCCAACAAGAAACTGCAGGCCGACATGATGGCTGGTCTAAATGCAGCATTTAACGCTGGGCTAAGCAAGATCGTCCATATGGAAGCAATCAGCCTGTTTCAAGGCGGTATAGGACTGGACCGGATCGGCGATATTGTATGCAATGTCCTCAAGGGGTACTTCATCCGGTATACAAAGGATATTTGCATCCGCCACGATATCCCCACCAAACGCTTCCTTGTCAAAAATGCCACATGGACGATAAAGGGTGCTCACTGGCTGAACGAGTACCATGAGCTCCCTGCCAATCTTTTTGAATATTTTCGTGGCGGCAAGCTTCGCTCTAAGGAGCTGCCGGTGCTCCTTGTTCCTGAAAAGTTCCTACGTAACATCCCGGTTGCTACCCCTAATGATCATTGGTCCTGGACTTGGTCGAACATGGGAGAAGACCTGCGCCGCGACTTCAATTTTAATATCGCAAGTAGGGTCGACAGGAAGACCAAGTCAAGAATGGCGCAACAGCATCCTGAATCGGTCGTACTCTACTTGCGCGAGTTAGAGGGGGAGCCTAAGGACCCCTACCCGGTTGGCGACGACCCCAAACTGCTCGTCCAAGTGAACGAGCATGGCAAGTCTGCCGTCAAGGAACTTTCTTCCCCAGCTGTGCCGCAGACTCCCAACGATTTTGAGAGTTTTGTAGACTCCGTCGTAGGTTGGTACGCACATGGAATTGAGAACCAAGATTCCTGGTACTTGTTATGGGACGAGAGGCGTGGCAGGAGCGAGCAGGCCGCGCAAGTTTTGTTTAGGTCCGTCGCAAGCAACTACTGCCGAATCGCTGACGTTGATCTGACTGGTGAGGCTAATGCTGGGCGAGGGCCTGTAGACTTCAAGTTCTCCAAGGGTTGGTCAGCAAGAGCGCTAATTGAGGTTAAGCTAGCCCGGAGCAGCAAACTTTGGGACGGTGTGCTCGCGCAGCAGCCTAAATATCAGCTCGCAGAAGGCGTCGATTACGGTGTATTTCTCGTATTGGCGTATACGGACGACGAGTATACGGATGAATTGAAGCGAAAGCTAGAAAATGCGGCCGAAATTTCATCACAGAAGTATGGGTTTCGAATCAAACCCGCGCTAGTCGATGCAAGAAGAAAGAAATCGGCCTCCAAGGAACGTGACTCTCAGGCCGCTCAAGAGCTTCATGGCAGCGACGAATAACACCAGGGAGGGCCTCTGTCCTCACCCCGTCGACCTGGCGAAGCCCTCATCAGGTCGTGTCAAGGGGGCAACCGCCGATCGTCACGGGACGTCTCGTGCGCGAGCTTGCCCCCTTGACGCGGGCTGATAGCCCTTGTGGAGGTCGATGGGGTGAGGACAGAGCCCGCCACGACCGGACCGCAGCCGATGTGCCTGTCCCCTCACCCCGGAGGCCTGCCCGTCCGGCGAGGACATCTTTGAGCTTCAGCGTGCAGTTCTTCAAGCGCGGCTCGGGGCCGCCTGCCTTCCGGTCTGGCCGGGGCGCGGGCGCCCGGACCGGCCGGAGGCCGCATGCCCGGCGTCCCGCTGTCCCGGCCAAGAAACAGCAGGCAGGCGGCCCCGCAGGGGCCGCCCTTGATGAAGAAAAGAAACTCTGAACACACGCTCTGAGAGCTGGCTGATGTCGACCTCGCTTGTGCGACGTCGCCGGGCTATGTGAGGTATGGCCTGCGCCGGTTCTCGAGCGCGTGGTCGATCCTGAATCGAACGGACGGGTGGATGTTCAGGTTGGGGATGTGCGAGGGCGGCACCCACTCGACACGTTTGGATTCAGAGCTCGTGCAGAGCTCGCCGCTGACCGGCTTAGCGCGGAAGGTGATTGAAAACTCCTGGCGGACCTCGCCGTCGTCGTAGGCGATGACGTGACCAGGGTCCGAGTAGATCCCGGTGACGTCGACGACTTCGACCCGGAGCCCGGTCTCCTCCTCGACTTCCCGCACGGCCGCTCCGCGGGTTGTCTCCCCGATCTCTTGCGCTCCGCCGGGGATTGCCCAGAGCCCGTTATCGGAGCGCTCGATCATCAGGACTTCGCCCACTTCGTTCCTGACCACGGCGGCAACGGCCACGATCAGGCTGTTCGCGGCTGGTGCGTCAGGATCGTTGTAGTAGTCCTTCTTCGGCATCGTCGGCCTACTACATGTCGTTGCTGAAGATGTCCCGGAGTGCTGCTGCTTCCTCGGCGAGCTTGTCCGGGTCGACGACGTTCTCGGAACCGTTTTGTGGCAGGAGCGGGAAAGGCCGTCCCGGAGCTGGGTCCTCGGTATAGCGCGGCAGCAGGTGGGTGTGTAGGTGCGGCACGGTGTTGCCCAGCGTTTCGTAGTTCATCTTGAGCGGCTGGTAGAAGGCGTTCAGCGCTCGAGCGACCGTCAGGACATCCCGCCAGTACGCGGACGCTTCAGCGTCGGTGAGCTCGAACGGTTCGACGACGTGTCGGCCGCGCCAGATCACCAGTGTGTAGCCGGGCTGAATCGCGGCGCGCTGCAGCACCGCGTCTGTGTGCTCGGTGGCATGGATGCGGATGCCGTACTGGTCTTCGTCGTTGCGCTGCGAGCGGCACATCTCGCAGCTCGCTCCGCTGATCCTGTCGGTCCAATCGGGCGGCCATCCGCTGGTCATGGCTTGATGTCGTCTTCCTGCCACTCGTAGGCGAACTCGTGCTTGTCGGCTGCGTAGATGTCGTGCGCAGCTTGGAGGGTCCGGCCGTTCTCGTCGTAGTCGACATCCCACATGTGCACGACCGGCACACCTGCCTGCAGCTCCAGCAGCTCCACCTCTTCAGGTGTCGGCATGAGCGCAGAGAAGACCTCAATGCCGCGAAAGAACCTGTGCCCGAGCTTCTCGATCAGCTCGTCAGGGCCTTCCGGGATCGCTTCCGGGCGTTCCAAGCCCGTCCCCTCGGCGATCCACATCGGGTAGTAGCTCGTGGACAGCACGACGGGCTCCCCGTCGAGGAGCTGTAGCCGTCGGCGGACGGCAGCCTCGTCGCCTGGTGCAGCCTGCAGCCATCGGGCGGCCGCACCTGGCAGAGCTTGACGGCCTACGAAGAGCATTCGTCGCGAGGGCGTCCTGCCCTGGTCAATTGCTCCGGCGTCGAACACGGGCTTCCCGGTGTCCCGGTGCGCTGAGTGGCGTCGGGCAGCCGAGACGCGCCGCAACGGCGGCCGTTGGCGTACGAAGGTGCCGCGTCCGAACTCCGCGGTGGCCAGACCCTCGGCGACGAGAATGCCGACGGCCTTCCCTGCGGTCGCCTTGGTGGTCCCGTACTGGGTGATGATCTGTCGCTCGGAGGGCAGGGCCGCACCTGGCGCGAGGTCCCCTCGAAGGATCGCGGACCGCAGGTCAGCTGCGATCTGCTTGCTCAGGGACTGACGCTCTGCCACTCAAGCCACCTCTCGTCTAGCTGCCACTTTAGCAACCTCTCTAGTGAGGTCACCCCACCCAGCTTGACAAGCCTCCCTAGGGAGGTGCAACCTATTGGCACCTCCCTAGGGAGGCAGACCGATAGGAACTTAACTCTCCTACGACGGAGGCAGAGATGCTGAGGAACATCCCGGCGAACATGCAGGGCTACAAGCTGATGGTCACCGAGCCGCCGCAGCCCAAGATGCGCGAGAACGACAACGGCATGCAGGAGATCGCGACCGACCGCAACGGTGTGCAGCAGTTCGTCGTGTCGCTGTTCGCGAAGCGCAAGGCCCAGCCCGGCGAGTTCGCGGGTAAGGGCGAGGAGATCCGGGTGACCCTGACCGCCGACCCCGGCGACGGCTTCGAGGAGGGCACCTACGTCCAGCTGATCGACGCGACGGTCAGCCACTGGGAGAACAACGGGCGCTCGGGCCTGTCGTTCAAGGCCAACGGGCTGACCCCGGCGGGCGCGGACCTGTCGGCCGCCGCCTGACGGTTCCGGATTCTGACCGTTTCTCTCTGACGCTTCTTTAAGCCGCATTTTCGGCTGTTTGTTGTTTGAGAATTCCAGAGTGGGCCGAGCTATGCCCAAAACCGGCGGGAATTGTCCGCCGGGAGGGCTTTATTGACCCCCGGCTGCATGCGTGTTCCGGGGGTCTTTATGGCTCTCGATTGAAGGGAAGTGATCAGTATGTCGTTGTGCTACTGCCCGGCGTGTGACATCAGCGCGAACCGGTATGCGCACTCGCAGGATCAGTTTTGCCGCCACTCGGCTGGGGAGGTGAGCTGATGGGTTGCCAGCACTGATTTTTCCACGTGGATTCCTCGGGGTGGGCGCAGTGCCAGGACTGCCCGCACCGCTGGAAGGCCTGCTGAAAACGAGTTGAAGGGAGACAGACATGGGTGAGGGTTTGGGTTTTCACGGATCCGGCTGCTTGGGACAGGGCGGTGATCCGGTGTGAGTTCGGAAACGGACTTGTTCGGTAACCCGGTGTTGCCGCTGCCCAAGCGTGAGGTGCCGCGGGAGGAGATCAACGACATGGAGTTGATCGAGAAGGTCCTGCGGGCAGCCTCGCGGGTGGGATTCGTGCTGGTGGGCGTGCGTGAGGACGTCTACAAGCGTCTGCAGGGCGATGAAGTCGAGCGCGTGCCCGAGCACATTGATGCCGCGGTGCATCAGCTGATCGAGGCGAAGTGGCTGGAGGTCGGCGGCACACACCACGTGCGCTACGACCGCTACCAGGGCCCCGCCCGGTCGGTACTGGTGCCGACTCGCTCGCGGCGCAAGGCCTACCTGTGGGGGGCTTTGTGCCCGGTGCCGAAGGCGGCCTGATCACCATGGCCGCTACGTGTTCGCGCTGGTGTGGCCAGCATGCCGAGGACCCGGCCTGCCGCTCCTGCCGCCTCGCACCCCTCGATGAGGGCGAATCGGGCGAGGTGAAGCTGCGGCAGGCGCTGACCGCGGTGCTGTATGAGCTGAAGTTCTACGAAAAGGAAGTTGACGCATCCACCGATCTGCCGTTCTCGTTCCGGCTGCACGAAGCCCGCACCGAATTGCACGAGGTCATCACCACGATGCGGTCCTGGGCCGCGGGCCACCTGAATGAGCTCGACGAAAGGAAATACCAGTGACCGATCCTGAGGAGGTGAGCCAGCACACCTGGGCGTGTGTGCGCAGGCTGCAGAACATGGAAACCCAGTTCACCGTGACCGGGCCTTTCCAGTTTTCCGACGCAGCCACTTACATGGCGTTTTCCGACGCTCTGCAGCGCGCTCAGTGGAATTTCGCGCAAGTACTGACCGACATTGACGACTAGGAGGTTGTATGCAGGTTCAGGCTGTGAACCGTCACGCGATGAGCAAGTACCAGGAGCTCATGACCGCGATCGCTCTGGTGCGGACCGCGCTGGATGAGGCCAAAAAGCTCCACAAGAAGATTCAGGATCCGGGCGAGACCGACTGGCGGCTGCCGGATCGCGACGAGATCGAGGGCGGCCACGCCCGGGCCGCGGTGCAGCTGACCGCGTTTCACGACGCGACGGTCAAGTGGGAAAAGGAACTCGTCTCGAAGGGATGGAGGGTCTGACGATGGGCAGCAACTACCAGGTGACCGCCACGATCGAGGACCTGGACAAGGCCATGAACGCCTTGCGCGAGGCGATGAAGGGCCTGCAGGTGCGCACGGCGGGGTTCAAGAAGGACCACGACGAGCTGGCGCGCGCGGTGGCCAACTACAAGGTCGACCTCGAAGACCTCGCCCCCTACATCCAGGCGAAATAACCCGAACAACGCACGTCCCTCAGGGGCTCGGCTACCGCTGCGGTGGTGGTCGAGCCCCTTCTTTTGTCTTCTTCCAGGGAGTTGATCAGTCATGGCATGGGCCAACCGACGTAAGGGCATGGAATGGCGTGCTGCTGGCTGGATGGCACGCCACCCCGCCATCACCACCACCCCGCCCGCACTGGCCACGAGCATGCTCGAGCTCGGGCCGGTCACCACCGGCAGCGCGCTGGCCGCCCTCGGAGCCGCGGGGCTGGGCTGGTACCGGGGCCACCCGAAGACCTTCGACCGGTGGGCCGCACCGGCTCTGCGTTCGGCGCGGCGTAGATGGGTGCGCTATGTCGGGCACCGCTGGCGCGGGCTGATGATCGATTGCGAGTTCGGCCGGGAGAACCGCCGCACCGGCCACATCGAAGTCCCCCGCCTGCTGCGGGTCCGCTCGGCTTCCCCGTCGATCGACACCCTGTATGTGAAGGTCCTGCGGGGCCAATCGCTCAAGCGGTTCCAGGACGCCACCGACGAGCTCGCGATGGCCCTGCGGGCCGACGCACTGGGGATCGTGAAGGTCAAGCCCGGCGTGATCGCCATAACCGTGGTCCGCGGCAACCCGTTCGAGCAGGTGATCGACCCCGCCGAGATCCCCGCGGATTCCTCGGATGTGGACCTGTCGGCGCTCTACCTCGGTGAGGACGAGTACGGCAACGACTGGACCGAACCGCTGATCGGGCAGCACTGGCTCGGGGTCGGTGCGACTGGCTCGGGCAAGGGCTCGCTGATCTGGAACCCCCTGCGCGCGATGGGACCGGCGATCCGCGACGGGCTCGTGCAGGTGGACATGTGCGACGTCAAGGGCGGCATGGAGGCAGGCAACGCCCGCCCCCTGTTCGACCGCTACGCCGACGAACCCGGCGAAGCCCTGGAGGTCATCGAGGCCTTCCGCGACGACATGAAGTCCACCCAGCGCGAGCTCGGGGAGGCGGGCAAGCGCAAGTTCACCGTCAGCCACGACACCCCGCTGCGGGTGCTCATGGTCGACGAGCTGGCCATGATGACCGCCCTCGGCGAATCCGGCATCACCCGCAAGGCCGTCAAGCTCCTGGCCGAAGTCATGACCCAGGGCCGCGCGGCCGGGTTCTCGGTGTGTGCCTACCTGCAGGAACCGACCAAGGACATCCTGCCGGTGCGTGATCTGTTCACCCGCCGGATGTGCCTGCGCACCACCGCCGAAAACCACGCCGACATGGCCCTCGGCGAAGGCATGCGGGTCAAGGGCGCGCTGGCCGACGAGATCCCCGCCGACGAGGAACACGCCGGAATCGGCTTCCGCGTCGACCAGTACGCCCGCCGCCCGGTCCGGGTGCGCGCGGGCTACGTCTCCGACGACGACATCAGCGAACTCGTCCGCACCTGCCCGGCACCCACCGGCGACACCAGCTCCAACGTCGTCGAGTTCCGCCGTGACGACGACGCCGACGAAGACGCGGCCTGACCACCCACGCAGAAAGGAACCTCATGGACTCGACGCGGCACTTCTACGCCGGATCGCCGAACGCGATCGTCTCGCTACGCCCCAGCTCGGAGGGGGTCACGGTGGCCATCACCTGGCCCTGCGACGACGACAAGCCCGGCGCGGCATGCCACCTGAGCTTCGACAGCTTCAAGCACCTCATCGCGGACGGAGTTCAGATCCAGACCGCCGCACTCGAAGCCAACCATCCCGATCAGTACGCACTGTTCACCGACCAGGAAGGAACGAACCGATGAAGCCCGTTGTGCACGTGGAACTGACCGGCAAGGCCATCAAGACCGTGCTGCTGTTACTGGCCATCGCCACCGCGATCCTCGCGTTGGTGTGGCTGGTGATCAGCCCTGCCTACGCCATCGCTGGAGGCATCGGCGTGGTCCTGGTCGTGCGGGGCCTGTATGCCCTGTTCACCCCCAGCACGGAGTAGGAGGCTGGCGTGTCCGAACCCAACGAACCCGACCAGCCCGAGCGCGACGAGGGCAAGGCGGATAAGGGGCAGACGCGGCGGGTCCGCAAGCTCGGAGACCGCATCTCCGAAGCCCGCCACCTGCGTGGCCTGGTGCGTGACCCGGATCTGCAGGCCGTGGAGATGGAGCGCAGCGGGCGGCGCACGTTGGTGGGGTTGTGGTTCTTCCTGGCGCTGGGGCTGGTGTTCACCACCGCTGGTGTGCAGCGCTTCCTCGCCGGAAAGACCACGATGGCCGATCCATTGTGGTGGGCGGCCTGGACCGTCGAGCCGATGTTCGCCGGTCTGCTGATCGTGCTGCTCAACTTCGAAGCCGTGATCCTCTCCCACGGCATCGAGCCGGATCACGACTGGTGGTCACGCCTCAAGCACGTGCTGCTGGCCTCCACGATGGCTATGAACGTCATCCCGCAGGTCATGCCGCTGGTCAGCAGCTCGTGGGGTGAGTTCAATCCGGGCTCGGCGGCGGTACACGCGATCATCCCGGTCATCGTCTACGGCATCGCCGAGGTCATCCCGGTCATCCAGGCCCGCCAACGCGCGGTCATCCTCGCCGCCTACGAAGCAGCCGACGCCACCGCACCACCGCCCGCCGAACCGGCTCCACCGGCACCGCCGAAGCCGCCGGAACCTGTAGCCGGCACGGCACCGCCGAAACCCTCGGAATCCGCGGCCGGCACGGCAACTCGGGAGCAGCGGACCGCGGAGATCCCCAAGGCCATCAGCAAGGGACCGAAGTTGCCGCCGCCGATGGCTCAGGCGGTCCAGTCGGCTTTCGCCCGCGCCCAGCAGGAAGGGCGCGAGTTCACCGCAGGCGACGTCAACGCCGTCATCAAGGTTGCGCCCGACCTGGCTGAACAGATCGTGGCCAGCTACACCCAACCCACCAATGGCCACGCCCTCGCGTAAAAGGCGTTGCCGCACAACTGAAAAGCACCGTTCGCTCGGCGGGACGCCACCCGGCGAGCACACGGCCCGGTGACGTCCCGCCCTGTCCTTCGTCAGGAGGTGGACATGTCACCGACCGCGCTGATGACCGCGCAGGATTACCGCGCACGAGTCGCTGACGGCTTCCAACACCGCGCCCGCAGCACCGACTTCCAGCAGTGGCGCGCGCAGACCGCCAGCACCGGCGGCTGCACCCACCCGATCCGGCTGTCGGGCTCGTGGGCCATCCAGGACACCGCCACCGGTTCGGCGCTTGCCTCCCGCACTGGGCATGTCACCGTCCCGTGTGGAAACCGCCGCGAATCAGTCTGCCCGTCGTGCTCGGATCGCTACGCCGCCGACGCCTTCCACCTCCTGCGAGCCGGGCTCTCCGGCGAAACCAAGGGCGTGCCCGCCTCAGTCGCCGACAAGCCCCGCCTGTTTCTCACCTTGACCGCACCGAGCTTCGGGCCGGTGCACAACCGCCGGGCGCCTGGCGGGAAGGCAATCCCATGCCGCTGCGGCGACTACCACCACCCTGATGACCCGCGGATCGGGCAGCCGCTCGAGCCCGGCAGCTACGACTACACCGGGCACGTGCTCTGGCAGGCCCACGCCGGGCAGCTCTGGCACCGCTTCACCACCAACCTCAAGCGCCACCTGGCCACCGCGGCCGGGCTCCCGCAGCGCCAGTTCGCCGACCACGCCCGGCTGTCGTTCGCCAAGGTCGCTGAGTTCCAGCGCCGCGGCGTCATCCACTTCCACGCCGTCATCCGCCTCGACGGCCCCGACGGAGCCAGCGACCCCACCCCAAGGTGGGCCACCCCCGAGGTGCTCACCGAAGCGATCCGCATCGCCCACGCCAACACCGCCATCACCTCACCCGAGGTCAACGGGCGCAGCTGGGAGCTGGCCTTCGGCGAACAGATCGACATCCGCCCGATCCGCCCGGCCAACGCCAACCAAGTCGAAGACGAGCACGGCGTGATCACCGATGACCGGTTGGCCTCCTACGTGGCCAAATACGCCACCAAGGGCACCGGCAAAAGCGAGGCCGTCGACCGGCGTATCCGCACCCAAGCCGACATCGACCGGCTGACGGTCACCGACCACCACCGGCGGATCATCCAAACCGCCTGGGACCTCGTGGCCCCGGTGCCTTGCCCGGACTGCCACCCCGAGGGCTTCCACACCACCGACGGCTGCGGCTGCCAGCACGCCCAGTACTGCCACACCTGCGGCAACGGCGGCGAAGTCACCCGCACCACCCGCCTGCACCGGCTGCACCCCGACCAGGCCGACAAGCCCGACCCGCTGGACGCGCTCAAGCTGCGCCACTGGGCCCACATGCTCGCCTTCCGCGGCCACTTCCTCACCAAATCCCAGCACTACTCCGTGCCCTTCCGGCACATCCGCGACGACCGCCGCCGCTACCGGCACGAAGAAACCCTCACCGAACTCGGCGTCACCGACGACACCATCACCGTCATCAACGACTGGTCCCTGGTCAGCGTCGGCCACCGCACCCAAGAAGAACGCGAACTCGCCGCGGCCATCGCCCAACGCCAACGCGACGCCCGCAAACACCGCCTCGCCAACGAAAGGAAGGACTAACCATGATCCGCAACCTCTGGAGCCCCCAAGACGTCGCCAGCTACCTCGGCGTCCCGGTCGGCACCGTCTACCAGTGGCGGAGTCGTGGAGGCGGACCTCCCGGTCGTCGAGTTGGCAAGCACGTTCGGTACAAGCCCGACGAAGTCGAACGATGGTTCGCGGACCTTCCCGAGGAGGTGATCTGATGCCTCGCCCGTCACTCGAAGTTGGGACGTACGGCAAGATCCGTACCCAGAAGACCTCCACGGGCTACCGAGCCATCACGCAATACCGCGACTTCGACGGCGTTACTCGGCAGGTGGAGCGAACGGGGCCGTCGGCGGCGAAGGCGACCCGGAAGCTCAAGAGGGAACTCGCCGACCGGCTTGCGCCCGTGCAGAACTCCGGCTTGTCGGCCGACTCAAGGTTCCGAGAGGCCGCCGCGCTGTGGATCGAGGAGTTCGAGCGATCCGTTGAAGAGGGCGTGCGCTCTCCGACCTCACTCGATACCTATCGCGGCAGACTCGACAGCTACGTGCTTCCACCGCTGGGCGAACTCAGGCTGCGCGAGGTCACGACCTTCCGTGTTGAACAGACCTGCCAATCGGTGCGACGCAACCTGAGCGTCGATTCGGCACGAACGGTTCGCAACATCATCTCGGGAATCTGCGGGCTCGCCGTTCGCTACCGGGCCATGCAGACCAACCCCGTCCGCGACATGAGCGCGCTGGAAGGACGCCGCAAGGCATCCCGGGCGCTGGAGGCGGATGAGATGAAGGACTTGCTGCACAAGCTCGACACCAGCGACTTCGCCGTCCGTCACGACCTGCCGGACCTGGTGCGCTGGTATGCCGGGACCGGAGTTCGAACCGGCGAGGCGCTCGCGGTCCACTGGGGCCACCTGGATCTCGAAGCCGGAGTCGCCGACTGGGCAGGCAACCTGATCCGAGCAAAGGGGACCGGTCTGATGATCAGCGACGGCAAGACCGAGGTGTCGGAACGCGTCTTGGTGTTGCCGGACTGGTTGACCTCGATGCTCCGCGAGCGGCGCACGAGGGTGGGGGAGCGGTTTGGCTGTGACCCCGCCGAGCTGACAGGTCCGGTCTTTCCCAATACCAAGGGCGGGCTCCGCGACAAGCACAACACCCTGGCTCGTTGGAGAGAGTTCCGAGCGGGGACTGACTACCCGTGGGTGACCTTCAAGACCTTCCGCCGCTCGGTCGCGACCATCCTGGACGAGGCCGGGCTCAGCGCTCGCGAGATCGCCGACCAGCTGGGGCACTCCAAGGTCTCAACGACCCAGGACATCTACATGGGGCGTCGAGTGAAGAGCCGCAAGGCCGCTGAGGCGCTGGGGAAGGCCGAATGGTTCGGTAGTTGAAATGAGGGAGGTGCGGATCAACCGTGCCTCCCTCATTGCGTTTGCCGCTCCAACCGGCCTCAGCTGGGTATCGAACGATCGTCACCGGGGGAGTCCGAGGTTGAGTGGTTCGCCGAGTAAAGCATGGGAAAAGCATGGACACGATCAAGGCTCTTGTGTCTGAGGGCAGCGTGACGAGGGAAGATGTGGGGCAGGTGGGACTTGAACCCACGACCTGACGGATTATGAGTCCGCTGCTCTGACCAGCTGAGCTACTGCCCCCAGCGGTGCTCTCTGTATCGAGATCGTAGCGAGGTCGCAGCGCGGTGTAGGCGCCGGGTGGAGCGGCCGTCCGGCCCATGCCCGCGTTGGTCGCATCGGTGGAAATGCCTGGGCAACGCCGTTGGTGCGGGCGGAGCAGTGATCGACTACGACGCTGTCGTTGATCTTGCGCAGGGGTCTCGATCAGCAGCGCGAGGGGGATATCAGGTCTCGGTCGCACAGGTGGCGGAGTTGCTGCTCGCCGCTGGTGGGTTCGCGGCCGCAGGCCGTGCCGCAGCGCTGGTGGCCGGGTAGCTGCTCGTACCGCTCGGCTTCGTGGGGGTAGCCGGTGCGCTGCTGGTAGCTCCGGTAGGGGTCGGGTGGCTGCCCGGCGGGGTGCACGGCGGGTGTGGTCGGTGCGTCGGTCGAGGACGGTGGTGCCACCGGTGCGCCCTCGGAGGCGAGCAGTGCGATCGCGAGGACGGTGGTCGCGATCGGCCTGCTCATGCGCCCCTCCTCGACGGCCCGGAACCGGTCGGCCGAGTATCGGGTGCCGCTCCCATGAACGCGACCGCAGTGATCGGTCGGCGCGATGTGGTCGGCTCGTGGGCTCGGCCGAGGAGATGGTCGCCGCACCGCGCGGCTGGCGCTGCTGCCTGGCGGCGATCGCCGGGGATCGGTTCGTCCTGCCGGACGGCCCCGCCCCGAGGAGATCGCGGAGTTCTGCGCTTCGCCGCCCGAGGTCGCGCTGGACCGGGCGTCGTTGATGCGGACGTTGTCGCAGGTCGTCGACTCGTCCACCCCCGGAAGAACCTCCTGAACGCGACGCCGAACAGGAGGTGATTCCGGGGGGATCAGGAGGTGATTCGGTCAGGAGAGGGCGGTGGCCAGGGCCTTGTACGCCGACAGGGGGTCCTCGCCGAGGGGTTGGATGGCCACGTGGTTGGCGCCTGCCTCGACGTGGGACTTGAGGCGGGTGGCGATCTCCTCGGCCGTGCCGTGCACCGCCAGGTCGTCGACCAGGCGGTCCGAGCCCGTGCCCGCGACGTCCTGATCGGTGTAGCCGAAGCGCTTGAGGTTGCGCGTGTAGTTGTTCAGGCGCAGGTAGAACTGGATCATCGGGCGCGCCGTGGTGCGGGCGCGCTGCGGGTCGGGATCCAGCACGACCTTCTGCTCCGGGGCGAGGATCGGCTCCGCCCCGAGCACGCTGCGCGCCTTCTCGGTGTGCGCGGGGACCGTCAGGTACGGGTGGGCGCCCGCGGCCCGGTCGCGGGCCAGCTCCAGCACGCGCGGGCCCAGCGCCGCCAGCACCCGCCCGGAGGCGGGCACGCCCTCGGCGTCCAGCACGTCCAGGTAGTTCACCAGCGCGGTGTAGGGCTTGGTGTACTCGGCGGTGGCCTCGCGGTGGCCCGCGCCGATGCCCAGCAGCAGCCGGTCCGGGTGCTTCTCGGTCACCCGGTGGTAGGACTCGGCGACGGCCTTCGCGTCGGAGTTCCAGATGTTGACGATGCCGGTCGCGACCGCGATCCCGTCGGTGGCCTCCAGCAGCCGTTCGACGACGCCGAGGTCGGCGGGCGGGGAGCCGCCCACCCAGATCGTGCCGTAGCCGAGCTTCTCGACCTCGACCGCCAGTTCGGGGGACAGGTCGGTGTGCGGGCGCCAGATTCCGATCTTGCCAAGCTGTGCCGTCATGCCCCGCGCAACGATCGCCGGTGCGACCGCATTCCGATCGTCCCCCGGTCGGGGATCACCCGTCCTTGCGCCAGGCGTAGGCCGCCGAGATCGGGTGGTCGCGGAACCGCTCCCACTTCGGCTTGACCGCCAGCCAGTCGTCGTCGATCACGCCCTCGTGCAGCTCCGCCAGCCGCCAGCCCGCCCGCAGGCCCGCGCGCGCGTGGTCGCTGATCAGGTGCACGTTCGTGCTGATCGCGACGTTCTCGCCCGCGGCGTTGGTGTAGTGGGTGGGCATGCCCGAGGTCATGATGAAGTGCGGGTGGTAGGTGACCAGCACGAACGAGGCCTTCGGCGCGGCCAGCCGGTAGGCCTCCGCGTAGAGCGGCCCGAGGTCGGCGAGGTGCTCGTCGATCAGCGAGCAGATCACCAGGTCGTAGGACCCGCTCTCCAGCCCGGTGCTGATCGCGTCGCCCTCCACCAGCCGGTCGTGCGCGCCCCGGCGGCGGGCCAGGTCCAGCATCTCCGGGGTCACGTCGACCCCGTCGACGCGCGCCACGCCCTTGCCGCGCAGCCACTCGCCGGTGCGGCCGGTGCCGCAGCCCAGGTCGGCGGCCCGCGCCACCTCCGGCCACACCGGATCGACCAGGCGCTCCAGCAGCGCCAGGTCCATCACGTCCTCGACGGTGTCCTCGTAGGAGGCCACCCACTCCACGTACCCCGTCCTGACGTCGACCGTCCGATAACCGCGCGCGTCGAAACCGCTGAACTCCATGCCGCCGATTCTGTCCGGGCGCGGCCCTGGCGGAAAGCGGTTTTCCGGCGGGGTCAGCGCAGCGGCAGGCCCACGTAGTTCTCCGCCAGCGTCGTCGCCGCGGCCTGCGAACTGCGCAGGTAGTCGAACTGGGACTGCTGCAGCCTGCGGTCGAACTCCTGGTCCGGCCCTTCGAAGCGGTGCGTCAGCGAGGTCATCCACCAGGAGAAGTGCTGCACCCGCCACACCCGGCGCAGGCAGGCCGCCGAGTACTCGTCGAGACCCGTCTCGCTGCCGGTGCGGTAGTGGTCGGTGATCGCCTCGGCCAGCCGGTCCACGTCGGCGACCGCGAGGTTGAGGCCCTTGGCACCGGTCGGCGGCACGATGTGCGCTGAGTCGCCGGCCAGGAACAGCCTGCCGTGGCGCAGCGGCTCGGCGACGAAGCTGCGCATCGGCGTCACCGACTTGTCGAAGATCGGGCCCTCGCGCAGCTCCCAGCCGGGGGTGCCCAGCCGGGTCGCCAGCTCGTCCCAGATCCGCCGGTCCGGCCAGTTCTCGATCGGCTCGTCCGGGGCGCACTGCAGGTAGAAGCGGCTGATCGTGGACGAGCGCATGCTGTGCAGGGCGAACCCGCGGGAGTTGTTGGCGTAGATCAGCTCGTCGGTCGAGGGGGCGACCTCGGCGAGGATCCCCAGCCAGCCGAACGGGTAGACCCGCTCGTAGACGCGGCGCACCTCGGCCGGGATCGCGTCCCGGCACACGCCGTGGAACCCGTCGCAGCCCGCGACGAAATCGGCCTCCAGAGTCCGCGCCCGGCCCTCGTGGGTGAAGGTCACGCTCGGCCGGTCGGTGGTGATGTCGTGCACCGCCACGTCGTCGACCTCGAACAGCACCTGGCCGCCGTCGGCGCTGCGCCGCTCGTTGAGGTCGCGCACCACCTGCTTCTGCCCGTAGACGGTGATCGAGCGGCCGGTGAGCTCGGCGAACGGGATGTGCACCCGCTCCTGGTCGAACTGCACGAACACGCCCTCGTGCACCTCGCCCTCGCGCTGCATCCGCTCGCCGAGCCCGCAGTCCCGCAGCAGGTCGACCGTGCCCTGCTCGAGCACCCCGGCCCGAACCCGCTGCTCGACGTAGTCCCGGCTGCGCCGCTCCAGCACCACCGAGTCGACGCCCTGCAGGTGCAGCAGGTGGGACAGCAGCAGACCGGCGGGTCCTCCGCCGACGATGGCGACCTGAGTGCGCAACACGAACCTCGCTCTCCGATGCGGACCGCACCACTGTCGATCGTCGCCCGCCGATCGGCCATCGCCGGGCTTCCGCTGAGCGGTAGTCCGCTTCGCCCGGAGCGGCCACACCCTCTCGGCCGGTGCCGGAACGCGCCCGGGGATGCCAGCATGTGGGCGTGGCGAAGTCGCAGCGGGCCGGTCGGCCGCGCGATCCCGAAGTCGAGCCGCGAGCCCTGCGGGCCGCGCGCGCGATCTACGCCGCGCGCGGGTGGAGCGGGTTCTCGCTGGACGAGATCGCGCGCCGCTCCGGGATCGGCAAGGGCTCGCTGTACCTGCGGTGGCCGGACAAGGCCTCGTTGCTCATCGCCGCGGTGCGCGAGCGGGTCGGGTTCATCGCCGAGATCGACACCGGCGAGCTGCGCGCCGACCTGCTGGAGCTGGCGCGCGGGTGGCGGGACTACCTGCGCACCGAGGAGGGCGCGCTGATCTTCCGGCTCAACGTCGACGCCCGGTTCTCCCCGGAGCTGGCCGCGGCGATGGCCGACGACCCCTACCCGGAGCACATCCGAGCCACGAGGGCGATCGTGCGGCGGGGCGTCGAGCGCGGCGAGCTGCCCGAGGCGACCTCGGTGGCGCTGGTGGCCGACCTGATCGCGGGGGCGGTCACCAACCACGTCAACACCACGCCGCCGGACCTGCTGGACGCCGAATCCCCGGACTACGTCGACGCCCTCGTCGACACCGTCCTGACCGGGGTCCGCGCCGGCTGACCGCCGGCTCACCCCACCGAGGTGGTCAGCCGCGCGAGTTCGTCGAGCTTGCGCAGGGTTTCGTCGCGCGGCCGGGTGGGCAGCAGCAGGAGCGCGGAATCCACGCCCGCGTCGGCGTAGCCGGCCAGCTCGGCGGCGTCGGCCGGCGCGGCGTAGACCGACACCGGGACCCGCCATCCGGCTCGGTCGCGGACCTTCCCGATGAGCTCGCCGAGGTTCTCGGTGCCGCCGCGCGGCAGCCAGCCGCCGCCGTACTCGGCGACCCGCGCCATCGAGCGCTCGCTCTCGCCGCCGATGTAGATGGGCGGGTGCGGTCGCTGCACCGGCTTGGGCCAGGCGCAGATCGGGTCGAAGTCGACGTGCTCGCCGTGGAACTCCGCGGCCTCGGCGGTCCAGATCTCGCGCATCGCGCGGATCCGCTCGTCCATCAGGGCGCCGCGGGTGCGCGGATCGGTGCCGTGGTTGCGCATCTCCTCGCGGTTCCAGCCGGCGCCGACCCCGAAGATCGCCCGGCCGCCGGAGATCAGGTCCAGGCTGGCGACCTCCTTGGCCGTGGTGATCGGGTCCCGCTCGACGACCAGCGCGATCCCGGTGGCCAGCCGCAGCCGCTCGGTTACCGGCGCGATCGCCGACAGCGCCACGAACGGGTCGAGGGTGCGGTAGTAGATGCGCGGTAGGTCGCCGCCGCCCGGGTACGGCGTTTCGCGGCTGGCGGGGATGTGCGTGTGCTCGGCGATGAACAACGAGTCGAACTCGCGCTCCTCCAGCGCTCTGCCGAGGTCGGCGGGGGCGATGCCCTCGTCGGTGATGAACGTGGAAACGCCGAATTTCACCGGGAACCTCCTCGAATTGGCCTGCACCTCCAGGCGTACCGCCGCGGCCCCGGCTCGGCAAGAGCGGCCGGGTTTCCCGAATCGGCCTCGGCGCGGCGCGCCGCTCGTTAGACTGAACGGCCGTTGAACGCAGCGGAATCGGTGAACTCGCGCGAATCCGGTCGCAACCTGAGGAGGGGTCTCGGGCGTCATGCACGAGTGTGACGGTGTCGATCGCCTTGCCCCTGGCCGCCCTACCGGGCGACGGGCCGGCGGAAATGGATGAGCTGACGGGCAAGCTGACCGATCTGTACCAGCAGCACTACAAGCAGCTGCTGCGGATCGCGGCCTTGCTGGTGGACGAACGCGCCGCCGCCGAGGACGTCGTGCAGGACGCCTACCTGCGGGTGTTCCGCTCGCGGAGGAACCTGAAGGACCCGGAAAAGGCGCTGGCGTTCCTGCGCACCGCGGTCGTGAACGGCGCGCGGTCGGCGCTGCGCAAGCGGTCGGTGTTCCGCCGCTACCGCGCGCAGCTGGCCACCGAGGACCACGTGCCCGACGACACCGGACGCGGCATGGACCGCATGGTGCTCGCGCAGGCGCTGGCCTCGCTGCCGCGCAGGCAGCGCGAGGCGATCGTGCTGCGCTACTACGCCGACCTCAGCGAGCAGCGGGTCGCCGAAGTGATGGGGTGCAGCCCGGGCACGGTGAAGTCCTACTGCTCGCGCGGGGTGTCCAAGCTGTCGGCGTTGTTGGGGGAGCGGGTTTGAGCCAGCGCAAGGAGGACGTCGAGCTGGTGCGCGCCCAGCTGCACCGGCTGGTCGACGACGTCGAACCCGCGCCCGACGCGCTGCCCCGGCTGCTGTCGGCGGCCCGGCGCCGCTCGGCGCGCCGCCGCGTCCCGGTGCTGGTGGGCGTGTCGGCTGCGCTGGCCTGCGCGGCGTTCGTCGGGCTCGCGCTGGGCCTCTTCGCCCAGTCGCGCAGCACTCCGGTCGCGGTGCAGCCGGACAGCTACGTCGCCGCCGCTCAGCCCGGGGTGATCGCGGCCTTCGACGTGCGCACCGGGCGGCAGAAGGCCGAGGTCGCGCGGGTGCGCGGCGCCGACGGGTCGGACCTGGCCACCGACTCCGGCCGCGTGTTCACCTCGGTGTCGACTCCCCGCGGCCGCCGGGTGGTGGAGATCGCCCCGGACGGGGAGCGACGCACCATCGCCGAGGTGGCCGACGGGCGCGCGCTGACCGCCGGGGGCGGGCGCGTGGCCTACGTCGACGGCGCCAACCACGTGGTGACCCTGGGCGCGGGCGGTCGCCGCGAGCTGCCCCTGGACGGCATGGCGGTGCTGGACCTGGCCCTGGCCGACGACGGCGAGCTGGCCCTGCTGGTCGAGCGCGCCGGAACGCGCGACGTGCTGGTCGCCGGTCCGGGCGCGACCACTTTGGACGGATCGCGGGAGCTGCGCGTGGTGGCGCCCTGCGGACCGCTGGCCATCGCGTGGCGCGCGGACTCGGTGGCCGCCGTGGAACCCGACTGCTCGATGCGCCGGGCCAGGGTGGCGACCTACGACGCCGCGGCGGGCCGCAAGCTCGCCGCGGGCCAGGCCTTCGACACCCCGCCGCTGGCGCCCGACGGCCTGGACCTGTCGGCCGACGAGCTCGGCCGGTTCCTGGTCTCGGCCGCCGACCGGGGGCAGTGGCTGGTCGACGGAACCCAGGTCCGCCGCATCCCGCCGGCCTGCGACCCCGAAGGCCACTGCGCCGACGGCTCGGCCACCTTCTAGTCGCTGGTCCGGGTGCCGCGCACCCGCACGCCCCGGGCGGGACACGCCCCCGATGTGATCAATCGTCGCGTTCGGTCGCGGCGGCTGGGGAGCATGGGCGCGGGTGTCCCTCGACGGGTTGGGTGGTCCGTGCGCACGCAGCGAGGAGAAGTGGTGCGGTTGTGCCGGGTGGTGCTGCAGCGCCCCCGATGGCAGCAGTTCGCGGCGTTCGTGATCTCGCTGTGGACGCTGGCCTGGATCACCGGGCACTTCCTGGCACCGGTGGAGGGGCCGAGCGCGATCGACGTGCTCGACCGGTTCGGCGCGCGGTTCGGCGTGGTCGGCGGCCCGTGGGCGCAGCAGCTGGCAGCCGCCTGGCGCGAGGGCGGGGCCGCCCTGGTCGTGCTCGGCGGGCTGCTGTGGGCGGCGACCACCGAGCGCGGGCAGACCCCGGCGCTGCTGGGCTGGGTCGCGGTGATGCTCGGCGCCGAGCGGCTCGGGTACCGGCCGGCGATCCTGGTCGCGCTGGCCACCATGGTCGGCTTCGTCGCGGTGCTGTGGGTGGCCGCCCGGCTGGCGCGCCGCTTCGGGCACGGCGCGCTGCTCCCGCCGGACGTGCTGCGCGCGGGAGTCACCGCCGCCGCGCTGTCGGCTGTGGTGCCGCTGTTCGCGCCGCTGCTCTTCCTGTCCCGGCTGGGCAGCCCGTACCTCACCAAGGGGCCGCGGGTGATCCCGAGCGCGCGCGGCGAGGACGACGCGGTCGGCGGGCGGTCGCGGCGCTCTACCGCGGAGTGAGCCGCAGCGCGCGCTCGGCCATCGCGCGCAGCGCGGTGTCGTCGGGGCTGGATTCGCGGTTGGACCAGGCGGTCTGCACGATCCGCACCGCCGCGTCGCGCTGCTCCACGACCCGCGCGGCACCGGCGAACCGCTCGCGACCGCCCAGGGCGGTGATCCCACCGGTGCCCGGGGCGGTCGCCAGCGCGCGCAGCTCGGCGGCGGCCTCCGGAGCCCCGGTGCCGATCTCGACCACCGACACCCGCACCGGGCCTCCGGACGCTGCCGCCCGGTGCGACTCCCGCCGCAGGGTCGAGCAGCCGTGCTGCTCGAACCAGCTCCGCAGGTCGCCGAAGGCGTGGCGGGCGCAGGAGGTGTCGGTGGACACCGCCTGCTCGGTGAAGCGCACCCCGTCGACCCGCTGCGCCACCACGGGCTCGGCGCGCGGCCAGGCGAGCGCGATCGCCAGCACCGCGCACAGCACCACCAGCAGCGCGGCGGCCGCGATCAGCACCGGACGTCGCGGCACGCGCGCCGCCGCGGGCCGGGACGGTTCGGCGTACTTCGGGATCAGCGCCGTCTCGCGCCTGGCCAGGTCCGTCTCCGGGGAAGCCGGGAAGCCCTCGGCGAGCAGCAGCTCCACGTCGAGGTCGTCCTCCCGCTCCACGCCCAGCAGGCGCAGCAGCTCGCGCGCGGACTCGGCCGAGCACGGCGTCTCGTAGGTGGCCAGCTCGCGCGCGGCGGCGAGCAGCGCGGTCGTGCTCGGCGAGATCACCCGGACCCCGCGGTGCAGATCGGCGGTCGGCTGGGTGATCTGCCCGGCGTAGGGGCCCACGGCCACGATCGCGGCCACCGGCAGCGGTTCCATGCCGCGCGACTGCGCGCTGCGCGCGAGCGCGGCGGCCGACTCCAGGCCCTCCTGGCCCGGGTTGACCTTGCCCTCGGTGCGCACCAGCGGCCAGCCGTCGACCGTCCACGGGGTGCCCAGCGGGGCGTCCAGCTTCGCGGCGGGTTCGGGCAGGTCGACGCCGTGCACCACGACGATCCCGCGCGGCTGGGCGATCACCGCCTCCATCGGGCGCGGGCTGCCCGGCGGCCGGGCGCCGAGCACGGCGACGCCGCCCAGCACCGACCGGCCCGCACCCCACGCGGCCAGCGCCGCCCGGACGTCGGCGCCGACCTCCGCCGACTTGTCGCCGAGCCGCACCACGTGCATTCCAGACCTCCCAGGACCGCTGCGAGGCGGGGCCTCCGGCCACCGCCGCGTCGACGTTAGCCGGGCGCGGGGTGCGTTGTCCCCGAGATCGTTCTTTCGCCCGTTCGAGTGGATCTCGTTGCCCTGTTGACCCCGTCGGCTTGGTGCGTCCGAGGGAACGCGAAACCCGTGCGCCGCGCCCGGGATCTGCGATTTCAGCACAACGGAGCAATTGGTGCGGTACGTCCGCGCGCGGTTCGAGGCGCGTCTCGGGAAAGGTGAACCCGCTCTCCGCCGGTGGCGAAGATCTCCACCGGCGATGCAGAATGACGCCGCAATCTGGTGATCGTCGGGTTCGCGAGGTCGTAGGGGAAGACGTCCCTCGTCGAACAGCGGAGGTCAGCAGTGAGCACCCGTGGCAGCGACCGTGGCCACACCACCGGTGTGGTCTACGTTCACTCGTCGCCGTCTGCGGTCTGCCCGCACGTCGAGTGGGCGATTTCCGGCGCACTCGGCATCCGGACGGAACTCCGCTGGACGGCCCAACCGGCAGCCCCAGGGCAACTCCGCGCGGAGTGCAACTGGACGGGCGAGCCGGGTACTGGCGCGCGCCTGGTGACGGCCTTGCGCGCGTGGCCGATGCTGCGCTTCGAGATCACCGAGGACCCGAGTCCCGGGATCGACGGCCAGCGGTTCTGCCACGCGCCGGGGCTCGGCCTGTGGCGCGCGTGCACCGGCGCCAATGGTGACATCGTGGTCAGCGAAGATCAATTGCGCACGCTCGCGGCCAACGCCAAGGGCGCCGACGCCTTCGGGCACCGGGTGGACCAGTTGCTCGGCACGGCCTGGGACGACGCCCTGGAGCCCTTCCGCCGCGCCGGCGACGGCGCACCCGTGACCTGGCTGCACCGCGTCGGCTAGGAACCGCTCGAAACGAGCTTCGCCCGGCGGTTTCGCCGGGCCGCCCCACGGCGCGCGGGCGTTGTGCCAAGCTGTTCGGCGTGCGTTGGCTGAAATGGGGGATACCGCTCGGTCTCGTCGTGCTGCTCGTCGCCGCGGGCGGTGGCGTGCTGCTCGCCCAGCAGGAGTTCGCGGGCGCGCGGGAGAACTCCCAGCGGCAGGCGGCCGCGCAGGCCGTCGGTTCCGAGCGGACCTCGCGCTCCGGCGTGGTGTACTCGGCTGACGCGGCGGCCTATCCCGACCAGCGGATCATCGAGGGATTGCTGGACAACTACTTCGACGGCATCAACCGCAAGAACTACGAGCTGTGGCGGTCCACGGTGACCCCGAGCAAGTGGAACGAGCTGCCGAAGTCGAAGTGGCAGGAGGCCTACGACAGCACCCGCGACTTCGACATCCGGGTCAACCGCATCGTCCCGGCGAAGGACCGCTCCGCGCTGGTGATGCTGAGCTTCAAGAGCGAGCAGGCGCTGGAGGACGCCCCGCCGCAGGTGCAGTCGCGCTGCGTGCAGTGGAACGTGGTCTACCCGGTGGTCCTCTCGGCGACCGGCAACGCCCAGCTCGACATCAGCAAGCTCCCCAACAGCGCCATCGCGGCGCCCTGCTGATCGGCTCGCGCGGACCCGGCGCAGCGCGAGGCGGCCGACTGGTTTCGCGGGCCGCCTCGCGCGCGGGGGTCACAGCGGGATGTTGCCGTGGGCGCCTCGGCCGGCGGGCGCGGCGGCGAGCGCTTCGGCGATCCGGCGGCGGGTGGTCTTCGGGTCGATGACCTCGTCGACCACGCCGATCGACATCGCCCGGCCCACACCACCGGCGACCCGCTGGTGCTCCTCGGTCAGTTCCTCGACCAGCTGCTCGCGCTCCTCCTCCGGAGCGGCGGCGATCTTCTTGCGGTGCAGCACGCCGACCGCGGCCTTGGCCCCCATCACCGCGGTCTCGGCCTCGGGCCAGGCGAGCACCGAGGTGGCGCCCAGCGCGCGGGAGTTCATCGCGATGTAGGCGCCGCCGTAGGACTTGCGGGTCACCAGGGTCACCCGCGGCACGACCGCCTCGCCGAAGGCGTGCAGCAGCTTCGCGCCCCGGCGGACCACGCCGCCCCACTCCTGCCCGACGCCCGGCAGGTAGCCCGGGACGTCGACCAGCACCAGCAGCGGAACGCCGAAGGAGTCGCACATCCGCACGAAGCGGGCGGCCTTCTCGGCCGACAGCGAGTCCAGGCAGCCGCCCTTGCGCAGCGGGTTGTTCGCGATCATGCCGATGCTGCGGCCGCCGAGCCTGCCCAGGCCGATCACCACGTTCGGCGCCCACTTGGCCTGCAGCTCCTCGAAGTCCGCCGAGCCGTCGGGGCGGCTGTCGAGCACGCCGCGGATCACCGGCTTGACGTCGTAGGCGCGCTGCGGGCGGTCCGGCAGCAGCGCGCGCAGGTCCTCCTCGTCCTGCACCGAGTGCAGGTCGAACATGCCGGGCCGGGCGAACAGGCCGGTCAGCCGCCGGGCGCGCTGGTAGGCGTCGGACTCGTCGGAGGCGACCACGTGCACCACGCCGGACTTCTCGCCGTGCGCGCTGACCCCGCCCAGGCCCTCCTGGTCGATGTCCTCGCCGGTGACGCTGCGGACCACGTCCGGGCCGGTGACGAAGACGCGGCCCTTCGGCGACATGATCACCACGTCGGTCAGCGCGGGACCGTAGGCCGCGCCGCCCGCGGCGGGACCGACGACCACGGAGATCTGCGGGACCCGACCGGAGGCGCGGGTCATCGCGGCGAACATCTCGCCCATGCCGTTGAGCGACTCCACGCCCTCCGGGATGCGGGCGCCGCCGGAGTGCCACACGCCGATGACCGGGCAGCGCTCGCGCACCGCCACGTCGATGGCGTCGACGATGTGCCCGCAGCCCTCGGAACCCAGCGCACCGCCCATCTTGGTGGCGTCGCTGCAGTAGACGATGACCTTGGTGCCGTCGATTCGGCCGCGCGCGGCGAGCATGCCGCTGTTGTCGCGCGGGTGCAGCGGCTCGATCGATTCCGCGTCGAGCAGTTGCTCCAAGCGCACCTCGGGATCGCGCGGATCTCGTCGCTCCTGCTCGGCTTCCAGCCGATCGGCCAATGCCGTCATGGGGTTCCTCCGGAAGTTCGGGGTGTCAGCAGGCCGCGAGCGCGGCCGAGCGGCGCCGCTGACGAGAGCGCGTCGCGGCGGGTCGAAACGCAGCTCGGCGGGGACGGGTCAGCGCCCGTCCCCGCCGGCGGCGATCATGCCCTGGCGAAGGCGAGCGCGACGTTGTGCCCACCGAAACCGAAGGCGTTGTTGATGGCGGCGGTCTGCTCGACGTGGCGCGGCTTGTCGGCCACCACGTCCAGCTCCACCTTCTCGTCGAGCGTCTCGAGGTTGCGGGTCGCCGGGATGACGCCGTGGTGCAGCGACAGGATCGTCACGATGCTTTCCACCGCGCCGGCGCCACCGACCAGGTGGCCCAGCGAGCCCTTCGGCGCGGTCACCACCGCGCCGTCGCCGATGGCCTTTCGCACCGAGTTCGCCTCGCCCACGTCGCCCACCACGGTGGAGGTCGCGTGCGCGTTGACGTGCCCGATGTCGCTCGGCGAGAGCTCGGCGGCCTCGAGGGCCTTGCGCATCGCCGCGATCTGGCCCAGCCCGTCCGGGTGGCTCCCGGTGATGTGGTAGGCGTCCGAGGTGATCCCGGAGCCGGCGAGGCGGCCGTAGATCCGGGCACCGCGGGCCTTGGCGTGCTCGGCGCTCTCCAGCACCACCACGCCGGCGCCCTCGCCCATGACGAACCCGTCGCGGTCCACGTCGAACGGCCGGGACGCGCGATCCGGCTCGTCGTTGCGGGTGCTCAGGGTCCGCGCCTGGTTGAACCCGGCCACGGTGATCGGGTGGATGCAGGACTCCGCACCACCGGCGACCACCACGTCGGCCTGCCCGGACCGGATCATGTCCAAGCCCTTGGCCAGGCCCTCGGCGCCGGAGGCGCACGCCGAGGCCGGCGAGTGCACGCCCGCGCGAGCGCGCAGGTCGAGGCTGACCATGGCGGCCGGGCCGTTCGGCATGAGCATCGGCACGGTCAGCGGCGAGACCTTGCGCAGCCCCGAGGTCTCCAGCAGGTCGTCCTGCTGCAGCAGGGTCAGCGGCCCGCCGATGCCGGTGCCCAGCGAGACGCCGAGGCGGTCCGGGTCGACGGGCTCGGACTCGTCGGTGGGCAGCTCCAGGCCCGCGTCGGCCCACGCCTCGCGCGCGGCGATCACCGAGATGGCCTCGCAGCGGTCCATCCGGCGCAGCTGCACGCGCGGCAGGACCTCGCTCGGCTCGACCGCCAGCGGTGCGGCGATCTTGGTGGGCAGCTCGTAGGTGTCCAGCCACTCGACGTCCAGGCGCTGGATGCCGGTGCTTCCGTTGAGCAGTCCGTCCCAGGTGGACGCGACGTCACCGCCCAGCGGTGTCGTCGCGCCCAGCCCGGTGATCACGACATCGGTGGTCATGCGTTCTTGGTGATGTAGTCCACCGCATCACCGACGGTCTTGAGGTTGGCCAGCTCGTCGTCCGGGATCTTGACGCCGAACTTGTCCTCGGCCTGCACGGCGATCTCCACCATGGACAGCGAGTCGATGTCCAGGTCGTCGACGAAGGACTTTTCGGTGGTCACGTCGGCGGCGTCGACACCGGCGACCTCCTCGACGATGGTGGCCAGACCGGAGGTGATTTCTTCGTTCGACACTGGGTTTTCCCTTCCTGGTTCCTGCTGAACCGCGAGCGCAGGAGCCCGCGGTGGTTTCTGGGGTCAGGGGCAGACGGCGACCTGGGCCGAGTAGGACAGCCCGGCTCCGAAGCCCACGAGCAACATCACGGCCCCGCTGGGGATCTCCCCGGCCGACCGCATGTGGTCGATGGACAGCGGGATGGACGCCGACGAGGTGTTGCCGGAGTAGACGATGTCACGCGCGACCACCAGGTCGTCGCGGGCACCCTGGTTCTGCAGCTTGCGCGCGATGGCCTCGACGATGCGCAGGTTCGCCTGGTGCGGGACCAGCACGTCCACATCGGACAGCTGCAGCCCGGCGGCCTCGACCGCCTGCGCGGCGACCGGGGCGATCTGCGTCGTCGCCCACCGGAAGACCGACTGGCCCTCCTGGTAGATGTACTTGTTCTCGCGCAGGTAGATGGTGTCGACCAGGTCGCCCGCGCTGCCGAGCACGCCCGGCCCCAGCTGCGGTTCCTCGGCCGGGCCGACCACCGCGGCACCTGCGCCGTCGGCGAAGATGATGCAGTTGGCGCGGTCCTCCCAGTCCAGCCACTCCTGGAACCGCTCGGAGCCGATCACCAGCACGTTGCGCGCCGAACCCGCGCGCACCGCGTCGGAGGCCAGCGAGGTCGCGTAGACGAACCCGGCGCAGGCGGCGTTGAGGTCGTAGGCGCTCCGGGCCTTGATCCCGATCTGGTCGGCGACCTGCGCGGCGGCGTTCGGGATCCCGCCGGGCATGGTGCAGGTAGCCACGATCACCTGGTCCACGTCGGACGGGCTCAGCCCGGCGTCGGCCACCGCCTTGGCACCGGCCTCGACGGCCATGCTGACCACCGTCTGGTCGTCGTCGGCGAGGCGGCGGTGCACGATGCCGACGCGCTGCTGGATCCACTCGTCGTTGGTGTCGACGATCTTGGCCAGGTCGTCGTTGGTGACGACCCGGTTGCCCTGGGTGCTGCCGAAGCCCAGCAGCTTCGTGCCCTCGACGGTGGGCTTGGTGGCGATGCGGGGCAGGCTCACGCGGCGCTCCCGATCAGTTCGGCGACCTTGTCCAGGTCGGCAGGTGTCTTGAGGGCGACGGTCTGGACGCCCTTGAGCTCGCGGCGCACCAGGCCGGTCAAGGTGCCCGCGGGCGGGAACTCCACGACGGCCTCGACCCCGCGCTCGGCGAGGGTGGCCATGCAGCTGTCCCAGCGCACCGGGTTGGTCACCTGGTCGACCAGGCGGCGCAGGATCTCCCCGGCTTCGGAGACCACCGCGCCGTCGGCGTTGGACAGCAGCGGCCGGGTGGCGTCGTTGGTCTTTACGTCCTCGGCGTGCTTGGCCATGGCCTCCTTGGCCGGGGCCATGAACCGGGTGTGGAAGGCGCCGGCGACCGGCAGCGGGCGGACCCGGGCGCCCTCCGGCGGTTCGGCGGCCAGCTGCTCCAGCGCACCGGTCTTGCCCGCGGCCACGATCTGGCCGGTGGCGTTGCGGTTGGCCGGGTCCAGGCCCAGCTTCTCCAGGTGGGCCAGCACGGCGGCCTCGTCACCGCCCAGCATCGCCGACATCCCGGTGGGCTCCAGCGCGCATGCGGCGGCCATCTCCCGGCCGCGCACCGCGGCCAGCGCCACCGCGTCGTCCGGGCTGAGCGCGCCGGCAACCGCGGCGGCGGCCAGCTCGCCGACGGAGTGCCCGGCGACCGGGGCGTCGGCCGGCACGGTCACCCGGCGGTCCAATTCCTCGGCGGCGATCAGCGACAGCGCGACCACCAGCGGTTGGGTGACTGCGGTGTCCTTGATCTCCTCGGCCTCGGCGGTGGTGCCGAGGCGGGTCAGGTCGAGGCCGGTCAGCTCGGACCAGGCGCCCAGCCGTTCGGCGACGCCGTCGAGCTCGAGCCACGGGTTGAGCATCCCTGGGGTCTGGGACCCCTGTCCGGGGGCGAGAAGCGCGATCACTCTTGCCACTGAACACTCCACGGCCTGATCGGGGTGATGCCGGGAGAAACGAAGTCCGGCGGCCAAAATTGTGGGGTGTCTACAAGTCAGGCGTCCACCAGGCACGGAAACCGCGGGCAATCTTGTGGGTACTGACCGGTAAATAGCCGACAGGTGAACCGGTTGCGACCGGGCGTGAACGCTGCGTCGTCGAGTCGATCACCACAACCCGCGGGCCTTGGCCAGCCGCCCGACGGCCAACCCGGTCCGCAGCACGTGCGCGTCGCGGGCGTTGGCCGGGGTGCGACCGGTGAGCTCGGCGACCCGGCGAAGCCGGTAGCGCACGGTGTTGGGGTGCACGTAGAGCTGCTTGGCGCAGTTCTCCAGGACCCCGCCGACCTCCAAGTAGGTGTCCACGGTGTCCATCAGCGCCCCGCCGGCGTCGGCCAGCGGCAGCACGATCTGCTCGACCAGCTGGCGCTCGGCCTCCGGGTCCCCGGCCAGCGCGCGCTCGGGGAGCAGGTCGCCGGAGGGCACCGGGCGCGGCGCGGTCGGCCAGGCCACCACGGCGCGCAGCGCCGACATCGCGTCGCCGGCCGAGCGGTGCGCCTCGGCGAGGCTCGGCGTGGTGGGGCCGACGACCACCGCCCCCTCGCCGAAGGCCTCGGCGAGCCGCTCGGCGGTCTGCTCCACCGCGGAGCTCTCGCCGCTGCCGCCGAAGACCACGACCAGCCTGCTGCCCTGGACGCCCAGCAGCACCGGGCAGCCGACCCGGGCCGCGCGGCTGCGCACCTGGTAGACGATCGTCGGCGGGTCGTCCGAGGGCGCGTTGCCCACCAGCACGGTGGCCTCCGATGCCGGGTCCCAGCCCAGCGCGGCGGCGCGGGAGAGCAGCGACTCCTCGGCGTCGCCGCGGACGATCCCGTCGACGACCAGGGCCTCCAGCCGGGCGTCCCAGGCGCCGCGCGCCTCGGCGGCTGCCGCGTAGGAGGTGGCCGCGGCGAAGGCGATCTCCCGGGTGTAGCGCAGGATCGACTCCAGCAGCAGGAAGCGCTCGTGCTCCTGCTCGGCCAGCCCGGGCAGCTGCTGCTCGAAGACGTCGATGGCGACCCGGACGAGCTCCAGTGTCTGCCGGAGGCTGACCCAGCGGGACAGGTCCTGGGGCGCGTGGCGGAAGGCCTCGGCGGTCAGCCGGATCGACTGCGTGGGGTCCTCCAGCCAGGCCACGAAGTTGGCCACGCCGGTCTGGGTCACCAGCTGCACGCTGGCTCGCTGGTCGGCGGGCAGCCGGTTGAACCACGGCAGCCGCTGCTCCATCGCGGTGATGCTGGCCGTCGCGAGCCCGCCGGAGGCCCGCTCGATGCCGCGGAGGGTGGCCGCGGAGATGTCGGAGGGCGTACCGGTGTCCCGCTCACCAGCGCGTTCGGTACTCATGGCCCCAGAATCGCACGCCTCGGATCAGCGCGGGGCGACGGAGGTGGGGATGCGACCGGGTTCACCGGGCGTCCCAATCAATTCCGGAGAGTAATCACAAATCAGACCATCGAGCTACGTGGTTCATTATTTCGTGAAGCATGTTGTTCTTGCTGTCGAGAAGTCGATCGAGAACGATTCCGCGACGACGCGACTTCGCTTGAACATTTCGAGGAGAAATAGTGGGAGCCCTCCAACAAGGATTGGCCGCGGCCTGGTCCGCAGTGGCCACCTTCGTGCCAAAACTGATCGTCTTCCTGGTCATCCTGCTGGTCGGTTGGCTGATCGCGAAGGCCGTTTCCAAGGCCATCTCGATGCTGTTCAACCGGCTCGGGTTCAACAAGCTCATCGCCAAGTCCGGGCTCGGCGAGATGACGAAGAGCTCGAACATCGATATCGCCGGCATTCTCGTCAAGCTGGTGTACTACTTCATCTTCCTGATCTTCCTGCAGCTGGCGCTGAGCGCCTTCGGCCCGAACGCGGTCAAGGACCTCATCGACCGCGTCGTGCTGTTCCTGCCGCGCATTCTGGTGGCGGTCGTGCTGGTGCTGGTGGCCGCGGCCATCGGGCGCGCGGTCGGCGACCTGATCCAGAGCGCGCTGGGCAACCGCCCGGCGGGCCCGCTGCTGGGCAAGATCGCCTTCGGCATCATCCTGGCGCTGGGCATCATCTCGGCGCTCAACCAGATCGGCATCGCCGTCACCGTGACGACCCCGGTGCTGATCGCGGTGCTGGCCGCGGCCGCCGGCGTGGTCGTCGTCGGTGTCGGGGGCGGCCTCATCCAGCCGATGCAGCAGCGCTGGACCCGCTGGCTGGAGAGCGCCGAGCAGCAGTTCAGCGGTGGCGATCGCGGTGCTGCTCCGGCCCCGGGAAGCGCGGAGCAGACCCAGCAGATGCCGCGGCCCCCGCAGCCGCCGCAGCAGTGATCTGAGCGAAGCGCGGAAGATCGGGGCTCACCAACGCGGTGGGTCCCGATTTTTCACGCCGATGGCCGTTTCCGGCCGCCGGAAGATCCGGCCACCATGAACGGCGGGGAGAGCGACTGGGGGTGATCGCCCGTGCCGCTGCCGCTGGAGTGGCTCGCCGACGTGCTGCGCGCGGCCGGTCTCGGCGTGGTCGAGACCGACGGTTGGCGGGAGCGCACCGCCTCCGGGGAACAACCCGCGCCGGTCGGCGTGCTCGAACACCACACCGCGACCCCGGCGTCCTACGACGACCCGGCGCCGAGCGTGCGGCTGTGCATCGAGGGGCGTTCCGACCTGCCCGGGCCGCTCTGCCACGCGGTCATCGGCTTCGACGGCGTGGTGCACCTGATCGCGGCGGGCCGGGCCAACCACGCGGGGCGGGCCGCGGAGTCCGGGCCGAACCCGGGCGGCGACGGCAACACCCTCTACGTCGGCTTCGAATGGGACTACCAGGGCGTCGAGCAGGGGCCGAGCCCCGAGCAGTACGCGGCGGCGATCGCCGCGACGCACGCCGTGCTGCGCCACCTCGGGCTTCCGATGGAGGCCGCGCGCGGCCACAAGGAGACCAGCGTGACCGGCAAGATCGATCCGGGTCACGTCGACATGGAGCGCTTCCGCGCCGATCTTGCGGCCAAGGACCAGGAGGACGAGATGAGCCCGGAGCAGGACGCCATCCTGCGGCGCTTGGAGCACGAGCTGCTCGGGCCGCGCGGCCCGAACGGCGAGATCCGCGGTTGGCAGACCGAGGTCGGGCCGCGCACGATCGTGGCGATGCTGGTCGACCTGGTCAACAAGCTGGTCCCGGCCGACGAGCAGCCCGCCCGCGAGCCCGCGGCGGGCAAGGGGCCCGAGGAGATCAAGGCGGCCTTCGAAGCGCTCTCGCCGCAGGAAGCGGCACCGCTGCTCGCCGAGCTGGTGCGCATCCAGCAGCAGCGGCAGCCCGCGGCGGGCTAGGACTGCTCCCCGATCCTCCGCGCGCCGCCGCCAGAACGGCGTCGCGGCGGTGGCTCAGCTGCGGTCCTCGTGCGCCACGCGGCGGCGCTGGGCGCGCTGGTCGCGGCGGTTGAGCAGGCGCTTGACCAGGGCGGGCTGCTGGGCCAGGGCCTCCGGCTCGTCGAGCAGCCGGTTGAGCCGCTGGTAGTAGCGGTTCGGGGAGAACCCGAAGCGCTCCTGGATCACGCGCTCCTTGTTGCCCTGGTAGTGCCAGTGCTCCAGCTCGAAGGCGAGGATCGCGCGGTCGGTGTCGTTCATCGGCGCTCCTCCCTCGGACGTGGTTGATCGAGTCTACCGATCAGGGCACGCCTGTTCGATCGGCCGTCCGTGGCGTTGTGATCCGCCTTACGATCCGCGCCGGGAACAGATCCGCGGGCCAATGATGTTGGACGGGTCTGTACGAACTCGTGCGCTCCGGGGCTCGGTGCAAGTCCGAACCGGCGGTGACAGTCCGCGAACCGCTCCCGATCCGGGAGCCGGCCGAACCGGTGGAACTCCGGTGCCGACGGTGAAAGTCCGGAGGAGAGGACGCGCACGGGCGGCCGTGCGCGCGCCCGCGGTGCCGCGCCGGCCGCCCGCGTCCGCCCCGGCGCACCGGCTGGGAGGAGCGGACGTGCGAGCGGTGGGGCAGTGGTTGCTGGACAACGGGATCACCGTGCTGGGCCAGCACATCTCGTGGGCGGAACTGGTCGGGCAGCTGTGCGCGCTGGCCGTGGTGTTCCTCGCGCAGCGCAGGTGGCTGGCCACCTGGCCGGTGCAGGTCTCGGCCACGGTGCTGCTGTTCGCCGTCTACGCCTCGGCGCAGCTGGGCGGGCTGGCGATCCGGCAGGTGGTGATCCTGCTGATCTCGATCTACGGGTGGTGGGCGTGGAAGCGCCGCACCGACCCGGTCTACGGCGTGGTGATCCGCCGCGCCACCGGCCTGGAGCGCCTGGTGCTGGTCGGCGTGCTGGTCGCGGGCACCTCCGCGTTCGCGCTGCTGCTCTCGGCGCTGGACGCTTCCTGGGCGCCCTGGCCGGACGCCTGGATCTTCGTGGGCACCGCGGTGGCCTTCTGGGCGCAGGGGCGCGGGCTGGTCGAGTTCTGGCTGGTCTGGCTGGCCGTCGACGCGGTGGGCGTGCCGCTGCAGTTCGCCTCGGGCCTGCACTTCAGCGCCGCGATCTACGTCGTCTTCGCGGCCCTGGTGGTCCACGGCTTCTGGAGCTGGAACCGCACCGTCCGAGCCCAGCGCACCTCCGGCGGCCCGCGCGGTTCCGCCGAGAGCGCCGCCGACGGATCGGGCGCGAACGCGCGACCGCTCTAGACCGGCCCGCGCGGGGCGGTCACAGGCGGTCGACGACGGCTGCCGCGGCCGCCTCGGTGCCGCGCTCCGGCGAACCGCCGTCGAGCCGGATGGCGCCGTCGGCGTAGGCGGACTCCACGGCCGCGGTGATCCGCTTCGCGGTCGCGGAGTGGCCGAGGTGCTCCAGCAGCAGCACCGCCGAGAGCACCTGCGAGGTCGGGTTGGCCCGGTCCTGGCCGGCGATCGCGGGCGCGCTGCCGTGCGCGGGCTCGAAGTAGGCGGTGCCCGCGCCGATGTTGGCCGCCGGGCACGTGCCCAGTCCGCCGACCGTGGCCGCGCCCAGGTCGCTGAGCATGTCGCCGACGAAGTTCTCGGTGACCAGCACGTCGAAGCGCCCCGGATCGGCCACCAGGTCGTGGGCCGCCGCGTCGGTGTAGCGGTGATCGGCCTCCACGTCGGGGTACTCAGCGGCGACCTCGTCGAAGACGTCCCGGAAGAACGCGAAGCTGCGCAGCACGTTGCTCTTGTCCACGCAGGTCACCCGCCGCACCCCGTCGGCGGGCGCGCCCGCGCGCTCGCGCGCGGTCTCGAAGGCGAAGCGCACCACCCGCTCCACCCCGACCCGGGTCATCAGCAGCTGGTCGCTGGCGGCCCGCTCGTTGCGCACCCCGCTGCCCCGCGACAGGTACAGCCCCTCGGTGTTCTCCCGGACCAGCACGTAGTCGATGCGCTCCGCGGTGCCCGGCACGCCGGGCAGCAGCCGCACCGGCCGCACGTTGGCGTAGGTGTCCAGCCCGTTGCGCAGCACACCGCCGAGCACGCCGGCCTCGGTCCCGTCCGGCTTGCGGACCTCGGGCAACCCGACGGGGCCCTTGAGCACCGCGTCGTACTCGTCGCGGAACCGCTCCAGCGCGCCGGGCGCGAGCGGCTCCCCGGTCTCCAGGTAGGTCCCGGCCCCGCCGGGCTCGCTCCCGAAGACGATCTCCAGCCCGTCGAGCTCCGCTGCGGCGCGCAGCACCTCACGAGCGGAGTCCATCAGCTCGGGCCCGATACCGTCGCCGTCGACGCACGCGATCCGCACCATCCGCCGAGTATCGCCCGGCGCGATCCGGGGGAGGCAGGCCGGTGCCCGCCCGCGCGAGGAGCCCCCGACGCGCGGTGCGTCGAGGGCTCCTGACGAGACCGGCTCAGGCGTCGCCCGGGTCCGAGGTCTGCGGGCCGGCCGCGCGCACGTCGTCCAGCCGGTACTTCCGCGCGGCCTCGACCACCTTGCTCTTGTCGACCTGGCCCGCCCTGGCCAGCGCCTGCAACGCGGCGACCACGGTCGACTCGGCGTCGACCAGGAACACCCGGCGGGCCGCGGGGCGCGTGTCGGAGAAGCCGAACCCGTCGGCGCCCAGGCTGACCATGTCGCCGGGCACCCACGGCCGGATCAGGTCGGGCACCGCGCGCATCCAGTCGCTGACCGCCACCACCGGGCCCTCGGCCTGCGCGAGCGCGCGGGTCACGTACGGCACCTGCGGCTCGGCGTCCGGGTGCAGCAGGTTGTGGCGGTCGATCTGCTCGGCCTCGCGGCGCAGCTGGGACCAGGAGGTCGCCGACCACACGTCGGCCCGCACGCCCCAGTCCTCGGCCAGCAGCTGCGCGGCCCGCACCACCTCCGGCAGGATCACGCCGGACCCGATCAGCTGGGTGCGCGGCCCGGAGCCCGACGGCGCCGCCTGGTAGCGGTACAGCCCGCGCAGCAGGCCGTCGACGTCCAGCCCGGCGGGCTCGGCGGGCTGCTGGTAGGGCTCGTTGTAGACCGTCAGGTAGTAGAAGACGTTCTCCGGGTCCTCGCCGAACATCCGGCGCAGCCCGTCCTTGACGATGTGCGCCACCTCGAAGGCCCAGGCCGGGTCGTAGGCGATCACCGCCGGGTTGGTCGCGGCGATCAGCTGCGAGTGGCCGTCGGCGTGCTGCAGGCCCTCACCGGTCAGCGTGGTGCGCCCCGCGGTGGCGCCCAGCACGAACCCGCGCGCCATCTGGTCGGCCGCGGCCCAGAACCCGTCGCCGGTGCGCTGGAAGCCGAACATCGAGTAGAAGATGTAGACCGGGATCATCGGCTCGCCGTGCGTGGCGTAGCTGGTGCCCGCCGCGGTGAACGACGCGGTCGAGCCCGCCTCGTTGATGCCCTCGTGCAGGATCTGGCCCTGCTCGCTCTCCCGGTAGGCCAGCATCAGCTGGTAGTCCACCGGCGTGTACAGCTGCCCGAGCGGGTTGTAGATCTTCTGCGACGGGAACATCGAGTCCATGCCGAAGGTCCGCGCCTCGTCCGGGATGATCGGCACGATCCGGTGGCCGAGCTCGCGGTCCTTGGCCAGGTCCTTGAGCAGCCGGACGAACGCCATGGTGGTGGCGACCTCCTGCTTGCCCGAGCCCTTGCGGATGACCTCGTAGACCTCGTCGCCCGGCAGCACCAGCGGCTTGGACTTGGCCCGCCGCTCCGGCAGGTAGCCGCCCAGCTGGGTGCGCCGCTCCTGCAGGTACTGGATCTCCGGCGAGTCCTGGCCCGGGTGGTAGTAGGGCGGCAGGTACGGGTCGAGCTGCTCGTCGGGGATCGGGATGCGCAGGCTGTCGCGGAACAGCTTGAGGTCCTCGACGGTGAGCTTCTTCATCTGGTGCGTGGCGTTGCGGCCCTCGAAGTGCGGGCCCAGGCCGTAGCCCTTGATCGTCTTGGCCAGGATCACGGTGGGCTGCCCGTGGTGCTCGGTGGCCGCCTTGTACGCCGCGTAGACCTTGCGGTAGTCGTGCCCGCCGCGCCGCAGGCCCCAGATCTCGTCGTCGGAGAGGTGCTTGACCATCTCCTTGGTGCGCGGGTCGCGGCCGAAGAAGTGCTCCCGCACGAAGGCGCCGTCGTTGGCCTTGTAGGTCTGGTAGTCGCCGTCGGGCGTGGTGTTCATCAGGTTGACCAGGGCGCCGTCCCGGTCGGCGTGCAGCAGCGAGTCCCACTCGCGGCCCCAGATCACCTTGATCACGTTCCAGCCCGCGCCGCGGAAGAAGGCCTCCAGCTCCTGGATGATCTTGCCGTTGCCGCGCACCGGCCCGTCCAGCTGCTGCAGGTTGCAGTTGATCACGAAGGTGAGGTTGTCCAGGCCCTCGTTGGCCGCGATGTGCAGCAGGCCGCGCGACTCGGGCTCGTTCATCTCGCCGTCGCCGAGGAACGCCCACACGCGCTGCTGCGAGGTGTCCGAGATCCCCCGGTCGTGCAGGTAGCGGTTGAACCGCGCCTGGAAGATCGCGTTCATCGGGCCCAGGCCCATGGACACGGTGGGGAACTCCCAGAAGTCCGGCATCAGCCGCGGGTGCGGGTAGGAGGGCAGGCCGCCGCCGGCACCCGCGTGCGAGTGCTCCTGCCGGAACCCGTCGAGCTGGTGCTCGTCGAGCCTGCCCTCCAGGAACGCGCGCGCGTAGATGCCGGGGGAGGCGTGGCCCTGGATGTAGAGGTGGTCACCGCCGCCGGCGTGGTCCTTGCCGCGGAAGAACCAGTTCAGCCCGACCTCGTAGAGGCTGGCCGAGGAGGCGAACGAGGAGATGTGCCCGCCGACGCCGATGCCCGGCCGCTGCGCGCGGTGCACCATCATCGCCGCGTTCCAGCGCATCCAGGCCCGGTAGCGGCGCTCGGTCTCCTCGTCGCCCGGGAACCAGGGCTCCTGCTCGGTGGGGATGCTGTTGACGTAGTCGGTGCCGGTCAGCGAGGGCACGCCGACACCGGTCTCGCGGGCGCGCTCGAGCAGGCGCAGCATCAGGTAGCGGGCTCGCTGCTGGCCACCGGCGGTGAGCAGCGAGTCGAAGGACTGCAACCACTCGTCGGTCTCCTGCGGGTCGATGTCGGGCAGGTGGGCCGACAGGCCCTCCCGGATCACCCGGACCCGCTGGGTACCGGCTGCGTCGTTGTTGAGCGGGGACAAGGGAACTCCTCGACTGCGTCGGGATGCGTGGCAGGGTTGTTCGGAAGGTGACATCCGACACGGACATGGTCCCGCATTTCGGCCCGGAATGGAGGTAGCCGGGAGGGGTTGTCGGGGACTGCGGGCTGTCCGTGCGGGCGAAGCCGGTCTAGAGTCGAATCTCAACGCGTTGCTACGGCGTGTCGTACGCCCAGCAGTTGCGCCGGTAGCGGTCCGCAGTGTTCGCTATCGGCCAGGTTTGGAAGATGTGCGGGGCCGGAGTGCCACCGCACCGGTGCATTGGAGGAGTGAGCCAACCGTGGTCGCCGCGGGAGACGCCGGTAAAGGCGAAGCCGACGTCGCCGAGAAGCTCGACATCGAGCCGGAGATGGTTGTCCAGGAACTCGGCTGGGACGAGGACGTCGATGACGATGTCCGGGCCCGGATCGAGGAGCGTTGCGGGAGCGAACTGCTCGACGAAGACGCTGACGAAGTGGTCGATGTCGTGCTGCTGTGGTGGCGGGAAGACGACGGTGACCTCACGGACACGCTTCTCGATGCGATGACGCCCCTGTCCGATGACGGGGTCATCTGGGTCCTGACGCCCAAGACCGGCCGGGATGGCTACGTCGAGCCCGCCGACATCGCGGAGGCGGCATCGACGGCGAACCTGGCCCAGACCGGGAACTCCAGCATCAGCGAGGGCTGGATCGGAACCAGGCTGGCCTACCGCCGCGCCAAGGCGCGTCGCTGAGCCGAGCGCATTCGAGCAGTGGGCACCCGTGGCCGCGCCACCGGTGCCCACTACTCGCGTGACGTGTAGGTTCGGCGACGACAAGGTCACCTCGAGCAGGAGGGTGTTCTCATGACGGTCGAGGTCGGTGCGCAGGCGCCGGACTTCACGCTGCCCGACTACAACAAGGAAAAGGTCTCGCTGGCCGATTTCCGGGGCAGCAAGAACGTGCTTCTGGTCTTCTACCCGTTCGCGTTCAGCGGCGTCTGCCAGGGCGAGCTCTGCCAGGTCCGCGACGACATCGGCGAATTCCAGAACGACGACGTTCAGGTTCTGGGCGTTTCGGTCGACACCCCGTTCTCGCTCAAGGCCTGGGCCGACCAGCAGGGCTACACGTTCCCGCTGCTGAGCGACTTCTGGCCGCACGGCGAGGTCGCCAAGGCCTACGGCGTGTTCAACGACGCCGCCGGCATGGCCAACCGCGGCACGTTCCTCATCGACACCGGGGGCAAGGTCCGCTTCGCCGAGGTCAACCAGCCGGGCGAGGCCCGCGACCAGGAAGCCTGGAAGAGGGCCCTGGCGGAGGTCCGCAGCTGAGCGCTCAAGCGCACAGGTGGTCGACCGGTCGCCGAACCGGGCGGAACGCGCGGGTAAAATGACCGCGGTGTTCGTCCGGCGGCCCGGTGCGACCACCACCAGGGCACATAGCTCAGCGGAAGAGCACCTGCCTTACAAGCAGGGGGTCGTTGGTTCGAACCCAACTGTGCCCACCGTTTTTGAACTGGGGTTTTGAAGATTCTCTAATCGGTGGCTGCGACTTCGTGGCCCCATTCATGGTGCGAATCGACCTTAGGCTTGATCCATGGTCAGGTCGAGCACGAGGCGGCAGCGTCCCCGCGGAACCGTCGAAGAACTGCCCAGCGGAGCCCTGCGAGTGAAGGTCTACGCCGGCTTCGACGCCGTGACGAAGCGTCGGCACTACCTTCGCGAGACCGTGCCGGCGGGGCCGAACGCCGAGCGCGAGGCCGAGGTCGTCCTGACTCGGCTGCTGAACGAGGTCAACGAGCGGCGGACCCCGCGGACCAGCGCTCCGGTCAAGCAGCTGTTGAAGCGCTATCTGGATCAGCACTTCGAGGGCGAGCCGTCCACGCGGCAGCAGTACCGGGATTACGTGCGCAAGCACATCGCGCCGTTTATCGGAGATGAGCCGGTCGGCCGGATCGATGCCGACATCTTGGATTCGTTGTACGCGGAGCTGCGTCGCTGCCGGGAGCACTGCACGAACAAGCGGCGTATCGATCACCGCACCTCGCGGAAGCACGAGTGCGATGAGCGGTGTCGTCCGCACCAGTGCAAGCCGTTGGGCGCGACGGCGATTCGGCAGATTCACTATCTGCTGTCGGGTGCCTACAAGCGCGCGGTGCGCTGGGGCTGGGTGTCCAAAAACCCGACGATCGACGTCGATCCGCCGGCATCCCCGCCGGCGGATCCGAGCCCGCCGAGCGCGGACGAGTCGGCGCGGATCCTGACCGAGGCGTGGCAGGACGAGGATTGGGGCAGCCTGCTGTGGCTGGCGATGACCACCGGCGCCCGCCGCGGTGAGTTGTGTGCGTTGCGGTGGGCGGATTTCGAGCCGGATGCTGCGGTCGTCACGCTCAAGCGCGCGATTTCGTGGGATCCGGAGGGGCGGGTCTGGTACGAGAAGGACACCAAGACTCACCAGCAGCGACGGGTCGCGCTGGACTCGGTCACCGTCGAGGTCCTCACCGAGCACCGCGAACGCTGCGAAAAGCGCGCCGTTGCGATTGGCTTGAGCCTGAAGCGAGAGGCGTTCATGTTTTCGCAGGCGCCTGATGGGGCTGAGTTCCAGAAGCCGAGCTCGGTGACGCAGCGCTATGAGCGGATGGTCAAGCGCCTCGGTATCAACACGACGCTGCACAGACTGCGGCACTACTCGGCCACCGAGCTCATCTCTTCGGGCGTGGACGTCCGCACGGTGGCTGGCCGCCTCGGGCACGGATCAGGCGGGCAAACCACCTTGCGCGTCTACACGGCGTGGGTTTCCGAGGCTGACCAGCGCGCGTCGACTGCGTTGGCGGATCGGGTACCGGAGCGGCCGAAGCCGTTGACCTCGGCGGAGCGGATTCGGGCGAACCCGAGGAATCCCTACGAGAAGCTCGCGGTCGACGTCTACGACCAGGTCGAGCGCGGTGAGCTGTCCGCTGGCGACGAGCTCCCGTCGATGAAGCGGCTCGCCGGCGACTACGGGATCTCGGTCGGGACCGTTCAGCGTGCAGTTCAACTGCTGCAGGAGTGGGGCACGGTCGAGGTCTCGCGCGGTAGGCGGGCACAGGTCGCCGCGAACCACGCCGCAACGGTGAGAACGACACCGGCGGCTGGGGAGTCACTGGTAGCGGGCGAGGCGGAACAGGTGTCTCCTAAGCCCGTCGAGGCGCCGAGCGGTCCTGAGTTGCTCGAGTTCGAGATTCGTCGCCACGGCGAGTCGGTCAGGGAGTTTTCCGCTGAGGCTGATCCGGCGGACGCTGGCCACCTTCGGACGCTCCTCGCGACCGCCGTGCGACGCGATGGTCGGGACCTCGGTGAAATCCTTGACTACGAGATGGATGTTCGGCGACCCGGTGGGCCCGTCTTGAGGACCTTCGTGAGCATGACTGCGTGAGCGTCGAGCCTGTGGTGGGGCGTCGGTCTCAGCGGTCTGGCCCTCGCCGCGCTGGCGTGTCGTGTCTGAGGCGTACCGCTTCGGCAGGGAGCCATCCTGTGTGCTGGACACCTTCGCTGCCGTCCCCACGGCGGATGGAGTAGCGGACTTCAGCGATCCATGTGCCCGTGGTGGTCTTCAACCACGCGGTTTGCTCCCCTGGGACGACAGCCTGCACATCCCATCCTTCGGGCGACGGGCGGATGTCGGCTGAACGGGGATAGAGGCGTGCAAGGTCGACCCACACCGGCCGTGGCGGCTTGAACCGGCGATCATCACCTCGCTTCCACGAGGGCTCCGGATGGGCGCTATCGAACACAGGTTCTATTATGGGTCCTGTGGGCTGAGGAAGCACGCTGCAGGTCCCGATAGCGGAGTAGGTGCGGGAGGGCTGCTGGCGAGTTGGCTCGACGAGTCCTGGCAGGCGCAGACAAGAGCGCGATCGCCGCAAGTGCTCGCCCTGCTCAGGCACAATGTCGGAGTGGATCAGACCACGGGGACGCAGGTTAAGCCAGGTCAGGGCGTTCAAGGTTCCTCTGTGAGACACAGCATGCCAGCTTGGGTTTCAACACGGAACTGTCTGTAGCTCTTTGCTGAATCCTCGTCAGGGTCTTGTTCAGTGTGTCCCGTGTCAGTGCGTGCGCTTGTCCGTGTGCAGGGTTGCCTGGGGAGTGTGTTCTGCGGCCAAGGAGGCGAGCAGCTGGAGGCGTTCCGCTGAGGGTGAGCCGGGTTCGGCTGTGTAGAGCATCAGGATGAGGCCGGGTTCGGCTGTGACGGCGAGCTCTTCATAGGCGAGGGTGAGCTCGCCGACGTCGGGGTGATGGAAGCGTTTGGTTCCGGTGCCGTGGGTGCGGACGTTGTGGGAACCCCAGAGGGTGCGGAAGGTTTCGCTGCGGGTGGATAGTTCTCCGACGAGGTTCTGCAGGCCGCGGTCATGGGGGTCGCGGCCGGCTTCGGACCGCATGATCGCGACGCACATTTCCGCGAAGCGATCCCAGTCCGGGTAGAACTCGTGGGAGGAGGGGTCGAGGAATTGGAAGCGGGCCAGGTTCGGGGTGCGGCCGCCGTCGCCGATCAGCGGTGAGTAGAACACGCGGCCGAGCGGGTTGGTGGCCAGCAAGTCTTGTTGCTGGTTGCGGACGAACGCGACGGCGTCGGTGATGGAGTCGAGTGCCCACTGCAGGCTGGGGCGCGAAGCGTTCTGCGTGGTGGCTTTTCGCCGGGGTCGCCCGGAGGTGGGGATGCCGTCGGCTGCGCGGGCGAGGTCGAACAGGTGGGCGCGTTCGGTGTCGTCGAGTTGCAGGGCCTGTGCGAGGGCGTCGAGCACGGATGCGGAGGCGCCGGCGATGGCGCCGCGTTCGAGTTTGGCGTAGTACTCGACGCTGACACCGGCTAGCAGGGCGACCTCGGTGCGCCGCAGCCCGGCCACCCGCCGGTTCGGGCCCGGGGTGATTCCGGCCTGGGCCGGGGTGATCTTAGCGCGCCGGGACATGAGGAACTCGCGAACCTCGGCACGATTGTCCATGCCACGAGCATAGGTCCGCTCCAGCCTTCACTGGGGTGTATTGGCGGTACACCCCACAACAGGCATACCCATAGCCGCCGGGACAGCGGTTGACTGGGTGGCGAACTCGAAATGACGGGGGAGAACGGCCGCATGTGTGGGTGATCATGCATGGGCCGAGCGACGTTGAGGAGCAGGAAAAGTGAATCCGACGTACGACTTCTCCGGCCGCGTCGCGTTCGTCACCGGCGCCAGCTCCGGGATGGGCCTGGCCACCGCCCGGGCTTTCGCCGACGCCGGTGCCGCTGTGACGCTGGCCGACGTCGATGCCGAGGCGCTCGACGCGGCAGAGGCAGAGCTGCGGGCGGCCGGGCACCGAGTCTTGGGTGTGCGCTGCGACGTCGCCGACGAAGACCAGATCGCGGCCGCCGTGGCGGCCACTGTTGAGGCATTCGACGGCCTGGACTTCGCCTACAACAACGCCGGCGTCCAGTCACCGGCCACCGACGCCGCCGACGAGGCCGCCGAGGTCTTCGATCGCGTCAACGCCATCAACCTGCGCGGGATCTGGGCCAGCATGAAACACGAACTCGCCCAGATGCGCGCTCAAGGATTCGGCGCGATCGTGAACTGTTCCTCGCTCGGTGGACTGGTCGGGAACCCGGGCCGCGCCGCGTATCACGCGTCCAAGCACGGGGTTCTCGGGCTCACCCAATCCGCTGCGCTCGAATACGCCCCCCGAGGGGTGCGCATCAACGCCATCTGCCCCGGCACCATCGAAACCCCGATGGTCGCCAGGATGATCGACAGCGGGGACCTCGACGCCGACGATGCCGCCGCCAGCCAGCCGATCGGCAGGCTCGGCACGGCCGAGGAGATGGCCGCGGCCGTGCTGTGGCTTTGCAGCCCCGCCGCCAGTTTCGTCGTCGGCATCGCCCTGCCCGTCGACGGCGGCTACACCGCCCGCTGAACCTCCCGCGCAACCCCTATACCCGGACGTGCCGTACCGGCTGTCCCACCGGAAGGAGCACCATCATGCGTGGCGCAGTCCTGCAATCACCCGGCGACGTCCGGGTGGACGAGATCGCCGACCCACAGATCACCACCGGCACGGACGCGATCATCCGCGTCACAGCCACCTGCGTCTGCGGTTCGGACCTGTGGCCCTACCGCGGCGTCGAGCCCGTCGAGGGGCCCATGCCGATGGGTCACGAGTACGTCGGCGTGGTCGAACAGGTGGGCAGCGCGGTCACGAGCGTCGAGCCCGGCCAGTACGTGGTCGGCTCCTTCGTGGCCTCGTGCGGCAGCTGCGAGTTCTGCCGGGCGGGCTATCCCTCCTCCTGCGTGCACCGCGTGTTCATGGCCCAGGTCGGCACCCAGTCCGAGCGCGCGCTGATCCCGCACGCCGACGGCACCCTCGTAGCGCTGCCGGGCGAGCCCGACGCGGACCTGATCCCCAGCCTGCTGGCCGCCTCCGACGTACTCGGCACCGGCTGGTTCGGAGCGGTGGCCGCCGAGGCCGGCCCGGGCAAGACCGTCGCCGTCGTCGGCGACGGCGCCGTCGGGCTGCTGGCCGTGCTGGCCGCCCAGCAACTGGGCGCGCAGCGCATCATCGCGATGAGCCGTCACGAGCCGCGGCAGCGGCTCGCCCGCGAGTTCGGCGCCACCGACATCGTCACCGAGCGCGGCGACGACGGCGTGGCCACGATCAAGGACCTGACCGGCGGGCTGGGTGCCCACTCCGTCGTCGAGGCCGTCGGAACCCAGGAGTCGATGCAGCAGGCGCTGCGGGCCACGCGGCCTGGCGGGCACATGGGCTTCGTCGGCGTCAATCACGACGTCGCTCTCAGTGGGGAGGAGCTGTTCTTCTCCCAGGTCCACGTGCTCGGCGGTCCGGCCCCGGTGCGCCGATTCCTGCCCGAGCTGATCGAGTTGATCTGGCACCGCGAGATCAACCCCGGCAAGGTCTTCGACCTCACCCTCCCGTTGGAGCAGGCGGCCGAGGGGTACCGGGCCATGGACGAACGCCGCGCCATCAAGACCCTCCTCACCCCCTGACCGCTTCTCACTGCCGTCCACGCAACGACGCACACCACGGGTACGGGGCGAGCTTGTACCCCCATAAACCGGCCTGCCACGCCTGGCCCAGAAGCGGTCTCCTGGGATCGCGCCAGCTTTTCCACCACCGAAGATGAGGGCCACTCCATGGAACGACGCACAGCGCTCCGACTGATCACCGCTACCGCCACCGGCGCCGCCGCCGTCACCGCTCTGCCCTCCGTCGGTGCGGAGACCGGCCGCGCAGCGGGCGCCGCAGGACAAGGTAAGGCCGCGGCCAAGGGCGGCTACACCTTCGCGCTGGACACGAACGTCACACGGAGCTCGGTGCGGTTCACGAACCGCTACGGCATCGGGATCGCCGGGGACCTCTACGTGCCGAAGACCGCCAGGGGCAAGCTGCCCGCCCTGGCGGTCAGCGGCCCGTTCGGCGCGGTCAAGGAACAATCCTCGGGGCTCTACGCCAACGAGTTCGCCCGCCGCGGCTACGTCGCCCTCGCCTTCGACCCGTCCTTCACCGGGCAGAGCGGTGGCACGGTGCGCGACGTGGCCTCGCCCGACATCTACACCGAGGACTACAGCGCCGCCGTCGACTTCCTCGGCCTGCAGAAGGTCGTCGACCGCGAGCGGATCGGCGCGCAGGCCGTCTGCGGGTTGAGCGGTATGGCGCTCACCGCGACCGCTGCAGACAGTCGTATCAAGGCGGTCGCCACGGCCTCGATGTACGACATGTCGCGCAGTATCTCCCGCGGCCACGAGGACTACTACACGCGTGCGCAGCGCCAGAAGGTTGTGGACTACCTCAGTCGTCAGCGCTGGATCGACGCCGAGAACGGCACCTACGCCCGCGGCTCCCACGAAGTGCCCTTTGACGAGGACGGCAACGTCGCCCCCTCGAACCGCGTTCTGCCCAAGACACTCCCGCCGGACGCCGACCCGATCACCGCGAGCTTCTTCGACTACTACCGCACCGAGCGTGGCTACCACCCGCGCTCGATCAACTCCACCACCGCGTGGACCGCGACCACACCGATGTCGTTCTTCGCTTTCCAGCAGATGACGAACATCGACATGCTGGCACCCCGCAAGGCCCTCCTGGTGGCCGGCGCCGACGCGCACTCCCGCTACTACTCCGAGGACGTGCAGGCAAAGGCCCCCGACACCATCGACCTCGTGATCGTCCCGGGCGCGGGCCACGTCGACCTGTACGACCGCAAGGACCTCATCCCCTTCGACAACCTCGACGCGTTCTTCACCAAAAACCTCATCTGAGCAGAAAGCATCCCAACTGCCGGTCCTGCCACGATCCGGAACGTCCCGCGCCGGCGGCGTCCGGCTAGGCCGACCATCGGCCATGACCGGCGAGCAGATCCGCCACGCCCGCGCACTGCTCGCCGAACCCCCTCAGGGCAGTTTCAGGAGTACGGGGCCATCTACGAGCGACGAAAGCGAGTACCTCATGCAGATCACCCGCAGCAGCAACATGAACACCCAGAAAGGGCCGGCCGACTGGTTCACCGGCGACGTCTACATCGACGCCGTCGCCGCCCCCGCCGGCAGCTCCACATTTGGCGCCGCCGCCGTGCACTTCACCCCCGGGGCACGCACCGCCTGGCACACCCACCCACACGGACAAACGATCTTCGTCACCGAAGGCGTGGGGCTGTGCCAACGCGAAGGCGGCCCCGTCGAGACCCTCCGACCCGGCGACCGCGTGTTCTTCGAACCAGAAGAGAACCACTGGCACGGCGCGGCCCCCAACCGATTCATGACCCACATCGCCATCCAACAGAACGACGAATCCGGCAACCCTGTCACCTGGGGTCGACACGTCGCCGACCAGGAATACGGCACCTCGACGACAAGCGCCGACTGAAGCCTCGGACGTCCGCAAGGCGATCCCCTCCGTACAGAAGTTCAGAGCTCGTCGTCGGGGTTGGTGGGATGGGATCGCGCAGCGGGCGCAGCTCGCTTGGCGGGCTGCTGATGAAGGCATAGCGTCCCTGGAGGTTGATGTGTCGCCATCCGAGCGGGGACAGGCGGGCCACGTCCTCGTCGCGGACGGGATAGCCCTGCTCGCGCAGGTATTTGACGATGGCGTCGAGATAGACGCTTTCCAGAGCACGACCATGTTCAGCGCCAGTCGGGGTCAGCGCCCGCACCATGGCCACCAGCGTGGCCGTTTTCGGCGCCGGGCTCGGCCCGCGAATCGTGGACGCTTTCGACCCGAGCCCGTAGCGAGCCAGGTGTCACAGCCGGTTCAGGAATCTGGGAGACATCCACCTCAGCCAGCGCGAACGCGCGCAGTTCGCCCAGCCGCTCGGCCTGCCGTGTCAGTTCCGTGGGGGTGTTGTCCGTCGGGGGCCGCCGCAGCCGTTCCACTTCCGATAGGCGCGCCCCGTCGGCGGTCAGTCCCAGCTGCTCAAGCTCGCCGGCCTGCTCCGGCGAAACCAGCGCTCCCACCGCCGTGTACAGCTGCTGGACCTGATCATCGCGAATCTCGGCGACCCGTTTGGCCAAGGTGGTGATCCCCGGAAGCAGCACCTTGTGCCGCAAGCTTGCGCGGGCCCTCGGTGGTCGTCCACGCCCGCGCAGCCAGAAACGCCCGGAACTCCTGCTGTCTAGCAAAAGGCTCTGGGGTGCTGAAGCTCTTGGGCGCGACGCCGTTGCGATTAGTGGTCGTTCGCGCCGGGGAGTCCGGGCTGTTCCTCGGCGCGGAGCTCCTCGGCGAGAGTGACAAGCTGGCTCGCCAACTGCTGCCGCTGTTCATGCGTGTATCGGCCGCCACCCAGCTCAAACGCCGCCTCGTCCAGTTCCCACTGCACTGAACGCGCCAGTACCGCGAGCTGCGAATCCGACCGCATGCCCACCTCCAACAAGGCAAAGTAGGCAATCAGGGTATTGCCAGTCTATCGAGGCAAGCAAGGCAGCGACATCCTTTCGAGGCACACACCATGGCTGGGTGGCAGAAGACGAGGCTCCGCTGATCTCCAGCTCCGAGCTGGCCAAGAAGCTTGGCCTGGCCCGGCGGACCATCTCCCACTACGCCAAGAACGGCTTGATCACGCCCGCCGTCATTACTCCTGGTGGTCAGTACCGCTGGCGTTACGACGATGTCGTGACGGAGATGCGGGAGCTCGCAGAGCGACGGCGTCGACAAGGGGACGTTTGACAGCAGGCCCGTTCTGAGGCTGGCGGCCTACGTTCTCGGGCGTCCGGGTGACGGTGCTGTCCGAGGTATCGATAGTTCTTGATGTGGGCTCATCTTCATATAGCCTTTAGTGAAGAGGGATGCAGGCTAACGGCTATGTTGATGGGGTCATGGGTAACGAGTCTTCACTTCTTTCAATACGGCGCCTTTTCGATTTTATAGAGCCGCTGGCGTCTACAATTTCGGGAATTGGCGCCCTTGTTTCCGCTCTTTGTGCGCTGGTGCTCTTATTGATAACAAGGAAGCAGTTGCGTGCTGCCCTAGCGCAAGTTGACGTCGCATCACAGCAAGCCGCGACGGCGGAGGCGCAAGCTGCAGCCGCACGCGCGAGCGTCGAGTACAGCCGGAATAATCTCCGCTCTGCGGAATTAACTAGGTATGACACCCAAGCGCCAAATCTCGCCACCGTCGTAAACAGTTCCGCAACTCGGATTGGGTTTACGAAGGTAAGCTTGGAAGATCTTCGAGGTGAAATTGTTCCAGAAGAATCTATCCCGGACCGGTTTACTTTTGGCGCCCCTGCCGAAGGTCATGGGTTATGGGAAGCGTGGGTATCTGGCGAAGTTGTCGTAATAAACGAAGGGAGCTGCTCGGTTCTCGCAACTGTCGCTGGCGCGAGTGGCGAGTGGGAGTTGCCGGACGGTAGAGGAGAGGTCTACGACGGGGATCATCTGCTTCTCAGGCCCAGGGATGAAGTTATTCTGAAGTGGACGAAAAGCTACCAGCTTCACGACTGGTACTTGGATCGAAGGAAAAAGAGTACCGATAAGCTGGGCGTTTTTGGGGGTTTCACGGTAAACTTTGTCTCTGCCGCAAACCCGGAGCTTGTAGACAATCATCAATTTAATTATGATTGGCATCCGCTCTCTCCTTACTGCAGGGTGGATGAAAGCCCGAGACGGAATATCCAGGTCATCGAGGGTGAGTATGTGTACTTCGACGACTCTCCGCCGCTAGTGGAATTCTTGAACAGGGAGCGAATTTATCCTGTGTCCCCCGCTGACGAGGAAAACGCGAACCCGGGCCTCTTCCCGAAGAACTATAGGGCCGTGTTCCCCAGCTTAGGGAAGAGTGGGTTTCTTAATCAGTGAGACGAATTGTTCGGCATCCGGGGCGTCAGTTCGGATATGATCTTTGGCCATTTGAATGTCGCCAAATTGCCTGATCCGCGGTCTGTAACGCTATTGGGGTCGATAATCTTCGCCAAATGCCGACTCATTAGGTCATAGCTCGACTTATACGCAGGGTGTCCGCGCAGGGCTGATTTGACGCAGGGTGCGAACACCATCGGCACGTCAGCGGCGAGGAGCTCGTTGAGCAGGCTTGTCGCGAGGGTGTCGCTGATTCCCGCGGCGACCTTGTTAAATGTGTTGAAGGTGATCGGTGCTGCGAGTACGGCGTCCGCTGGTGGTAGAGGGTCTTGTTCGTCCGGGAGTCGTGGATGAACTCGGACGGGGAAGCCCGTCTTGGCTTCCAGGCTGCTGGGGTCGATCCAGGTTGCTGCGGTCGGGGTCAGGATGACGCATGCTGACCAGCCAGCCTCGTCGAGCAGGGCCAGCGGTTCGTCGAGCTGGCGAACTGGGGGAGCGGCTGAGGCGATGAGGTAGACGACGGGACGCTGGCTCAATGCAGGACACCTGCCCGCTGGGCGAGGGGCCGCAGTCCGGGGGTAGCCGATCGGCGTTCGCGCTTGAGCATTTCGCGGAGGAGTTCGCGCACGATGACGTTGTAGCGCAGGGCCTGGGGCGCCACCCGCTCGGCTTCCATGAGGTTGACGACGACCGCCGCGTCTTCGCGGTGCTGGGAGTAAGCCCAGGCGGTGTCGATGTGGACCTGCGCGCGTCGGCTCTGCAGGCCGTCGGGCATGTTGTCGGTGTCGATGCCTTCGGTCAGGGCGATGGCTTGCTTTGAGTCGCCGAGCTCGGCGGCTGCCGAGACGCGGTGGATGGCGACGTTGGTGGGGCCGAAGGCGGTCCAGCCGTAGTTGCCGTCGTGGCCGAGCACGTCGGCGAGGTACTGCGCGCGGCGTAGGCGGTCGGTGGCTTCGGTGCGGTCGCTTCGTCGGCCGGCGATGACGGAGCCGATGAGGAACAGCGCGCCTTGGTAGGAGAGGCCGAGCGGGCTGTCGTCGGTGAAGTTTTCGGCGGTCGTCATGGCGATCTGCTCGGCGCGCTCGACCTGGTCGAGCTTCAGGAACGCGCAGGCCACTTGGTAGGCGGCGGCCGCTCGCAACATCGTGGAGTCGGCCTGCATCGCCGCGTTGACCGCGCGGTCAGCGGCGATCCACGCGAGTTGTCCGTCGCCGGTCTTGGTCACCAGCTTGGCAGCGGCGACGTAGACGTGGTTCTGGACCTCGAGGGCGCGGCGGCGTTCGCTCGGGGACGCCTCGGCGACTATCGCGTCGCTCGTGGTGATGAGGCTCGGGAGGATGTTGGCGGCGGCGCCGTAGTCGGCCGCCTGGTAGCGGCGGTGTACCTCGGTAGTCAGGCGCTCGATCTCGCAGAGGTCTCCGGCCGGCACCTCGCTGAGGCCGAGTCCGGGATAGGAGCTAAGGGCTCCGCGGATCTCATCCAGCCCGTTGAGCTCGGGCTGCCCGTTGGGCGCGTGCGCCATTCGGTTGCCGGCGAGGGTCTCGACATCGGTCTTGAGGACGCGCGCGATGTCGATCAGAACGGAGAGTCGATCGACGGAACGGATCTGCCGTTCGACCTGCGACAACCAGGACTCGGAGCGGCCGACCAGCTCGGCCAGCTCGCGCTGGCTGAGGCCGCGCCGGCGGCGGTAGATACGGATGCGTTCACCAATGGGTCCTTCAGTCACCATGTCCGCATTCCACCTCCCCGCGAGCGCGGGAACCCGCACTTTTGTACTAGTCCCTCCCACACGCCACTGCGGTAGGCACTTCGTGCGGGTCACGCGCCTGACTGGGCTCCAGGCTACTGGTCATGACCACCGACCAGCAGGCGAAACGGAGGGACGAGGAATCGCTCGTCTCTCGAACGTGGGCTGATGTCAGCAGCTCGGACGTGGATCACTTGATCGCTGTCGTCCGAGAACTCAGGACTGCTCGTCTTCGCGCGCTTGGCGCTGCTCGACAGCTTCGACGCGGGTCTTGAGCTGATGAAGCTCTTCAAGGACATCGTCGAGCTTCCGGAGAACCGGGTCGTCGGCCTCGTCTCCGTGCGGCGTCGCCGCTGTTCCGGCCAGAACGTTCCCGAGGTAATCGGCCGGCCAGTCGAGCGCTTCGGAGAGGGCCTGCAGCGTCCGCGGGTTCCGGCGACGCGGCATCTTGTTGTACTGGAGCTCCCGGATCGTGGCCGGGGCGACCTGGGACTTCGCCGCGGCCTCGAGCTGCGTCATGCCCAGTTCCTTCAGCCGGGCCGAGATCGCATCCGCTACGGCCGCCCAGTCATCCGCCACCACTTGCCTCCGGCGTGTCGTCCCAGCGCTTTTGTTGCGTCGTCGAGGCTAGCTGCTTCTTGGCTGATTCTGGCTACCGACCTGGTAAGACGCACCGATTTGCAAGTCGGGGTAGCCAAAATTAGCTACGTTGGCTACTGTGGTTCGCGTTGGCCGAGAGCTAGGAGGTAGCTAATGAGGCAGGTGATGAAGCCTTGGAGCCAGGCTTCGAGCGAGAAGTCGCCGAGGTTCTACAGCGTTGCCGAGGCCGCGCGGATGTTCCAGACCTCGCAGATGACGCTCTACCGAGCGATCGCTGACGGGCAGTTCCCGGCCGTTCGGATCCGGGGTCGACTGATCATCCCGGCGGTAGCAGTCGAGCGGATGATCGAGGCCGCCCTCGGCGGGAACTGCGTCGTGGACGCCGCCGACTTCGCCGGGGAGGACGCGGCATGACGCCCGAAGGCATCGAGGCCGCTGCCGCGTTCGGCGCGACCTTGCCTGCGCTGCTGGTCGCCCACAACGTGGCGGACCACTGGGTGCAGACCTCGCATCAAGCTGCGGTGAAGGGTCAGCCCGGCTGGCTGGGCAGCTGGAACTGCGCGAAGCACGTCGTGTCCTACACGGCCGTCACCGCGGGGAGCGTGACTCTTGTGTGGATGGCGTTCGGCCTGGCGATCAGCGTTCCGGGATTTGTCCTCGGCCAGGTGCTCAGTGCGGTCACACACTACTGGGCAGATCGACGATTCACGCTCGAGCGACTTGCGGTGCTCACCGGCAACGACGGCTTCTACCGCCTCGGTGTGCCTCGTCCGGACAAGGACGACAACCCCTCACTCGGCACCGGCGCCTACGTCCTCGACCAGTCCTGGCACTGGCTGTGGCTTGGGATCGCGGCGCTGGTCACCGCATTGATCTGAACGGGCTGAGGAACGCATGAGCATCAAGGTCATGAACTGGGTCTGGGATGAGTCCCCGGCCAAGGGAACGGAGCTGCTGATGTTGCTGGCCATTGCCGACAACGCCGCGGACGACGGCACCAACGCCTTCCCGTCGGTGAGCACGCTCGCCCGCAAGACGCGCCTGGACCAGCGGACGGTGCAGCGCATCATCCGGAAGCTGTCCGATCAGGGGCAACTCCTCGTCGAGGAGCGGGGCGGGCGCCACCCGAATCGCTACTCCGTGGTGATGAATGCGGAGTTGTCCACAGCCCCGGCAAATCGCCGTCCCCGGCAAGTTGCCACCGGTGGCGCTGATGCCACCGCAGGGGCGGCGAAGCTGCGTCACCCCACCCCCGGCACAGCTGTGCCACCCGAACCGTCCGGAACCGTCAATGAACCCTCCACCGGGGACGGTTGGGAGAACCGGCTGCGGCTGATCGGGTCCGATGTGGAGGAGGTGGAGTCCTCTCAGGACATCGATGCCGTGCTGGATGCGTTGGGTCCTGCCTGGCAGCTGACGCCATCGCAGCGGCAGCGCTTGCGCCCCAAGGTCGTCGAGGCGTTGCAGGCTGGCTGGTCGAAAGAGCGGCTGGCCGCCTACCTCGGTGCGAATCCAAACGGCGTGCGTTCGCCGGCCGCGGTTCTGTCCAAGCGGCTCGACGATCTTCCGCCTGCAGAACCGGCCTCGAAGACACGAGAGCGCCCGGAGTGGTGCGGAGCATGCGACGAGCCCAGCCGAACGATCGAGCGGGACGACGGCCGGTGGGGTAGATGCCCGGACTGCCACCCGCACGCCCAAGACCGGAACTCGGGGCGGCCGAAGCCGCCAAGCACCCGCCGCCCCGAGTCCTCCACACCAACCGATCACCAGACCGGAAGGAGCAACACAAGTGTCCCGTACAGCGCCTGAGCTCAACCACCGGGAGCGCGCGGTGCTCACCGCAGCGGAGGCCGGGCGGGTCGAGATGACCTGCAGCTGCGAGCCGGACCTCTACATCGACGGCGTCTGCTTCTGCGATCAACCCACCGGTCACGCCCTCGTTCACCGCGGCTTGCTGCGGCGCGAGCTGGATGGTCGGCCGGGGGAGCGCGCACCGGCAGCCCTGACCTCGGCGGGGCACCTGGCCTTGCGGGACGACCTGGCGCGAACCGTTCTCTGAACTTCCGACATCAACTCGGGGTGGCCGAAGCCGCCAAGCACCCGCCGCTCCGAGTTCTCCACCCCAGCAATCACCAGACGACGGGAGACGACTGTGCCTTTTTCACAGCCCTTCGGCGTTGACGAGCGCTACGACCGCGAGCACGCCAGCGACTTCATCTCCAGGTACGGCCAGTACCTCCGGCGCAACGCCGGGCACTTCCTCGACTGCGACGACGAGCCTACGGCTGACCCGCTGGAGTTCGCCGCGGCCGCCTGGCGCATCGCGCAGGCGCCGGCCATGAGCCCGAGCTATGTCGTGGCCGACCGGGCGGTTCTCGGCGCCACCGGCGTCTGGGACTACGACCACCGCCTGGCAATCGCAGTCGAGGTCGCCTCCGGCGTTCCTCGGGAGATCCACCGCAAGCTCCGCGGCCCGTGGCGTGGATGGGAGAGCCGACAGTTCTGGATGGAGCCCGAGGACAACGACTTGCCGACCGCGACTGCGGTCCTGCGGTTCCGCGTGCCCATCGAGGCGGAGGGATTGCCCGAGCCGGAGTATTCGCCCCTCGCCGAGCCCGTCACGGATGTCGCCAAGCACGCGGTCCAGATGGTCGCCGGACGCCTCAACTTCGCGCTGTCCCGCGTCCTCGGCCGCGCCGACCGGAAGGAGGTCGCCTGATGCGAACCCGAGTCACGAACTTCCTCGGAACGCAGCTGGACCGGGTGCAGCGCTTCGCGGGCTCCGACGGTTGGAAGCTGCTGGGCCTGGTCGAGCGCGCTGCTGGCCGAAACTGCGCGGACGTTCCGGTCGACGTCTTCTTCCCGGCCGCCGACGAGTTCAGCGGAAGGCAGCAGCGTGCAGCGCTGCGGAAGAAGATCGCGGAGGAGTGCAGCGGGTGCCCGGTGCGCGATGAGTGCCTGGCCGGCGCGTTGCTGCGTGGTGAGCGCTACGGCAGCTGGGGCGGCGTCGCTCAGCCCGACTTCCAGGAACTGGCGCGGCTGTGGCGGCGCGAGAACCCCGACGAGGCGGAAGACCCGACCGTCGATCGCACGGGCTGCGATGCACCTCGACACGGAACCGGCAGCGCCTACGCCAACTACGGCTGCCGTTGCCCGGACGCGCGTGAAGCCGAGCGGCGTCGCCGTGGTCAGCAGCGCGCTGGAGCCAAGGGGGCCGCGTGATGACCGACCTCCAGGGATCGCCGGACCCAGCGGATGAGGAGCGTCAGCTGGCCAAGGCCGGGGCGATGATCAACCTCTTCGTCTGGCTCGTCGCCAGCGTGGTCATGGTCTTCTCGGCCTTCGCCGGTGCTGAGCTGCTCGCCGATCACGGCGTGCCGTGGGGTCTCGGGCTGGCTGGCGGGCTCGCCGTCGACGCGGCGCTGATCGTCGCATTGATCGGTGACCGCCAGCTCCACCGCTACGGCCAGCAGACCCCGTGGGGCGCCGGGCTGAGGTGGGTGACCGCGGCGATGAGCCTGGTCCTCAACTGCGGCCAGTCAGCCGAGCGAGGCGACTGGGTGGCAGCCGGTCTGCACGCGATCTTCCCGGTGTTGCTGATCGTCCTGACTGAAGCCAGTCAGGGGTATCAGATCGCCTTCAGCCACGCGGTATCGAGGGCCCAAGCTGAGCGCCGGTATCAGGAGATCTCGGTATTGAGTATCGAGGAGCAGCCGGTACCGGCGAGCGGTCCCCGTCGCGTCCGACCTTCCGGTACCGGCGCGGCTGGCGAAGCCGCACGTGACCGCCGAACCACAACGCGATCGAGCCGGGCCAAGCCGCCTGCGAAGCCAACGCGGCCGAACGGTTCGGCTGGTGGCCAGTGGACTCAGCAGCAGTGGAGTGCCGCTGTGGAGCTCGTTGCCCGCTACCAGCGCGAACACGGCCGCGACCCGAAGCTCGGCGAGTTCCACTCCGAGCTGCGGATGTCGCGGAACGCCGCCAGCCCATTGCGCAACGCGGTCTTGGCGGCCGCCGCGAAGCACGGCCAGGTAGAAGCCACGACTCAAAACCACGGCATCAGCACCGATTCGACTACGGGCGGTACGGAGGCGCATTCCTCGGGCACTTCGAGTTCCGATACGGCGCCTGCGGATACCGCCGAAACCGTTCACGCGAGTTGATACCAGTGGGGAGGAATACCGCGATGACAACTGAGGCTCGGCGCGAACCCAAGCGGGTCCGTTCGACACGTCGTCGAGCAGCTCAGTACGCCGAGCGCCTCCGGAAGGCCGCGACTCCGGCCGAGCAATACCAGGCCGCCGAGTACGCGCTTCGAAGCTCGGTGGCGCACGTCCGAAACCGGGCGCGAGTCTCGCGCCTACTCCGCGAGGACGTGGTCGAGCACGTTCGCCGCGTGCTCGACCGCGCCGAGCCCAAGGACAGCAGCCGCGCGCTGTACGAGCAGAAGCTCGCCCTGGCCGGCACCGACCTGCAGCGGCTGTCCACCGCGCTGATGTGCCTGCGCGGAGCCATCGGACAGCTCCCGGCCACTGAACGTGACCGGCTTTTCTCCCACTACACCGAGCACTTCACCGCGGAAACCAACCGCATCAGCGGAGAAGGAGGAGCGCGGTAATGCCCATCCCGGACCCGTGGGCCCAGCCGGAGGAACCCACCGACAACGACCAGGCCCCCGCCAATGGGGCGCCCGAGCGGGAGCGCGAGCGCGAGCACCCGCGCGAGCGCGCGCGATCCTACTCGGAGTCCACAACGGACACGGGGCATGGCGATCTCGTTCCCTTCCCGGGTGTCAGCCAGGAGCTCACTCCAAGTGACGACGCCAGTTCGGGACCGAACTGGAAGGAAGCGGCCTCGGTCTGGGTCCGGGAAGCCCACGAGAGCGGTCGCGCCGCCATCGACGGATCGGTATGGCGCTCTCGCCCGCCCTCGCTGCGGGACATCCACGCCCGCGTGCAGCGAGCCGAATGGGCCGCCGGCCTTCGGTGGCTGGTGATTCCCGGCATCGCCTTCGGCTACGTCTCGCTGCTAATCACCGCGCTCGGGTACGCGGTCCTGTGGATCGCCCGCCGGCCCTCGCGCACCGCCGTCGCCACGGCGATCGCCATCGCGATCGTTTTCTTCGCACTCTGACCAGGAGGAAACCGCATGTACTTCGTGATCATGCTTATCTGCTTCGTGCTGCTCTGGGCGCTTCGGAAGCGCACCAAGATCCCGTGGTGGCTCCGAGCTGCGCTCGCCTTCATCGGTGGCTCGTGCCTCGCGAATACCGGGATCGGGGTTTGGCTGGCCAATCGCTTCCGCGAGATCGCGAACGCGCTCATGGGAGCTCAGGGTCCCGTTCTGGCGGGAGGGATCGCGTTGATCGTCAGCGTGATCGTCATCTACGACATCGCAGTCGACAAGAAGGCGGACACCCCGGCGAAGGTCGGCCTGATCTTGCTTCCGGTTCTCCTGCTGGCCGCGGTTGGTCCACTGGCCGGCGCTGGAGTCGGGCTTACCGACGCCGTCGCGAACATGGGCGCGAACAGCCTCGGAAAGCTGATCGGGGGCTGACATGGGTGCGGACCTGATATTGGCGATGGCCCTGGCGGCGCTCATCACGCGCGCCTGGGAGCAGGCCAAGAGCCGTTCCAAGGACGCGTGGCGGGAGACCCGCCACCGTGCCGCCGAGAGCTGGCAGCGAAAGGCCGACCGGGTTCGTTCGGCAGGTTCCAAGGGACCGCGCGATCCGCTGTGGTGGCCCTACGCGGCGGGCTGGACTCTCGCGGCAGTCGGTGCTGGCGCCGTCGCCGGCGTGCACGGGTTGGTCGCGGGAGCGGTGACCGGTGCTCGTGCCGGCTACGTCCTCGGACGCGAAGGAGCACGTTCCGGCTGGGGATACCGCGGCACCTGGCGGCGGTGGCGTTCTGGCGCGGTCGAGAACTGCCAGAGCTGCGGTGTGCGCGTTGCCTTCGAGCTGGTGGTGGTCGTGCCCGTGCTCGGCAGGGTTTGCCCGGACTGCGAGATCAAGGAGCAGGCCTCCCGCCCGCGGCGCTGTGCTTGGTGCGGTGCTGAATTCCCTCAGTACCTGCTCGATACGGACGGCTGGTGCGAGATCTGTTCGCACGGAGGCCAGTGCGATGGCAACTGCAAGAACAGCGACATGAGCCCGGACGACGCGGAAGCGCAGGGGCTGTGCGGTGACTGCGCTGGCCGCGGCGAGTTCATCTCGAACTTCGGTGGCCGCCACCGCCACACCCGGTGCCGGGAGTGCCGGGGCACCGGCTCGTCGTCGCGGAAGAAGACCAGTCAGCAAGGGCCCAGGTCGAGCGAGAGCAACGACGACACCCGGTCCCAACGAATCTACGTCCATGCGGAGCGCACGGACGTGAACAAGGAACCGACCAAGGAAATCGGAGGGAAAACCGTGGGTGAGCTCGTATCGGCGAACGGTGCAGTGCCGGCTTCGACAGGAGACGGCTACACGGACACCATCACGTCACTTTCGACGATGGCACTGCTGCTCGGCAAGGCCTACGAGGAGGCCCAGAGCCTCGGCGAGCACTTGACCGCGAACCAGCTCGACGCGGCCACGATCGGTCAGATCAGCGAGCTGACCGACCTTCTCGAGACTGCCGCACCGCTTGCGGCGAACCTCCACCGCCACGTCGAGAACCGCCACGCCCCGGTCGCTGACGCTGTCGCCAGCGCAGGCGGAAGCGGCAATGTCGCTGAACGGTCCTGGTACGACGACTACTGATCTGCCGGGTGCGTGTCCCGCCTCGGCAGCTGCCGAGGCGGGGTGCGGACTCGGACAGGTTCTTGGAACCACAGGGAGCACCCATGATTCAGGCAACGCGAAGTGCCGGCCGAGAGGCCACGGGCACCGCAGGCACCGAGCAGAATTCCACCACCGATGCCGCCCTCCTGGTGGGGCGGGAAGCCGTCCGACTCAGCAAGCGCTGGAGGCGCCAGGCTCTCCCGCTCGTCGGCATCAGCGCGAGCCACGCGGTCGGCGCTGCGGCCTCGGCGATGTCCGGGCCGGCTGCCCTGCTACCGGTAGCGGCTGGTTGGGCGACTGCTGGTGGTGCCTACGGGTACGCCCGGCAGCGGGCTTCGCGGTGGAACCGCCTTTACGCCGGTATCGCCGCGTTCGGTGCTGCAGCTGGCCAGGCCGCGGTGGCCGTCGACGGACCGACCGGGATCGCGGCGAGCCTGCTGTGGGGCGTTGGCGCGGTGGCTTCGGTGCCCTGGTGGGTTCGGCACACAGAACCGGAGCCCGACGTCACCGCTGAGCTTGCCAGCCCGGCCGCTAAGCAGTCGGCCTTGCCAGCAGTACCAAATGCTGCGGACGCCCGTGTCGAACGGTGGGAGAAGCACCTCGGAGCGAGTGGCAAAGCGCTTCCGGGTTCCAAGCTCACGCGGGTGTCCGAGCTGCCGTTCGGCTGGCGGGGCGTCGTCGAGCTCAACATCGGTGAGCACTGGCATTCGCTTCTGAAGGTCCAGCAGACCATCCTCTCGGTCTACGACTTGCCGGATGGGCGCGTGTTCGTCGAGGCCATCCCGGGGGCGTCGGTGCGCACAGCGCAGATCACGGTTCTCACCAGCGATCCGCTGCAGGAGGTCGTCCGCTGGGAGGGCCCGCAGCTCGACCCGTCCGATGGGTCGTTCCCGCTGATGACCACCGCCGACGGGGAGCGGCTGGACTTCCGCTTCTGGTGGCCGGGTGGGGGAGCGACGCACGGCCTGGTGTCCGGCGTTCAGGGCTCCGGCAAGACCAAGGTGCTGGACCTCATCCTCGCCGAGGCCGCGGCTTCGGACCGCGTCTACCCGCTGATCGTCGATGGCGGGGAAGGGGCGTCCCTGCCGCACTGGCGGAAGCGGGTGAAGCTCTTCGCGGAGACCCCGAAGGACGCGCGCAAGTTGCTCCGCTACGTGCTGCGGCTGATGGACCGCCGGCGGAAGGCGCTCAAGCGCCAGGGAGGCGGTTCGCTCGAGCCGAGCCCGAAGATGCCGCTGATCCTCATCGTTATCGACGAGGCGCACAAGCTGCTGATGAACGACGAGGACACCGGCGCCGACAACAGCGACGTCCGGCGCATGTGCGAGAAGCTCGCTCAGGAGGGCCGGAAGTACGGGATCGGCCTCGTACTGGCCACTCAGGTGCCGTCCGCCAAGCAGCTCGGTGGCTCGACGGTCCTGCGCGACCAGCTCAAGGGCGGGACGGTTGTCGGTCTGCGGGTCAACGAGCGCACCTCCGGAAACATGATCACGTCCGGAGCCCCGATGCCGGAGGGCCTCCACGAGCTGCCGGCGGTCTTCCCGGACGGTCGGCCGACGCGGGGTCTCGGCTACATGCTCACGGCACGGATGATCCGGGCGCGCTCGTTGCTCATCGAGCATCCGGAGCAGCAGGAGTTCACCGAGACCCTGCTCGATCGTGACTGCGCTGCGGAAGCCGAGCCGACTCTCGTTGGCGACGTCGACGAATCGCTGGCCACCACGGAAACCGAGCCAATGGCGGAGGACACCGCGAACATCCAGCGGAAGATCGAGGACGCGATCGGGGCTGGCACGAACGCCGATCCGCTATCGCTGATGCAGGAGACCGGGCTGAGCCTCGCCCAGGTCCGTCGCGCCCTCGCTGCGCTGGAAGGTGGGGGAGACGCGTGCTAACCGATCTTCCGGTAGAACTCTTCAACCAGCCGCGCCACGTCGCCCGCGTCCGACTCGGAGTTGCCCAGCGTCGAGCGGCCCTCGGTGACCACGAGCAGCACGTATCGGCGGACCAGGCGGTCGGCGTTGTCCTTCGAGGCTCGCAGCCACCGCTCGAACTCGTGGGTGTACGGCTTGGCGTCGCGCCACTCCGTGGGCGCCCCGGTGACCTGGCACGCCGCGCGCAGCGCGATCAAGTCGTCCATCTTCTGATCGTCGAGGCCAGGCAGGTTCACCACTGCGTTCGTGTCGATCGCCATGCCCGAAGCCTAGCGCCGCTGTTGGCTCGGCCACCGCCGCTCGTCCGCGGAAACGCCATAGCTCTGCCTCGTTCGACCTCGAAGCCGCCAGCACCCGGGTCAACAGGCATCCACCCAACAACCGAGGAGAAGCACCATGTCCAATCCAACGACACCGGAAGTCGAGCAGCCTGTGCGCGCTGGGGTGATCGCGAATGATCACTGAGCTCGGGTTCGCACTGGCAGCCGCAGGCTGGGCCAGCACCCACCTGCGCGTGGCGCAGCTGCAGCGGCGCCTTCGCACCGACGCCTTGACGGGGGTTGGCAACCGGCTCGCCCTCGAGCAAGTCGCGACTCGCTCCGCGGGACGGCCTACGGCCCTGTTCATGCTCGATCTCAACGAGTTCAAGGCGATCAACGACACCTTCGGCCACCGCTACGGCGACCAGGTCCTCGTCCACGTTGCGCGCCGACTCCGAGCACTGCAGAGCCGTGGACAGCTGGCTGTGCGCTTGTCCGGTGACGAGTTCGCCTTCTGGGCGGGCCGGTGGCAAGGCGGACAGCACTTCGAGGAGCTCAAGCGACGGCTGGCGGCGGCGGTGGCGGAGCCGATGACCATCGACGGCTACACGATCACGGTCACGGCAAGCGTCGGAGGCGCTGCCGGCACCGGACGCGTTGGTCTCGACGACTTGCTCGCCACGGCCGATCAGGACATGTACCGCGGGAAGCGCACCAGCGGCGCGGCCGGCCGGCCATCGCGGCGGCGAGCGACAGCGGCATAGGGCAACGAGCCGCGAGCGGTCGACGATGCGCCGTCCAGCGCGTTCTGGGCGGCGCGTCGGGTCCGCTCGGACCTCCGAGGACCCGGCTGAGGTGCTTCACCTTCCACAGCTCATCACCTCAGCCGGGCTCCACCACCCGAAGGAAGTGGAGATTCCATTGTCGTTGAACGAACAGCCGTTGCTCGTCGAGCCCACCCGCGCGCGCGAAGCCGGTGACGATCTGTCGCCTCACGAACGGGTTGAGGTCGCGGATCGACTGTCCGGCTTCATGGCCAGCGCCCTCGATTTCATCGATGCTTTCGTGCCCTTCGATGACGGCGGCGAAGCGGACCCCGACACTGGCCTGTCGCGTACACAGCTGCTCTCGCTGCTGATCGGGTTCGTCGGGTGCGATACCAATGAGTCACTCGACAGCCGCACCTACACGTTGGTCTACACGGATGGCGACTCCGGCAAGTCGAACTACCAGACGATCTGCATTCCGGATTACCGCGCGGCGTCGCCGGTTATGTTCAGCCGGGAGGGGCGAAACGCGCGGCTCGAACTCCGCTCGACCGGCGAGGTACTCGCGGATGTGCTCGTGCATTCGCAGATCTTCGGCGCGAGCAGCCACTACTACAGCCGCGTTTCTCCGGACTTCGTAGAGCTGCCCACGGCCACGATCATCTCGCCTTACACCACGTGCGCCGGAGGTTGTCTCGGATGCAGCAGGGGAGCGGTGAAGAGCTTCGCCCCACCACCGAAGGACTACATCAGCCGTCATGTCCAGCTGCTGGCGAACGACTTCGACGGACGCGGTTGGGACAGGTCCGAGCTCGTCTCGGTCAACATCACCACCGGCTGCCAACCGGACGAAGAGCGCGAGCTCGAGATGATGCTCCAGATCATCGAGGAATACAGGCGCCACGGGTTCACGAATGCCGCCTTCTTCCCGTTCACCTACGCCATCGATTCGGCAGCCGCGATGGAGCGACTCCGCGACGCGGGATGTTTCGGCTTCATCGGCACGGTCGAGTGCTTCAACGATGCCGAACGAGTTCGTCAGTGGGGACGCAAGAAGGGCTCGATCACCTTCGACCAGCACGTTGAGAAGTACCTTCGAGCTCGACGGGTCGGCTTCGACGTCGTCGAGACCGACTACGTTCTCGGAGCGGACTCCTACCTGGAGATGCTCGACGGTATCCGGGCTCTTGACTCCGCGGGCGTCGCCGTGGTCCCGAATATCAAGCGCAACTACACGCTTGACCAGCTCAACAGCAACCACGACGACATCTGGGACCTCGGCATGACCTACATCGCCGATGGATTCCACGCCGCTATGGCGACATACCGGAACGGCACGATCAAGCGCCGCGCGGCGCGGTACTCCGTCGACTTCCTGAACCGCCAAGGCTGGTCGGGGATCACCCTGCGAGACCTGCCGATCCGGCACACGTGATTCGCCTGTGGATTAGCCGAGCCGCCCGCCTGTTCTGGCGGGCGGCAACGGCCGAACAAGTCGATCTCACCGATTCCTGGAAATCACTCTACTGAGGAGACGCATGACCTGCGTGTTCTTTTCGATCCTCGCTGGACACGTGCGTGTCACGTCCTGGCCAGTGGCCAGAATCGTTCCAGCCGCCGTCCAGCGCAGTTGTCCGGGACGAAACCGAGTCCTGTGACCGGAACGGGCGGACCACCTGCCAGCGGCATCCGCACCACCTGCCCGTTCGGCCGCGCAGAACCGGTCAGTCCCAGCGCATCGGCTATGCCCCGACCTGAACGATGATCTTGCCGAGTTGCTGGTTGGATGCCATGTACTCGTGTGCGGCGACGATGTCGTCAAGCGCGAAGGTGGCGCTGATGACGGGCTTGAGATCGCCCTTCTCTAGGCCGTTGAAGACGAACTCGGCTGCCTGGGCGCGCCGGATGGGGTCTGTGGTGAGCTCGAATAGTTCATAGCCGCGGATCGTCAAGTGCTTGCCCAAGACGTCCATGACCGGCAGCGGGGTGTTCTCCGAGTCCAGAGCGCCGTAGACGAGGATGATTCCGTGCTCCGCGAGCGAGGCGGTGAGCTCGGCGAAGGCTGGACCGCCGACGGGGTCGAAGGCCACGCGGGCGCCGGCCCCGCCGGTGAGACGGTGCACTTCGGCGGCCACGTGTTGTTCCTGCGTGGCGATGACCGCGGCCGCACCATGGTCCAAGAGTGCCTGGCGCTTGCTGCTGGTACGGGACAATGCCACGGGCGTGGCTCCGACCATGGAGCAGATCTGGATCGCCGCCAGACCGACGCTACTGGAGGCGGCGGGGATGAGGACGGTGTCGCCCTCACCGACTCCGGCCAGGTCGATCAGTCCGCCGTAGGCGGTGATGAACATCATCCAGGCAGCCGCACCCTCGTCCCACGACAAGTGCTCGGGATGTTTGACCACAGCATGCGCCGGGGCTAGCACGACCTCACCGTGCATGCCGTAGTCGGTCATGCCGAACGCCGGGATAACACTAACCGCATCGCCGCTCCGGAGGTGAGTGACGTTCTCTCCGACGTCCCGGACCGTTCCGGCGACCTCATAACCGATCTTGGCCGGCAGCACTGGTTCCTGCACGTACTGCCCCTTGCGGAACATCTCTTCGGCCCGGTTCAGGCCCAGCGCCTGCGCCTCGATCACAACCTCGTCAGCTCCCGGTTGCGGGACCTCAACCTCGTCCAGACCCAGAACCGCGGGGCCTCCGGTCTCGTGGAAGCGCACGATGCGTGGCATGACCTGTCCGTCCTCTCCTGCAGCAGGCGGGATGAAGCACGGCTCCACTCCGCCCCATGTTCACTATCTGTCGAACATGAACACTACCTTATGTTCGCAATTCGTGAAACATCCGGGGTGCGATACTGGGTGGCATGGCAAGCAGGACCGCATCCCCACTGATACATCCCCGCGAGGAGGACATGCGCTTCCTCGACGTCGTCCACGCGTTGAGCGATCCGCTGCGCCTCGGGATCGTCGCGGCACTGGCCAGGACGCCTGATGTGCCATGTGGTGGGTTTGATCTTCCCGTGGGGAAATCGGCCAGCAGTCGCCACTTCCGCATCCTGCGCGAGTCAGGTGTGGTGCGTCAGTGGGACGAAGGAACCCGTCGCCTCAACACCCTGCGCAAATCCGAATGCGACCGCCGCTTCCCGGGACTGCTTGATCTGGCCATCCTCGAAGGCCAGCCCTTCCGAGTGGACGTCACGCACCACTCCGCCGAGGCGTCCAACTACTCTCGGTAGATGTCCGCGCTTCGTAATCCGGGCGCCTTGGGGCAGCAATACCAAAACACCGGGTTGCCGACCGTGCTGGCGAGTTCGACGTCCGCGAACGTCTCGGCGTGGGCACGGTGTCGCGGGCGCCGGCCACCTGCGGAGCGCAGCGCAGCGAGTAGACGTCCTGCACCCGGGTGCAGTCGGGGTCGGCGTGGGGTGTTTGAGGCGAGAGAGCCACGGCAACCCATGTACGGCCCGCTTTTCGCCGAGCGCCCGCGAGGCAAGCGTGGACACCCGCACACCGCTGGCCTTGGTGACCGGCGCATCGGCCGGGAGTTGGCGCGTTGCCTGGTCCGGGACGGCCAGGACCTCCTGCTGACCGCGGAGAACCCCCAGGTGCACGCCACCGCGCGCGAGGTGGAACGGATCGGCGTGGACGTCGAGACCGTGCAGGTCGACCTCGCCGAGCGCGGCGGCGTCGAGGAACTCGCCGGGCGGGTTGCCGCGTGACCGGGAAGGTGGGCACTGCCTGCCGTCAACATCATCACCAGCAAAGGCAGGGCCGCGACGCAAACCTGATTCCGCCTACACCTGCATGTCCTTCCGCGGTACGCGGGTGATGGCCTCCCGCTGCCGTGGACTCCGCAGGGCCTTGAACAAGCCCACTCATAATCAGCTCGTCGGCGACTCCTCCGCTACGGCGGGGGAGTCGCTTTTCGTTGTAATTCCGGTCGCTGGCACTTTGCACAGAACGAAGATCGTCGAAAGCGCGAGCCAGCCAGTGCCGACGAGGAGAATCGGACCGCCGCCGGAGGCCGCGGCTACGGGGCCGGCGACTGCCAAGGAGGTCGGCAGGAAGACCAGATTGCCGAGCTGCGACCAGGCGGCGACGCGGGATCGAGATGTCGCGGGGACGTGGCGCTGTAGCAGCGTCGACTGAATGGTCATGAAGAGTGCGCCTTGCGCTCCAACCGCGATCGCGAACGCGGCCACAAGCCATAGCGGCGCATTCATGGCCAAGAGCAGGAGGTAGGGAACCATGAGGAAGCCGACTGCATAGGCAGTTAGCAGGGGACGTTTCGGCTGCCAGTGCATAGCGCACAGGCCTCCTGCGATCGATCCAACCGCTTGCACGACGCCGATGGTCGCCCAGGCGCCCGCGCCGCCAAGATGCGCCTCGGCCAGTAACGGGCCAGCCACCATATGAGGGCCAATGACGAGCCCCTGGAGCAGCGCGTTATAGGAGATCAGGGACCGCAACCAGGGAGTCGATGCCACCATGCAGGCGCCTTCGCGGAGCTCACGCCACAAGCTCGACCGGTTTGCGTCGCGAGCTTGTTCTGGCAACCGGAGCAGGAACAGCGAGACCGCAGACGCGGCGAACGTCGCAGAGTCAACCAGAAGGGAGATCCCTGGCCCGGCGGTTGCTACCACGGCCCCGGCAACGCTGATGGCAAGCACCTTGTTCGCGTTGGTAGCCAGACCGAGCAGGGCGTTGGCGCGCTGGAGCTGCTCGTGGCGGACCAACGCAGGCACCAATCCGCTCGCAGCCGGCACGAAGGCCGCGGTCCCGACGCCGGCGAGCCCCTGAAGCAGCACGAGGTGCCATGCTTGCGCGGCTCCGAACACCAGAAGCAGGCCGGTCGTGAGTTGAGTGCCGCACCGCAGGAGGTCGGCGCCCAGCATCACCCAACGCCGATTCCAGCGGTCGCCGAGTGCACCGCCGAAGAGCACCAGCGCGGCGATGGGGACACGGTTCGCGGCTAGCGTCAGTCCGAGGAGGCCGGGACCCTCGAGGTGGAGCGCAGCGAATGCGATTGTCAGAGGAATCAGGCTGTCACCGAAGGTCGATAACGCCTGACCAGCGAAGTACAGCCTGAATTTGCTCCCCAGTTGGTGCACCTGCTCGTGTCCGCCTGACGTTAAAGCCACAGGATCATGAAACCGGGTCGGCGGGTGCCAATGGAAGAACGATGGCCAGCAGGCACGCGGAGGCTTCCAGATTCTGAACGCCTGTCAGCGTTGTTCTGACCTGTATGGAGCTGTGCATTTTGCACGTCGTACCCGCTCGGACAGTACGTTTTCGCCGAACTCGCCCCTGGGTGTCAGCTCGGTGCGGGACGATCAAGAGCATGGATCACGCGAACGCCCATGAAGTTGCGAAGCCTGTCCACGGGTCGTTGAGCTGGAGTGCTACGGGTTGGGAGGCCTTCTTCAAGGAAGGGATCGAGTCCCGAGACATCGAGCGGTGGGACGCCGATGGCCGGCCGCTGGTGGTCAGTGAGGAACACCGGGGCCTAGTGCGCGCCGAGGACCTGCCCGGGTTCGCCGGCATCGACATCTGTCACCGCCCGGTCGCGGTTGTGCCGGCCGCTGAGGGCACTGTCACTGCCGAAGGTCGGCCGGTACGTGCGTGGATGGTCGATTCCGACTCGTTCGCCTACCCGGTGACCGAAGACTTCTAGCCCCAGAACCGAATGATGGCCCCCTCAGCAAGTCGCTGAGAGGGCCATCATTCGGTTCTGGGGCTTCCGGTCGATGAGCCAGCTGTCGCGGTCGCCTGCGCGATGCTGCGGGGCTTCATGCTCGCCGGATACACCCCGCTCCCACTGAACGAGGCAGCGCGTTCGCCATCTGCCTGGCCGCGGGCGTCGGGGGGACGAGCCGGTCGGCCGCCGCATCGAGGTCGACATCCTGGATTCGCTAAGGCACTACTCGGCGACCGAGCTCATCTCCTCGGGTGTGGATGTCCGTACGGTGGTCGGCCGCCTCGGGCACGGAGCAGGCGGACAAATCAGGTGTCAACCAAACCCTGGGCGGACCCCTCAGCTCCGATGTCGCGCTTGGCAAGACCGGCACAAGACCGCTGACTCCGCCCAGAAGATGTGGACAGGGGATCAGTCGGTGTCGACGGAGGGCGCGGTTCGCCTGTGGTGGGAGCAGGACGCGGCGGAAGACTTGTCATGTCTTCTGCCGTCTCTAGTGTTAGCGCTTCTGGTTGATCCAGTCGTCTTCCGGCGGGGTCAGGTTGCCGTGGAAGATGAGCGAGTCGAGCCAGAGGCCCTGGTAGCCGTCGGATAGGGCAGCGGTTACCCATGTCATCAGGACGAACCCGCCGAGGAAGCTGCCGAGTGCGGGCAAGATCGGGACCCAGTCGAAGATGGCGGCGATGGCGGGGCCGAACGTGATCGCACCGGTGATGCCGTAGCCCACGCGCAATGGAACGATCCGCGGTTCCAAGGGGCTTTCCTTGGCACTGCGGCGTAGCGCGATGAGGCGAGCGGGGATGTAGGCGAACGAGACCGCGACGAACATGGCCGCGAACACGCCGAACTCGCTGCTGAGGTTGCCGGCGAGTAACCAGATGAGCGCGGCGAGCGCGAGCAGCGCCCAGAGTCCCATGACGATCCCGCTGCGGCGAGTCATCAGCCGCTCTCCCCTTCGGTTGCGGCGTCGTAACCTTCTTCGCCCAGCCAGCTACCGATACCGGAGCCGATGGCGCCGACGCCGACACCGACGATGACGCCGACTGGGCCGCCGACCATACCGCCGACTGCGGCGCCGGCCGCGATGCCACCGACGAGGCCGCCGCCGACGTTCGCGGCGGCCTTTCCGACCGGCTTGCCATCGTTGACGACTGCTTCGACCTGGAGGCCGACGGAGACGCCGGTTCCGACGACGGGAATCCTCTTGCCGACGGTCTTACCGAGCACGCGGGCGGTCTTGGGGCCGACGCCGATGCGGCGGTGCAGGCGGTCGGCTGCGACCTGGGTGTTCGCTGCGCGTGTTGAAGCGTTGTTGGCCTTCTCTGTGAACTTCTCCTGCAGAGAGAGGTAGTGGGCGCGCTGCGACGCAGTGAGTGCCGGGTCGTTTGCGGCTTGCCCGGCCTTTGCCGCCTGGTCGACGAACGATGCTGCTTTGGTGCGGAACGCATCCGCGGTCATCTGGGGCTGTGTGATCAGGCCGTGGTTGACCCCGACAAGGGACCACAGCGCGCCCTTCTGAAGCGATTCCAGCAGGCCAGACTCGTAGTCCATTGCAGAGGTCAAGGCCTTGTGGGCTTCGGCCTCTTTCTTCCGGGCCTGGTCCACGGTGGCCTTGGCTTCCTCGTAGCCCTTGACCTTGCGGTCGTAGGCTCCCTTGGCCGCCCTGTAGGCCTCGTACTCGTGCGTCGGCGCCACGGGCAGGGCAGTGGGATCGTCTGGGGCTGCAGGTGCTTGTGGTGCTGGCCCCGGTGACTCAATCGTGGACGGGGTTACCGTGACCCCGTGCTCGGCGGCCACACTGCGCGCCTGTTTGATCAAGCCGATCACGGTTTGCAGCTCATCGGCGAACGCCTTCAGTGCCTTTTCGGCTCGGCCCGCGGCCTCGGCCAGGTCGTCGGCGTATTTGCCTCTCTGCGACATCGCTTGGCGGAAGGCATCGCCTGCATCGCCGGCCCAGCATGACTCCGACTCGGATCGAGCCCGGTTGATTGCCGATCCTGTGTCGTACACGCCGCGGTCGATCTGGCCGAGGAGATCCGCTGCGCTCCGGCATGAGGACGGCGTTCCCTTCACGACCGTGTTGATCGGCTCCATTCGCTAGTTCCCCCCATTGCTCGGCAAAGGCACCGGTGGCAGCCCCTGCGCCGCGGCGTCGTCCGTCCTCTCGTAGTCGGTGCGGGCATTCGGCACTTGCTCGGCCTGCCCTTGCAGGTCATTGACCATCCCGCCGGTGACGTCGAAGAACGATGCGAGCACTGCTGTGACCTCGGCGGTGGACTGCCCTGCGTCCACAGGGCTGATTTCCCCTTCTGCGGTCTGGCGCAATCCGTCCAGCGCAGTGGTCAACGTGTTCGCGAGGCGAGTCATCTCCTCACCGGAACCGAACCCGGTCATGCGTCAGCGCTCCCATCCTGCTCGTGGCCGGGGACAATGGCGTCGACTACGACGGTGTCCGCGCCTGTTTGAGCGACGATGTCGTCAAGATCGCCAGTGGCCACCGAGATCCATGCCTGGTCTTGCCCGCAGCAGGCAACCAACGTGTCGAGGTCGCGGAAGACGGGCAGCGTCAGTTCGTCTGCGTCGGTGGCGCGAAGCTGGACCGTGACGTTGTGCTGGTCGCTTCCCATCGGTGCGGCGACCGGCAGGTACACGATGGTGCTTCCCGGTTGCTGCTCGGCCTCGGCCGGCTCGTCGACGTCTTCGTCGCCGACGGCCTCAGGGCCAATCACCGAGGGGGCCGCGTCGATGTCGTGCGCGTCAAACGCGCGCATGATCCTCCCCTTGATCACGGTCCGTCGATCAGCGATCACCGTATCTGACGTGCTGGCTCGTGTGGTGTGGGTTTCTACTCATCGTCGAGTCATCCGTTGATGGTCGTTGTCCTGCCGCGGCTGACGTGCTGCGATTCCCAATCGTCTGCGTAGCGGCGACTCGACTACTTGCCTCGACGAGGGAACGCCTGGTTCGTGCTCATCAATGCTGATGAGCACGAGCAGCAACAGGAGTAGCGGAAGCAGTTTGGAAAGTCGAAAGGCAGGGGTGAGAGCAACACGCCCGACCCCGGCGGTGTCCCGGTGTGGGCATTGGCCAGGGATCTAGGGTGTCGGGACGGCCTGACTCGCCCCAGGAACACCCGTTTGGTCCTGCGGTGCATCGTCGTTGATCGTCTACGTTGACGTCACGTGAAGTCGCTACGGAAGTACTGGGGATATGTTGTTGCGATTGTCGTGGTGTATGGCTGGTTCAGCGGTTCGTTAGGGCCGAATATCCTGGTCGTTCTGTCGGCGGTGGCTTTTCTCTACAGTCTCTTTCAGGCTCCCGTGTGGTGCTGTGCTGAGACCCGGAAGGAGGAGTTCTGTCGAAATAACGCGAGCGGGATCCTGATGGGCTGCTGGATCAGGGAACATCGGTGGCAGAAGCTCAAGTGGTTCGTTCGAAAATCAGCTTGGAGCCAGTTGATCAAGCGTCTGCTCTCGGGCTTCAATGGGATCGCGGCGAGCTTCTCGGCAGTAGGAACGCTGGTGTCAGCCGTGGCAGCAGTGATCACCTTGATGGTCAAGACGGCCTAGCCGTGAAAGTCTGTGGGGATCAGGCGCACGCCTGATCCCCACAGTGTGCCCGGAGATTTCGCTACGCTTCCGGGGCTGAGTATCACAAGAGCGGAGCGATACGGCCAGAACTACGAACGGCATGATGGTTTGCCCTCAGCTGTTCGGTATGCCGGGCACAGATCGGGCGAGCTCGCTTCCGAATCACTGGCTGGTTGGTTTGGTAATTCGTTTCGCGCCCGTAATTGCAGCTACGGCCTCGATTTCGTCTTCGTCGTAGAAGGTGCGCACGCTGCTGTGGGAGCCGAGGCCGGCGGCGGTGGCGAGAGTGTTGAGCGGGTAGGGGCGAGGGCCGACGAACTCCCGGCCGTAAGCGATGAGCATGCGCAGCTGGTGGTCGAGCTTGGAGCGCTCCTTGCGGACCATCTCGATTTCCGTGAGCAGAGGGTCGATGTCCTCGGCTTCCCACGCTCCGCGGAGATTGTGGGCGTAGTTGTCTTGGTCTTCGCGGATTTGGTCTTGAGCGTCGGGAAGCGCTTCCGGCGGCTGGACCTCCGAAGGCGAAGTGGGCAGCGGGTTCGCGAGAGCGGCGACGTGGTCGCAGATGTCCTTAGCAGCCATACTGGCAGTCTACATCATAGATGACGAAGTTCGTCAATCACGACGCTCGGCGTCGAACGTAGGGCTGGTGGGGCGTGGCATCACTCGTGGCATGAAATGGTGTGAATCAGGGTGGTCCGCGTGGGGTGGTGGGGGAGACTGTGCGGGCGAAGTTGCAGGTAGATGGCGGTGTTGGCGCCGTCGATCTCCCTTACAAGCAGGGGGTCGTTGGTTCGAACCCAACTGTGCCCACCATCGTTGACCTGGGGTTTTAGGTCGCAGTTCAGCGCTTCTGAATTGCGCGTGACACGGTCTATGACACATCCGGCCTTAATCTTGAGTCATGGCTCGTGGTCGGATCGCCAAGAAGCAGCGCGGTGCAGTCGATCGCCTCCCGAGCGGAGCTCTACGCGTAAGGGTGTCCGCGGGCATTGATCCGGTGACCAAGCGACGCTTGTTTCTGACTGAGGTGGTCCCACAGGGCCCGAACGACACCGCCGAGGCCGAGCGCGCACCCGCCTCCTGAACCAGGTCGACGAGGAGCTCAACCCCCGCACTCGGGCAACCGTCGGACAGTTGTTGAAGCGGTACCTGGATCAGTACTTCGAGGGCGAGCCTTCTACGCGGCAGCAGTACCGGGATTACGTGCGCAAGCACATCGCGCCGTTCATCGGGGAGGAGCCGGTCGGCCGCATCGACGCCGACATCCTGGATTCGCTGTACGCGGAGCTGCGTCGCTGCCGGGATCACTGCACGAACAAGCGGCGCGTTGACCATCGCACCTCGCGGAACCATGAGTGCGATGAGCGGTGTCGTCCGCATCAGTGCAAGCCGCTGGGGGCGACGGCGATCCGCCAGATCCACTACCTGCTGTCGGGCGCTTACAAGCGTGCGGTGCGCTGGGGCTGGGTGTCCAAGAACCCGACGGTGGACGTCGATCCGCCGGCGTCCCCACCGGCCGATCCGAGCCCGCCGACTGCTGACGAGTCGGCGCGGATCCTGACCGAGGCGTGGCAGGACGAGGATTGGGGCAGCCTGCTGTGGCTGGCGATGACGACTGGCGCGCGCCGAGGTGAGTTGTGCGCGTTGCGGTGGGCGGATTTCGAGCCTGACGCCGCGGTTGTCACGCTCAAGCGCGCGATTTCGTGGGATCCGGAGAAGCGGGTCTGGTACGAGAAGGACACCAAGACCCACCAGCAGCGCCGAGTCGCGCTCGACCCCGTCACCGTCGAGGTGCTCACTGAGCATCGAGAACGCTGCGAAAAGCGCGCCGTCGCTATCGGCCTGAGTCTCGAGCGAGAGGCGTTCATGTTCTCGCAGTCGCCCGATGCGGCCGAGTACCAGAAGCCGAGCTCGGTGACCCAACGCTATGAGCGGATGGTCAAGCGCCTCGGCATCAACACCACCCTGCACAAGCTGCGACACTACTCGGCGACCGAGCTCATCTCCTCGGGAGTTGATGTCCGCACGGTGGCCGGTCGCCTCGGACACGGTTCCGGCGGGCAAACGACCTTGCGGGTCTACACGGCGTGGGTCTCGGAGGCTGACCAGCGCGCGTCGAGTGCGTTGGCGGATCGGGTGCCGGAGCGGCCGAAGCCGTTGACCTCGGCGGAGCGAATCCGGGCGAACCCCAGGAATCCGTACGAGAGGCTCGCGGTCGATGTCTACGGCCAGGTCGAGCGCGGTGAGCTGTTCGCCGGCGATGAGCTACCGCCGATGAAGCGGCTCGCCGCCGACTACGGGATCTCGGTCGGGACCGTCCAGCGGGCGGTCCAACTGCTGCAGGACTGGGGCACGGTCGAGGTCGCGCGCGGTAGGCGCGCACAGGTCCGTGCGAACTACGCCGACACGGCCAGCGCGGAGTCCGCGACTGCCCTGGCGCGCCAAGAGACGGCGAGTACTGTTCCCAAGCCGCAAAGGTAGCCAACGGTGATCGACTTTGATCCGTTGTCGTAATCACGCAGGTCTAGCGTTGGCCCATGCAGCGCGAGTGGCAGCCGGATGAGTTGGTGGGATCGTGGACTCTGGTCGTGTGATGTCGGCGATCCTGCCCTCGACACGGCAACGGATGCGGGACGCACCGGCGATGACCGGAGCCGAGGAAGATCCTCCGGGCGTCGCGGCCGACGGCCAGGATCAGGTCGGCGGGCCCCAGCCGAGCGGCGAGACCGTTGGTACACGCCCGGCCGGGGTGCCCCGGGCCACGGGGCACTCTCCACTCAGCCGGCGGTGAACGCCTCGTCGACGGTCAGCGTGTCCTCGTATACGTGCATGCGCACGATCCGGCTGTCCTCGACCACCAGGTGCATGGCCGCCGGTGTGGTGAACTCCTTACCGCTGGCCAGAACGGTGTGCGTGAAGTCCGCCAGCAGCATCACATCACCACCGTCGACGATGACGCGCTCCAGCACGACCTTGCTCCTGCCGTGCACGAAGTGCGGCCACATCGTGGTGAAGTACGGCGCGACCTCCTCCCGCCGGGTACGGCGCCCGGTCCAGGGCAGCGCGTCACTGCCGGGGACGTGCCAGTCGATCTCCTCGGCGAACAGTTCCTGGATGCCGTCGGCGTCCTGCCTGCCGAGGCGCTCCACGAACTCCTCGGCCACACTCCGCGAGGTCTGAGTATCTGTTGCCATCGTCCTTGTCCTTTGTCTTCTCGTTCGCATGAGGTGTGTCGGTCGGGCCTCAGCCCTGGAACAGGAAGTGCCTGCGTCCCGCGTCGCCGACTTGGGTCCTAGAGCTGTGTGGCGCCGCCGTCGACGAACAGTTCCGCGCCGGTGGTGAAAGTGCTGTGGTCGCCGGCCAGGTAAAGGGCGGTGGCGGCGACCTCGTCGGGACGGCCGGCGCGGCCGAGCGGGGTCGGTGGGGCGGGCTCGCCCGCGGTGGGCTGATCGTCGTGCGGGAAGGTGGCGAGGAGCTCGTCCAGGCCCGGGGTCTCGACGGGGCCGGGGGTGAGGGTGTTGACGCGGATGCCGCGGCCGGCCAGCTCGGCGGCCCAGGTGCGGGCGAGGCTGCGGATCGCGGCCTTGGTGGCGGCGTAGACGCCCAGACCGGGTGTGGCCCGCAAGGCGGAGCTGGAGGAGAGCAGCATCACCGAGGCGCCGCCCGTCAGCAGCGGCAGCGCCTTCTGGACGGTGAAGACCGTGCCCTTGATATTGATCGAGGTAGTGCGGTCGTACTCCTCCTCGGTGATCGCGCCGAGCGGGCCGCAGTCTCCGACCCCGGCGTTGGCCACCACAATGTCCAGGCGGCCGCTGCGGTTCGCGATCTCGGCGAAGAGCCGGTCGAGGTCACCGAGGTCCGAGGCATCGCCCTGGATGGCGATGCCTCGGGCGCCGACCTGCTCGACGGCGGCGTACAGCTCGGCCTCGCGGCGGCCGGTGAGGTAGACGGTCGCGCCCTCGGCGGCGAAACGGCGGGCGATCGCCAAGCCGATGCCGCTGGAAGCGCCGGTGACGAGGGCGCTCTTGCCGTCCAGCTGTCCCATGAGATCCTCCCTCCGATCCTTGACGTAACAATTTTTGTTACATTTATGGCCGCAGGCACTGGCCTCCCTCGATCAGGGGAAGTCAATGGTCCGAGGTCAGGTGGCCTTCAAAACGTCCCGCAGCACGTCTTCCAGCGTGGTCCTGGCCAGCTCCCCACGCAGGGCGGCCTCCACCTCGTCGTACACGGCGGTCAACGCCGGCCCGATGCCGTGGCCCACGACGCACTCGGGGTCCGGTGTCGCGCGGTGCAGGGCGAAGACCGGTCCCGGCTCGATCGCCTGGTAGACGTCGAGCAGGGTGATCGCCGCCAGGTCCCGCGCGAGCATCCAGCCCGCCCCCGCCCCCCGCTGCGAATCGACCAGGCCGGCCTTGCGCAGCTCGGCCAGCAGGCGGCGGATCACCACCGGGTTGGTGTTGACGCTCGTCGCGATCTGCTCGGAGGTGGCGACTTCGTGGCCGCGCCGCTGGTACAGCCCGATCCATGTCAGGGCGTGCGTTGCGATGGTCAGCCTGCTGTTGGCGCCCACGCCGTACTCCACCTCCCTCGCCCTTCGGCTCTAGTCGTAACAGTATTAGTTACAACGACATGCGGCAAGTCCTGCGGGCCAGCCCCCGGCCGGACCGGGCGCGTGCCCGGTCACAGGGCGGAGTCGAGAGCATTGCTCGGCCCACCGCTGCTCGCCTGGGGATCTCATTCCGGACGCCGGGTCGCCCGATCGGCACCCTTTGCGACGCAGACGGAGCCCCCGGCGAGCTGACGCGACGAGCTCGCCGAGTTCCTCGCCCGCCACACCCCGGAGATCTCGTGAAACGCCCCTGCCCACCGCCGCAACCGTCCGCACCGCGAGGGACACCGCATTCGCCGACGCCGCCGCCAACGGACGCTGCCCCACCATCACGGCCGAAGAGCGCTACCTCGGGATCGCACACGCGACGTCCTACCGCCACTACCAGGACCTGATCACCGACTACTTCCAACCCCGCGCTCGCGCCGCAATCGAGCCCAGCTCGCCGACCGCCGCTGCACCGTGGCCTCCGTAACGGGGGCGATGCTGACCGGCGGTCTGCCTGTCTGAGCGCGGATGCGGCGTCGTGTGCACGGCGTTCCCACCTCCGTACGCTCAGCAGCTGGCTGTCAGTATCATGCAGCGCGATGTGCTCGGAGTCCTCACCGAAGCGCCCGCGGGTTTACCTCCACGTAGGCGCGCCCAAGACCGGAACAACCTTTCTGCAGGGTGTGCTGTGGGAGAACCGCGGCTCCCTCGAGCAGCAAAACGTGTGGCTGCCAGGTGCGCACCCTGAGGACCATTTCAACGCAGGGTTCGACCTTCGAGGTGTTGAGCAGGACGCGGACGATCCACGCGAGCGCTGGGCTGGCGCCTGGGACGCGATGGCCGCGGAGATCCGCGGCAGCGGCAGCGGCAGCGACGTCGTCGTCGTGTCGGACGAGCGGCTCGCGGCCTGCACGATCGAGGAGGTCGCCCGTTCGGTGGCCTCGCTGGCTCCTGCCGAGGTCCACGTGGTCTACACCACGCGCGGACTGGCGGAGCTGTTCCCCGCCGAGTGGCAGGAGCACGTCAAAGACGGTGGCGACACGCGGACGTTCGACGCCTGGCTGCGCGACGTCGTCGCGGCCAAGGACGAGGGCGGGGAGTGGTTCTGGGAGGTCCACGACGTCACCGACGTGCTGCGGCGCTGGGGTTCGGCGGTGCCGGCGGAGCGGCTGCACGTCTTGACCCTCCCGCCGCCGGGTTCGCCGCCCGAACTGCTGTGGGAGCGATTCACGTCCGTGCTGGGCATCGACCCGGGCGGAGTGGACACCGGTGTGCGAGCCAATTCCTCGATCGGCGCGGAGGGCGCACAGGTGTTGCGGCTCGTCAACGAGGCCCTGCCGCCGGACTTTCCGGTCTGGCACCGGGTGCTGCTGGCCCGCGATCTTCTCGCCCACACCATTCTCGCCACCCGTGAGACCAAGACGCGGATCACCTTGCCCGCGGAGTGGGCGCAGTGGGTACGGGAATATACGGACCAGCTGGTGGCTGAGCTCAAGAGCCAGGACTTCCACGTTGTCGGGGACCTCAACGAGCTGATGCCCGGTGACGACGTGTTCGAGCGAACAGCGGAACTCAACCCATCGGACGTGCTCGATACCGCCACGGACTCCATTGCGCGCCTGCTGGTGCACATGAGCAACGAGCGTGACCTGGCAAGGGAAGAAGCCAGGCAGGAGGAGGCCGAGAGGATCCACCGCGAGCACCGGCAGCTGGCGCCGGTCGACCGCATCAAACGCACGGTCGTCGAACTCGGCGAGCAGTGGAAACTCGTGCGCACCATGCTCGTCGTCTGGCGGAAGATGAAGTCCCTGCGCAAGTAGCGCGGGCTCCAGCCCACAGCCCTTCTCGGTCTGCGGGTCCGCTTCGTTCCTGGACGCGCTGCTGGCGGTGGTGGACCACCTGATCGGCAGCGCTACGCCCGGAAAGCACCCCATCGGCCGGTTGGACGAACGCCCGTTTCCCGGCGCCACCGGTGAGAGTTGTCGGCCGTCGTGTGGCCGTGCAACCGCTACCGCACGATCATCGGCACAGCCCGGGATTCCTCGGGGGAGAACCCGAGGTCGGCGGAGAGGTCGGTGCGCAAGTCGTCGCCGTCGAGGACTTCCACCCGGCGCCCGTGGTCGTCCAGGTGCTCGGCCACCGCTTGGGCCAGGGTGGATTTGCCGGCTGCTGTTTGCTGCCGCGGAGGTCGTGGCGTGTCTGGAGATCGGTCGGATCGTTGCGTACGCGCTCGTCAGCTCCGGCGAGCACGAAACGGTGCGGAGTGGTCTGCATCGTCGAGTGCCGTGACGGCGGTTGAGGAGTACGTCAACCGGCTTCGGGGGGTCGAGTCCTACGCCTCGTCGTGGCATCACTCGTGGCATGAAATGGTGTGAATCAGGGTGGTCCGCGTGGGGTGGTGGGGGAGACTGTGCGGGCGAAGTTGCAGGTAGATGGCGGTGTTGACGCCGTCGATCTCCCTTGCAAGCAGGGGGTCGTTGGTTCGAACCCAACTGTGCCCACCGTCTTTGACCTGGGGTTTTAGGTAGCAGTTCAGATCGTGCCGGATCTTCGTGGCACGAGTTGTGGCACGAACCGCCTTAGCCTTGATGCACGGCGAGGTCGAGACCGCGGCGACTAGGCAACGTAGAGAAGCTCCCGAACGGCAACCTCCGCGTCCGCGTCTACGCCGGCACCGACGAAGCTCGCCGTGCGGGCAAGCTCAGAGGCAGGCAGCCGACGTTCTCCAAGCGGCAGGACGCCGAAGTGCGCCGCATGCGCGACTCCGGTGACTACACCACCGCCGAGATCGCCGAGCTGTTCTCCACCACCCGCCCCACGATCTACCGCTCCCTCGCGCGCACCGACCAGCGAGCACGGCCAGTCACGCCCGCCGTTGGCGCGCGGCCCTCAGGATCGATCTGAGGGCCGCTGCGCCGCTCCGGGCCATCACACCGGCAGAGTCGTGAAAACCGCTCTGCGAGGCGTGGTGCTGCGATGACTGGTGCGGTTCGAAGTCACTGCTCGACGTCCCGGTCGCCGCCGAGCAGCTTGTCGCGGGTGAGCAGGTGGACTACCTCCCAGAATCCTGCCGCCAGCACGAACACCAGCAACAACCCCAGCATGTGGATCAGTAGTGGTTCCTGGGACAGCTCGGCCACATCCAGCAGTCCGAGCAGCACCGTCACACCGGCCGCCGAGCCCAACGCGGACACGTGCCGTCGCCGAGCACGTTTCGCCTTGGTCATGGTCCCCTCGCTTCTAGATGTTCACGCCGACACGCGCATGCCGCGCATCAGGTGTTCCACTTGATGATGATCCACAGCACGGCAGTAGCGATCGGCTTCTTCAGCTTGTCGGCCAACCACTTCCACGGAATGATGCCCTGGATGCAGCCGCCGACGAGTGCGTAGACACGCGACTCGGCCGTGGCCTGCTCGCCCTTGTGGACCAGGTTGATGATCTCGTTGATCCCGGCGGCCCCGAGGCCGTTGATGACGCACCGGGCGATGATCGGCAGGGCCGCGGCGACGAAGGCGGGCAACGCCATCGGCTCGACCTCTCCCGCATCGGCGGCCTCGCGTCGGGCCTGGTCGTAGGATTCCTGCAGCGCGTTGGCCTGCTGCACGTACTCCTGCTGCGCCTGCTCGTCGTCCGGGAACAGGATCCGGGCGGCTTCCTCCGGGGCCGCCTCTTCGGGAATGCTCACAAGCTTGGCGGACAAAGCAGCACTCATGATCGGTTACCTCCCCAGGTCACACGTGCCCGAAACCGTCAGTTTCGAGCAGAGCCCCCCAGTGGACTCGTGATCGCGAGCATGCCAGTTCCCTCACGGCGCACGGGGCCAAACGGAGAAATCGCCACCGCTTGAACCGAGGGCACGGCCGAGCAGCGAGAACTCGGTGGGCCGGAAGGATCCGCCCCTCGGAGGGCTCGCCGCTGCCTTGCCCCTTGGGTCAGCTTCAGGAGTCCAGGGCGTACGTCATTCTCCAGCGTCATGTGACCAGGAGTGTCGATCGCTCATGCCGTCCAGGCGTCAACGGAGAGGCGGTGCCGAGTTGACCGGAGGCTGCCTCCGTTTTATGCTCGACTCTGCGCGGAGTCAGTCTCCGTTTTGCCCGGGGCCGCACGAACGCATGAGACAGGAGGGCCGATGAGCGTTAAGGGACAGCAGGTGCGCAAGCCCCGTGCGGATGTGCAGCGCAACCGCGCGGCCCTCCTGGAAGCGGCGCAGCGTCACTTCCTGAAAGACGGGGTCGGTGCCTCCCTGGAGGCGGTGGCCAAGGAGGCGGGTGTCGGGCCCGGCACGCTGTACCGGCACTTCCCCTCCCGGGAGGCGCTGCTCGCAGCCGTGCTGCAGACGCGCTCCGAGGAGCTGGTGGTCCGCCGGGCGGACATCGCGCGGCTCGGGGACGCCTCCGAGGCGTTGCGGCAGTGGCTGCGGGCGATGGAGGACTACTTCAGTGCCTTCAGTGGGCTGCCGGAACCGCTCATGGCCGCGGCCAGGGAGCGGGAGCCGGACAACCCGCTCACGCTTCCCTGCGACGACCTCATAGCCACCACCGACGAGTACCTGCGGGCCGCTCAACTCGCGGGCCACGCACGGCGGTCGGTGAAGGGCTACGACCTGTTCCTCGCGGCGATCTCCACCGCCTGGATCGGTGGCACCGGCGCCACCGAGGAAGAATCACTCGGCCGTCTGCGCGCGCTCATCGAGAGCGGATACCGCGAACGAGGCGACAAGGAGTAGGCCACCGGCCGCTCCCCTCGCAGTCCCTGCCAGCGCCGTCGGTCATTCCTGCGGCGTCGCGTGCCCGCGCGCAGTCATCCATCACACCCTGGCCACCCCTTTCACGGGGGTGGCGCAACCTCGAGAGGGACGCATCATGAGAATTGGCATCATCGGAGCCGGGCCGATCGGGACGACGCTGGCGCGCAGGCTCAGCGCCGGCGGACACGACGTTGCGGTGGCCAACTCCCGGGGCCCCGAGACGATCGATGCCGAGGCGCTGGAATTCGGGGCGCACGCGGTGACCGCGGCCGACGCCGTCCAGGGCAAGGACGTCATCGTTCTGTCCATCCCGTTCGGGCGAATCCCGGCGGTGGCGCCGCTGTTCGCCTCCGTACCCGGCGAGACCGTGGTCATCGACACCTCCAACTACTTTCCCCACCGGGACGGCGCCATCGAAGCGGTGGAGGACGGCCAGGTGGAGAGCCTGTGGGTTACCGAGCAGCTGGGGCGGCCGGTGGTCAAGGCGTGGAACGCCGTGCTGTCACAAACGTTCCACGCCGGGGACGCTCCGGCGGGCACCCCGGACCGCATCGCGCTGCCGGTCGCGGCCGATTCCGAGGAGGCGCGGCGTGTGGGCATGCGCCTGGTGGACGAAACAGGCTTCGACCCCTTCGACGCCGGGGTTCTGGCCGACTCCTGGCGCCAGCAGCCGATGATGCCCGCCTACTGCACCGAACTGGGCCTGCAGGACCTGGAGAAGGCCCTTGACTCGGCCGACAGGGACAAAGCCGCGCGTAACCGGGACTGCATGCTGGAGCGCTACTTCGAGTACACCTCCACGCCCACGCGGGATCAGCTCGTCGAGCTCAACCGCTCCCTCCACCGCTGACACGCTGACCGAACCGGCCTGGGCGGGCACCCTGGGCGACGCCGACCGCCGTGGTCTGACGCCGCTGTTCTGGTCGAACGTCAACCCGACGGAGGCTTGATGGCCGGCTTCGCCGCATCGTTGCGGAACACAGGCCCAGCCGCGGTCGGAGGCTGGGCCTACGTTCCGTTTCACACGCGGTTCGCGTGTTGCGCTGTTACTGGGCGCTGGCGGCGGGGCGAACCACGATTTCGTTGAGGTCGACGTCCGCGGGCCGGGTGATGGCGAAGGCGATGGCGTCTGCGATCGCCGCCGCCGGGATGGCTACCGAACGGTAGGTCTTCATGTCCTCGCGGGCACGCGGGTCCGAGATGGAATTGGCGAGTTCGGATTCGGTGACGCCTGGGGAAGCGGTGGTGACCCGGACGTCGCCGGACGATTCCTGGCGCAGTCCCTCGGAGATCGCGCGTACGGCGAACTTGGTCGCGCTATACACCGCGTGACGTCCAGCTGCTGGATCGCCGCGGTGCCGCCCTCGGCGGTGATCTCCTCGGCCAGCGCGTCGAGACGATCGCGCTCATCTATCAGGCATTCGACGTACGCAGCGCACCCGGGCAGCAGCTGATCCTCTACCACGCAGAACCCGGCACCCCCAGCGCCCACGCCCTGGCGCTGCTCAGCAGCCTCCACGCACCCACCCATATCGAGAACACCGCGAACAGCTGATCAACGGGCCCGCAACTTCTCCGCACCGTATGCGGGTGGTGGTGCTCCTGCTGGCGCCGACACGGCGAGGACGGACTACTTGATCACTCCTCGCGCCCGGAGAACAGCCCGCAGTCCACGCCCAGCGACGTCGAAGATCTCGTCGCCGCACTGCACACGCAGACCAGACGTCCTGAGACACCACAACCAAGGGTTGTCTTCTGCGCGGCTGTTACCCAAACGCCAGCTCCGGCGGGCTCGAAACACGGTGCGGACTGGTCCGCGTCGGCGAGTGCCGTGACGGCGGTCGAGGAGTACATCAACCGGCTTCGAGGGCTCGAGCCGTGAGCTTCAGCGGCGCATCGACCACCGCACCTCGCGGAGGCGCGAGTGCGATGCGCGGTGTCGTCCGCACCGGTGCAAGCCGCTGGGGGGGCGACGGCGATCCGTCAGATCCACTACTTGCCGTCGGGCGCCTACAAGCGCGCGGTGAGGTGGGGTTGGGTGCCCAAGAATCCGACGGTCGACGTCGACCCGCCGGCATCCCCGCCGGCCGATCCGAGCCCGCCGACCGCGGACGAGTCGGCGCGGATCCTGAACGAGGCGTGGCAGGACGAGGACTGGGGCAGCCTGCTGTGGCTGGTGTTGACGCCCGGCGCGCGTCGTGAGCTGTGCGCCCTGCGTGGGGCGGATTTTCGAGCCTGACGCCGCGGTTGTGACGCTCAAGCGCGCGATTTCGTGGGATCCGGAGAAGCGGGTCTGGTACGAGAAGGACACCAAGACCCACCAGCAGCGACGGTCGCGCTGGACCCGGTCACCGTCGAGGTCCTCACCGAGCACCGCGAACGCTGCGACAAGCGCGCCGTCGCCGTTGGTCTGAGCCTCGGCCGGGACCTCGGTGATTCCTTGACCACGAGATGGATGTCCGTCGGCCCGGTGGACCAGTCTTGAGGACCTTCGTGACCATGACCGCGTGAGCATCGAGTCCGGCGGTCCTGCTGGGCATGGTTGGCGCTGGGACTCAGCGCTCTCGACCTCTCCGTGCCGGCGCATCGTGTCGGAGGCGTACTGCTTCGGCGGGGAGCCACCCTGGCTGGACGCCTTCGCTGCCGTTCCCGCGTCGGCTGGAGTAGCGGACTTCGACCAGGTCTGCCGCGTGCCCGCCCGGCAGCGCGACGGCGCTGTTGGCCAGCGCGAGGCAGGGATGCTGCTCCTCGTCCGGCGCCGGAGGCGGAGCGGCGCCTGTGGTCACGCGTACTCCATGGATCTCATGGTACAGCTTGCATCAATCCGTGAGCATGACCTACCGTGACTTCACGGATAAACCACATTGAAACCGTGAGGCACTTCTTCCATGTCTTCTGTCCCCAGCTCCATCGATCAACTCCCCGTGCGCGCCTTCGGCGGCCCGACCGCCCTGTTCGAGTACGGCGGCCTGCGCTTCCTGACCGACCCGACCTTCGACGCCCCCGGCGACTACCCCCGTCCCGACGGCAGGTTCCTGACCAAGACCACCCCCTCCACCGGTACCCCCGCCGACCTCGGCCCCGTCGACGTGGTGCTGCTCTCCCACGACGAGCACGACGACAACCTCGACCACTCCGGCCGCGCTCTGCTCGCCGACGTGCCTCTCACCCTGACCACGCCCGACGGCGGCGAGCGTCTGGGCGAGCACCTGGGGGACAAGGCCCGAGGCCTGGCCGATTGGGACTCCGTCCAGCTGGACCGTCCCGACGGGGGCACGATCACGGTGACCGGCGTGCCCGCCATCCATGGCCCCGGCAATCGCGAAGACGTCGAGTCGGTCACCGGCCAAGTCGTTGGTTTCGTCCTGACCGGGGACGGCCTTCCCGCGGTCTATGTCAGCGGTGACAACGCCTCGCTCGACGCCGTCGAGCAGATCGCCGAGCGGTTCGCCCCGATCGACACGGCCGTCCTGTTCGCAGGCGCTCCCCGCTTCTCCGCCCTCTTCGACGGCAAGCCGATCGTCCTGGACAGCGCCCAGACCGCCGAGGCCGCCAAGATTCTCCGCGCCCGCCGGGTGGTTCCGGTCCACTTCGAGGGTTGGGCCCACTTCACCGAGGGCCGCGACCACCTGGTGGCCGCCTTCGCCGCGGCGGGCCTGTCCGACCGTCTGCAGTGGGCCTGAGGGGGCCGTTGTCCTCCCGCCACGGGCGCCCGGCGGCGACCCCGCCGGGCGCACCGCATGGCGCGCCCGCTGACGGCTCCGTGCTCGGGCCCATCCACATCGGCCGCCGCCCGCGTCACGTACGCGGAAGAGCAGGCGCACGGGGCGGCCCTCCTGCCTCTCAACCGCAGGCCTGCCGCCCGGGGCTGGCGTCGGTGCCCTCAGTGGTGCTGGAGCCATCGGTGCGGCCGCGCTCGGAAGCCCCGTCCTGCATTCGTCATTCAGTCTTCGCCGAGCGTTCCGGCAACTCGCCGCAGGAACGTCGCTCCTTGCGCTCAGCGATGACCGCTACTGGCACCAAGATCAACAGCTCGGCGAGGAGGAACACCACACACGCCGTGAACCGTGCCCAACGCCCCACCTCAAGCTCCATCAGCAGCATGTTGAAGAGCGGGGGTGCGGGACCTGCAACCGCAGGGGTCACGCGGAGCCAGAACCGCCTGCTCTTCCATCTAGCCATCACGCCACACGAGGTTCGCGGTGGATTTGATCGGAATGCGAGCACGGCCACCCTAGCCAGCGAGGTCAGCGCGAGCTCGTGCTGCTCACTCATCCCGACGGGCGCAGTCACCAGGACACTACGGGCGAGCAGGGCGGGAGCTCCGCGGCCGGGTTCGCGCCATTGGCACGCTCCCGCGGGGCGAAATGCGACTCCGCGTGTAACCCATCGCTCCACGCAGATCAGCAGGACCCGTAGGCGTGCGTGTTTGGACCTTCCCTTCTGCATCAAGGGCGGCTCCGCAGAAGGTGCCAATGGGGAGAACGTCCACCGCGGATCCGGCCGGCGAAGGGCCTGCTTGGGTGCATCTGCGAGGGCGGTGCTGGATACGTTGCCGAGCAGGTCGTCTTGCACCGCGGCTGGCGTGATCAAAGCTGCGACTTCTGAGGTGGGTGCCCGCTTGTGGTCCCTCTGCCCAGCAGCACTTAAACAGGTATCTCACCATTCGGCGATGAGGCTAGGGTTCTAAACACGGACGAGCGGCTGAACCGAGGCTCAGTCATGTCGCGCCTTTCAAACTCAGACGCCGGCGAGGTGTTGACCCTGCAACGAGCCGCTTGCGTCACCGAGGCCCAGGCGGATGGTGACCTCATCATCCCAACCTTGCTGCAGTCACTGGCTCAGCTGGTGGACGAACCATCAGACTCACGTGTTCTGGCGTGGGGCCTGCGCGGACAAGGGCGGCTTGTCGCGTCGGTCCGAGTGCGAGTAACCGGTCAGGGCGCAGAGCTAGGTCGGTTGGTAGTCGCCCCAGACCGCCCGGGGCCACCGTCTACCGGAAGGCAGGCGATCCCGCAGAAGCCCCCTAGTGGGGAGAGGCGCTCACCACGGATCTCGCGACGCGAGCCCTCGCTGGGGCGGCTCCACGAAAGCCGTGCTGAGCGCGTTGCTTAGCTGTTCGCCTCACTAAGCAAGCTGAGAGCTCTGGGCGGGCTGAATGAGCTGGTCACCGGCTTGTGGTTCCACGATGTAACCGGTAGAGGGCCTAAACTTTCATGGCGCTTTTGGGCATGTTTCACTGAGATCAGCGCGCACCTGGAACGCGGGTGCGCTGCCTCCATAGCTCAGGGGGCCCAGCCTTGGAGTCTCGAGGAGCCGACGTCCGCTAGGGAGCGTCAGGGGGGTGGGCGTCGGCTCCCCGAACTTGGATCGTGCTCTCGAGATTGCCAAGCGCGTCACTCGCGGCGTTCAGGATCCTCAGTGATCAACAGCGAGTCGAGCACCGAATCCGACGAATATCGTCCCGGCCGCTCGGTCGAGCCAACGCCGGACCACGGGGCGAGCCAGGAACGTGGACGTACGTACTGCCAGCGTCACGAGCAGCGACAAGAACACGGCGGTCATCGCGATGAACAGCAGTACGAGTGCGGCTGCCGTGCTGGCCATTGGCGCCTCGGCAGGTACGAACTGCGGCAAGAGCGCAACGAAGCAGCAGCGCTGCTACCGGCACAAACGCCACGATCGACGACACCGCGGATGACACTGGCACCCCCGAGCGCACCTCAGGCGACCCAGGTCAGGGTCTTCAGGCATTGACAAGCGGGTCAAGTGAGCGCGGGGCGCAGTTGGCGATCATTCGCACCAATGTTCTGCGCGCACCTTCCGGAACCGTGACGGTCAGCGCGTCCTCGTGATCGATCAACTGCACCGGACGCAGCATGAAAAGGCGATGCTGAGAGCGTTGGGCAATTCCTTCGCCAACCCTGAATTAGGCCCCATGAAAGTCGAACGGTGTTTCCACCGCCGGTCGTCCTTCTCGTCACCCGTGACGACCATCAGCGGAAAGTTTCGCGCCGCCGACTCGTCTATCGATTGAACCCAGGCGAGACACCCACTGGGGTTGTCGGGTCCTCCGGGCCGAGCTTTCTCGGAATCACGATAGCCAGGTGGAATCTTATCGAATTCTCGACGCGCGCCTTCTTCGAGTGCCTTCGCGTGCTGTTCTCTTGGGGGCGAGAGTCGGTATGGCCTGCGAGGAGCTCAGCTAGCTCACGGAATACTGCGTCCTTGGCGGTATGCGCCACAACTCCGGCTCGCGGCTGCGGGCGGCAGGCGCCCTACCGAGTGGCTGCGCCTTCCTGAAGCTCGACCAGGTGGAGCGCGCCGAGCAGGTCGCCGAGAACTTCACCGAGGACAGCTCGCTCGGCCTCTCCTGCCAGGGCGCGCTGCTCCTGAAGCGCCTGCGGCGTAAAGCTCCTCGACTCCGAGACCCCTACAACCCGCGGGCAAGACGACCTCGCCGTCTTCGACCGGCCCGAAGTCATCTCTGCCCAACCAGGTGACGAACCGAGCACTCGTCGAGCTCCAGCTCTGCACATCAGGGGCAAACCCTGGTCCAGCGCGGCGCCGATACGGGTCGTGCCAGCCGCGAGCGCGAACCTCGTGCGGGCGGACGACGCGTACGTTAGCCCGCGCGAACACCAGCAGCCGGAGCCAACGGCGCCCACGCCTTCGAACCTCAGGCGGACGTACCCCTTCGAGCGCTGGCTGTGTCCGTCTGTCCACCAGTCAAGGGGCAACGGCAGGGACTTTTGGCACTGGGAAGACCCGGCAATCTGCTTCAACCTTTGGTGCAGATATCTATATCTGTCGAGAGGGCAGCAAATCGTGCCGAGTCAACGTTTCGACTCGAATGGGGGTGGGGGATGAATTATCAACAAACTCGGCTGGCCGTCGTCGGGTACGGGTACTGGGGTGCCAAGCACGCACGCGTGTTGAGCAGCGTTCCGGGAGTCGACCTCGTCGTCGTCGACACCGATCCGGAGAGGAGGGAGGAGGCCCGGCGGGGTTGCCCCACAGCTGACCTCACGGGAGATTTCGTCGGGGTGCTCGACTTCGTCGACGGTGTCGTGGTCGCCACTCCACCTACGACACACGGTGATATCGCGCATCGCGTACTGCGGGCGGGCAAACCCGTCCTGGTCGAGAAGCCGCTGGCGACGTCCACATCGGCGGCGAGGTCGCTCGTCGAGACCGCGGCCGAGCACGGTGCCCGGCTGATGGCCGGCCACACCTTCGAGTACAACGCCGCGGTGTGGAAGCTGCGAGAGACGATCAATTCCGGTGAGCTCGGACGAATTCTCTACATAGACACAGCTCGGCTCAATCTCGGGATCTATCAAAACGACGTCGATGTCATTTGGGACCTGGCTCCGCACGATCTGTCGATCATCGCGTTTCTCATGGGGGAACGACCCGCTTCAGTTGCGACCTGGGCTCACCGCAGCGTCGGGGCCCGACATGCCGACGTCGCGTACTTGCGCCTGCAGCTCGAGCGGTCGCTCGTTCCGGCTTTCGTGCACGTGAGCTGGTTGGACCCGCAGAAGGTCCGGCGCGTGACCGTTGTCGGAGACCGCAAGATGGCGGTCTACAACGACCTGCTCGACGAGGACCGGATCCGGATCTACGACATCGGTGTGGATCCCAACGACCCCGGCGAACCGGTGGACACACCGGCGATGCCGGTCACCTACCGCACCGGCGACATCGTTTCACCGCACGTCGTGTTCCGGGAGCCGCTCCTGGTTCAGGACACCCACTTCGTCGACTGCGTCCGCACAGGTGAGCGGCCGTTGACACCGGGCGAGAGCGGACTCGACGTAGTCCGCGTGCTCAGCGCCTCCGACGTGGCCCGTATGTGTGGGCGCGAAGTCCCGGTGGGCGACGAGCCCGGCGTCGTCGACGGCCGAGAGGTCAGGCTCGCGCGCACCAAACTCGGCGGGACACCGACATGAACGAGCCGATCCCCTTCCTGGATGTCGTCGGCGTCAACGCGGGCGTTCGTGAGGAGCTGGACGTCGCGTGGAAGGCCGTGTTGCAGCACGGGCGATTCGTGGGCGGACCGGAGGTCGAGCTGTTCGAAGAACAGTTCGCGAGCTACTGCGAGACCTCCGCGTGCATCGGGGTCGGCAACGGGACCGACGCGCTGCAACTGATCCTGACCGCGCTGTCGATCGGCACCGGTGACGAGGTGATCGTCCCGGCCAACACCTTCGCCGCCACGGCCGAGGCCGTCTGCTCGGCAGGGGCCCGGCCGCGGTTCGTTGACGTCGATCCGGGCACGCTGCTCATCGACCCCGAAGCGGCGGACGCGGCGGTGAACTCGCGGACAGCAGCGATCGTCGGGGTGCACCTCTTCGGCCAGATGATCGACGTGCCCCGTGTGGCGGCGGTGGCCCGCAGGCACGGACTCGCGCTGCTCGAAGATGCCGCACAAGCGCACGGCGCCCGGTACGCCGGCCACCGAGCGGGAAGCGTCGGCACAGCGGCGGCCTTCAGCTTCTACCCTGGCAAGAACCTCGGTGCCCTCGGAGACGCGGGAGCCGTGGTCACGCGGGATCGTTCGATCGCCGACGGGGTGCGTCGGCTCGGCAACCACGGCTGCTCACCGACGAACCGTCACGTGCACAGCGAACGGGGCCGCAACAGCCGGCTCGACAGCATCCAGGCGGCAGCGCTGTCGGTCAGGCTCCCGAAACTGGATGACGACAACCGACGACGCTCGGCGTTGATGGAGGTCTACGCGGCTCTGCTGCCCGCCTCCTACGTCCCGGTCGCCGTATCACCCGCCGCGCAGTCCGTGCACCACCTGGCCGTCGTGCGGACCGCACAACGGGAGCGTGCCGTGTCCGCACTGGACTCTGCTGCGATCGGTTGGGGCGTGCACTATCCGGTTCCGTGTCACCTGCAGCCCGCTTTCTCCGCGTTTTGCGAGCGGTTGCCGACAGTCGAGAAGGCCGCCGGGCAGATCCTTTCCCTCCCGATCTCACCGACGCTCGGCGAAGCCGACGTCGCACGGATCTGTGACGTACTGCGAGGTGTCACCTCATGACCAGCACTGGACCTGATCAGGGACAGCCGCGGACCGAGCCGGACGGGGATGCGAACCACTCGTCCATCGAACGCTGGCATGGTTACGAGACCGGGGAGACCGGTCTGGCATGGCAGAGCCGGGTACCAACGCGGGATCGCGACACCGCCGCGCACAGCGTCTTTCGCGTGATCTCCCCTCGCCGCCTGCTCGCGTTGGTGCTCGCGATAGTGCTGCTCGGGGCGGCCGCCGGATATGTCGGTGCCCTGCTGTGGCCGAAGGAGTACGCGGCCCGGGCGGAGATCCTCTACGAGATCAGCACGGAGAAGCCGACCGGCTTCCTGCGCGAGGACCGTAGTCTGACCACCCAGCTGGTCATGCTCCGCAGCCGGCAGGTGCTCGCGCCTGTCGCCATCGCCAACGGCGTCCCCGTCGAGCAACTCGGAGAGCAGGTCACCATCTCACTGCTGGACAGCAGCGAGATCATCCAGGTGGAAGCCCGGGCAGGGGACGGTCATACAGCGCTGAACCTCACTCGCGGCATTGTCGACCGCTATCGGCAGGTCGTGCTGGCCCAAGATGGCAGCGGAGCGGCGGGCTATCTGAACACGCAGCTGAGCCAGGTGCAGGACAGACTCGCCGATGCCCGCACGGAGCTGGCGGTCCAGCGCGCTCAACAGGCCTACGGCGCGATCGGGACCTCGGAACTGGCATCGGCGGAGGCCCGGGTGCAGAGCCTCGGTGACCGGGAGCAGGACCTGCTGGCGCAGCTCGACGAGATCACGGTCGCGCGGATGGACGCGCCCCGCACCGAGGTCGTCGTTCCTCCGTACGGCGTGCCTGACCCGGTGAGCCCACGACCCGTCTTCGCCGCCGCCTCCGGTGCCCTCACGGCCTTCGTCGTCGCGGCGCTGACGGTTGTGGTGATCGTTCATAGGCGCTCGAGGATGAGCGGGGCGGGGTAGTGTTGCGCTCCCGCCCGCTGGGCCAATTCGTCACCGTGGCCGCACGTCGTTCGGCGGTGGTCGCGGGCTGGACGCTGGTCAGTCGGGCGACCGGGCTGGGCCGCGTGGTCGTCATAGGGGCCGTGCTCGGGCCGACCTTCTTCGCGAACACGTTCATCGCCACCAACGTCGTGCCCAACATCGTCTTCTCGGCCGTGGCGGGACAGGCGCTCGGGCTCGTGGTCGTGCCCGCCCTCGTGAGCGCGTTGTCGCGCGGGGGGCGCAAGCATGCCGCGGAACTGCTCGGTGGTGTGGGAGCGTGTCTGCTCACGGCGGCCGGAGCGGTCACCGCGCTCCTGATCCTCGCCTCACCCCTGCTGGCGTGGTCGCTGACCTTCGGCATCGACCACCCCGCCGTTGGCGAGCAGGCGCAGCGGGTGGCGGTGCTGCTGATCCTTCTGGTCAGCCCGCAGGTCGTGCTCTACACGGTGGCCGCCCTAGCCGCTGCCGCCCAGCAAGCCCGAGAGCGGTTTGCCCTCGCGGCGGCCGCGCCGGCCGTGGAGAACGTGATCCTGATCGCGATCGTCGTTGTCGCCGGTGTCACGTGGGGCACTGGTCAGGAGGTCGGTGGCGTCCCGCACGGTTTCATCCTGACTCTGGGAGTGGGCAGCACAGCCGCCGTCGCCGTGCACGCGGGACTGCAGCTGTACGGTGCCGCGCGGTGCGGCCTGGCGGTCCGGCCGTTTCGCAGGTGGTGGCGCGACCCCGGCGTGATGCGGGTCGCGCGGCGACTCCGCGGTTCCCTCGCGGTACCCGCCGCACCCGTGATCGGGATGTACGCGCTGCTCGTCATCGCGGCGACCGTTCCCGGGGGTGTGGTCGTCGTCCAGCTCGCGTACGCCATCTTCCAGTTCCCGATCGCGTTGGGGGCTCGTGCCGTGTCGATAGCCGTGCTGCCCGACATGTCGGGCAGCTACGAACGCGGCGACCGCGCCGCTTTCGCCGCGTCGTGGCGTCAGGCACTGACGTATGCCACCGTGACCAGCTTGCCCGCGGCGGTGCTGCTCGTGGTGCTCGGTGAGCCAGTGGCCCACGTGCTCGCCAGCGGCGAGATGCGGTCGCCGGACGTGATCGCCCGGTTCGCAGCGTGCATCACCGTCGTTGCGGTGGCGCAGCTTGCGGCCGGGATGCACCAGATCGGGCGCCAGGGATTGTTCGCACGCATCGATGTCGCCGGGCCGAGGAACGCGAGCCTGGCGCTGTTGATCGTGACCGTGACGACTGCCGCGTTGGCGCTGTTGGTCACGCCGGGCACGACGCGCCTGGTCATCCTGTGCGTCGCGTTGCTGCTCGGAGAGCTCGCTGGAGCGGTGATCACGCTCGTTCGGCTGTGGCACGCCATCCGGCCCGAGAGGTGCGCGGATCCCGCGCACATCGCGGTCGCCGTGATCGCCGCGGCAGCGATGCTGCCCGTCGTCCTGGCCGGTTGGTGGCTGCTGAACCCCAACGAGCTCGGCAGGGTGGCCGAGTTCGGCGTGCTCGCTGCGTGCGGGCTGCTGTCGTTGGCCGCCTTCGCCGGAGCTGTGCGTGCCGGGTTGCGCCACCTGCCGGGAGGTGCGACATGATCTCGTCGGTCCGCGACAGAGCACCTCGAGCGGGCGTCGGCGGCGACCGTCGGCTGGTCGCGCTGGCCGCGGTCACGGCGGTCGTGTCCGGGGCGTTGTCGGTCGTGGGCGGCACGCTCGTGTTCGCGGTGCTCGGGATCGTCGGGCTGTTCGCCGCGTGCGCCTACCGCCCGGTGTTCGCCCCCTACGTCTACCTCGTCACGCTGCCGTTCCTGGCCGGGATCGAACGCGGGGCGCTGGTGCCGATGGCGCGTCCGAACGAAGCTCTGCTGGCCGTGCTGCTGGCCGGCGCCTGCTTCGGCGGAGTCCTGAGATACCTGCGCGGTGACGCCGTGCGGCTGCGGCTGCGTCCGATGGACATGCCGCTGGCCTGCCTCGTGCTGCTGTCCACGGTGTGGCCGATCGCCTCCATGATGCTTCGCGGGCAGACACCGCTGAGCTCGGACCTGGTGGCCGTCCTGCCGATGTGCAAGCTCGCCGCGTTGCTCGTCCTGGTGCGCATGACCGTGCGTACCGACGCGCAGCTGCTCCGATGCGCACGCCTGATCGTCTGGCCGGGTGCTGTCGTCGCAGTGGTGGCGATCCTGCAGACGCTCAACGTCGGTCCCGTGCTGGACCTGCTCGCCTGGTGGTGGTCCACGGACAGCGGTGGGCTCTCGTCGCGGGGCACGACGACGCTCGGTTCGTCCATCGCCACCGGTGACTACGTCATCATGTGCTTGAGCCTGGTGATCTGCTGCTCGCTGCGCGGTCTGTTCGGCAGGCGGGAAGCACTCGTGGCCGGGTTCGTCCTCGGAGCGGGAGTGCTGGCCGCCGGGCAGTTCTCCACGTGGATTGCGGCTGCGGTCGCGGTGGTGGTGATCCTGCGGAGGATCCCGCAGCTGCGGCGGCGCGCCGTGAGATTCCTGCCGGTGGTGGTTGTCGCCGTGCTGATCGGCGCGCCCGCGTTCCTCGGCAGGATGTCGGACTTCGCGGAGGGCTTCACCGTCCCGCGCAGCTGGTTGGGGCGCTGGGACAACATCACCCACTTCTACGTGCCCCGGCTCGACGAATTCGGCTTCCTGCTCGGCGTCTCCCCGGATTCGGTGCTCGCCGCTCCGGAAACCTGGCGCGAGCTCATCTACCTCGAGAGCGGTTACCTGCAGTTCCTGTGGGTGGGCGGTCTGCCGCTGCTCGTGGCATTCGGATGGCTTTCGGTGTCGGTTCTGACCGCGACATCGCGGTTGAGGACGCGCCCGGACACCACCGGCGCCTACGCGGCGGCTCTGGAGATCACGTGGTGGGTGATCCTCGTGCTCTCGATCATCGACATTCACCTGGTGCTGCGCGGGGCTGGTGACCTGCTTTTCGTGCTCCTCGCAGTCGTTTCGGGGAGGTGGGCCCATGATCGATCGTGACCTGCCCGCGCCGCGACGACCCGATCCACCTCGGTGGACCGACGTCGTCCTGGCAATCGTGGCGCTGGGAGTGCTCGCGATACCGATGCTCGCCATCGGCGCGCTAGTGCGGCTGACGAGTCCCGGTCCTGCCCTGCTGCGGCAGCGCCGCGTCGGCCTCGCGGGAGAACCGTTCACCCTCTACAAGTTCCGCACCATGCGCACCGGCGGCAGCGACGCCGCGCACCGGGAGCTGATCGCTCGCGAGCTGCGGGGTGAAGACACCTCGGTCGACGGCAGCTGCAAGCTCGACGCCGATCCGAGGATCACCCGCCTCGGCTCGTGGCTGCGCAGGGCCAGCCTGGACGAGCTCCCCCAGCTGATCAACGTGGTCCGCGGAGAAATGGCGCTGGTCGGTCCGAGGCCTTGTCTGGAGTGGGAAGTGGGGATGTTCCCCGCGACCTACGCAGAGCGGTTCACCGTCCGGCCCGGCATGACCGGGCTGTGGCAGGTCAGCGGCAGGAGCAAGGTGGGGACTCTCGAGATGTTGCAGTTGGATCTCGCCTACGTTCGGCAGCGCGGCTTCTGGAGCGATCTCGTGATCCTCGCCCGAACGGTTCCTTCGATGCTGCGCGGAGGTGGTTCGCGATGACCACGCTGTTCGTGGCGACGACGGGAGGACACCTCGCCCAGCTGGACCGGCTGGCACGGCGCGTTCCCCCCGACGGCACCGCGCTGTGGGTGACCCCGGACTCCGAGCAGGGCCGGTCGTTGCTGGCGGACCGCGACGCGGATTTCACCCACGCCGTCCCGGGACGCAGCGTGTCGGGTGTGCTGCGGTGTCTGCCGATCGCCCACCGGATGTGGCGGGACCGGGAGGTGACGCGGGCCATCTCGACGGGTTCGGGCATCGCGCTGGGGTTCCTCCCGTACCTGGCGGCGCGCGGTGTCGAGTGCCACTACGTCGAGAGCGCGGCCAGAGTCACGGGTCCCTCGCTCACCGGGCGGATCATGCGGTGGGTGCCCGGTGTGCGCTGCTACACCCAGTACCCCGGGTGGGCATCGCGTTACTGGCACTACGGGGGCAGTCAGTTCGACTGCTACGCACCGGCACCGGCGCACCGCGATCGCCCTGGTCCGACCCGGGTCCTGGTCACCGTGGGGACATCGGCGTTCCCGTTCGGACGCATGCTCGACCAGCTCGTGCGGCTGCTCGCGCCGCGAGGCGCGCTGAGCACCTCCACGGGGCGCCCCGTGGAGGTGCTGTGGCAAACGGGTTCCACGCCGGTCGACGGGTTGCCGATTGAAGGGGTCCAGTACCTGTCGGCGCCTGATCTGGACCACGCCCTCTCGGTGTCGGACATCGTGATCAGTCATGCCGGTACGGGGTCGGCGATGGCGGCGTTCGAGGCGGGACTGAAGCCCGTCCTGGTTGCTCGGCTGCACGAACACGGCGAAGCCAGCGACGACCACCAGGGCCAGCTGGCCGAGGAGCTGCAGTGGCGCGGTCTGGCGTCGTACCGACGGGTTGGGCCGGTCGACGTCGCGGAGCTGATCGAAAGCATGTCCTGGTCGGTTCGGCGCGTTGACGAACCGAGCCCGTTCAGCCTGCTCCCGCGACGCGAGGGGAGTGGACGACGATGACGCTCGCTGCCGTCGAGGTTGTGCGGGTCGACCCGCGCCGGGACGACCGATGGAGGGAGTTGGTGCTGAGCGCGTCGGGAGGGCCGTTCGTCTCCCCGCCGTGGATCCGAGCGCTGTGCGCGACCTACGGATTCACCCCGATGGCCAGGATCGCGCTCGACGCTGGTGGCGACCCGGTCGCCGGGCTGGCGTGGATCCCGGTGTCGGACGCCCGAGGACGCAGGGTTTGCAGCCTCCCGTTCTCCGACTGGGCGGACCCGATCACGGCGGACGCGGCGGCCTGGAACGCGCTGGCCGACGATCTGCTCGCTCCGGGGGAGCGCTTCACCGTGCGGTGCTCGAAGGACTCGGTTCCCTTCGAGGACACCCGCCTCGAGGTGGTCGACGAGGCGGTCCGACACGGTTGCCGTCTCGACGTGCCCGTGCCGGAACTGTACGAGCGCATCGGGGCCGCTGCCCGGCGCAGCGTCAGCAGGTCCGCGCGACGGGGCGTTCGGGTTGAGATCGATACGGGCCTTCGCGGGGTGCGACGGTTCCATCGGCTGCAGGTGGCGCTGCGCAAGGTCAAGTTCCGGATGTTGGCACAGCCGGTCGAGTTCTTCGAACGGATCTGGGAGGCGTTCGTCCCGGAGCAGGCCGTGACGACGATGCTGGCGTACCTCCCCGGCGGCACGGAGCCCGTGGCGGGTGTTGTCTTCCTGCGGTGGAACGGTGTGCTGTACGGCAAGTTCATGGCGTCGATGCCGGAATCCCTCGACGACAGGCCGAACGACGCGCTGTACTGGGCGGGTATCCGTTGGGCGGCGCAGCAGGGGCTGCGGATGGTCGACTGGGGAATCAGCGGACTCGACCAGCCCGGCCTGCAGCGGTTCAAACGCAAGTACTCCACGCACGAATCGCGGGTCGTCACGCTGCGCTCCCGGGGGGAGGCCTCGCCCGCGGAGATCGAGGTCGGGTCGACGCTGAACGCGATCACGCTGCTGCTCACCGAGGACTCCGTCCCGGAGGAGGTCACGGCGCGAGCTGGAAGCCTGCTGTACCACTACTTCTGCTAGGAGCGGCGTATGTCGTGCGATCATCGACGCGGTCCCTCCCGGGCGTTGCCGCCCGGGAGGCTGTCCGCCTCAGAAACGTTCGTTCCCCTCGACGCGCAGGCCTGGACGAGAACTCTCGTCCACCTCGACCATCGGGTAGTCACCGCGGAAGCGGTTGTCGACGACCGCCGCGGAAGTCGACCCGTTCGCGAGGTACACCCCGCGGGCCAAGTCCGGGCCCGAGATCTCGTTGTCCCGCACCGCGACCTCCGGGAACCATCGGACGAGAACGGCCTGCGACCCCTCGACGGCACAGGTGTTGTCGACGAACCGCAGCGAGCGGGAGCGGCCGACAGCGCCGGCCTGCCCAGCCTCCTGCGCCGTGGCGATCAGGCACTGGTGGTCGACGTTGCGGCAGGTGTTCCCGGAGATCTCCACGTCGCGCGTGGGCGGGCTGCTGTTGTCGTAGGTCTGGAAGCAGTCGGTGTGCGGCGGGTCGGGGTAACCGTCGTCGGAGATGTCGTGAACCTTGTTGGCGCTGATCCGGTGTCCGGTGCCGAAGAACCGGATCCCGTCGGCGTCGCCGGACTCGCGCATGACCGAACGGCTCACGTCGTTGCTCAGCACGGAGATCCGCTCGCCCTCGATCCTGATCCCGGTGCCGTCCGCCTCGCGCACGACGTTGTCCCTGATGTGGGTGTCGGTGCACAGGCAGCCGATGCCGTCGTCGCGCGCGCGCAGGACTTCGTTTCCCCGGACGGTGATGCCCGTCCCGTCGAGCGTCAGGCCGTCGCCGTCGACGGTGGTGAAGCCGTCCACGACCACGTGGTCGGCGTCCACCGATACCGAGCCCACGGTGGTGTCCCGGCCGACCAGCACGATCGGTTGCCGTGGAGTTCCCGAGGCCGTCGCCTCCAACTCGGCGCCGTGGAGTCCGTCGCCCGCGAAGCACAGCGTCTGACCGGGTGCGGCCCGAGCGAGCTGAGCGCGGGCCTGCTCGGGATCGGTCGCGGTGTGCGTGCAGGCGATAGGGGGATGGGCTCGCGGAGGCTCGGCAGCCGCGGCCGGAGCTCGCTCCGGTCGGGACGGTCCCTCCGGTTCGCTCCCGCTACCGGTGCACGCGCCTGCGAACAGCGCCGTTGTCGCCACGACCGCGATCATCATCCTGACGCTCATGGTTTCCCTCCCCCTCCGAAACCCGAGCGGTTGTTCTCCGAGGTTAGAGCCCGGCCCCGATTCATGCAGCGACGACGGTGCCGCCCGCCGTGCTCGGAGCAGGGCGCCGAGTCGCGTCGCAGAGGAGGTGGGTGAGATGCCAGACGAACCGTTCGGACGGCTCGTGGTGGTGGGCCAGGGTTACGTGGGACTGCCGGTCGCCATGAGGGCGGTGGAGGTCGGTTTCGAGGTCGTCGGGTTCGATCTCGACAAGGACAGGGTGGGGCTGCTCAGGCGAGCCAGCACGTTCGTTGACGACGTTAGCGACGCCCAGATCGCGCTCGCGCTCTCGTCCGGCCGGTACGTCGCCACCTGCGACCAGAAGGAGCTGGCCGGGTTCGACATCGCCGTGATATGCGTGCCAACACCGCTGCGGGACGGGACCCCGGACGTCGGCAGCATCGAGAAGGCCGGACGGATGATCTCGCACCACGTCGCTGCCGGGTGCTGCGTCGTGCTGGAGTCCACCACCTACCCGGGAACGACCGCAGACCTGTTAGTCCCGATCCTCGAAGCCGGTTCCGGACTCCGTGCGGGCAGGGATTTCCACGTCGGCTACAGCCCGGAACGCATCGACCCGAGCAACCGGACCTGGCAGTTCCACAACACGCCGAAGATCATCTCGGGCGTCGATGCCGAGTCGCTCCGAGTCGTGCGGGAGTTCTACGACTCGCTCGTCGCCCAAACGTTCGCGGTACCCGGGACGCGGGAGGCCGAGCTCGCCAAACTGCTGGAGAACACGTTCCGGCACGTGAACATCGCGCTGGTCAACGAGCTCGCGGTCTACACGCACGGGATGGGGGTCGACGTGTGGTCGGTGATCGACGCCGCCGCGACGAAGCCGTTCGGGTTCATGCGTTTCGAGCCCGGTCCCGGTGTCGGCGGACACTGCCTGCCCATCGATCCGTCGTATCTGTCGTGGCAGGTGAAGCGGTCGCTCGGGCGGGCGTTCCGGTTCGTTGACCTCGCCAACGACGTCAACGACCACATGCCCGACTACGTCGTCGCCCGTGCGGTCGAATGCCTCAACGCCCGCCGCAAGGCGGTCAACGGCAGCCGGATACTGCTCGTCGGCTTGGCCTACAAGTCGAACTCCGGGGACGCGCGCAACTCTCCGGCGATCGCCGTAGCTCGGCTCCTGGACAAACTCGGTGCCCGGCTGTGTGCGATCGACCCGCTCGTCGACTCGGCCGCGGTACCCACGTACGTGGAGATGGTGGGCTGCGAGCGGGAACATCTCGACGGTGCTGACCTGGTGATCGTGCTGACCGATCACGACGTCGTTAACTGGGACCTGGTCGCTCAACGAAGCGACTGCGTTTTGGACACGCGCAACCGGCTGCGCTCCGGTAACGCGGAAAGGCTGTGACGGATGCCGGCGACCGGCTCCGCGCCGCGATGGGGGTGAGGATGTGTCCGCGGGGAATTCGATCACCGTCATGGACTCGGCTCGACCGGGGGAGTCCCGGCTTCGGGCGTGGGACGAACTCGTCGAGTCCACACCGGGTTGCGACGTCGGCCAGCTGAGCGCTTGGGGGCGCGTTCGCGCCGCGGCGGGCTACGCGCCCCACTACGTCCTGGTCGAGCGCCGGGGTGAAGTCATCGGCGGGGCGCAGGTCCTGGTCCGGCAGGTGCTTCCGTTGGGGGCGCTCGGCTACGTGCCCTACGGGCCCGTGATCGCGACCGGCGTGCCTGAGCGCGCGTGTGTGCGCGATGCGCTCGCTGGGGCCCTCGACGACCTCGCTCGGCATCGGTTGCGGATGCTGTTCGTGCAACCACCGGAAGGCGTCGACGACCTCAGCGGTGAGCTGATCGCGCGCGGGTTCCGCGCGTCCGACGCGTGCGTGGCTCCGCCCGGGTCGTTGCGCGTCGATCTCGACCGCTCCGACGATGCCCTGCGGTCCGAGCTCGGGAACCAGCGGCTGCGTCGGGAGGTCAGGAGGAGGTCCTGGGAGAACAAGGGGGTTCGGGTCGACCGCGGTGACGAGCGGGATGTCCCGGTGATGGCCGAGTTGCTCGCCCGGACCGGCGCCCAACACGGGTTCCAGCCGTATTCCGAGGAGTACGTGACAACCCTGCTGCGGGGGCTCGGCAGGCACGCCGTGCTGTGGATCGCGCGCTATCGCGGAACCCCCGTGGTCGCCCACCTCTACACCCTGTGCGGGGCGACGATGAGGTCGCGCCTGACCGGGTTCGACCGCTCGGTGCCGAGCCCACACGGGCTGCCCGGGATCCTGCACTGGGAAGCCATGAGGTGGGCCAGGGACCAGGGGTGTCGATGGTTCGACCTTGGTGGTCTGCCGGAGTCGGCGTTGCGGACGTTGCTGGACGACGTCGGCGATCGATCGTCGCTGAGCAGCTACGATCGATACAAGCTCGACTTCGGCGGCAGTCCCTACCGTTGTTCTCCCGCGGTCGAGTCGATCAGGCCGGCGGCGTTGCGCGGTGCCTACGACCTGGCGACGCGGACCGGCACCGGCACGCGTCTGATCCGGGCAGCGCAGGGCCTGCTGCGTCGGGGCGGCGTCGGGATGACTCGTCTGCGCCGCTCGGGTTAACTGGATACCGCCCTCCACCCCCGGTGGACGGGATCTAGAGCGCGTGGGGGAGGGGCGGGGCCAGAAGGAGCGCTCCCGCGCAAGCGCGGGATCTCTGCGGTCGTGTGGATGGGTGTGACATCCGTCCGGTCGCATCGTTGAAGTCCACCGCATTTGACCTGGTGTTTTGGGTCCGCGTTTCGCGCGGCCGGAATGCGCGTGACACGGTCTGCGACACATCTGGCGCTCGGATTGAGCGAGGACTCGTGGTCGAACCGGGCAGCTCTGACGATTCTCGTGCCTGCAACCGTGTAGATCGTCGAGCCGGACGGATCTCGAGGGGTGCCGTTGAAGGGCGCAGCTCAGTCGACGGCACCGGGATCCGGCCCCTGCGCGGCAGCGAGCGGTCGACGCTTGCGTCGGCCTCGATCGTCGACGTGGTCGCTCGTCGGCGGTGCTAGGGGTGCTCGGCGCGGAGGACGCCGACGCCGCCGAGCACGTTGCCTCGCGCTGCCTCCTCGTCGCTGACCGGTTGGTCGGGGTGCCACTTGGCGGCGGGCACCACGCCCGGTTCGACCAGGGCGTACCCGGGGAACAGCGCGGCGACCCCGTCGGCGGTGCGCAGGTGCATGTGCGGGGTCGACGTGCCGGCCAGCAGGGAGCGCAGCGCGGCTACCTCGGCGTCGGTGCGGGACATCTGCGCGTTGTTGGACACCGCCAGGGCGCTGCCCGGAGCGCACGCGTCGCGGTAGCGCCTGACGAGCGCGGCCCCGTCGGGGCTGGGGACGAGCTCGAGCACGCCGAAGGCCAGGATCGCGACCGGTTCGGAGAAGTCCAGCAGCCCAGCGACCCCCGGGGACCGCAGCACCTCCTCGGCGTCGCAGACGTCGAGCTCGGTCACCGTCACCTGCGGGTCCTCGCCGATGAGGTGACGCGCGTGGTGGCAGGCGATCGCTTCCCAGTCGACGTAGGCCACCTTCGCGTTCGGGCAGTGCGCGCGGGCGATCTCGTGCACGTTGCCGACGGTGGGAACTCCAGATCCCAGGTCGAGGAACTGCTCGATGCCGACTTCGGTCACCAGGTACCGGACCGCGCGGCCGAGGAAGGCGCGGTTGGTGTAGCAGTAGTCCCGCTCGGTCGGCACGAGCTCCAGCGCTTGGTCGGCCGTCCTGCGGTCGATCTCGAAATTGGCCGACCCGCCGAGGTGGTAGTCGTACATGCGGGCGATGTTCGGCCTGGCGAGGTCCGCGTGCGAAACCTCCGCTGCTAGCGGGGAGCCCCGAGCATCGTCGTCCATGCCGCCACCGTAACCGACCCAGGGTTACCGGTCACCGACCCTGAGTGGCCGCAGACCTGAACGCCGTTGGCGGACGACCTGTCGGGGCAACGGGATTCAGCCGAGGGCTCGGGAGCTCTCGGGCTCCGGTTCTGACGTTCGCTCGATGAGTGCGGCCGTTTCGCGTGCGCTGCCCCAGGCCAGGGTGATGCCGGCTCCTCCGTGGCCGTAGTTGTGCACGATCGTCCGCCCGGGGACCAGTCGTCGGTCGAGTTCGACGCGCGGGCCCCGTTCGCGCACGGGCCGCAGGCCGACGTGGTGGTCGAGAACGTCGGCCTGCCGCAGTTCGGGGACGAGTTCGCACGCGCGCGTCCAGATCGCTCGCGCGGTGTCGGGGGAGGGCGCGGTGTCGGCGATCCCGGGTTCGAAGGTGCCCCCGACGATCACGTCGTGGCGGCGCGGGTGGACGTAGGTGTGCCCGCCGGGGTTGTCCTCGTCGCGGACCGAGGCCGTCAGGCCGGGGTTGGAGGCGCGGATGACCTGGCCGCGCACCGGGCGCACGGTTCGGTCGCCGCACAGCGTGCGCGCGGCCAGGCCGGTGGCGTTGACCACCGCGTCCGCGTCGTCGGCGATCTCGGCCAGGGACGCGACGGTCTTCGCGCGCACGTGGACGCCCAGGTTCGCGGCCTGCTCGCGGAGCCAGGGCAGGTAGACCGGCATCTCGACCATCGGCACCGAGAAGCGCCAGGCGCCGGTGAACGGCTCCTCCGCGGTGTCGGCGGCGAACCCCGGCACCGCCGCCGACCACCACGGGTCGGCCGGCGACGGGCGCCGGTGCAGCATGCGAGTGTCGATCATGCTCACGCCGGGCGTTCCGCGCGCGGCCTGCTCGGCGAACACCTCGAAGGTCTCGCGGGCGAAGGTCAGCACCCGGTGATCGCCGCCGATGCCGACCGGGTACCAGACCGCGGCCGCCAGCCACGACGTCGTGCGCGCCGGAACGTCCGCGGTGACGACGCGAACCCGCGCACCGCGCCGCCCCAGCGCGACCGCGCAGGTCATCCCCACGATGCCGCCACCGACCACCACCACGTCGACCGCTCTCACCAGATCTCGCCCTTCCACGACGCCAGGTAGGCCTCCAGTTCACGGCCCCGACCCCGGCGCCGTCGAAGATCGGATTCGTATGGGACCATAAGGTGCGCTTATGGTGTGTGGCATGGAGGTTCGCAGGTTGCGCTACCTGGTTCGCCTGGCCGAGCACGGCAGCTTCACCCGCGCGGCCGCCGCCCTGCACATCGCCCAACCCGCGCTCAGCCAGCAGATCCGGCTGCTCGAGCGCGAGCTCGGCGCGCAGCTCGTCGACCGCCGGTCGACCGGGATCGCGCTGACGCAGGTCGGCGAGGTCGCGGTCGCCGAAGCCCGGCACGTGCTCGACCGGCTCGACCGCGCCGAGCGGAACATCCGCGAGGCCGCCACCGGCCGCGCGGGGCAGCTGCGCATCGCCTACACGCGCTCGGCACCGGGCGGGGTCGCGGCCGACCTCGTCGACCGGTTCCGCGTGCGTCATCCCGCCATCGAACTCGCGCTCACCACCGGATGGACCGCCCGCAACATCGCCGACCTGCGGGCCGGGTCCCTGGACGCGGCGTTCGTGCGCCCACCGCTGGACCTCCCCGACCTGCGTTGCGGCGCGCTGGCGACGGAGGAGCTCCTGCTGGTCGTGCCGGCGAAGCACCCGCTGGCCTCCGCCCGCACCGTGCGCCGCGAGCAGATCGAGGACGAACCCGTCGTGCTCTGGCCGCGCGAGAACGCCCCGGGGATGTACGACCGGATCGTCGACCAGCTGTGGCCCGGCTCGTCGCCGCGAGTCGTGCGCGAGGAGCCCGACGACGAGCAGCTCGTGCGCGCCGTCGCCGACGACGCCGGCATCGCACCCGTTCCCGCGCCCCGCGCGCGCACACTCCGCACGCGCGGGGTCCGGCTCAAGCACCTCTCCGCGCCCCGGCCCGCGGTCGAGCTGGCCCTGGCCTACCACGCCGATCCCGGCCCGGTGCTCGGCCAGTTCCTGGAGCTGTGCGGACTGCCGGGTCGCCGGGCGATCGGCTAGCTCCGCCTGCCGCGAGGGACGTCGTGCGCGGGATCGGGCATGGCCGAGCTCGTCCGCCGGAACGGGCGCGGTGGCGCGGCCGCGGAATCTCCATCCATCTGCCAGGCCATCTTCCTCAAGATCGCAGGTGTTGAAAACCTAGTTCGGCCGATGTAGAATAGGTGCTGTAGGGCTGGTTGCGAGGACGCGGTTCGACGGAAGGAGGTGGGTGCAGCCCTCCCGCTTCTTCTCTCTCCTCGCGGCCGGTGGCGGCCGACGTCCCGGGTCGCCCCGCCACCGCGTCGCCGCCTGCTGTCTCGTTCGCACGCTGGAAAGGGGTGTTCGCGATGACCGTGGCCTTCGATCCGCTGTTCCGCGATCTCAATCGACTGGCCACCGAGGTGTTCGGCTCGAGCAGGGTGCCGCAGGCGATGCCGATGGACGCCTACCGCACCGGTGACCACTACGTGGTCGAATTCGACCTGCCCGGCATCGATCCGGAGACGCTGGACGTCCGGGCCGAGAACAACACGCTGACCGTGCGCGGCGAGCGCCGCGGCCGGTCCGGCGACGAGGCCGAGGGCGAGGTCAGCTTCCTGGCCTCCGAACGCCCGCGGGGGACGTTCTCCCGGCAGCTCTCGCTGGGCGACGGGCTCGACGTGGACAACATCAGCGCTGACTACACCGACGGCGTGCTCACCGTGACGCTGCCGGTGGCCGAGCAGGCCAAGCCCCGCCAGATCAAGGTCGGGCACGGGGGTGGCCGCAAGGTCATCGAGAGCTCCGCGGGCTGAGCCGCCGGCCCGTTCCGCGCGCCCGGTGCGTTCGCGCCCGGGCGCGAACGTCGTCGAGCGGGGCTGACCAACGGCCACGACGCCCCGAGGGGAGGAGACCGCGATGATCCACCCGGTACACGACGAGATCACGTCGGTTCCGGCCGCCGACGCCGTCGAGCAGCACCAGCTCACCGACCCGATCGAGATCGCCACCACCGCGCAGCACGTCCCGCCGCCGGGGGAGGCCGACCCCGCCGACGTCGCCGAGCAGTCCAAGGTGGTCGCACTCGACGACGAGCTCCGGGCGGCGACCGCCGGTGCTGACGAGACGCCGGAGTAGTCCGGCGTCTCGTTGTGCGGTCGGAGCCGTGCGGCGGAATCGCTGCGGTTGCGAGCAGGCGCGCGGGGTGGGCGAGTCGATCTAGTTCTGCGCCGACCCGCGCTGGTCGGTGCGCTCGGCGAGCTGGTCCTCGAGGGTGATGATCCGACAAGCCGCCGCCACCGGCGTGCCTTGGTCGACCAGCTCGCGCGCGCGGAGCGCTTGCCGCAGCTGGCGGCGCGAGTAGCGGCGGTGCCCGCCCTCCGAGCGCTGCGGGATGATCAGGCCCGCTTCTTCCAGGGACCGCAGGAACGGCTGGGTCACTTCCAGCATGTCCGCGGCCCGGCCCATCGTGTAGGCGGGGTAGTCCTCGTCGTCGAACTTCTCGCCGGCGTCCGGTCGGCCTTGGCTCACTTGCTCTCCCTCGCTCCTCGACAAGGCCCCCGGCGCACCAACGGTGCACCGGGGGCCGGTGAGGAGGTACTTACTCACTGCTGAAGCCGCTCCTCCATCCGCGAACGCGGGACATGGGGCGGCTGGAAAACACCGACTCGACGACCCCCTTCTCGTTCGCGTGCAGGTCACGGACTTGCTCTCGTCGCCCGGGCGGGGAATCCGGCCCCGCCCGGGCCCTTCTGCCACACCGTTCGCGCGCCGATTCGTCGTTGATGGCGCCTCAGTGCACTTCGTCGTCTCGACGAGAAACCATAGCAGTACCGCGGAACCATGTCTACTTCGGCGAGTGCAGAAATCCGCGCGGCGCGCACCGACGAAAGTTCGAGTTCGCGGCGGTCGGTCCTGGTCCGGGCCGTGCGCGGCCGGACCAGCAGGACAACGAGCGTTGCGCGCTCCCGCGCACTTCCGGGTGGGACTCGTCCGCGGCGCGGCTCAGATCGCGGTGATCGTGGTGGGTGCGCGTTCGGCGCGGCTCAGCGCACGCAGCACCGCCGCCTGCCCGTGCCGCCGCAGCGCCTGCCGGGTCAGCAGGTCGACGACCGGCTCGATCACCTCCGCAGGCAGGCGCGGCGTCGCGATTCCGACGCTCGTGGCGAGGTCGTCGGAGTGCACGGCGATCTCCATCATCCGCGTGAGAAGGAAGTCCCCCAGGCGCATCGGACCCGCGGCGAACGCGACGACTCGTTCCGCCGATTCGGCGAGCACGGTGGTGCGCTGCTCGCCGAGCGCCGACTCGACGGCGTCGGCCAGCGCCTCGGAGCCGTCCGCCGCTGCGCTCTCGCCGCCCTCGCGGATGCGGATATTGATCTCGGAGTCGATGCCGGTCTCGAACGCAGCTGCGGTGAAGAACTCCGCGAAGGACAGGGGCGCGGCCTCGGGCGGTTCGCCGGCCAGGAGCCGCGAGACGTGCAGCACCTGCGACCCCAGGTGCCCGGCCAGTCCGCGCACGCTGAACTCCGGGAGCGCGCTGGGCTGGTCCCACGCCGCGGCGACCGCGGGTTCGCGCAGCAGCGCCACGGCCGCTCGCGCCGCCTGGGCGTAGTTCTCCTGGACGGTGGTCATCGCGGACCTCCCTGCAACGTGATCATCGGCGGTTCGAGTGTGCGGGGCACGTCCCGCTGGAACCAGGTGTCCTCGATCACCGCGGGGCCGTCAGCCGTGGGCGGCCAGGCTGGTTCCCAGGCCGATCAGCGCCGCGCCGGAGAGGCCGGTGATGCTCCGCTGCACCTTCCGCCGCTGCAACCAGGTCTGGACGCGGCCCAGGGCCGAGATCAGCAGGACGTACCAGGTCAGCGAGAGGAGGCAGAAGAGCGCGGCGAGCAGGGCGTGCTGTGCCGGGGTCGGCATGCCGGGAAGGGAGAACTGCGGGAACAGGGCGAGGTAGAAGGCGGCGACCTTGGGGTTGAGCAGGTTGCTGAGGAGCCCCTGGCGGAACGCGCGCTTCCCGGGCAGTCGCGGGCCCGCCGGTGCCTCCTGGGGCTGCTCACCGCTTCGGTCGTTCCGGCGGCCGAGGCTGATCAGCGCCCGGACGCCGAGGTAGATCAGGTACGCCGCGCCGAGGAGGCGGATGGCGTTGTAGAGCGGGCCGGAGGACTGCAGCAGCGCGGTCAGTCCAGCGACGGCCGCCCCGGCGAGGATCGTGTTGCCGAGCATGATTCCGGTGGCGGTCGCGGCGGCCCCGCTCCGCCCCGCCACGGCGGCGTTGCGCAGCAGCAGCGCCAGATCGGGCCCCGGCACGACGATCACGGCCAAGCACGCTCCGATGAAGGCCGGTAATTGCCCTGGCACCTCGACTCCTCCTCAAGTGCAGCGGTGCGTTCGCGGTGCCGACCCGGTGCGGGCGAGCGCCTGCGCGGTACCCGCAGGTGTTCCGTCGGTCGAGCGGTCCCGAGCGGCAGGTGCGCGCGGAGCCGCATCGAGTGTGCCGATCCGGTCGAGCCCGGTCCGCGCCGGGTGCACCGGTCGGACCGGCCGGTGACCGTGGCGGAGCAGCCCGTCGCGACGTGCTCGGTGCGCCGTGCGCGAATTTGCGGTGAACCGCCGCGATTTCGGGTCGGGATCCAGTAGCCTCCGGTCGCGGGAGAGATCGCGGACCTTGGGAGGCCCCGTGAACGTGACACCGGAGCGCGCCGCGAAGGTGATCAACGCCCGCCTGCTCAAGGCGCGGTTCCAAGCCCTCGGCGTGCTGGTCGTCGGTGCCGTCGTGCTCGTCATCTCGCTCGTGCTGCTCGGCGAGGACCGGCCCACGTGCGGGTCGCAGGAGATGCGACCCGATGAGGTGTGCACCTCGACGCGCAACAACGTCACGCACCGGCGGTCCGCCGAGGAGCAGGCCAGCAGCAACTCGCGGACCGGCTGGATCCTGCTCGGCACGGGAGTTCTGCTGATCGGCGGTGGTGGAGCCTGGGCCTTCGGCGAGCTCGCCCGCAAGCGCCGGGTCACCCCGCAGCAGGCCGCGGCCGGGATCGACCCGTCCGCGGCGGCCAGGTCGAAGTCCGGCGGCGGGCCGTCCTCCTGAGCGGCTCGCCGGTCTCGGCCGGGGCGGAGGTGCGCGGCGATCAGGTGAGGTCGGCGAAGCGCTCGACGTCGTGGCTGAGGCCGGAAGCGATGAGGACGTCGCCGTGCTCCACGACGGTGTCCTGGGTTGCGTAGGCGAAGCCCTGGTTGGGGCGCTTGATGGCGACCACGGTGACCCCGTACTTGCTGCGGATCTTGCTCTCGCCGAGCGGGTGGCCCACGGCCATGGCCGGGGCGCGGGTCTTGACCATGGCGTAGTCGTCCTCGAACTCGATGTAGTCGAGCATGCGCCCGGTGACCAGGTGCGCGACCCGTTCGCCCATGTCGTGCTCGGGGAGCACGACGCGGGTGGCGCCGACGCGTTCGAGGATGCGGCCGTGCTGGCGGCTGACGGCCTTGCACCAGATGTGCGGGATCTCGAAGTCGGCCAGCAGCGAGGTGGTCAGGATGCTGGCTTCCAGATCGTTGCCGATGGCCACCACGGCGCGGCGGAAGTCGGGCACGTTGAGCTGGCGCAGCGCTGCCGGGTCGGTGGTGTCGGCCACCGCGGCGTGGGTGACGGAGTCGGCGAAGTGCTGGACGACCTGCGGCCGGGTGTCCAGCGCCAGCACTTCCGAGCCCCGTTCCACGAGTTCGAGCGCCAGCGAGCTGCCGAACCGGCCCAGGCCGATCACGACGACCTGCGAGGGCGTTCCGGACGGGCGCGCTTGACGATGGGTCCTAGCCGACAACGGATCGCTCCTCGGGAGGTCGTGGTGTTGGCCGCGTTCGCGCGGGGCTGACGCCGAGGCGAGCGCGATGGGCCGATGCGTCCGACGAGCACCGGCACGACCAGGATGGACCGGTCGTCCCGGGGCGGCTCGCCGGTGCTGCCGGGCCGTGGTCGCCAGCCTTACCACGCCCGTCCCGGCCAGCGCACCACGTCCGAGCCGATCGGTCCGCGCGCGGCGTCGAGGAATTCCCGCATCTCGTACCGGTGGCGGAGCACGACGACGCGCGCGTGCGAGGCATGGTCGGCGATCGCGGCGAGCAGGCGAGGGCGGTGCTGGGCGGGGTAGGACCAGATGTGGCCGAAGAACGACCAGGACCAGCGCTCCGGGCAGCCGGGGGCCTGGAGCGCCCGGCCGCGGTGCCGCAGCCCGCGCCACAACGCCTGGGGCAGGCACCTCAGGCGGGGCACGTCCAGGAAGACGACCGCATCGGCCCGTTCCAGCCGAACGTCCAACGTGGACCAGCAGTTCCCGTCGGCGATCCAGCTCGGGTGTTCGTCGAGAAGCTCGGCCTGCTCCCGTCGCCACCGCTGCTGCGGCGGGCGCTGCCAGCCGGGTCGCCAGTAGTGCTCGTCCAGGGAGATCACCGGGACGCCCAGCCTTTCGCCCGGGGAGCGCGAGAAGGTGCTCTTGCCCGCTCGGCTGCTGCCGACGACCACGACCCGCGGCACGTCGGACCGCGCTCCGAGCGGAACAGATCTCTCCGAATTTCCCCGTGCTGCCGGTCGTTCGCGCTCGACCGCGCGAGTTCCCAGATCGAGAGGTGTGAATCGGGTGAAGCGCCAGTCCTGGGACGCCTCGTCCGAGTGGTTCGCAGTTTGTGATCTGCATCACGGCGAGAATACGTTGCCGATGCGTGCGAAGCGCAAGTCCACCTGGAGGTTCTCATGCTGGTTCGCGCATCCATGGTCGTCACGGTTCTGGCCAGTGCAACGGTTTTCGCGTTCTCCGGAACCGCTGTCGCGCAGGACCGCGACTGCGCAGACTTCTCGAGTCGTCAGGAGGCCCAGGCCGCGTTCGAGAGTCGGATCGGCGATCCGGAGCGGCTGGACGCCGACAACGACAACCTGGCCTGCGAAGCCCTCAACGGTGGCGGGATGACCGACCCCGCCGAGGGCGAAGCGGGCACGCGGCCTCCGGCCGGAGGCGGGGGCGGCGGGGACTCCGGTCTGCCCCCGTCCGGCGGGGTTGAGACCGGGCACGGCGGCACGGCGGGCAGCGGTGCCGAAGTCGTGCTCCCCCTCGGGTTGACCGGCGCCGCCTTGTTGGCGGCCGGTGGTGCGCTGGCAGTGCGGCGTCGGGGCGAGTCGGGCTGAGGCTTCCCGTGGGCACGAGCGGATCGCCGGGCCGCAGTCGTCCGATCTGGGCGGCTGCGGCCGGTTCCTGGCTCCTCGCCGCCCTCCTGCTGGCCGGGTGCGGCGGTGCGCAGGTCGTCGGCGAAGCGCCGCGCGGCTCGACGGCGCAGCCGAACGTCGCGGTCGATCCGGTGCTCCGAGATCGGTCCGCGGCGCGGCCCGTTCGAATCCGCGTGCCGGCGATCGGCGTTGACGCTCCGATCCGCCCCCTCGCGGTCGGTCGAGGCGGCGTTCTGCAGGCGCCCACCGCGAACGACGTCGCGGGGTGGTGGCGCGCCGGGCCGGAGCCGGGGGAGAGCGGGCCATCGGTCATCGCCGGCCACGTCGATTCGCATCGCGGGCCAGCTGTCTTCTACCGAGTCCCGGAACTCCGAGCCGGCGTCGAAGTGCTGGTCGACCGCGCCGACGGCAGCACCGCGGTGTTCACGACGTACGAGATCGAACGCCATCCGAAGGACGCGTTCCCCACCCGAGCCGTCTACGGGCCGACTCCGGGAGCCGAGCTGCGGCTGATCACCTGCGGTGGGGAGTTCGACGACGAGGGCGGGCGCTACCTCGCCAACGTCATCGCGTTCGCGAAGCGCACGGGGTGAGGCCGGAGGCCGGTGGATTTCGCGCTGCGGCGCGGGAATCCACTCCTCGTCCGGCCTCCGGCCGGTCCGCGGGGAGCCCGAGGTCAGGCCTCCTGCAGGGTGCGCTTGGCGAGGCGCTGCGGTGTGGGCCAGCGGACCTGGTCCGCCCAGCCCAGCTTCTCGAACAGCCAGATCACGCGCGCCGAGGTGTCGAGCTGGCCGCGTCCGACGCCGTGCCGCGCGCAGGTCGGGTCGGCGTGGTGGGAGTTGTGCCAGGACTCGCCGAAGGACGCGATCGCCAGCGGCCAGAAGTTGGCCGCTCGGTCGCGGGAGGCGTAGGGGCGTTCGCCGATCATGTGGCAGATCGAGTTGACCGCCCACGTCACGTGGTGCAGCACCCCTACCCGCACCAGGCCGCCCCAGAAGAAGCCGGTGAGCGCGCCCCACCACGACCAGGTGAGCAGGCCGCCCAGCAGCGCGGGCATGGCCAGCGTCGCCAGCGTCCACACCGGGAACATCCGGTTCACCCAGGTCAGTCCGCGGTCCTTGAGCAGGTCGGGCGCGAACCGGTCGGCGTTGGTCCGGTTCCGGCCGAACAGCCAGCCCATGTGCGCGTGCCAGAACCCCTTCGCCACGGCGATCGGTCCGGTGCCGTACAGCCAGGGGGAGTGCGGATCGCCTTCCTTGTCGGCGTAGGCGTGGTGGCGGCGGTGGTCGGCGACCCACTGGATGATCGGCCCCTGGATCGCGAGGCTGCCCGCGATCGCCAGGCCGATGCGCAGCGGCGGCTTGGCCCGGAAGGACCGGTGGGTGAAGTGGCGGTGGAACCCGATCGTCACGCCGAGACCGCTGGCGTAGTAGAAGAACAGGGCGATCCCCACGTCCCACCAGCCGAGACCCCACCCCCACGCGAAGGGCACCGCGGCCAGCAGGGCCAGCAGCGGAACGATGGTGAACAGCGCGATCAACGCGATTTGCCCGATCGGAACCCGGTCCGCGGTGATGGGAGCGGGGGTGTGCGGGCGAGGAGTTCGGGTGGTGGCAGGTGAGCTCATGGCACCAAGTTCCCTGGGATGGACGGCTTGCTTCGGGCATCGCCAGGGGCTGGGGCGATCTGGGCCCCAGTCTACCCGTCCGGGTGGGGCCACAGGTCCCGTTTCCCCTGGCCGGGTGATCAGTGGGATGCGCCCGCCCGGAGATCGTCGAGGCGGAGCGATCCGGACACCACCGAACGGGCGACGTCGTTGAGCCGGAGGCTCCGGCTGCGGGCGTAGCGGCGCAGCGCGGCGAACGCCTCCTCGACGTCGAGATCGAGGCGCTCGGCGAGCACGCCCTTGGCCTGCTCGATCGCCACCCTGCTGTCCAGCGCGCCGCGGAGCTGCTCGTTGAGCGCCTCGCGCTGGCGCAGGGTGCGCTCCTGCACCAGGCCGATGGTGGTCACGTCGGCCAGCGCGCGGGCCAGGTGGGCCTCGGCGGTCGTCAGCCCTGGTTCGGCGCGGAACAGGTTCAGCGAGCCGAAGGTCCGCTCCCGCAACCGCATGGGGACGGCGTGCACCTCGGCGAAGCCCAGGTCGCCCGCTGCCTCGGCGAAGTGCGGCCAGCGCCGGTGGATCTCGTCGGATCCCGACGTGCTGACGATCTCGCCGGTGCGGTAGCACTCCAGCGACGGGCCTTCCTCGTCCTGCAGCTGGAGCAGGTCCAGCACCCGAGCTCGCTCGGTGGAGGAGGCCACCAGGCGCAGCACCGGGTGGGCCTCGGCCGGGTCGGCGAGCAGGAGTCCGGCGGCGTCCACGTCCAGCAGCTCCACGCAGTGCTCGGTGAGCCGGTGCATCAGGTCGGCGCTGTCGAACTCGCCGGTCAGCGTGTCCGCCAGTTCGACGAACGCGCGGCTCAGCCGCTCGGGAGGAACTCCGCTCACGTCCCGAATTGTAGGAAACCGGGCGGAACCGGCGCAGGCGCCGCGCGGTTCGCGGGTCAGGGCTGTTCCGCCGACGAGGTCTGCTGCACGCGGTGGCTGGCGAGCAGGGCGCTGGGCCTGATGGTCCGGTCGGCGACGCTGCGGGCCAGCTCGGTGAGCCCCTGGCCGTTCTCGCGCGCGTAGTCGCGCAGCAGTTCGAAGGCCTGCTGCATGGACAGGTCGCCGCTCTCCGCGAGCACGCCCTTGGCCTGCTCGATCACCACGCGGTGGTGCAGGGTCGCCTGCAGCTGCTCGGACAAGGTCTCCTTCCGCGCGGACGCGCGCTGGTGCAGGATCCCGACCGTCGCCACGTCGGCGAAGGCCTGGCCGAGTGCCGCGTCGGCCTCGCCGATGCCCACCGGGTTGCGGTTGAGCAGCGTCAGCGCCCCGATGGTCTCGCGGCGCAAGCGCATGGGCACCGCCGCGGCGGCGCGGAAGCCCGCCGCCACCGCCGACTCGGTGAACGAGGGCCACCGGGCGCGCTCGGCCTCGAGGTCGGCGCTGGTGATCGCGTCCGAGCTGCGGATGCAGTCCTGGCACGGCCCTTCCCGGGCCTGGATCGCGAACAGCTCCAGCAAGCGCGCGTCCTCGCTCGAAGCGGCCGTCGGGTGCCACCCGCCGCGCTGGTCGGAGACGATCACTCCCGCGGCGGTGACGTCCAGCAGCTCCGCCGCCCGCTCGGTGAGCAGGCTCAGGAAGTCCAGCACGTCGAAGTCCTCGACGAGCGTGTCGGACAGCGCCACGAAGGTCTCGGCGAGTCGTCGTTCTCGTTCAGTCGCCATCACCGGTCTCGTTCTCCCCTCTCGCCGCGGGGTGCGGCGGGATCGTCTTCGGCGGTGAACCGCAGTTCGCGGTCGACCACCTGCCGTGCCACCTCGGTGATCGGCATCGCGTGCCGGTAGGCGTAGGAGCGCAGGCGGAGCAGGGCCACCTCCGCCGTGGTGTCCAGCTGCACCTCCACCATTCCCGAGGCCTGGTGCACCTGCGCGTGCGGATCGGCGAGCCAGCTCAGGTCCTCGGTGGCGTGCCCGTCGAGGTCCTGCACGATGGCCTGGGTGGCCAGATCGGCCAGCGCCAGCGCGTCGGAGAGCATCGCGCCGGTCAGCGGTCCGGGCGCGTCGCGGTAGAGGTCCAGCGAGCCCAGGCGCACCACGCCGATCTCCAGCGGGAACGAGAACAGCGCGGCTGCGCCGAGTTCCACGGCGGCCGGCGCGAAACCGGGCCACCGAGCGGTCTCGGCCGCGAGATCGTTGATCAGGATCGGGCCGCCGGTCGCGAACGCGTCGATGCACGGGCCCTCGCCCACCGTGAGCTGGACGTCCTCCAACCCCCTGCTGATCTCGTCGGTCGCGTGCACCAGCCCTCGCTGGAGATCGTCGCCGTCGCCACCGAACCTGCTCAGCACGGTGACTCCCGCGCCGGAGACCGGAAGCTGGGTCACGCACAGGGCGCACACGGACCGCACGTCCGGCCCGGATCCGCCCGCGGTCAGCGCTGCTTCCAGCGCGCGTCGCCGTTCTCGCTCCATCTGGCGGCTCCGCGATCAGGCTCTGGGGGCGGGTGCGCGCGTGTGGCCGCCGTCGGTTTCCCAGCGCTCCTCCTGGGCCGGCTCCGTCGAGCGCGGTGCCGGGATCACCGGTCGCGCGGTCGCCAGCATCTCCTCGGTGCTGCTGGAGGAATCGCGGGCGGCTGACGCCATCGCCGCGCGGGCGACCTCCGCCGGTGCGTCCGGCGGGACGACCAGCAGGGTGAGCCTCGCTCGGGTCGGGCTGACCACCGCGACGGTGTGCGGATCCATCGACCGGAACCCCTCCAGGTGCATCGCGCGACCGCGGAAGACCAGCTTGCGCGGCGCGGTCTCCCACATGCCGAGGTGGTAGGAGACCCGGTTGATCTCGCCGATCAGCGGCCGCAGCGCTGCTGCGAGCTCCGGGAACTCCGATTCCGGGTTCCGCGAGCGCGGCCACCAGCCGCCGTCGATGCGGTGCTGCGCCGCAGCGGCCGGTTTCATGCTCAACCGCGGCTCGGGCCGGCTCGGGTCCTGCTTCGCGGCGCCAGTTGACATCAGATCGCCTGAGATCATCTCGGCGCTCCCGCCTCCGGCCCGTCGATCGGGCCGGGGTTGCTCATCCGCCGGAGGCGGCCCCGCGAAGACCGCGGGTGCTGGAGCGTCTCCGGTGTTCCCCACCGTACGCCGTCCGCCGGGCCGGGTGTCGAGGGCGCCGACGCGATCAGGTCGTCCGCGAATCGCCTGCGCAGGGGCTTCGGGGGAGCGGGGCCGGCAGCGGCCGGTCGAGCGCGGGGCGCCACGACGTCCGGCTCCCGCCGCCGGAGCGCGAGGGCTCCGCGGAGGCCGGGAGCAGCGCGCGCCTAGCGAGACCCGTACGCGCGCAGGAAGGTTCGGACGCCAGCGGCGACGATCGCTTCGCGCTCCGCGTCGTCGATGGGCAGGGCGCCGTAGTAGCTGCGGCTCTGGATCTCGCTGCCGACCAGGGCGATGAAGTGCAGGGCGGCGCGCTTCGCGTCGTCGATCTCCAGCAGTCCCCGGTCGCCCAGTTCCGCCAGCTTGCGCGCGAACGCCTCCTGGACGCGCTGCGGCCCGGTCTCCTGCCAGGCGCGCAGGAGGTCCGCCGGGATGTGCCCGATCTCGGCCTGGATCTGGCGCACGAGCGCGAAGTGCGCGCTGAACCGGGGCATGACCGCGGTGAAGGCGTTGCCGAGCGCGATCAGGTCCGACTCCAGGTCGACGATCTTCCCGAGGTGCCGGTCCAGGTCGTCCAGCTGCGTCTCGCGGACCTGCTCGGCGCTTTCCAGGATCACCGCGCCGAACAGCTCGTCCTTGTCCTTGAAGTGGTTGTAGATCGTGCGGGTCGACACCTCCGAGGCCTTGGCGATCGCGTCGATGCTGGCCCGGCTGTAACCGTCCCGCCCGAAGACCTCGCGGGCCCCGTCGAGGATCGCCTGCCGCTTCGCCGAACCGCGCTGCTTGGTGTTCTCCCTGCTCAATGCGCCCTCCGAGAAAAGGTACAACGAGTGTTGTAGTAAGTGCATTACATGTTGTACTTTACCAGTGAATCCGCTTCGAGCACACCGAGCACCGAGGAGTGAAGATGTCCGCACTGCGCCTGGCCGTGATCATCGGGAGCAACCGCGAAGGCCGCTTCGGGCCGACCGTCGCGCGCTGGTTCGTGGAGCAGGCACGGGAGCACCACGAGCTGGACGTCGACCTGGTCGACCTGGCCGAGATCCCGCTGCCCACCGCCATCGACTTCGGCGCCGAGCCCGATGCCGAGGTCGTCGACCTCGGCGCGCGGTTGGACGCCGCCGACGCCTACGTGGTCGTCACGCCCGAGTACAACCACAGCTTCCCGGCCCCGCTGAAGAACGCGATCGACCTCTACCGCGAGCAGTGGCGGGCCAAGCCGGTCGGCTTCGTCTCCTACGGCGGGATGGGCGGCGGCCTGCGCGCGGTCGAGCAGCTGCGGCTGGTCTTCGCCGAGCTGCACGCGGTCACCGTCCGGGACAGCGTCAGCTTCCACAACGCCTGGGACCGCTTCGACGAGTCCGGGCGGCCGATCGACGAGGGCTGCAACGGCGCCGCGAAGGGCGTGCTCGACCAGCTCGGCTGGTGGGCCCGCGCGCTGAAGGCCGCCCGCGCCGCCGAACCGTACGCGGCGTGACCGGCCAGGGGGTGCGCGAAGTGCAGAACAAGCTGACGCTCGCGGTCGTGGTGCTGGGCAGCCTGGTGCTGCCGATGTCGATGTCCGGGACGACGGTGGCGCTGCCGCAGATCGGCGCCGCGCTCGACGCCTCGGGCGGTGCTCTGCAGTGGGTGGTGACCGGTTACTTCCTCACCGCGTCGTCGTTCATGCTCGTCACCGGGTCGCTGGGGGACCTCTTCGGGCGGCGCCGGATCTACCGGGCCGGTGCCGCGACGTTCGCGCTGGGCGGCCTGGTCGCCGCGACGGCGCCGAACATCCTGCTGCTGGACGTGGCGCGCACGGCGACCGGTGTCGGCGCCGCGGGCGTGATGGCCGGTGGCGGCGCCATCCTGGCCTCGACGTTCACCGGCGGCGAGCGGACCAAGGCCTTCGCCGCGATGGGAACCGTGGCCGGCGTGGGCATGGCGATCGGCCCGACTCTGGCCGGTGCGCTCGTCGGCGCCCTCGGCTGGCGCGCCACCTTCGCCGCCTTCGGCCTCGCCGGACTCCTCGTGCTCGCCGGAACTCTCGCGATGCCCGAAGCCCGCGCCGAGGACCGGACCGGGGTGGACTGGGCCGGTGCGGTGACCTTCATCGCCGGGCTCGCAGCGGTCATGCTCGCGATCACCCGCAGCTCGCGGGCCGGGTGGACGAGCGCACCGGTGCTCGGCCTGCTGGTGGCCGCTGCCGGTCTGCTCGCGGTGTTCGTCCTCGTCGAGCGCCGCAGCGCGCACCCGGTGCTGGAGCTCGCCCTGCTGCGCGACCGCCGGTTCGTCGGCTGGCTGCTGGCCGGAGTCGTGATGGTCCTGGGCTTCGGCGGCGTCATGTCCTACCTGCCGACCTACCTGCAGGGCGCGAGCGCCATGCAGGCGCGCGACTCGGGGCTGGTCATGCTGATGGCCGCGGTGCCGATGCTGCTGCTGCCGCTGCTCGCCGGTCGGCTGGTCAACCGCGGGGTCCCGCCGCGGCTGCTGATCACCGGCGGGCTGCTGCTGATCTCGGTCGGCGACGCCTGGCTGACCGTCCTGCACCCCGGCATCGGGGCGTGGCAGCTGCTCGGGCCGCTGGTGGCCGTCGGGACGGGCACCGGGATGGCGATCGGCCTGATCGACGCCCAGGCGATGAACCAGGTCGAGCAAGCGCGCACCGGGATGGCGGCCGGTCTGGTGAACACGGTCCGCGGCGGCGCGCAGACCCTCGTGCTGGCCTCGTTCGGCTCGGTGCTGATCACCCTGCTGGCCGGTCGGATCGGCGCCGAGGGCGCCGGGAGGGTGGCCACCGGGGTGGTCGCCGGACCCGGGGAGGCGGTGCAGCTCACCGGGGCGTGGCAGCTGGCGCTCTGGGGGATGGCCGCGCTGACCGCGCTCGGGGCGGTGGCCGTCTCGGGGCTGCTCGCCCCGGCGAAGGCCGTGCGACCGGCCCCGGTCGCCCCGGCCGCCGCCTGAATCCCGCGCGGCGATCCGGCAGCCGGGTCGCCGCGCGGGGCGATGATCGTCCGCGGCGGTCCCGGCTCACGTCGTGAGCTGGGATCCCTGCGTTGCCGGAGCAGCATCGCGTTCGCACGATCGTGGTGGTGTTTGGCGGATCCACCGTGGACGCGTAGAGTCCGTGTTGGTCGTTGTAGTTCTGGGTTCGTGTTTGACGCATGCTCGCAGGATGTCGATGCGGGCGCGCTGCTGTCTTTGGTGTAGCTGGAGTTGGCCGCCGTCTGAGATTCCTCCGGCCCGGGCCCCGCGAAGTGCGGTCGGTCCGTCATCATTTCCGCTGCTCCAAAGGAGATTCACATGGCTCAGGGAACCGTGAAGTGGTTCAACTCGGAAAAGGGCTTCGGCTTCATCGCTCCCGATGAGGGTGGCCCCGACGTGTTCGTGCACTACTCGGCCATCGAGGCCTCCGGCTTTCGCGAGCTGGCCGAAGACCAGCAGGTGACCTACGAGGTCACGCAGGGCCCCAAGGGCCCGCAGGCCGCCAGCGTGCGCGTCTGATCCGCTCTTCCTCGGTGGCTCCTCGTCCCTCGGGCGGGGAGCCACCGGCTTTTCCGCGCCTGCGAGTGCAGCGCGCGAGTTCGAGAGGAACTTCATCAGCACTTCAACGCCTCACCGGGCTCGGCGCACGAGCCGGACCGATTCATCCACAGTAGACAACCGCGCGCCGCGGACCCCGTGCTCGGTCACGCCGGTGCACTTCCAGCAGCCCGATCCCGGGCGTCACGCGCCCGAGCCCGCCGCTCCCGCTGCCGACCGCAGCGATGCCGCGATGAGCAGGCTCCGCGCGCCGTTCGACCCGCTGGCCGAGAGCTGAACGACATACCCGAGTGATGCGCGCGTGCCCCGGCTCGCGCGCATTTCGCGCTTCCGGGACCTCCGCGCGAGCTCAGGAGCGCAGATCGCGGCGGTTGAGCGACCAGGCGGTGAGGACTACCAGCACCGCGCAGGCGATCCACAGCGCGCTCAGGCCGGGCAGCGGCCAGCCGGACTCGAGCGGTTCTTCCTGCCAGGCCCAGGCGTAGGGCGAGATGGCGTGCAGCCAGTCCAGGTCCGCGGACTGGTTGGCGATCGCGTTGGTCGCGTAGCCGCCGATCGCGACGATCGCGCCGGCGATGGTCGCCCACGCGTGCCGACCGGTGGCCGCCCCGACCGCCAGTGCGACCGCACCGGTCAGGAACGCCACGCTCGCCAGCGCGACGCCCGCGGCGAGCACGTTGATCGGCACGAGCTCCAGCTCCGAGGGGCCGTTGAGGGCCAGCACCAGCAACACCGCGAACAGCCCGAGCAGCGCCACGCGAACCGCCACCGAAGCGCTCGCCTCCAGCACCTGCCGGGTGCGGCTCACGCCGTGGGCGAGGGTCAGCTCCAGGCGACCGGTCTCCTCGGCGCCGGCGATCGCCGCCGCGCCCCAGGAGATCGCCGCGATGGTGGTGAGCACGAAGCCCATCAGCCCGAAGAAGGTGCTCTGCGCGTAACCGGCGCCGGAGGCGATGTCCTGGTAGCCGAGGGTTTTGACCAGGGTGGGCGGCAGCGCGTCGATCATCTGCGCCATCTGGCTGCCGCTGCCGCCGAAGGTGGGGAACAGCGGCAGGTACAGGCACGCGAAGGCGGTCAGGCCGATGGCCCAGCCGAGCACGGCCCGCCGGGACTCGGCGATGCTGCGGCGGAAGATCGGGAAGGGCTTAACCACGGTCGTCCTCCTGCCCGTACAGCGCGAGCACGGACTCCTCCAGGTCGGGCTCCTCGATGACGATGTCCTGCACGCGGTAGCCGGCCAGCACCTTCAGCAGCGCGTTCGGCTCGCTGTCCAGCACTCCGCTGAACCGGCCGTCCTCCGCCACCTCGACCTCGCGCAGCGCCGGCAGCGCGAGCAGCGAGGAGCGGAGCCCGGGCGCGGATTCGGCGTCCACCCGCCCGCGCAGGTGGCGGATCGCGGTCAGCCGCAGCTCGGAAACGCTGCCCTCGGCCACCACGTCGCCCTCGGAGAGCACCGCGACCCGGTCGGCGGCCTGCTGGATCTCGCTGAGCACGTGCGAGCTCAGCAGCACCGTCTGCCCGGCCTCGCGGGCCTCCCGAACCAGCTGCAGGAACTCGCGCTGCACCAGCGGATCCAGCCCACTGGTGGGCTCGTCGAGCACGAGCAGCTCGGGGCGGTGCAGGAAGGCCTGCACCAGGCCGAGCTTCTGCTTGTTGCCCTTGGACAGCGTGCGGACCTGGCGGGCGAGGTCCAGGTCCAGCCGTTCGGCGAGCTCCTCGGCGGCACCGGGTTCGACCGGACCGCTGATCTCGGCGTAGTGGCGCAGCAGGTCGCGGCCGGTCGCCCGGCCCTCCAGGCGGAGCTCGCCGGGCACGTAGCCGATGCGGCGCCGGAGCTTCGGACCGCCCGCGCGCGGGGCCCGTCCCAGCACCCGCACCTCGCCGGAGGTGGGCCGGATGATGTCCAGCAGCATCCGCAGCGTGGTGGTCTTGCCCGCGCCGTTCGGGCCGATCAGCCCGTAGACGCAGCCGGTTTCGACGGTGAGGTTCATGTCGCGCACCGCGGTCCGCCGACCGTAGTCCTTGCGCAGCGCGCGCGTGTCGATCGCAGGCGTCATCGGCCTCCGGTTCCTTCCACGTCGGCCCGAACCCGCGTCCGGGATCGCCGCGGCGAGATCATCACGAGACCGTACCCGGCCGCGCGAGGGGGAGCCGCTCGGGCGGGACCGGCGTTGGCGCGCACCGGGTTCGCGCCGGCTCCTGCGCTGACGGGTCTCAAGTGAGATCACCCTTCCGGTCGGTCGGGTACGACCGAAGTGTTGCATTCCTTGGTGAATTCCTGACAGCTCGGGCTTCGGGTGTCGGTTTTTCGGGATCATCCGGCTGCCCAGCAGCAACTCCGACCGAGAGGTGTTCGCATGAAGACCCGATTAGCCGGCTCGACCGCCGCTCTGCTCGCCGGCGCCCTCGCGGCGCTGGTCGCGCCCGCAGCGGTGGCCGAGCCCGCCCCAGCCGCGGCTGATGGCTGCTACACCTGGAACCGCACCCTCGGCGAGGGCGCCTCCGGGGACGACGTGCGCAATCTGCAGATCCGGGTCGCCGGATACCCGGGCCGCGGCGGTCAGCTGGTCATCGACGGTCGGTACGGGCCGGGGACCGCGGCGGCGGTCACGCGGTTCCAGCAGGCGTACGGGCTGACCGCCGACGGCGTCGCGGGCCCGGAGACCTTCGAGCAGCTCTACGCGCTGCAGGAGGACGACTGCTCGCCGGCGAACTTCGACTTCGGCGAGCTCAACAACTGCAACTCCGACTGGTCGGGCGGGGCGACCTCGGCCGCCGACGCCAAGGCCAACGCGCTGGTGACCATGTGGAAGCTGCAGGCGATGCGGCACGCGATGGGTGACGCGCCGATCGTGGTCAACGGCGGCTTCCGCAGCGTGTCCTGCAACGACGCGGTCGGTGGCGCGCCGAACAGCCGCCACCTCCACGGCGACGCGGCCGACCTGGGCGCGGGTTCGCAGGGCTTCTGCGCGCTGTCGCTGGCAGCTCGCGAGCACGGCTTCGGGGAGATCCTCGGGCCGGGCTACCCCGGGCACGACGACCACGTCCACGTCGCCGGTGGTGGCGACGCCTGGTCCGCGCCGGACTGCGGCATGTGAGTCCCGAGGGGCGCCCGGAACCCGACTGGCGCCCCTCGGAGCTGCTCAGGTCTCGCCCCCGCGCCGAAGGTTGACGACGGGTGGTCGCGAGGTTGCCGCGCGGTGTTATCGACGTGTGCTCAGCGTTACGTGTGACGCTGTTATCTGCCACGGGCGGTAACGATCAACGCCCGAATGCGGCATAATGATTGAAGCTTCCACGATGAGGCCGCGGTTCCAGCGCAGCGCAGCGGAGCGGTCCCGAAGCTCACCACCCGGCGCGCGACAGCCGCCGGACCTTCCGCACCACCGTCGGGGCGCGCCCTCGACGTTCCCGAACGATTTCCGCCGTTCGCCGCGCGCGGCGAAACGGCAGACGTCCCCGAACCCTCCTCGGCCCGTCGTGGGCTGCGGTCCGGGGAAGGAGACCGGGCCGCCCGCTGCGATTCGGCGGCCCGTCCGGCCGGGCGCGGCCGCCGCAACCCCAGGGCGGCCCCCGGCCGGTGAAGAGGCGGGGCGGGGCCCGAATCCCCCCATGGGCCCGGCCCCGCCCTCCCCGCGACGGGGAGCTGCGGGCCAGACGGCTGTCCCCCGACCGTCTGGCCCGCACCGAACTCCGGGGGCGCGTCAGACCGGGGGGTTGATGCCCGGCAGATAGCCCTTCCCGTTGCAGCGCGGGCAGGAGCGCCACTCGGCCATGGTCATGCCGGTCTGGAGGTCCTCGGTCGCCTGGATCAGGTAGAGCCGCGGTTCGCTGATCTTGCGCAGGCCACCGCAGGTGAAGCACAGGGCGTTCGGACCGTTGGCAGCGATCCCGGCGTTGTCGCCGACCTCTTCGGACATGGCGTCGATCCTCACACGGGCGGGCCGGAGCCCGGCTGGCGGCCCGGGTTCTCGCGGCAGTAGGGGCAGCGTCCGAGCGCCATCACCGTCGAGACCTCGCCGCTGTCGAGCTGCAGGAATCGCCGCGCGACCTTGATGTTGCCGGAACCCCCGCAGCCGCGGCAGATCGAGTCCTCGGGATCCTCGTCGGACATCGCCACCTCCGCCACCGACCCTCCCACGCGCGGGGCGGTTTCGCTAAGGAGGCGCGGCAGATCGCGTTTCTCGTCCCGGTCTTCCGCGACCGCGGGGCCGAACCGCCGATCGGCTGCGCCGCTTGGCCCATTGCACTCGGGCGAAACGCGGGTGAGGCTCCGAGCGGAGGGGCGCGTATGTGGGTTCTGCGGGTGCTGGGCACCCTGGTCGCGACGGTTTCGCTGGTCGTCGCGGGTTTGCTGGTGCAGCCGACGGCAACCGTGACGTTCCCGGTGGCCGATCCGGTGCCGCCGCCCGCTCCGCCACCGCCGCCTCCTCCGCCACCGCCGCCCGGACCACCGGTGCTCGCCGTCAAGATCGACAACGCGCCGGCCGCGCGCCCGCCGACCGGGATCGGTGCCGCCGACCTCATCGCGGTCGAGCCCGTGGAGGCCGGGATCAGCCGCTTGATCGCGGTTTTCGCCTCCGACGTGCCGCCGGTGGTGGGTCCGGTGCGCAGCGCTCGGCAGACCGATCTGGCGTTCCTGCCGCAGTTCGGGCACCCGACCCTGGCCTTCTCCGGCGCCGCGCCGGAACTGCTGCCGATGATCGATCGGGCGCCGGTGCACAACGCTTCGCAGCGCACCCTGCCCGGCGCGTTCTACCGGGGCCCGGGCAGCGCCCCGCACAACATGTTCGTGCGCACCGGGAGCCTCCCCGCGGGCGCGGGCTGGTCGCCGAAGGCGCCGTTGCTGTTCGGCCCGCCCCCGGCGACCGGTGGGGTGCCGAGCCCGCACCAGGAGGTCTCCTACCAGCGCGCGCGGATCGGGTTCGACTGGTCGCCCGCCGAGGGCAAGTGGCTGGTGTCCTTCGACGGCCGTCCGCACGTCACCGCCGACGGCGGCAGGTTGGCGCCGAGCACGGTTGTGCTGCAGGAGGTTCCGGTCACCCAGTCGTCGATCTCCGACGTGGCGGGCAACGTCTCGCCCTACGCCGAGACGGTCGGCGGCGGCCGCGCGGTCGTGCTCCGCGACGGCCTCGCCTACAACGCCCGCTGGGACCGCCCGGCCCCGGACCTCGGCACCACCTACACCACCGAGACCGGCGACCCCCTCAGGTTCGCCCCGGGCCAGGTCTGGGTCGTCCTCGTCCCCAGCCCCTGACCCGCACCCCGAAACCCTCCCGAACGCACCCCCGATTGGGAGGTGATTCGGGGCACTGATCGGGAGGTGATTCGGGGTGGTGGGCCGGTGGGCGTGGCTAAGCTCGGCGGGCATGAGCGAGCGGCGATTGATGCTGGTGCACGCGCATCCTGACGACGAGTCCACCGGGACCGGGGCCACGATGGCCCGCTACAGCGCGCAGGGCGCCATCGTGAGCCTGGTGACCTGCACCAGCGGTGAGCTGGGCGAGGTGGTCAGCGACGAGCTCGCGCACCTGCGCGGTGACCCGGACGCGCTGGGCGAGCACCGGCGGGGCGAGATCCGGGAGGCGCTGGCCGAGCTCGGCGACATCCGGCACCACTGGCTGGGCGGCCCGGGCCGGTTCCGGGACAGCGGCATGGCCGACACCGACGGCAACACCGCGGAGGGCTCCTTCGCCGCCGCCGACCCGGCCGAGGTCACCCGCGCGATGGTCGAGCTGCTGCGCGCCGACCGCCCGCACGTGGTGATCACCTACGACGACTTCGGCGGCTACGGACACCCGGACCACATCGCCGCCAACGGCGCCCTGATGAACGCGCTGGACCCGGCGGCCGATCCGGACTACGCGCCGGAGCTCGGCGAGGCATGGGAGGTGCCGAAGGTCTACTGGACCGCTCTGCCGGACTCGATCCGCGAGCGCGCCGAGGCCGCGGGCATCGACTTCGAGCCGCGCACCGTGCCGGACGAGCAGCTGACCGCGGTCCTGGAGGGCGGCGAGTTCCACGAGAACAAGCTCAACGCGCTGCGCCGGTACCCCAGCCAGGTCGTCGTCGACGACGACGGCTTCTTCGCCACGATCATCCGCCAGCCGGAGTTCGCCAACGAGCACTACGTGCTGGTGCGCGGCGAACGCGGCCCCGGCGAGGGTCCCCACGGCTGGGAGACCGACCTGTTCACGGGAATCGACTAGCCGGCCGCTTGCCGGGCCCGGTCCGGGGTCGGTGCCGGGTGCGCCGGCCACGGGCCGAGCTCCGGCAGGTCCCCGGCGGGGAGCCGCTGCGGGGTGCGCCCGGACAGCCAGGCGGCCAGGTCGCGGGCGCGTCCGGTGATCTCGACGTCCTGGACCGCGGAGATCTCGCCGTCCGCAGACCAGCGGGCCGGGCCGTCGGTCTGCCGCAGCGCCACGCCCTCGGGCAGCCGGGGGAGCAGGAACTCGATGGCGTGGTGGCTGAACTCCTCGGTCCACTCCTCGGCGGTGACGCCGAGATCCAGGTCGACCAGGTGGATCCACACCTCTCGCCAGCGCATCCGCACGACGTCGGCGAGCTCGCCGTTGCGGAAGCGCACCGGCAGCTCCCAGTCGGCGGGGGAGGCCTGCGACCACACGGCTTCCAGCGCGGCGATGTGCCGGGCGAGCCCGTCGCGGTGCGCGCGGGCGTTGCCGGTGGCGAGTCCTTCGATGATCGCGTCGCGCTCGGCCTGCCCGCCTTCGTGGGCGTCGACCAGCTCACCGCGCAGCGCCAGCGCGCAGACCCGCGCGAACGCGCGCGCGTTGTCGGTGAGGTGCGCCAGCACGTGGCCTCGGGACCAGCCGGGGAGCAGCGAGGGCGCGCGAACCTGCTCGTCGGTCAGCGGAGCGGTCACCTCGAGCAGACGTCGATGACCGTCTGCGACCGCTTTCAACGGGGGCATCACGCGGCAGGATCCTAGGCCCGTCCGCCGGATTTGAACCCACCCGGATGGCAGCTGTACCCGAAAGTCTCACGGGCGGCGCCGCGGACGCGCGAACGGCCCCTGCTCCGAGGAGAAGGAGCGGGGGCCGTTCTCGCTGGTGGTCGATGCGCCGGTCGCCTCTGTCGGCGATGGGCGCGACGCGGCTCCAGCCGGACGGTATTCCGCGAAGGCAGTAGTTGCGGCCCGGGGGACACGGAGCGCATCGACCGGTCGGTTCAACGGCTCCGCGGGCCCGGATGTTCCAACTCGGAATGTGAGCCCGGACTCATGCCGGCGTTCCGGCTGAATTCGTTTTTGCGGCGCGCCGAAAGAGCTGTTTGGCGGAATGGAAAACCGAATTCCACCAGGCCTCTCGACTTTGAATCGATCGGTTTGTTCGCTAGAGTAATCGAACGACCGAAGAGGGGGGAGTTCCGCGCGGTGGGCTCCCGTTCGCGGACCTGGTGTTGACTCGTTCACGGCCTTGCTGCGCTGGGATTATGCGCATCGTGATGGCGCGCGTCGATGACCTGCGGGAAAGGATTCACGCCTTGCTGGGCAGTATTGCGCTGAGTTCTGCGGCGATCTTCGTCGCCGAGCTCGGGGACAAGTCGCAATTGATGGCCATGACCTTCGCCACGCGTTATCGGTGGTGGCAGGTGCTGGCCGGAATCACGGTGGCGACCACCGTGGTGCACCTCATTTCGGTGGCGCTGGGATTCGGGCTCGGCGAAATGCTGCCGGGCGACTGGATCGCGCTGCTGGCCGGCGTGGCGTTCCTCGGTTTCGCGGCGTGGACGCTGCGCGGCGATCACCTCACCGAGGAGGAGAAGTCCAAGGCGTCCCGGGCCGCGGGCTCGGCGGTGCTGGTGGTCACCGTCGCGTTCTTCCTCGCCGAGCTCGGCGACAAGACGATGCTGGCGACCGTGACGCTGGCGACCAGCCACGACTGGATGGGCATCTGGATCGGCTCCACCGTCGGGATGGTGCTGGCCGATGCGCTGGCGATCGGCGTCGGCCTGCTGCTGGGCAAGCACCTCCCGGAGAAGTTCGTGCGCTACGGCGCCGCGACGCTGTTCGCGGTCTTCGGCGGCTGGCTGATCGTCGACGCGGTCCTCGCGCTGACCTGATCCACCCCGCGTGCTGCGATAATCCCGCCTCCGGCAGCGGAGGGAGGGGCATGTCGAAGACGGTGGGCAAGGCCGTGCGCGTGCTGGAAGTCCTCGCCGAGGAGCCGCGCGGCATCGCCGAGCTGGCCCGCGCGCTCGGCGTGCACCACACGACCGCGCTGCGGATGCTGCAGCCGCTGGTCCGCGGCGGGTTGATCGCGCGGGCCGCCGACGGGCGCTACCGGCTCGGGCTGCGGCTGGTCGAGTACGGCCAGCAGGTCCTCGACGAGATCGACCTGCGCGTCGCGGCCCGCCCGCACCTGCTCGCGCTGGCCGAATCCGCCCGGGCGACCGCGCATCTCGTGCAGCTCGTCGACGGCCGGGCGGTCTACGTCGACAAGATCGAAGGCGCTTCGATCCGCACCTGGTCGCGAATCGGGCGCGCGGTGTCGCTGCACACCTCGGCCGCGGCCAAGGCGATCCTGGCGCGGTTGCCCGCCGAACAGGGCGAACGCCTGCTGGCCGGGCACGATTTCACCCGCTTCACCGACCGCACGATCACCGACCGGGCCGCCTTCCGCGCGCACCTCGACGACGTCGCCCGCCACGGCTACGCCACCGATCGGGCCGAGTTCGAACCGCTGGTGCACTGCATCGGGGTGGCGGTGCCGGGACTGCCCGCCGCGGTGTCGGTGACCCTGGTGCGCACCGGTCCCCGGGAACCCGAACCGACCGAGCAGCTCGGCGCGCTCCGCGAGACGGTGGCGGCGATCACCGCCGGCCTAGGCTCGGCGATCGGGTGACGAGGGCAACCCATCACCCCGCGCTGCGGTGTTCGTTAGCGGGGTGTTCGCCTCGAACGGGAGTTGGGTCCGATGAACTGGATGATCTACGGCGCGAGCGGCTACACCGGGAGGCTGATCGCCGATCTGGCCATCGAGCGCGGCGAACGTCCGGTGCTCGCCGGGCGCGACCCCGCCAAGGTCGCCGCGATCGCCGCGCCGCGCGGCCTGCCCTACCGGATCTTCGACCTCTCCGATCCGGAGCGCGTCGCCGAGCAGCTGCGCGACGTCGACGTGGTGGCGCACTGCGCCGGCCCGTTCTCGGCCACCTCGGAGCCGATGATCTCCGGTTGCCTGCGCTCCGGCACCCACTACCTGGACATCACCGGTGAGATCGACGTGTTCGAGGCGGCCTTCGCCCGGGACGCCGAGGCCCGCGAGGCGGGCGTGGTGCTGGTGCCCGGCTCGGGCTTCGACGTGGTGCCCACCGACTGCCTGGCCGCCATGGTCGCCGCCGAACTGCCCGGGGCGACCCGGCTGGACCTGGCCTTCCAGGCCTCCGGCGGGATCAGCGGCGGCACGCTCAAGAGCGCCCTCGAAGGCGCGGGCATGGGCGGGCGCGCCCGCGTCGACGGCGACATCTGCGCGGTGCCGCTGGCCTGGCGGCGCCGCGAGGTCCCCTTCCCCTCCGGGTCCCGGACGGTCACCTCGCTGCCGTGGGGCGATGTCAGCACCGCCTTCCACAGCACCGGGATCGGCACGATCACGACCTACACCCGGATGCCCGGCCTGGACCGGATCCCGTCGCGGGGTTCGGGTCCGGTGCGCGCCCTGCTCGGTTCGGCGCCGGTGCAGCGGGCGGGCAAGGCCGCGATCGGCGCGCTGGTGCGCGGTCCCGGGCGCGCGCACCGCTCGCGCAGCTGGGTCGAGGTCTACGCCGAGGCCTCGGACGAGTCCGGGCGCGCCGTGTCGGCCGCGCTGATCGGGCCGGACACCTACGACCTCACCGCCGACGCCGTGGTGCGCGCGGTCGGTGCGCTGCACTCCGAGCGGCCGCGACCGGGCGCGCACACCCCGGCCACCGCCTTCGGCGCCGACTTCGTCCGCCGGCTGCACGGGGTGAAGGTCATCGAGCCCGCGTGACGGGAAAAACGCTGGCGCCAGGTGCGGAGATCGCCGAAGCTGGTGACATGCGCATTCGAGAGGCGACCACCGCTGACTGGCCGTCGATCTGGCCGTTCATGCGGCGGATCGTGGCCCAGGGCGAGACCTACGCCTACGACCCCGAGCTGGACGAGGACAAGGCCCGGCAGCGGTGGTTCCCGGCCGCTCCCGGTTACACCGTGGTCGCCGTCGACGACGACGGGACCGTGCTGGGCACCGCCATCTCCGGGCCGAACCGGGAGGGCCCCGGGTCGCACGTGGCCACCGCGAGCTTCATGGTCGACCCCGAGGCCGGCGGGCAGGGCGTCGGGCGGGCGCTCGGCGAGTACGTGCTGGGTCGCGCCCGCTCCGAGGGGTACCGGGCGATGCAGTTCAACGCGGTCGTGGAGACCAACACCGCGGCCGTGGCGCTGTGGGAGTCGCTGGGCATGGAGATCATCGGCACCCTCCCCGAGGCCTTCCACCACCCGACCAAGGGCTACGTGGGCCTGCACGTGATGTACCGCTTCCTCTGAACCACCCGCCCCCCGATCCGGTGAACCTCGAAAAACCCTCGAATTCCACCGGCGAAAAACCATGGAATTGCCCCGGCGGAGTTCGAGGGAATTCGGAGCGGGGGCGGGGTCAGAGGCCGGTGCGGAGGTCGGAGAGGAGTTGGGGGAGGAGCTGTTCCTCCTCGACCGCGCGGGCCGCGGTGGACATCAGGTCCGCCAGGGCCGGGTCCCAGGGGGTGGGGACCGGGGAGCCGACCAGGTTGGGGAGGTCGACGCGCTGGGCCGCGGCCCGGTCGACCGCGCTGCGGTAGTCCGCCGCGCTCATCCGCCACGGCTCGGCGCCGAACTGCTGCACCGCGTTCGCCGCGCTGATCCCGCGCCAGTCGAAGTCGGCGTGGTGGTGCAGCGACGCGCCGTCGCTGATCAGCCGGCCCAGCAGCGCCCGCGTCGCCGTGGTCGGCGGGCCGGCCAGGCACAGCATCGGGTGCCGGATGCCCTCCCGGATGGCCGCTTCCAGCACCCGCGGGTGCTCGCAGATCGCGATGGCGGTGTCCGGCTCGACCAGCCGCGGCGGGGCCGCGCGCAGGTCCAGGTGGGTCAGGTGCGCGGGCAGGCCGAGCTCGGTGCGCTGCCGGATTCCCGCCGACCACGCGTCGTCCCCGGACAGCGGCAGCGCCCAGGTCAGCGTGGTGTCCGCGACGCCGTCGGGCGCCACGCCGCAGCGCTCCCAGAGCGCGCGGCGCTCCCGCTCGTTGCCCGGCCCGGCCTGGTCGTGCGCCAGGGAGGCGGCCTTGAGCACGATCCGGCTGGGCGTGCTGCCCTCGTCGAGCAGGTGCGGGTCGCCCGTCAGCGCGGCCAGCTCGCCGCGCGAGGTCCAGATCCGCGGCATCCCGTGCAGCGTCATCGCCGCCAGCACCCGCGCCGAGCGCCGCGCCACCACCGGCAGGTCCTCGGCGGCCACCCGGCCGTAGCGCAGCACCCAGGCGATCCACGGCTGCGCCCACGGCTCGTCGGCCAGCCCCTGGTCGTCCAGCGCCCGGCGCAGCACCTCGGCCGCGTCCGACTCGTCGGTCGCGGCGGGCTCGGAGGCCTCGGCCCGCAGGGCCTCGGCCAGGCCGGTGCCGAACCGCTCGCGCATCGCCGCGTCCAACTTGGACACGCTGATCCGCGTGCCCTGCCCCCACATCGGTCGCCCGTAGAGCTCGCCGACGGCCGCGCGGGCCGCGTCGTCGGGCAGCTCCAGCCGGAACGTCGGCGGCTGCTTCGGGGAGGCAAGCGCCTCCCTCGCCGCCGCCCACAGCCCCTGCAGCGCGGGCTCGTGCAGCACTGCCCGCACGTCATCTCCTCGTTCCAACGAAAGTCCTCCCGCCGACAGCAAACCACCCGCTCCGCTCACCCCCGCAAGGAACCCCTTGCGTCGGCAACGACCTCGGCCCCTCCCCAGGGCCCACCTGGTCGCCCGCTGCTTCGGGTGCGGGACTCCGAACCCGCTACCCGCACCGCCAGGTCGAGCACCTCCTCAACAGCCCGTCACGCGTTCGACCGGTGCAGGTCGGTGCCGGTCCAGGTCGTGTGGGTGCAGGCGATGCCGTGGCCGCTGCGGGGACGCAGCACGTCGTAGATGTGCATCTTGGGGATCTTCGGGGACACGCCCCACCCGCTCGGCCAGGTGATCAGCCAGTCCATGTCGAGATCCACCAGCAGCCCCAGCATTCGCGCGATCGTGGGGTCGTCCAGCCGCTCGAAGGCCTCGTCGAGCAGCACCAGCCGCAGCGGACCTCGGCCGCCCGAGGAGACGCTGACCGCGTCGTAGAACGCCGCCGCGGCCGCGAACAGCGTGACGTAGCTGATCAGCCGCGTCTCGCCGGAGGACAGCTGGCGCAGCCGCCGGACCCGCGGCTTGCCGTCCGGGCCCTCGTCGCGCACCCGCACGGTGAAGGCGAACCACGACCGGTAGTCCAGCGCGCGGGCCAGGACCTCGGCGTAGCCGCCGGTGGCGCTGTCCCGCTCGGACTCGATCAGGTCGGTGAACACCCGCCGGAGCAGCGCGTCCTGCTCCTCGCTGCGGTCGGCGAACGGGGTGCGCACCAGCTCGATCGCCTGCTTGATGTCCTCGCCGAGCGCGGCCGAGGGCTGCCACTCCAGCTGGACGTGCACGCCCTGGCTGGAACGGGCCCTGTCGAGCACCTCGTTCATCCGCTTGCACAGGTCCTCGGCGATGCCCATCTGCCCGCGCAGCCGCTCGGCGAGGTCGCGGATCAGGTAGTCGGCGAAGATCGACTGGTAGCGCTCGTTGAGGTAGCCCTGCTGCTCGCCCAGCCGCTGGGCGACCCGCCGGGCGGCCTCGGCGACCGGTTGCGGCCCCTCCTCTCCGGTGACCGTCACGGTCAGCAGGCCGTGCAGGTCGGAGGCGGTGATGTCGTAGTTGCCGCTGAGCGAGTGCTGCAACGTCTGCAGCCGGTTGAGCACGGTGGACTCGGTGGAGCCCTTGCGGTCGCCGCCGGTGACCAGCTCGGCGGCCTCGTCGAGGTCGTCCGGCAGCTCCTCGGCGACCTCGGCCGCGCTCCACAGCCCCGGGATCCGCAGCGCCCGCCGGAACGCCTCGGTGGCCGCCTCCGCGTCCTGCTCCCGGCCCGCCAGCTGGCCCTGCTTGTTCTCCAGCTGGGTCTCCAGCCGCGCCGAGGCCTCCCGCAGGCTGGAGATGCGCTCGCGCTGCTGCGGCAGCTTCTCGCGCAGCTCGGCGCGCTCCTGCTCCAGCCCGCTGACCTTCTCCGAGATCTCCTGCGCCGCACCGCCGACGGCCGAGGTCAGCTCGCTCAGCCCGGTGGCCTGCTCGGCGTACTCGGCGCAGCGCCGCTCGGCCTGCGCCTCGGCCTCCATCCGGTCGGCCACCGCCACGTCGTGGTGCAGCGAGACGTCGCGCAGGTCGGTCAGCGTGGGCAGGCAACGGGACTCGATGGCTTCGCGCAGGGCGTCGATGGCCGCGCGGGCATCGGTGGCCGCGCGGTGCGCGGCCTCCAGCGCCTGGGTCTCGGCCGGCAGCCCCGCCTCGCCCGCGGCGCGCACCAGCTCGGCCCGCGCGGCCTGCCAGCGCTGCTCGACCTCGAGGTGCTGCTCGCGCAGCTGGGCGACCTGGCGCTCGTTGTCCTCGGCCGTCTCGATCGCGGTGGTCAGCTTGGCCTGCGCGGTGAGCAGCTCGCCGTCGTCCGGGAAGGCCTCCAGGTGCTGCTCCAGCGCCGCGGCGTGCTCGCCGGCCTCGCGCTGGCGCCGCTCGGCCTCGCCGATCCGCTCGCGCAGCCCGGCCAGCTCGTCCTCCAGCTGGGCGATGCGCCGGGCTCGCGCGGACTCCCGCGCGCCGGCGCCCACGTACTCGGCGGCGTTCTTGCGCCAGCCGCCGGAGAGCACCCCGGCGCGCCAGGAGCCGTCCACCGACACCGACAGCGCGCCGTCGCCGCCGGTGGACACCGCGGCCAGCAGCGCGGCGACCCGCTCCTGCGGCACCGGGCAGTCCGAGACCGCCGCCGGGGCCAGCAGGTCCGCCAGCGTGGGCCCCTCCGCCGCGTCGACCGGCGCGGCGAGCAGGTCGGGCAGGCCGGGGACCCGCCCGTCGGCGGTGACCCAGGCGTTGAGCAGCCCGCTGGACTGCAGGGCGGCCTCCAGGCCCGCCCGGTCGGCCTCGTCCAGCTCGGGCCGGAAGTCCACCAGCTCGTAGAACGCGCGGCCCTCGGCGGGGTTCCGCTCGCCGTCGGCCCACTCCGGGCGGGACGGGTGCTGCTCGTGCCCGGCGCGCAGCTCGGCGAGCTCGCCCTCGCGCATCGCGGACTCCGCGCGCAGCTCGGTGATCTCCTGCTCCACGGCGGAGACCGCCCGGCGCGCCTCGTGCAGCTGCGGGCGAGCCCACTGCCTGGCCCGCTCGCGCGCGTTGCGGGTGGCCGACCGATCGTTGGCGATCTCCTCGGCCGCGGGCGGTTCCGGTGCCGGCTGCTCGGTGGCCGCCGGCCACTCGGTCGCCCACTTGCGGGCGCGCTCGACCCACACCGCTGCCGCGTCGGCGACCTCCTGGTGAGCCTGGTTGCGCCGCCCGGCCGACTCGGTGGCGGTCAGCTGCGCCTGCCTGGCGTTGCGCTGCAGCTCGGTGACCTGCCGCTGCTCGGCGTCGAGCTCCTCGGCCTGCTGGTGCAGCGCCATCGTCAGGGCCGTGCGCTCGCGCGCGCCGTCGGCGGCCTGGGCGGAGGCGTCCACCACGGCGCGGAAGGACCGCGCCAGGGAGTCGGCGTCCAGCTCCGGGGTGAGGTAGCGCTCCACCGCGGTCGGTTCCGCGTCCGGCTCCGGCGAGGTGCGCACCCGTTCGTCCTCGGTGCGGACCTCGGCCGCCGGGACCTGCGGCGGCCGGGACAGGCCGGCCTCGTCCAGACCCGCGGTGCTCAGCTGCTGCCCGGCGCGGGCCGCCGCCTGGCCCGCGGCCTCGGCGTCGCCGGCGAGCCTGCGCAGCAGGCCGACCACCGACTCGGCCGAGCGGGATTCCTGCGCCCGGTGCCGGGTCGCGGTGTCCAGCGCGGAAGTGGCCGCGGCGCGGGCGCTTTCGACCAGCGCCTCGCGGTCGCGGAGGTTCTGCAGCTCGGAGTAGGCCGGGTGGGAGCGCAGCGCGTCGATGCTGGACTCCAGCTCGCCCTCGCGCCGCTCCAGCTCGGCGATCGTGCTCTCGGCGGTCTCCCGGTCGGCGCGCTTGCCCTCGACCTGCGAGGTCAGCCCGGCCAGCTCCTCGCGCAGCGCGCCGAGCTTCTGCCGCGCGGCGCGCATCGACTCGGCCCGATCGCGCAGCGCGCCGAAGGCGTAGCCGGAGTAGGTGGTCAGGAACGCCGAGAGCGCCTTGTCCGCGCCGGTGAGGCGGACGATGTTCTCCCGGATGGACTCCAGGTCGTCGAACGAGGTCGCCAGCCGCTCGATCAAGCCGGGGTCCAGCGGCGGCAGCGCGTCGGAGAGGATCTGCTCGAGCTGCCCCTCCAGCACCTTCAGGCCCACGTCCGGATTGCGCAGGGTGCGCTGCAGGTGCAGCAGGTCGCCGTAGCGCGCGGCGGGCACGCCGTAGACGGTGGCCGCGACCTTGGCCCGGAACGACTGGTCGTCGAGCACGCAGTCCGCGCCCAGCAGGTCGCGCAGCTGCGCCGAGCCGAGCGGAACCCGGTCGGGGCCCACCAGCTGCAGGTCGAAGCCGACCCGGCGGCTGGTGATGAACCGCCACGAGTCGCTGATCGACTGCGAGGTCTTGGAGGCCTTCACCCCGAGCCCGCAGGTGAGGAACTCCTCGCCGCCCTCGGGGGTTTCGCGCCGCAGCTCGATCCAGGCGTAGCCGATGCGGTTCGGGCCGCCCGGGTACTCGTCGAGCATCAGCCGCCGGATGCTGACCGTGTCGAACCCCTTGGAGCCGAGCTGGCGCAGATCGCCGTCCAGGCACAGCGGCAGCAGCAGCTCCAGCGTCCTGGACTTTCCGGAGCCGTTGGCGCCCTGGAAGATCGCCCGGCCGCCGTCGAGGTCGAAGGTCGTCTCGGCGTACTGCCAGATGTTGACGATCCCGCCGCGGTGCAGCCGCCACCGGTTGCCGACCTCCGCGATCGGCCCGTGGTCGGCCGCGTCGGTGCTGTGCTGGCTCACGGCAGTGCCTCTTCCATGTCGTCGAACAATGACAGGCCCGGTTCCTCGGGCGCGGGCGGGGGATCGGGCTCCCGGGTCTGCGCCGGGGTGGCGTCGGGCTGCGGCAGCCAGCGGTGCGCGGCCGGGCTGAGCAGCCAGCCGCCCTCCCGCTCCTGCAGCAGCCCCAGCTTGGTCAGCAGGGCGAGCACCGAGCGCACCAGGTCCTGGTGGTCCTCGGTGGCCGAGCGCGACCAGGCCGCGGGGTAGTCGTCGACCAGCCGCCCGCAGACGTCGACGACGTCCTCCCGGGCGATCGGGTGCCTGCCCGCCGAGTCCGGTTCGGCGCGATCGAGCAGCTCGGGCAGCGCCAGCAGCGCGATGCGCGCCACCGTGCCCGGGCCGGGGAAGACCACGTCGGTGAGGTAGTCCTCCGGGTCGCAGACCACCACGCCCTCCGCGCGGCACTCGCTGACCAGGCCGAAGAACCGCTCCAGCAGCCGGGATTCGGACACCACGTGCTCGCGCAGCCAGCTCGCCTGCCCGGCGGGGAGGTCGGTGTAGAGCACCACCGGGTCCTCGACCAGCTTGCGGCGCACCGCGTGCTCCAGCTGCCGCGGACCGGCCTGGGCGGCCAGCTCGACGAGGTGCTCGGGATCGCGCGCCTCGGCCAGCGGACCGGCGACCAGCTGGCCGAGCATGTCGGTGTCGATGGTGATCAGCGCCTCGGCCGAGGACTCGGCGGTGACCGACCCCTCGGTCTCGGTGATCACGCCGATGGACACCAGGTGCCGCAGAGCGGCGGTCAGCGCCCGCCGGTCGGCCGGATCGTCGACGATCTCGATGCCCGCTTCGGCCGCGGCCGCGCGCACGTCGCTGACCAGCCGGGACAGCAGCACCTGGCGGCCGATGCCGGTCAGCGCGGCCAGGGTGAGCGCGAAGTAGGCGTAGCCGCGCGGGGTGAGCTCCACGCCCCGTCCCGCGTCGCCGCCCGGACCCGACTTGTACAACCGGGCGAAGCGGCGCTCGACCACCAGCCGGTAGCCCAGCAGCGAGGCGAACAGGTCCTGCAGCGGGGTGCGCTGCCGGTAGATCATCGGCAGCAGGTCGCCGTCCGGGCCGTCGGCGCGCAGCAGCGGGCGGCGCAGCAGCACGCGGGCGCAGCGCACCACGTTCGCCGCGTCGATGTCGGGCAGCTCTTCGAAGCTCGCGATCACCGGGCGGCTCCTTCGGGGTTCGGGACCGAGCCGTCCCCGGCGAGCTCCAGGACCGTGTCGCGCAGCGTGAGCTCGCCCGACGCGCTGGTGATCCGGGTCTCGCGGCCGGGCTCGGGGCGGATGGTCACGCGCAGCCGGTGCACCGGGTCCAGCGCCGAGCCCACGTCGTCGGAGCCGTCGCGCTGGGTCATCGCCAGGGTCAGCAGCTCGCAGAGCACCCCGAGCGCTTCGGGGGAGAGCTCCTGCTCGTCCACGCGGGCGTTGGCCAGCTCGGCGACGGCCGCGCTGCGCTGCTGGTCGGCCTCGCGAGCCTCCTGCAGCAGGGTCTCCTCGGTCATCGGGTCGTCGAGCACCCGCGAGGTGCGCCCGCGCGCGCCCCGGTCCCCGCGGCTGCGCACGCTGACCGCGACGTCCTGCACCGGGCCGTCGCGCCAGGGCACCTTGTCGTTGTCGGTGTCGTAGTCGGGGGCGGGTTGCAGGTGCCGCGCCGAGTGCAGCCCGAAGGCGGCGGCGTAGAGGCGGTGCGAGGTGCGCTCGTCGGAGTCGTCGAACCACTTGGCCAGCTTGAGCAGCTCGCCGCGCCTGCCCGGCACCAGCCCGCCGCCGGAGGTGGCGCGCTTGACGCTGGCCAGCAGCGAACCGATCGCGCGGGCGGTGGCCTCGCGCAGCGCGGCGACCTGGCTGGGCCTGCCGGGGGCGTCCACGAACCAGTCGGTGAGCTCCTGCCAGTCGGCCGCGGTGCGTCCGCGGGCGCGCTCGACGTCGGTGCCCAGCTGGTCGGCCGGTCCGAGCAGGCGCAGCAGCTCGCCGCGCACCGCACCCAGCCCGGCCAGCGAGCTCGCGATGGTCTCGGTGTGCCGCAGCACGTCCTCGACGACCATCTGGATGTACTCGACCAGCAGGTTGCGGAACCCGGAGATCTCGTCCGGCGCGAGCTGGTGCCGGGTGACGACCTGGCCGAGGTAGGCGTAGAAGTCGCGCACCGTGGCGGCCAGCTCGGCGTGCTGCAGGAAGACCGTGGTGACCTGCTCGGCGAGCCGCTCCCGCGCCTGGCGGGCCGCCTTGCTGCTCGCGTCGCGGTTCTCGGCGGTCAGCGCGTCGGACAGGGCGGTGCCGATGGCGGCCAGCCCCCGGTCGATCGCGGGCAGCAGCTCGCGGGAGACCTCGCGGGCCCCCTCGGGCACCCGCAGCAGCGCGTCCACGTCGCGCTGCACCCGCACCGCGAGCTTGCTGACCTGGTAGCGGACGCTGCCGTGCTGGAACTCCGCGATGCTCGACGCGATCGTCTCGCGCCTGCCGACGACCAGGTTCCCCCAGCGCACCAGCTGCTTGAGCCGGTCGATCACGGTGTCCACGTCGGACTCGCCGGGGGCGACGCGGCCCTCCCGCTCGGCGGCGGCCAGCGCCGCGGCGACCTCCCCGGCCGACAGGTCGGCCAGCAGCGTCGAGGTGAACAACCGCATGATCGCCAGGTAGGTCCGGTGCTCCTGGGCCTGCAGGTAGGCGAACAGCTGCAGGCGCCCGTCGTCGCCGGGTTCCTCCGGAGCGCGCGCAGGCGCCGCGGGCGTCCCGGCGATACCGGCACGCAGCACATCTGCTTCCTGATCAGGCGCTGTCACGGGGAGCAACGATATCCGGTGGCTCGGACACGACCGGTCACCGCTCGGGCGGTCGTCGGTCACAACTGCGGTGGCGGTAGCTTTTCCGGGACGTTCAGGACGGTTTCGGGCGATGGGAGCGGTGCTGGTGAGCGCGGGGCGAGCGGTTGGGCTCTTGCTGGGAGTGGCCGCGGACGCGGCGCTGGGCGATCCGGAGCGCGGCCACCCGGTCGCCGCGTTCGGCCGGCTCGCGCAGGCAGCCGAGCGAGCGCTCCACCGGGATCACCGCGCGGCCGGCGCGCTGCACACCGGGCTGCTGGTCGGCGGAACCGTCGCGGCCGGGGTGCTGGTCGAGCGGGTCGTGCGCCGCAGTCCCGTGCTGGAAGCGGCCACGACCGGCGTGGTGACCTGGGCGGTGCTCGGCGGCACCTCGCTCAGCGACGAGGGCGCGGCGATGGCCCGGCTGCTCGACGCGGGCGAGATCGACGCCGCCCGGGAGCGGCTGCGCAACCTGTGCGGGCGGGACGCGGCGATCCTGGACGGCCCCGGCCTGTCCCGGGCGACCGTCGAATCGATCGCCGAGAACACCTCGGACGCCGTGGTGGCCCCGCTGGTGTGGGGCGCGCTCGCCGGGATCCCCGGGCTGGTGGGCTACCGGGCGGCCAACACCCTCGACGCGATGGTCGGGCACAAGTCGCCGCGCTACCGCGAGTTCGGCTGGGCCGCCGCGCGCTTCGACGACCTGCTCAACCTGCTGCCCTCGCGGGTGGCGGCCGCGGTGACCTCGGCCTGCGCCCCGGTGGTCGGCGGATCGGCCGGGGGAGCCTGGCGGACCTGGCGGCGCGACGCCGCGGCGCACCCGAGCCCGAACGCCGGTCAGGTCGAGGCGGCCTTCGCAGGTGCGCTGGAGATCCGGCTCGGCGGGCGAACGGTCTACGGCGACGTCGTCGAGCAGCGTCCGATGCTGGGCGAGGGGCGCACCGCCGACGCCGGCGACGTGACCCGCGGCGTGGAGCTCTCCCGGCTGATCGGCACGGTCACCGGAGCGCTGGCCGCCGTCGTCGCGGCGGCCCGCCGCTGAGCGGACGCGCTCGCGGCCACGCCGTTCCGGAGCCGCGCTCAGCTGCGCGAGCGTTCCTCGGCCTCGCGGCGCTCCTCCTCGGCGATGGCGGCGGCGACGTCCTTGCGCCTGCCGCGCACCCGCGGCTTCTCCGCGGTCTGCTGTTGCTGCTGCTGCCACGGGGCGGTCGCGGTGGGGCGCAGCTCGGAGTAGATGAGGTAGCCGATGGCGCCGATGGCCATCACGCCGAAGGTGATCCACTGCAGGGCGTAGGAGAAGTACGGCCCGGCCTCCAGCTGCGGCAGCGGCAGCGCGCCGAGCACTCCCGGCTGGCCCTCGGTGAGCACGAAGTAGCCCCGGTGCAGGTCCACGCCGGTGTCCCGGCCGATCGTGCCGGAGTTGATCGCGTACGCCCAGCGGTGCCCGTCGTGGTCGAACAGCGGGCGCTGCTCGCTGTCGACCTCGTCGGCGCGCACCCGGGCGACGACGGTGACCTCACCGGCCGGAGCGGGCGCGAAGGCGGGGGCGTGCGTGCCGCGGACCGGTCGCACGAACCCGCGGTCGACCAGCACCGTCCGGCCGTCCCGCAGCCGGAACGGGGTGAGCACCTCGATGGCCGGCTCGCCGAGCACGGTGCGCTGCCAGCCCAGCACCTCCTGCTGCGGGAGGTAGTGGCCGCGCAGCTCGACCTCGTGCCACTCGCTGCGCACGTCGATCGGCTGCCCGGGCGGGAGCACCTCGCCCAGGGGTTTCGGCGGGGTGTGGAAGGACTCCTGGATCGCGCTGTTGCGCGCCTGGGTCTCCGCGTCGCGCCCGAACTGCCAGGGTGCGAGCAGCGTGAAGCACAGCGTGGCGAACACCACGACCAGCGCGATCAACCCGAGCCACCGGGGGCGGAGCAGAAACTTCAGACGCACGCCCCCACGGTAGGCGGCCCCGCGGGCGCGCGGTTGCGAGCCCCCGGCGGAGTGTGACCTCGGTTCACGCCCGGAGGGCGGACCGGGCCGCGCGCGCCACCTGGCTCGCGTAGCCCCCGCCGAACAGGACGGTGTGCACCAGCAGGGGGAACAGCTGGTGCAGGCCGATGCGCTCGCGCCAGCCCTCGGCCAGCGGCGCGACCTCCTGGTAGGCGGCGATCACGCGATCGAGGTGCGGGCAGCCGAACAGGTGCAGCATGGCCAAGTCGGTCTCCCGGTGACCGCCGTGCGCCGCCGGGTCGATCAGCCAGGCCCGCCCGCCGGACCAGTGCACGTTGCCGCTCCACAGGTCGCCGTGCAGCCGGGCGGGCGGCTCCTCCGGCACGATCCGGTCCAGCTCGCCGCAGACCTGATCGAGCAGCTGCGCCGTCGCCGAGTCCAGGGCGCCCTCGTCGCGGGCGCGGCGGGCGTAGGGCGCGACGCGGTGATCGGCGTAGAAGGTGGGCCAGTCCTCGACCGGCTCGTTGCGCATCGGTGCCAGCCCGATCCACGCGTCGGCCGGACCCCCGGGCGGGGCGGCGCCGAAGGCGGGCGCACCCGCCGCGTGCAGCCGGGCCAGCCCGGCGCCGAGCTCCTCGGCCGCCCGCTGGGACGGCGCCGACTCCGGGACGTGCTCGATGACCAGCCACTCGGAGTCGCCGCCGCGCACCTCGGGCACCGGGACCGCGCCGGGTTCGGCCAGCCAGCGCAGCCCGGCGGCCTCGGCCTCCGCGGCCCCCGGCATCCCCGGCGAGGACTTGGCGAAGACCTCCTGGCCGTCGGCCAGCCGCGCGACGAAGGCCGCGGCGGTGTCGCCGCCGGCTAGCCGCCGCAGGTCGACGACGTCCTGGCCGGTGAGCTCGCCGATCGCCCGCTCCGGTTTCACAGGTTCTCCCGCACCCAGTCCAGCAGTCCCGGCATGGCCGCCTCGACCATGCTCATCGTGTCCTCGAAGCCGTTCGGCCCGCCGAAGTAGGGGTCGGCGACCTCCGCGCCGTCGGCGTCCGGGTCGAACGAGCGCAGCAGCCGCACCCGGTCGGGGTCGTCGACCATCCGGCGCACCGCGCGCAGGTGGGAGTTGTCCATGGCCACCAGCAGGTCGGCCGAGAGGTGGTGGTCGCCGATCTGCGCGGCGACGTGCTCGGTGGGGTAGCCGTGGTGGGCCAGCACCTTCTGGGTGCGGGGGTCGGCCGGCTCGCCGATGTGCCAGGCCCCGGTGCCGGCGCTGGTCACCGTCACCCGCGCGTCCAGCCCGGCGCGGCGCAGGTGCTCGCGGAAGACCAGGTCGGCCATGGGGGAGCGGCAGATGTTCCCGGTACAGATGAAGCTGATGTGCACGTCCGCCGAGGGTACGGGTCGGCACCGCGCCCGCGTCCGGAGCCCGCCGAGGTGGACCTCCCCTTTTCATCAAGAGTCGCCAGGGCGAGCCCGGGACTTCTGATGACGAGAGGGAACGGGCCGCGGCGCGCTCCCCGGGGACACGCGCGGCGCGTGAGCCGATGGCCGTCCCGTTTAGACTGCCCGGGATGAGTCAGGTCGATCGGGAACTGCTGCGCCACCACGGGGACGTCGATGCGGAGCGCGGGCTCGTCGACTTCGCCGTGAACGTGCGGCTCGACCGCCCGCCGCGGTGGCTGCGCGACCGGCTCGCCGCAGCGCTCGACCGGCTCGGGCACTACCCGTCGGCCGCCGACGACCTGGCCGCCCGCGAGGCGATCGCGAGCAGGCACGGCCGGCGCCCCGACGAGGTGGCGGTGCTGGCCGGTGCCGCCGAGGGCTTCGCCCTGCTGCCCGCGCTGCGGCCGCGGCTGGCCGCGCTGATCCACCCGTCGTTCACCGAGCCCGAGCTGGCGCTGCGCGATGCCGAGGTGCCCGTCGAGCGGGTCGTGCTCGACGACCACCGGCTCGACGCCGACCGGGTGCCGGAGGAAGCCGACCTGGTGGTGCTGGGCAACCCGACCAACCCGACCTCGGTGCTGCACCCGGCCGCCGAGATCCGCGCGCTGCTGCGGCCCGGCCGGACCGTGGTGGTCGACGAGGCCTTCATCGACGCGGTGCCGGGCGAGCGCGAGTCGCTTGCCGGGAGCGCCGAACCGGGGCTGCTCGTGCTGCGCAGCCTCACCAAGATGTGGGGGCTGCCCGGCCTGCGCGCGGGCTACGCCCTCGGCGACCCCGAGCTGCTGGGCCGGCTGACCCGGACGCGCCCGCACTGGCCGGTCAACGCCCTGGTGCTGGAGGCCGTGCGCGCCTGCTGCGAGCCCGCGGCGCTGGCCGAGTCCGAGCGCGCTGCCGAGGAGTTCGCCGAGCACCGCGCGGACCTGCTGGGCAAGCTCGCCGAGCTGGCCGAGGTGTCCGTCGCGGGGCCGGCCGAGGGCCCGTTCCTGCTGCTGCGCGCGCCCGGAGGGGAGCGGGTGCGGCGCGAGCTGCGCGAGCGCGGCGTGGCGGTCCGCAGGGGAGACACCTTCCCCGGGCTCGGGCCGGACCACGTCCGGGTCGCGGTTCGCTCCCCGGAGCAGAACTCATTGCTGGTCAAGGCGTTTCGCGATGTATTGGAATGTGGGTGAAGCGGTGCGCGTCCGCGACGTGATCGACTCGCTGGAAGCGGCGTACCCGACCGAGCTGGCCGAGAGCTGGGACGCGGTCGGGCTCGTGTGCGGGGACCCGGGCGCGGTGGTGCAGCGCGTGCTGTTCTGCGTCGACCCCACCGAGGCCACCGTCGACGAGGCCATCGACTTCGGCGCCCAGCTGCTGGTCGCGCACCACCCGCTGCTGCTGCGCGGCGTCAACGGGGTGCCCGCCGACGACCACAAGGGTCGGGTGGTGCACCGGCTGATCCGCGCGGGCATCGGGCTGTACTGCGCGCACACCAACGCCGACAGCGCCAACCCCGGCGTGTCCGACGCGCTCGCCGAGGCCATCGGCCTGCGCGTGCACCGGCCGCTCGCCCCGCACCACGAGGGCGCGGCGACCGGGCTCGGCCGCATCGGGGAACTGCCCGAACCCGAACCCTTCCGCTCCTTCGTGCAGCGCGTCGCCGACAACCTGCCCACCACCGCGTGGGGCGTGCGCGGCGCGGGCGAACCGGAGCGGCCCATCCGGACCGTCGCGGTCAGCGGCGGCTCCGGCGACTCCTTCCTGGACGCCGCCGCGGCCGCCGGCGTGGACGCCTACGTCACCGCGGACCTGCGCCACCACCCGGCCGGGGAGCACATCGCCCGCGCCGAGGTGCCCGGCACGTCGGTGCCGGCGCTGGTCGACGTGGCGCACTGGGCCAGCGAATGGCCCTGGTGCCAGCAGGCCGCCGACGTGGTCGCCGCGGCGCTGCCGGATACTGTCGAAGTCCTCGTTTCCACCCGCCGCACCGACCCGTGGACCGTCCACACCGGTGCGGCCACCGACCCAGGGAGGGCGCTCGCGTGAAAGCCGACCCCGCCGCACAACGTCGCCTGCTCGACCTCGCCGAGGCCGACGCGGAACTCAACCGGGTTGCCCACCGCAGGCGCACGCTGCCCGAGCTCGAGCAGATCGGCGAGGCCGAACGCGACGTGCAGGCCAAGCGCGACGAGCTGGTCGTCGCCCAGACCTCCTTCAGCGACCTGGACCGCGAGGTCCGGCGCCTGGAGAACGAGGTCGACCAGGTCCGCAAGCGCGAGCAGCGCGATCGCGAGCTGATGGCCGCCGGCGGTCCGGCCAAGCAGCAGGAGGAGCTGGAGCACGAGCTGCAGACCCTCGCCCGCAGGCAGGGCGTGCTGGAGGACGAGCAGCTCGAGATCATGGAGCAGCGCGAGGCGCTGGAGACCAACGTGACCAAGTCCCGCGAGGCGGTCACCGAGGCCGAGCAGCGGCTGGAGGAGCTGCAGGCCCGCCGCGACGAGGCGCTGGCCGAGTTCGACGTGGCCGAGCAGCGCCACCGCGAGGACCGCGAGCGCATCGTCGGGTCGGTGCCCGCCGACCTGATCAAGATCTACGAGCGGGTGCGCGAGCAGCGCGGCGTGGGCGCCGGTCTGCTGCAGGGCTCGCGGTGCGGCGCCTGCCGCATCGAGCTGGACCGCAGCGCGCTCAACGAGGTGCGCGAGGCCGCCTCCGACGACGTGGTCCGCTGCGAGGAGTGCGGCGCGATCCTGGTCCGGGAGAAGCAGTGACCTCCCGGGTGCTCGTCGAGGCCGACGGGGGTTCGCGCGGCAATCCCGGACCGGCCGGCGCCGGTGCGGTGGTCAAGGACGCCGCCGGGACCGTGCTCGCCGAGCGCGCGGTGGTGCTGGGCGAGACCACCAACAACGTCGCCGAGTACCGGGGCTTGATCGCCGGTCTGCGGGCCGCGCACGAGCTGGGCGCCGACGAGGTCGACGTGCGGATGGACTCCAAGCTGGTCGTCGAGCAGATGGCCGGGCGCTGGAAGGTCAAGCACGCCAACCTGCAGCCGCTGGCCGCCGAGGCCCGCGAGCTGATCGCGCAGTTCGGCAGGGTCGGCTTCGAGTGGATCCCGCGCGCCCAGAACGCCCACGCCGACCGCCTGGCCAACGAGGCCATGGACGGCACCGCCACCGACGGGTCGGCCGCCCCGGCGGACTCCGGGGAGATCGGCCGGGAGCAGGCGGCCGCGGCGCGGAGCAGGCCCTCCGGGTGGCAGGACCTCGGCGGGGAGCCGACGCGGGTGCTGCTGCTGCGGCACGGCCAGACCCGGATGTCGGTGGACCGGCGCTACTCCGGCCGCGTGGACGTGGAGCTCACCGAGCTCGGCGCGCGCCAGGCCGACGCCGCGGCCAAGCGGCTCGCGGGCATGGACGGCGTGGCAGGCGCGCCGATCATCACGTCGCCGCTGACCCGCGCCCGGCAGACCGCGGGCGCCGTCGCGGAGGCCACCGGTGGCGAGCTGGAGCTGCACGACGGCCTGCTGGAGACCGACTTCGGCGACTGGGACGGGCTGACCTTCCCCGAGGCCGCCGAGCGCTACCCGGAGTTGCACCGCGCGTGGATCGGTGATCCGACGGTGGTGCCGCCGAACGGGGAGAGCCTGGAGACGGTGCACGAGCGGGTCCTGGGCGCCCGCGACGACCTGCTGCAGCGCTACCCGGGCAGGACGATCGTGGTGGTCAGCCACGTGACCCCGATCAAGTCCTTCCTGCGCATGGGCCTGGGTTCGGGGCCGGAGCTGTTCTACCGGCTGCACCTGGACCTGGCGTCGCTGTCGATCGTGGAGTTCTACCCGGACCGCAACACCTCGGTCCGGCTGGTCAACGACATCTCGCACTGGGCCTGACCCCTTTTCGTCGGAAGTCCCCCGGCATCGCGACGCGAGCGGGGGACTTCCGACGAAAGGAGGCACCGCTTCCCGGGGGTCGGGTGACCAGCGGTAAAATCGCGGGTGCGGATGAGTCGGCCGGGTGATCGCGACGGGTCCTCCCCGTCGAGGAAAGTCCGGACTCCACAGAGCAGGGCGGTTGCTAACGGCAACCCGGGGTGACCCGCGGGACAGTGCCACAGAAAGCAGACCGCCCGGCGATTCGCCGGGTAAGGGTGAAACGGTGGTGTAAGAGACCACCAGCGCCCCGGGTGACCGGGGCGGCTCGGTAAACCCCGCCCGGAGCAAGGCCAAGAGGGCACTCCGGTGCCTGCGCGGACGTTCGAGGGCTGCTCGTCCGAGGTCCGCGGGTAGGCCGCACGAGCCCGTCGGCGACGGCGGGTCGAGATGGATGGTCACCGAACAGCCGACCGCGAGGTCGCTGGGAACAGAATCCGGCTTACAGGCCGGCTCATCCGCATCGGGTTCCTTTGCCGCGTTGGTCCGGTTTTCGCGCGCGTCCGCCGCGAATTCGCGGAAATCGACGCGCGCTTCGCGGCCGGGGCGGGCTCCGCGGTTCGCCCCCTCGGGAGGCCCCCGGCGAGCCCGTGACCTCACCTGATCGATCGATCCGGGGGTGCGGTGCCCTGGGCGGTGCGGTGCGTGTCGGAGCCGCTACCCTGAGATCGGCGCCGTGATCGCGCGCCGGTTGTGGATCACGGCCCGTGATCCGGCCGGGTGCTTCTCGGTGCTGTGTGCGGAAATCCACTCAACCCCGTGGTGATCACGGTTAGTTACGAAGGGGCTCGCGAGCGGGTGAACAGCTTCCCGAAACCGACCGGAAACCGGCCTGGTGGGCGCCTATTCCGCGCAAACTCATCCGCAGTGGTGCGTCCGAACGGTCTATTCGCGGCGTGACCGGCGCCCCGCCAGGGCGGCCGAGATCGCCACACCCGAGCTCGCAACCACTACTTCTGGTGACCATGTCATGTTCTACTCGTACCTACGTGCCGGATCACCACCGGCCCGTGAGGTACCGGCCCGCAGACACTCCGCGTATTCAGGGGTAAAGAGATGACCGCCATGCCGCTGGACACACTGGCGCACCTCGACGTACTCGCGCAGCAAACCCAACTGGGCACCGAAGGCATTCGCGGTTGGATCCTCAACAACCTGCTGCCGCTGCTGCTGCTGACCGTGGCGATCCTGCTGCTGTGGCTCGGCGGCGGCAAGGGCGACAACGCGGGCGTGATGCGTCGCGTCGGCGGTGTGCTGGTCGCCCTCGGCATCGTCGGCATCGCGGTGACCAACGCCGGCATCGACATCGGCACGTTCATCGCCCAGCTCTTCAGCACCAACGGATGATGCCCCGTGCGAATACGCACCGATGACGAGATCTACCGGGTGGACGCGGTCTGGCTCGGCCCGCCCAAGGCCACCTTCCCCTGGCGGGCGCGCTACGTCGCCTGGGGCGTGGGGCTGGTGGTCTTCCTGCTGGTGCTGGCCGTCGAACGGCGGATGAACATCGGCTTCGGGTTCTTCTCCACCGCCTGGGCCGTGATCATCACCATCGTGATCACCCGGATACTCACCTCGAAGATCACCCACGAGCGGCCGCTGGGCGCCGTGCTGGCGATGTGGGCGCGGGAGCTGACCGCGCCCCGCGAGAAGAGCTCGGGAAGAGGTGGCGCCGCCAGCGCCGCCCGCCTGCGGGTGCGCGCGCGGCGGCCGGTGCCGAAGCAGAAGCGCGGGCGCCCGGCGCAACGCGGACGCCCCGCTCAGTCGTCCAAGCAGCAGAAGTCCCAGCGGAGAACCCCGCAGAGGTCGCAGCGGTCCGGCCGGTCCGCCCGCGGCACGGTCCCCACCAGGCGCACGCGTAGCAAGGAGGTTCGCGGTGTTCGGTCGCCGGCGAGGCCGTGAACAGCAACAGCAGGTCCCCCGTGGCTCGAACGGCAAGATCCGCCAGGGCAGGAAGGGCGGTACCAAGCAGCGCAAGCGCGCCAGGGGCATCGGCGACGAGCAGTCGGTGCCCAGCTACACGCCCTCGATCGCCGCGCGTTCCATCGACGGGCACCTGCTGCGCACCGGCCAGGACGTCTTCGCCTGGTACCGGCTGTCCTCGCAGCGCTGGTCGTTCCGCTCCGATTCGCAGCGCCAGGACCTGATCGCGGCCATCGCGGGGCAGTACGCCGAGCTGCAGGGCCGCTGGATGCACCTGCGGGTCACCAACCGGCCCTACCCGATCCGGATGTGGGCCGAGGCGCACGTGCACAACTCGCGCGAGCCGCTGCCGGACACCTCGGGCGCGCTGAGCTTCGACGACTACATGGTCGGCGAGCAGCAGCAGCTGATGGGCCGCTCCATGGCGGAGAAGGAGGTCTACCTGGGCGTCCAGGTGCAGACCCGCAACGTCGTGGACCGCGCGGTGGAGACCGCGGCGCCGCTGCTGCGCAAGGTGTTCCCGGAGGCCGTCGACGCCGAGCTGATGGCCCTGGACAGCGAGATCGAGCACCTCGACCAGGTGATCGGCTCGGCAGGTCTGGACGGGCGCCCGGTCACCGCCGAGGAGATCTCCTGGCTGATGCACCGGTCCTGCTCGCTGGGCCTGCCCGCGCCGCGCAACCTGCCCGCGGTGCCGGGCGCGCCGTGGGAGCCCGAGGACCTGGCCTCGTTCACCGACGCCTCGGACATGCACCAGGAGCCCTACGCGCCGACGGTGACCGTGCGCGGGCGCACCGGTTCCAACGCCGGCGTGTCGCGCAACGTCGCGGTGCTGACCGTGGGCCAGTCGCACGGCCTGCAGATCCCGGAGATCGACGACCCGTGGATGCAGCACTCCGACCGGCTGCCCGCTCCGGTGGAGTGGTCGGCGCGGATCTACGTGCGCCGCCCCGAGGACGTCAGCGGCGAGCTGCAGCGGCAGATGAACAAGGTGCGCTCCCAGGTGCGGCACTACACCGAGGAGCACGGCCTGGAGCCGCCGACCTCGCTGGCCCGGCAGGCGGGCCGGGTGCTGGAGATCGACGACGAGATGACCTCGGGCTTCACCGCCCTGGCCACCCGGGTCAAGTCCTGGTGGCGCTGCGCGGTCTCCGGCCCGACCGAGCGCGACGCGCTGCGGCTGGCCCAGCAGATACTGGACCTCTACAAGCCCAAGATCGCCATCGAGCACCCCGAGGCGCAGTACGCGATGGCCCGCGAGTTCATCCCGGGCGAGCCGCTGGCCAACGCCGCCTACCTGCGGCGCGGCTCGGTGGTGTGGGCGGCTTCGGCGGTGCCGCAGGCGACCGCGGAGGTGGGTGACCGGCGCGGCATCCTGCTCGGCGAGACCTGCACCGCGACCCGCCGCCCGGTGGCCTGGGACCCGTGGATGGCCCAGGAGGTCCGCGACGCCTCCGGGCTGACCGCGATGGTGGCCGGTCTCGGCGGCGGGAAGAGCTTCCTCGGCGGCGGCACGGTCTACAAGACGCTGCGATCCGGGGCGCACTGGACGCTGCTGGACCCGTCGGGTCCGCTCTCCGCGCTGTGCGAGCTGCCGGAGATCAAGCCCTACGCGCGCAACATCAACCTGCTCAACGCCCAGCCCGGCATCCTCAACCCTTACCGGGTGGTCGCCGAGCCCGCGCTGGAGCACTTCGTCGACGAGGAGGACCCGGAGCGCGGGTGGCGGCGCGAGCGCGCGCTGGCCGCGGCGACCCGGCGCCGCCTGGTCCTCGACGTGCTCACCGGACTGCTGCCCTACGAGGTCGCGCGGCTGCCGCAGACCCGGATCGTGCTGCTGCGCGCGGTCCGCGCCGTCGGCGGGCGGCCGGACGCGCACCCGGGCATGGTCTTCGAAGCGCTGCGCCGGGACGCCAGCGAGCACCACGAGCACGCGGTGGTCGTCGCCGACTTCCTCGACGAGATCCGCGAGCGCATGGCGCTGCTGATCCCGGAGAACGACGCCGACCCGTACTCGGAGTCCCGGGACGACCGGCTCACCGTGCTGACCATGGCCGGGTTGACGCTGCCCAAGGACGGCGTCGGCAGGGAGCACTGGACCGACGCCGAGGCGCTGGGCGTGGAGATGCTCAACCTCGCGGCCTGGCTGACCCAGCGCTCCATCTACGAGCGCCCCAAGGGCGAGCGCAAGGGCGTGTGGATCGACGAGGCGTTCTTCCTCTCGGAGGTCCCGACCGGCCGGGTGCTGATGAACCGCTTCGCGCGCGACTCCCGGAAGTGGAACGTGCGCGTGCTGCTGTCCAGCCAGATCCCGGCGGACTTCCTGAAGATCCAGGGCTTCGTCTCGCTGCTGGACTCGGTGTTCATCGGTCGCTTGGACGACGAGCAGGCGCAGGCCGACGCGCTGCGGCTGCTCAAGGTCCCGGTGGACGCCGGTTACGAGCAGGTCGTGGCCGCGCTGGGGCGCAGGCCGGGGCCCTCGCGCAACTCCACCGAGCGGGACCGCTCGCCGCGGCAGTTCATCTTCGGCGACGGCGCGGGCGGCGTGGAGAAGATCCGCATCGACTTCTCCGGTCCGCACCTGGAGCACCTGCGGGACGCGCTGGACACCACGCCCGCGTCGGTCACCGAGTCCGAGCAGCGCGAGCTGCAGCCCGCGCTCGGCGACGGCGTCAACTCCGACTCGCGGGTCCCCGAGCCGGACCTGGACGAGGACGGTTACGCGGACGATTTCGAGTCGTTCGACGAGTTCGAGCTGGAGAGCGTCGGCATCGGCAACCACGATGACGGCACCGAGCGCTCGACCCGCCGACCCGGCGGCGAGCGGGGTGGGGACGACGCGTGAGCGGCGCGCTGTTGGCGATGGTGGCGCTGGGCGCCGCGGCGCTGGTGTGGTGGCTGCTCGGTAGCCGCGGGGGTTCCCGGTGCGGGCGGGTTCTCGGGCTGGTGGCCGGAATCCTGGCGCTGCAGGCCCTGTTCGCGGTCCCGGCCTCCGCGCAGGACTTCGACTGCAAGGAGGCGCCGAACCCGGAGCGCCCCGGTTCGGGCATGGTCGGCGCGATCGATCCCGCCCTCGACGGGGTCGGCGACGCGGGCAGCGCCTACGACCAGTACGGCTACGCCGGGCTGGTCTGGCACACCTACGACCTCGGCTGCGGGCCGCAGGGCGTGGTGCACCCCAACGCGATGGTGGACACCTGGCTGGGCAACGAGCTGTTCAACATCGCCAAGAACGTCGTCGGCGTCACCAACGCGCTGCACTACGCGCTGATGGACGGCGACCTGATGCGCCCGTTCGACGACCTGATCTCGACGGGCACCTCGGCGCTGTACTCCAGCGTGTTCGCGCCGTGGTTCGGCGTGGTCGCGCTGGTGCTGGCCGTGGTGCTGTTCCGCTACATCTGGCAGGGCGACCTGGCCACCATCGGGAAGCGCGGCATGTGGGCGCTGGCCGGGCTCTGGTTCGCCTCGGCGACCTACCTGACCCCGCTGGTCTACACGCACGCCCTCGACGACGTGGTGATCACCGGGACGTCGGCGGTGCAGGCGGGCTTCCTCACCGAGGTGGGCGTCGACCAGCGCGACCGGCTGCCCACCATGCTGCACGACGAGATCGTCTACCGGAACTGGCTGCGCGGCGAGTTCGGCAGCCCGGACTCGCCGCAGGCCAAGCAGCTCGGCGGCGAGCTGCTGGCCGCGCAGGCCTGGAGCAAGGACGAGGTGCTGCGCGGCGAGGACGCCGGGTCCCCGGAGGGCAAGAAGCAGCAGTTCGAGGACGTCGCGTCCAAGATGGGCAGCGCCTACGGCTACTTCCAGGGCATCGACGGCAGCCGCGTCGGCAACGGCGCGCTGGCGCTGACCCAGTCGCTGGCGTTCGCCTCGTTCCAGCTGATGGCCAAGCTGACGATCCTGCTCGCGCAGGTGCTGCTGCGGGTGCTGATCCTGGCCGGGCCGCTGATAGGCCTGGTCGCGCTGGTCTACCACAACCTGCTGCGGGCGATCGGTCGCGTGGCCGGGGCGGCGGTGCTCAACGTGGTGCTGGTCTCGGCGCTGGCCGGGCTGCACACGCTGATCCTGACCTGGATCTTCGACCCCACCCGCGGGTTCTCGCTGCTCACCCAGATCCTGCTGGCCGCGCTGATCACCGTGGTGTTCCTGATGGTGGCCCGGCCGTTCCGGCGGATCACCCAGATGGTGGAGCTGTCGGTGGGCACCGTCGGACGTGCCGTGCCCAGCGCGCCGCAGGGCATCTTCGCCCGCTTCCGCGGCCGGAGACCGCCGGACAGCGCGGACGGCGACTTCTGGGAGCAGGTGCGGGACATGGACCCCGACGGCGACTTCGCCGAGTCGCGCCCCCGGCGCCGCCGCCCGGAGGCCGAGGTGCCCTCGGTGCCGGCCACCGCCGAGCGGCTGGACCGCACGACCGGCGAACCGGAGGACCCGTCCGCTGCGGGAGCCCTGCCCGCCCCGGGCTCGGCGTCGCGCCGACCCGGTGGGGCGCAAGCCCTTCCGGAGGCGCGCACCACCAGTCGGGTGGTGGATACCAGTCCGGTGGCGGATGCCAAGTGGGACCGCAGCGACGAAGATCCCGTAGTGGTGCCCTCCCGCACGATGGAAGCCGGCCGCTCGGCGGCGCCGGACGAGCAGCGTCCCGCCGAGCGGGAGGTGGTCTCGGGCCGCCCGGTGCACGTCGTCTACCGGCCCTCCCGCGGGCTGGAGGTCACCGATGGCCAGCAGTAGGGGAAGACCCGGGGACGGGACGACCGCAGGACAGCACTGAGGAGAACCGATGCCGATCCGGACACATCGCGGCCGCGCCGCGGTGTATCGCAGGTTGTGGGGCTGGCCGCTGCGCTCGCCGAAGCACCTGCTGGGGGCGCTGGTGGTGGTGGCCGGGATGGCCACGGTCGTCGGTTTCCTGCTGCCCGAACCACCGCCGACGCAGAACGTCGCCGACGGGGGGACGCAGACCAGCGTCACGCTGCCGCCGCAGCGCTCGGCGGTGGTGGAGGACCCGCCGTCCCCGCCGACCATCTCGGTGCCGGACACCCCGCCCGAGCAGGTCGCGCCGGACCCGGCCGGGTTGCGCGTGGCCGAGAAGTGGGGCGACGCCTGGGTGAACCACCCGCCGGGCACCGACAAGCAGCAGTGGTTGGCGGGCCTCGAGCCCTACACCACCGAGGAGTTCTTCACCGTGATGTCCACGGTGGACCCGGCGAACGCGGGCAACGCGATCACCGGGGCGGCGATGGTCTCCGGCCCGGCCACCAAGGGGTCGATGCAGGTCAAGCTCCCCACCGACATCGGCACGCTGGTGGTCACCCTGAACCGGACCGAGGCCGGCTGGCGCGTGGCGGAGTACGGGAAGGTGTGACATGCGCAAGCTCGTGGTCCTCCTGTTCGTGCTCGGGGGCTTCGCGGGTCTGATCGGCATGGGCGCGATGGCCACCATGCTGATGGGGCTCGGCGGTGGCGGGTCCTCCAGCTGGTCGAGCTGCTCGTCCAACCTCGGCCCGTGGGGCGACGGCGCCGGTCGCGGCGAGCGCGACGCGGGCACCCTGGATCAGGAGTCGGTGGGCATCGCCAAGCGGATCATCGAGATCGGCAAGGAGCGGCACCTGCCGCCGCGCGCCTGGCAGATCGCCATCCAGGCGGGCAAGACCGAGTCGAACCTGGCCAACCTGCGCCACGGCGACCGGGATTCGCTGGGCATCTTCCAGATGCGGCCGTCCATGGGCTGGGGTTCGTTCGCCCAGGTCACCGATGTCGACTACCAGATCAACAAGTTCTACGACGTGCTGCAGGAGGTCCCGGGCTGGGAGGAGATGCGGCCCGGCACCGCGGCGCAGCGCGTGGAGCGCTCGGCGTTCCCGCTGCGCTACCACCGCTGGGAGCCGATGGCCGCGCACCTGGTCAGCGTCGAGGGCAACGTCTCCGGCGTGACCGACTGCGAGGACCTGCCCAGCTCCAGCGTGCTGGGCACCAAGGCCCTGGAGTACGCGCGCGGACAGCTCGGCAAGCCCTACGTGTGGGGCGCGGCCGGGCCGCACACCTTCGACTGCTCCGGCCTGACCCAGCAGGCGTGGAAGTCCGCCGGGGTCGAGATCCCGAAGTACTCGCAGACCCAGTACTTCCAGGGCGGGCAGCACATCCCGCTGAACCAGGCCCAGCCGGGCGACCTGGTGTTCTGGGGCCACGGGCGGGACCCGCACGGAATCCACCACGTGGCGCTGTACCTGGGCGACAACAAGGTGCTGCACGCGCCGCAGCCCGGCGAGAACGTGGAGATCGAGAAGATGTGGGACGGCGGCGAGCTGCTGCCGCAGGTCGTCCGGCCGGTCGGGGACGCGCCAGGATCCGCGGAACCCGCCTCGGGAGGCGCGCGGTAGGCGACAATGGCGGCGGCCCACTGACCTCCCGGAAGGGTTGATCATGTTCACGCCGGACCCGATCCCGCGGCCGAGCGGCCCGCCCGCCTCCTCGACCCCGCTGGGGGACTACCTCGACCAGTCGGCGCCCGGGGTTTCCGCGAGCTACGCGGTGTTACCGCGTTCGCTCGCCGAGGCGATGCCGCTGCCGTGGCAGCAGCAGATGCGCAACCTGCTCGCCGAGTTCCACCAGGCCTTCGGGCACGTCCCCTGGCCGGTCTACCAGGTGGTTCCGTCGCGCTACGAACGGCTGGTCAACCTCGACGACGACCAGCTCGCCGAGGTCGGCTGCACCGTGGAGGTCGGCGACGACGGGGAGCTGGAGTACCGGATGCGCGACGGCCGCATCGTCGAGGACCCGGAGACCCACCAGGTCCTGGTGTCCTGTCTGGACCCCATCCCGCAGGCCCCGGCAGCGGGCCCACCTCCGCCGCAGGCGTGGTGATGATCGCGTTGCTCGGTTCGGCTCCATCCCACGCGCCGCGCGTGACAGCGGCGCGGTGGTCGTGCGAGGCTCGACGCATGGTCCGCGGACAGTGGTACTTCTGCCTCAAGCATCGGCAGGTCGAGCCCAAGGCCGGGTGCCGCGCCGCTGATCGCCTCGGGCCGTACCCGGACCGGGAGACCGCGGCCCGCGCGTTGGAGATAGCCGAGCAGCGCACCAACGCGGCCGACGAGGCCGACCGCTGGAAAGACGACGAGGACTGAGCTCGCGTGCCGGCGGTGGAGAGGTTCCCGGGTGACGCCGACGTCGCCGTGCAACTGGGGCAGGACTTCTCCGCGGTCCGCCGCGAGATGGGGCTCCCCGCCGACTACCCGACCGACGCGCTCGCCGAGGTCGAGCAGACCGTCGCCCGGCCGCTGCCCACCGAGGAGCGGGTGGACGCCACCGACCTCCCGCTGGTGACCGTCGACCCGGCGGGTGCCAAGGACCTCGACCAGGCGGTGCTGGTGCGCCGCAGGGCGCGGGGCTACCGGATCGACTACGCGATCGCCGACGTGGCCGCCTACGTGTCGCCGGGCGGTGCGCTGGACCGGGAGGCCCGGCGGCGGGGCCAGACGCTGTACCTGCCCGACGGCAACATCCCCCTTCACCCGACCAGGCTGTCCGAGGACGCCGGGAGCCTGCTGCCCGACGAGGTCCGGGCGGCGGTGCTGTGGCGCATCGACCTCGACCCGGACGGGTCCCCGGTGCGGGTGGACGTGCGGCGCGCGCTGGTGCGCTCGGTGGCGCGGCTGGACTACGAGGGCGTGCAGCGCGGTCTGCGGCTGGGCTGCGCGCACCCGTCGATCGAGCTGCTGCCGCAGGTCGGGAGGCTGCGCCGGGAGCAGGCGGTGCGGCGCGGCGCGATCGAGCTGGGGCTGCCCGAGCAGCAGGTGGAGTCCGACGGCCGCGGCGGGTGGCGCCTCGTGCTGCGCCCGCGGCTGGTCGTCGAGGAGTGGAACGCCGAGATCTCGCTGCTCACCGGCATGTGCGCCGCGGAGATGATGCTCGAAGCGGGCATCGGGGTGCTGCGCACGGTGCCCGACCCCGAGCCGGAGGTCGTCGCCGGGCTGCGCCGCTCGGCCAACCAGCTGGGCGTGCACTGGCCGGTGGACCGCCCGCCCGCGGTGGCGCTGGCCGGGTTGGACCCGGCGCGACCGGAGGCGCTCGCGGTGCACGTGGCCGCGACGCGACTGCTGCGCGGCGCGGGCTACACGGCGTTCGACGACGGCGCCCCGGCCAAGTCCGGGCACGCGGGCATCGGCGCGTCCTACGCGCACGTCACCGCTCCGCTGCGGCGGCTGGTCGACCGCTACGCCGCCGAGGTCTGCCTGGCGGTCGCCGCGGGCCGCGGGATCCCGGGCTGGGTGACCGAGGCGCTCGCCGAGCTGCCCTCGGCGATGGGCGGCTCGGACCGGACGGCCGCGCAGGTCGAGCGCGCCTGCATCGCGCAGGCCCAGGCGTGGGCGCTGGCCGCGCGGGTGGGCGAGGAGTTCCCGGCCACCGTGCTGCGGGTGCCCAACGGAGTGGCCGGCGAGATCTTCCTGGGCGACCCGCCGATCATCGCGCGCTGCGCGGGACATGGCCTCACCGAGGGCCAGCGGGTGCGGGTGCGGCTGGCCACCGCCGATCCGCACCGGCGGGAGGTCGAGTTCGAGGTGGCTTGAGGCACAACGCGTGGCATATTCGCCGGGACGGGTCGAAAGTGGGTCCGAGAAGATCATCGGCGATGGAAAGGGGCCACGAGGTGGCTGGAGTGCGCGAGATGACCATCGGCGTCCTGGGCGGCACGGGAGCGCAGGGTCGCGGGCTGGCGATCCGGTGGGCCAACGCCGGGTTGAAGGTCGTGATCGGGTCCCGCAGCGCCGAGCGCGCGCAGCAGGCCGCTGCCGAGATCGCCGAGATCTCCGGTGGTGACGTCACCGGGCAGGACAACGCGGGTTGCGCCGCGACCGCGGACATCGTGCTGGTGGCGCTGCCGTGGGACGGGCACGCCGCCTCGCTGGAGTCGCTGCGCGCGGAGCTCGCCGGCAAGATCGTCATCGACTGCGTGAACCCGCTGGGCTTCGACAAGAAGGGCCCCTACGCGCTGCCGGTCGAGGAGGGCAGCGCCGCGCAGCAGGCCGAGGCGCTGCTGCCGGACTCCCGGGTGACCGCGGCCTTCCACCACGTCTCCGCGGTGACGCTCGCCGACCTGTCGGTCTCCGACGTCGACCTGGACGTGCTGGTGCTGGGCGACGACCGGGAGGCCACCGACGTGGTGCGCGAGCTCGCCGACGTCGTCCCGGGCGTCCGGGGCATCTACGGCGGCCGGTTGCGCAACGCCCACCAGGTCGAGGCGTTCACCGCCAACATCATCGCGATCAACCGCCGCTACAAGGCCCACGCCGGTCTGCGCATCACCGACGTCTGAGCCGCCCCGCGCGCGGTCGGCCCGGACCTGCTCCGCGATCACGTCCGTTTCGGCCGCGCGGTTTTCGGCAAGGCTGTGCGCGCGCTCCTCCGGGAGCGCGGTGGGATGCTCGGGGCGGAGGTGGTTCGGGTTGTTGCCCGAGGAAGCGAGCCGCTGGAGCGATGACGAGCGCGAGCTGGGCGAGGCGTTGCTCGACGGCCACACGATCGTGGTGAACGTGCGCAAGAACGGGCCGCACAAGTACCTGGTGCCGTGGCTGCGCGAGGAGGACCTGCTCACCTACGTGGGCCACTCCGGCCCGCGGCACTCCTGGCCCGCCTCGGACTTCGCCAGCCCGTTCGTCGCCGAGGCCAAGCGGGACCGCCAGGCCATGGTCCGCCACTACGAGGAGTGGCTCGACGAGCAGCCCGAGCTCCTCGCCCGCATCCGCAACGGCGAGCTCACCGGCCGCGCCCTGGGCTGCTGGTGCGCCCCGGACCCCTGCCACGCCCACGTCCTGGCCCAACGAGCCGACCACCCCGACTGAGGCAAGAACCATGGATTTCGCCGGGTCGAGAACCGTGGTTTTGGCGGTCGGGAGTCGCGGGGTGCCCCGGCGGGGGCGGGCCGCCGCCGGGGTGACCGCGGGCGGGGTCAGTCGAAGGAGTGCTCCGCGGCGGGGAAGGAGCCCCCGCGGACGTCCTCGGCGAAGCGGGTGGCCGCCTCGGAGAGGACCCCGCCCAGGTCGGCGTACTTCTTGACGAACCTGGCGGTGCGGCCGGTGTTCATGCCCGCCATGTCGGTCCACACCAGCACCTGGGCGTCGGTGTCCGGTCCCGCGCCGATGCCGACGGTGGGGATGCGCAGCTCGTGGGTGACCTGCTTGGCCGCCTCGGCGGTGACCATCTCCAGCACCACCGCGAACGCCCCGGCCTCCTGCACCGCGCGGGCGTCGTCGAGCAGCTGCTCGGACTGGTCGCCGCGGGCCTGCACCCGGTAGCCGCCGAGCCCGTGCTCGTGCTGCGGGGTGAAGCCGATGTGCGCCATGACCGGCACGCCCGCCGAGACCAGCGCCTCGATCTGCGGCGCGAACCGGCGGCCGCCTTCGAGCTTGACCGCGTGCGCGCGACCCTCCTTCATGAACCGGGTCGCGGTGGTCAGCGCCTGCTCCGGCGAGGCCTGGTAGGAGCCGAACGGCAGGTCGGCCACGACCAGCGCGTGCTCGGCGGAGCGGGTCACCGCGCGGGTCAGGGGCAGCAGCTCGTCCACGGTCACCGGTAGCGAGGACTCGTAGCCGTAGACGTTGTTGGCCGCCGAGTCCCCGACCAGCAGCACCGGGATGCCGGCCTCGTCGAAGATCTTGGCGCTGTACATGTCGTAGGAGGTGAGCATCGGCCACGGCTCCCCGCGCTCCTTGAGCTGCTGGAGGTGGTGGATGCGCACCCGCTTGCGCGCCGGTGCGGAGCCGTACGGCGCGGTGGTCTCGCCCTTGTCTTGGGCAGCATTCATCGTCGACCGTCCTGTTCCCTCGAGGCCCGATCGGGTCCCCGGGTAGTCGTGGATGGTTACGCCATGAGCCTGGCACGCCGGATGAACCGGGGCGATGCTCCAGCGGTCGACATCACAGCCGCGTTCGCGGCGCGGCGGCCGGTGCTCACGGCCTGGTGAAGGCCTCGTAGGCGGGGCGCAGGAGCTCGGTGGCCGGCGTGCCGCCGACCTCGACCGGCAGCGGTTCGACCTCGTCGATGGCGGGTGCCGGCGCCTGCTCGCCGTCCGGCTCCTCCGCGCGGGGGCGGTGCGGGGCGGTCCAGAAGTCCTCGAGGTGCTCCGACAGCGGTGCGGCTTCGGGCGCGGTGTCGTCCGGCGCGGCCGAACCGCGCAGCTCGCGCAGCCGCTCCAGCAGCTCGTCGCGGCCGCGGCCCCGCCAGGCCAGGATCTGGAAGGGGTCCTCGTCGAAGGACTCGGCCAGCAGGTAGCAGGTCGCCGCGAGGTGCTTGCAGGGGATCTCCCAGTCCGGGCACGAGCAGTCCATGGTCAGCTCGCGCATCGTGGTCGGGAACAGCGAGAGCCCGTGCGCGGCGAAGACGTCCTCGATGTCGGCGGGCATCTCGCCCGCGAGCAGCTTCGCGGCGTACCAGGCCTGCCCGGCCAGGTCGCGCTCCAGCGCCGCCCAGGTCTGGTCGTTGAACGCCTTGACCCCGATCCGCGCCCGGTAGGGCTCGGGCCGCGAGCCCTGCACCAGCCCGACGGCGACGCTGGTCGACAGCGTCAGGTTCATCACCTGCCCGGCGCGCGCGTAGCGCTTGCCGCGCTGCAGCCTGCCGCCCAGGTCGAGCGATTCGAGCACCTCGATGAACCGCTGCGACCACCAGGTCTCGCCGATCCGGCCGCGCTTGCTGCGCGCCCGGATGCCGTCCTGCACCGGGATGGGCTTGGCCGGCTGGTTGCCGCGCCACCAGTCACTCACCGACGGCCTCCGCGTCCAGCGCGATCAGCTCGCGCAGCTCGTTGGTGGACAGCTCGGTCAGCCAGTTCTCCCCGCTGGAGACCACCAGCTGCGCGAGCGCCTTCTTCTGCTCGATCATCTGGTCGATCCGGTCCTCCAGGGTGCCGATGCAGGACAGCTTGCGCACCTGCACGTCCTTGCGCTGCCCGATGCGGAACGCGCGGTCGGTGGCCTGGTCCTCCACCGCCGGGTTCCACCACCGGTCCAGGTGCACCACGTGGTTGGCCGCCGTCAGGTTGAGCCCGGTGCCGCCGGCCTTGAGCGAGAGCAGGAAGATCCCGGGCCCGCCGGGTTCCTGGAAGCGGCGCACCATCGCGTCGCGGGACTTCTTCGGCGTGCCGCCGTGCAGGAACAGCACCTCGGTGTCGAACCGCGCGGACAGGTGCGGTACCAGCATCCCGCCGAAGCCGGCGAACTGGGTGAACACCAGCGCCTTCTCGCCGTCGGCCAGCACACCTCCCAGGATCTCCTCCAGCCGCTGCAGCTTCCCGGAGCGCCCGGCCAGCGCGGTGCCGTCGTCGAGGAACTGCGCCGGGTGGTTGCACACCTGCTTGAGCTTGGACATGGTCGCCAGCACCAGGCCCTTGCGCTCCACGCCCTCGCTCCCGGCGATGCGCTGCAGCATGTCGTCGACCACCGCCTGGTACAGCGAGGCCTGCTCGGCGGTCAGGTTGCACAGCTGCTTGAGCTCCACCTTGTCCGGCAGGTCGCTGATCACGGCCGGGTCGGTCTTGGTGCGGCGCAGCACGAACGGCCCGGTGATCTGGCGCAGCCGCGCGGCCGCCGATTCGTCCCCGTCGCGCTCGATCGGCACCGCGTAGCGGGCGCGGAAGCGGGTCAGCGGACCGAGGATGCCCGGGTTGGCGAAGTCCATCACCGACCACAGCTCGGCCAGCCGGTTCTCCACCGGGGTTCCGGTCAGCGCGAGCCGCTGCCGCGCGGAGAGCTCGCGGACCGCCTTGGCGGTCTTCGACGAGCTGTTCTTGACGTGCTGCGCCTCGTCGAGCACCACCCGCTCCCAGCGGACCTGGCGCAGCGCGCCGCCGTCCCCGGCGACCAGGGGGTAGGTGGTGATCACCAGGTCGTAGCGCTCGACCTCCTCGCCCAGGTCCTCGCCGCCGAGCCGGTCGCCGCCGTGGTGCACGTGCACCTTCAGCCCGGGCGCGAACCGCTCCGCCTCGCGCTGCCAGTTGCCCACCACCGACATCGGGCACACCAGCAGCGTCGGGGCCTTGCGCGCGCCCTCGCGGGCCAGCGCTTCCAGCGCGAGCAGCTGCACGGTCTTGCCCAGGCCCATGTCGTCGGCCAGGCAGCCGCCCAGGCCGAGGCGGTCGAGGAACGCCAGCCAGGCCAGGCCGCGCCGCTGGTAGGGACGCAGCTGCGCGCCGAAGCCCGCCGGCGGGTCGACCGGTTCGAGGTGCTGCTCGGCGGCCCCGGACAGCAGGTCGCCGAGCCAGCCGCTCGCGTTGACGCCCACCACCGGGAACGGCCGCGAATCGTCCTGGCCGGGCTCACCGGCCTGCTGCAGCACCTCGGCCGCGGTCATCTGCCCGGATCCGGACTCGTCGAGCATCCGCAGCCCGGCCCGCAGCCGGGCTGGGTCCACCTGCACCCAGCGCCCACGCAGCCGCACCAGGGGGACCTTCGCCGCGGCGAGCTCCCGGATCTCGTCCTCGGTCAGCGGCTCGTCGCCGATCGCCAGGTCCCAGCGGTAGTCGACCAGCGTGCCCATGTTGACCGCGCTGTCCTTGCTGACCACCCCCGCGGTGCTGCTGCTGGTGGCGTTGAGCCGCAAGCCCAGCTTCGGCGCGCGACCCCACCAGGCGGGCAGCAGGACCCCGAAGCCCGCGTGGTCCAGGTGCCCCGCGTTGACCAGGAACTCGTGCGCGCCCTCGGTGTCGAGCACCAGCTCTCCGGGCTGCGCCGAGCGCAGCGCGCGCTCCAGCGCGGGCACGATCCGGGCGGCCCGGCCCAGGTCGGCCAGCAGCAGCTCCTGCGGCTGGGAGACCCAGCGGCGCAGCACGTGGCTCTCCCCGGACCACACGTCCTGCGCGGAGATCAGCACGCTCGGGTCGTCGACGGCCTGCAGCAGGAACTCGACGGTCCAGTCCTCGTCGTCCTCCTCCGGCGCGTGCAGCCGGAAGCAGGCGCGCACCGGGTCCGGCCGGGCGATGCCCGCGCGCCACTCGGCGATCCGCTCGCCGAGCTGGTGCAGCTCCGCGGAGTCCTCCAGGCGCGGATCCCCGGTGAGCGCGCCGAGCCACCTCGCCGCGGCGCTGGGGCCCTCGCCCAGCTCCGCCCGGCCGAGGCGCTGCCGCACCTCGTCGTCGACGAAGGCGTCCAGCAGCTCGCGCAGCACGTCGTCGGGCGTTCCGCCGGTGCGGGCGCGCAGCGCGGGCGGCATCGCCTCGCGCAGGTTCGCGAACCGCGCCATCCCGGCTCCGGTGAGCGCCGCGGTCCAGCGGGCGGTCGGCCGGTCGTCCTCCTGCACCAGGTCGGGCAGCACCCCGCCGCGGTCGACGAGCTGCTCGGCGAACCCGGCCACCTCCAGCGCGAACCGCGCGTCCGAGCCGAGCCTGCAGTCCTCGGGAACCGAGCCGAGGAGGTCCCGCAGCCGGGCGGGCGGGCAGTGCACCGCGGGCACGAACCAGCGGCGGAGCCGCAGCGCGCCGCGTGGCTTGGCGCCCCCGGCCAGCGGATCGCGCACCAGCTCGGGCGAGGGCACCGGTGCCGAGGCGTAGGAGGGCAGGTGCAGCAGCGCGGTGGTCTCGTCCTGCCCGCCCACCCGCTCGATCAGCTCGGCCCCGAGCACGGCGAAGGGGTGCGCGGCAGGCCCGGTCGGGGCCCTGCCGGGGACCTTGGCGGGCAGCTCGGAGTCCTCGGCCCACACCAGCGCCCGGCCGTCCGCGCCGCACAGCGCGTGCACAACCCACACGGCCGGACTCCCTTCGACGCACGCGTGGGAGCGATCCTACGGCGCGACCTCGCGCCAGCGGTTGGTGATGGGCAGGCGGCGGTCGCGGCCGAACGCCCGGAAGGTGATCTTGGTCCCCGGCGGGTACTGCCTGCGCTTGAACTCCGCTCGGTCGACCATCCGCAGCACCCGCTCGACCAGCTCCGCGTCGAAGCCGTCGGAGACCAGGTCGGCGTACCCCTTGCCGCCCTCCACGTAGCCGTCGATGACCACGTCGAGCACGTCGTACTCGGGCAGCGAGTCCTGATCGGTCTGGTCCGGGCGCAGCTCGGCCGAGGGCGCCTTGGTGATCGAGTTCTCCGGGATCGGCGGCACCTCGCCGCGCTTCTCGGCGTCGGCGTTGCGCCACTTCGCCAGCTCCCACACCAGCGACTTCGGCACGTCCTTGATCGGCGCGAAGGCGCCGACCGCATCGCCGTAGATCGTGGAGTAGCCCACCGCCAGCTCGGTCTTGTTGCCGGTCGCCAGCACCAGGTGCCCGTGCTGGTTGGACAGCGCCATCAGCAGCATGCCGCGGACCCGCGCCTGCACGTTCTCCTCGGCGAGCCCGGTCAGGCCCAGCTGCCGCACGTAGATGTCGACCATCTCGGCCACCGGCTGCACCTGGAACTGGCAGCCCAACCGCCGGGCCAGCTCGGCGGCGTCGGAGCGGGAGTGCTCCGAGGAGTACACCGAGGGCATGGACACGCCGTGCACCGCGCCCGGGCCCAGCGCGTCGACCGCCAGCGCCGCAGAGACCGCCGAGTCGATCCCGCCGGAGAAGCCGAAGGTCACCGACTTCGCGCCGTTCTTGTGCACGTAGTCGCGCAGCCCGGTCACCAGCGCCGCCCACACCTCGGCCGCGTCCGGCAGCGGTTCGGCCCGCGGCAGCGGCCGCGCCTCGTAGGCCGGCACCGGCTCGGGGTCCAGCACGATGCGCCGCACGTCGAACGCGGGCAGCTGGATCGGGCCCGGCTCCGGCGGCACCGTGGTCGAGGTGTGCCCGCCCGCTTCGACGTCGAGGTCGGCGACCAGCAGGTGCTCGGTGAACTGCGGCGCCCGCGCGACGATCCGCCCCTGCTCGTCGGTGACCATCGAGTCGCCGTCGAAGACCAGCTCGTCCTGCCCGCCGACCAGGTTCACGTAGGCCATCGGAGCTCCGGCCTCGCGCGCCCGGGAGGTCACCAGCGGCACCCGCTGGTCGTCCTTGGCCCGCTCGTAGGGGGAGGCGTTGACGCACAGCAGCAGGTCCACGCCGACCTTGCCCAGCGCGGTCACCGGGCCGCCGTTCTGCCAGATGTCCTCGCAGATCACCACGCCCAGGTCCAGGCCGTGGAAATTCACGATCGGCAGGTCGAAGCCGGGCGCGAAGTTGCGCGCCTCGTCGAACACGCCGTAGTTGGGCAGGTGGTGCTTGTCGTAGGTGGCCACGACCTCGCCGCCGTGGAGCAGCGAGGCGGAGTTGCGCGGCCCCTGGTCGTCGCGGCCCAGGTGGCCGACGACCACCAGCGCGTCCCCGCAGCCGTCCTCGCGCAGGTCCGCGGCCAGCCGCTCCAGCGCCTCGCGGTTGGCGGCGGCGAACGACCTGCGCTGCGTGAGGTCTTCGAGCGGGTACCCGGAGAGCGTCATCTCGGGGAACGCGACCACGTGCGCGCCGTCCTGCACCGCCCGCCGGGTCCAGTCGCGGACCAGCGTGGAGTTGCCGGCGATGTCACCGACGCATGTGTTGACCTGTGCGAGAGCGATCCGCAGCTGGGGCATGCGCCCATCTTCGCGTACCACCGCTGGTCGCGCGGTCACTGCCCGGTGTGAATCTTGCCGCATCGGCCATGCCAGGATGCAGCGATGATCCGCTCACCGCTCGCGTTGCCCGCACTGGTCATCGGCGTCGCGATGGCGCTGATCGCCGGAGGTTGCTCGCCGCAGCGCAGCGAGGAGCCGCTGCAGCCGCACACCGAGAGCAACGGCCCGGTCGGCCCCGTCCCGCAGGGGCTGGAGCGGTTCTACGGGCAGCAGCTCCGGTGGGGCCCGTGCGCCGGCTTCGCCACCAGCGAATCCGACCGCGCCGCCTACCGCTCGCCGACCCTGGAGTGCACCCGGCTGGAGGTCCCGCTGGACTACTCGAACCCGCAGGGGCGCACGATCAACATCGGGGTCCTGCGCAGCCGCGCCATCGACCAGGAGCGCAAGATCGGTTCGCTGACCGTCAACCCCGGAGGGCCGGGGGCGTCCGGGATGAGCGCGGCGGCGAGCCTGTCCCAGGCGCTCGACCAGACCGAGCTGGGGCAGCGCTTCGACCTCGTCGGGTTCGACCCGCGCGGCGTCGCCGCGTCCGAGCCGGCGGTGCGCTGCCTGACCGGTCCGGAGCGCGACGCCTACCGGCTGGACTCCGATGCGGACAGCTCGCCGCGCGGGGTGGCCGAGACCGAGCGCGAGGAGCGGGATTACGCGCGCGAGTGCGCGCAGCGCAACGGCGGGTCGTTGCTGGCCAACATCGGCACCCGCGACGTCGTTCGCGATCTCGACGTGCTGCGCTCGGCGCTGGGCGACCGCGAGCTCAACTACCTCGGCTACTCCTACGGCACCCGGATCGGCTCGGAGTACGCCGAGGAGTTCCCGGCCAACGTCCGCGCGATGGTGCTCGACGGCGCCATCGACCCCGGGCAGTCCACGGTGGACGCCCTGGTCGCCCAGGGAGCGGGCTTCCAGCGCGCCTTCGACGACTTCGCCGCCTGGTGCGCCGAGCAGGACCAGTGCGCGCTGGGTCAGGACCCGGCCCGCGCCGTCGAGCGCTTCCAGCGGCTCACCCGCCCGCTGGTGGACGACCCGGCGCCGGCGGGCGACCGCGAGTTGTCCTACCAGGACGCCACCACCGCGGCCATCCAGGCGCTCTACGCCCCGTCGATGTGGGAGCACCTCAACAGCGGGCTCGCCGAGCTGGAGCGGGGCAGCGGTCGCACCCTGCTCGCGCTGGCCGACAGCTACTTCGGGCGCAACCCGGACGGCACGTACTCCAACACCACCGACGCCTTCGACGCGATCCACTGCGTCGACGACCAGCGCGTCCGGGACCCGCGCGAGGTCGCCCAGGCCGACCGGCGCTACCGCGAGGCCGCGCCGTTCCTCGACGACGGCCGCGGGGTCAACCCGGCCCGCGACATGTGCGCGTTCTGGCCGGTCCCGGTCACCGGCGAATCGACCCAGCCCGAGGTGAGCGGCGTGCCCCCGGTGCTCGTCGTGTCCACCACGGCCGATCCGGCCACCCCGTACCGCGCGGGGGTCGAGCTGGCCAAGGCGCTCGGCGGGAGGCTTCTGACCTACGAGGGCACCCAGCACACGGTGTTCCTGCAGGGCGTGCAGTGCGTCGACGAAGCGGGCATCGACTACCTGGTGGACCGCGAGCTGCCGAAGCGCGGAGCCCGCTGCTCGGGCTGAGCCCCGGAGAACCGGCGGCGGAGCCGCGCGGCGGGAACGTGCTTCCCCCTTCTCAGCAGAAGTCTCCGGCCGCCGAGCGCGGGCACATCGGAGCCCGCCGCGCTCGGCGGGGCAGTCCGACCCGCGTCGCCGTCGCGCGCGGAGAACCGGGCGTTCAGGGGCGAAGCGTCCACCCATCGCCGTATGGTGAAGGCGATCACATCGCGCTTAAGGTCTCGGCATGTCTCATGCGGACGACTCCGGCGCGAAACCCGCCGAGCAGAGCGTGACCTCGGTGCTGCTGTCCGGCAGCACGTACAAGAGCCTGGGCGAACAGGTGCTGTCCCCGGCCGAGGAGCGCTTCGAGCGCGCCCGTCGCACGGTCGGGCTGTTCCTGGCCCCGGCGCTGACCATCCTGTTCCTGCTCGCCCCCACCGGGCTCGAACCCGCGCAGCACAAGCTCGCCGCCGTGCTGCTCGGCGTGATCGTGCTGTGGGTGTGCGAACCGGTGCCGATCCCCGTGGGCGGCCTGCTCGGCGTGGCCGCGGTCGTGCTGCTCGGGGTGATGCCGCCCGACGACGTCCTCGAACCCTTCGGCTCGACCACGGTGTTCACCTTCATCGGCGCGTTCATCCTGGCCCAGGCCATGCTGCGGCACGGGGTCGCGCGGCGGTTCGCCTTCACCATCCTGTCGCTGCCGGGCGTCGGCAAGAGCGCCTGGCGGGTGATCATCGCCTTCGGCGTGATCACCGCGCTGCTGTCGGCGGTGGTGTCCAACACCGCCACCGTGGCGATGCTGCTGCCCACCGCGGTCGGGATCCTGTCGGTCATCGCCGAGCTCGTGCGCAAGCAGCTGCCCGAAGGCGCCCCGTTCGACCCGCTGCGGCTGCGGGTGGGCGTCGCGCTGATGCTGATGCTGGCCTACGGAGCCAGCGTCGGCGGCCTGCTCACCCCGATCGGCTCGCCGCCGAACCTGATCGGCCGCGGGCTGATCGAGGAGGCCACCGGGCAGCGCATCCCGTTCCTGCAGTGGATGCTCATGGCGGCTCCGATCTGCCTGCTGATGTTCGCGGTCCTCGCCGCGCTGCTCCTGCTGCTCAACCGCCCGGAGATCCACCAGCTCACCGGTGTCGAGGAGTACGTGGCCGCCGAGCGGGCCAAGCTCGGCCGGATGTCCCGCGCGGAGAAGAACACCCTGGTCGCCTTCGCGGTCACCGTGGTGCTGTGGGTGACGCCCGGAGTCGTCGCGCTGGTCGCGGGCAACGACTCGGCCGCCTACGACGTGGTCGGCGACCGGCTCGACACCGGTGTCGTCGCGGTGCTCGGCGCCGCGCTGCTGTTCCTGCTGCCCACCAACTGGTCCAAGCGCACCTTCACGCTCACCTGGACCGAGGCCAGCCGGATCGACTGGGGCACGGTGGTGCTGTTCGGCACCGGGATCATCTTCGGCTCCATGCTGGCCGACACCGAGCTGGCCAAGACCATCGGCGAGAACACCGCGGGCGCCCTGGGCCTGGGCAGCGGGGTGGCGGTGACGCTGTTCGCGATCGTGCTGGCGGTGCTGGTCTCCGAGACGACCTCGAACACCGCCTCGGCCTCGGTGGTGGTGCCGATCATCATCCCGGTGGCGATCGCCGCGGGCACCAACCCGTTCGTGCCCGCCATGGCGGCGACCTTCGCCGCGTCGCTGGGCTTCATGCTGCCGGTCTCCACCCCGCAGAACGCGGTCGTCTACGGCTCCGGCGCGGTCCCGATCACCAAGATGATCCGCTCCGGCGCGGTCTTCGACGCGGCGGGCATCCTGCTGATCCTGCTGGTCCTGCCCCTCATGATCGCCGCCATCGGCCTCGGCTGACCGCGGGCCCCGGCCCCGGTTTCCCGCGCTTCCGGCACGAGGGGCGCGGGAGGCCGGGGCCGCGCCCCTCCGCGGCGCGGGACGTCGGTGCGCCGGGCAGGACGCGAGCGGTGATCGGAAGTTAGGCTGCTGGCATGCACCGCCAGCAGGAGTTCGTGCTCCGCACCCTGGAGGAACGTGACATCCGCTTCGTGCGGCTGTGGTTCACCGACGTCCTCGGCATGCTCAAGTCGGTGGCGATCTCGCCGGCCGAACTGGAGGGCGCCTTCGCCGAGGGCATCGGGTTCGACGGCTCGGCGATCGAGGGCTTCGCCCGCGTCTACGAGTCGGACATGGTCGCCAAGCCCGATCCCAGCACGTTCCAAGTGCTGCCCTGGGAAACCCCGGACGGCGAGCACTACTCCGCCCGCATGTTCTGCGACATCCACATGCCGGACGGTTCGCCGTGCTGGTCCGACCCGAGGCACGTGCTGCGGCGAACCCTGGCCCGCGCCACCGAATCGGGCTTCACCTGCTACGTGCACCCCGAGATCGAGTTCTTCCTGCTCAAGAGCTTGCCGACCGACGGCAGCGAGCCGGAGGCCGCCGATTCGGGCGGGTACTTCGACCAGGCCAGCCACGACGCGGCACCGCACTTCCGGCGAAACGCCATCGAGACCCTGGAGGCGATGGGCATCTCGGTGGAGTTCAGCCACCACGAGGGAGCGCCCGGCCAGCAGGAGATCGACCTGCGCTACGCCGACGCGCTGACCATGGCCGACAACGTGATGACGTTCCGGTACGTGGTCAAGGAGGTCGCGATCACCCAGGGCGTGCGCGCCTCGTTCATGCCCAAGCCGTTCAGCGCCCAGCCGGGCTCGGGCATGCACACCCACTTCAGCCTCTTCGAGGGCGACCAGAACGCCTTCTACCACCCGGAGAACCCCTACGAGCTCTCCGAGACCGGCCGCGCCTTCGTCGCGGGCATCCTGCACCACGCCCGCGAGATCAGCGCCGTGACCAACCAGTGGGTGAACTCCTACAAGCGGCTGGTCGTCGGCGGCGAGGCGCCCACCGCGGTCTGCTGGGGCCACGCCAACCGCTCCGCGCTGGTGCGGGTGCCGATGTACTCGCCGGGCAAGTCCTCCTCGCGCCGCGTCGAGGTGCGCAGCCTGGACTCGGCCTGCAACCCGTACCTGGCCTACGCGGCCATCCTCGGCGCCGGGCTGCGCGGGGTGGAGAAGGGCTACGAGCTCCCGCCCGCCACCGAGGACGACGTCTGGAGCCTGACCGAGCGCGAGCGCAAGGTCGCCGGGTTCGCCAGCCTCCCGCAGAACCTCAACGAGGCGCTGAGCGAGCTGGAGAACTCCGAGCTCGTCGCGGAGACCCTCGGCGAGGAGGTGTTCGACTTCTTCCTGCGCAACAAGCGCGAGGAGTGGAACAACTACCGCAGCCGGGTCACGCCGTACGAGCTCAGCTCGATGCTGCCGGTGCTGTAGGGCACCGCGAGCGGCCGGCCGGGACCGGCGGGCGTGTCGCGCCCGGTCGGCCGCTTCGCCACGCAAAACGAGTTCGCCCGCGAGCACTAACCGGTACTGGGCGTTTTGCTGTTGCGCGTGAGGCGATAGGTTGCGCCCGTGACTGATTCGCAGGACGACTCCCGCGGCTCCGAGTCCGACGCCGCGCTGCAGTCGGGCGTGCTAGAGCAGCCGGCGGAGTCCTTCGAACCGGAGTGGCCCGCCGAGCAGCCCGCCGAGCCCGTTGCCCTGCAGCTCCTCGGCTGCACCCTGGCCCGCCGGGACCAGCTCCCGGCTGCCCGGGTCTTGCGGGACAGCTTCCGCGAGCACCACCCCTCGGCCGGGTTCGTGTTGCTCGTCGTCGACGAGCCGGGGGCCGCGCGCGACGAGCCGGACGCCCTGTCGGTCACCGACATCGGAGTGGACGCCCAGGAGTTCGCCCGGCTCGCCGTGGGGTGCACCGCCGCGCAGCTGCGCGACGTGCTGCGCCCGCGCCTGCTCGCCCACCTGCTCCGCACCGGCGCGACGGTGCTGCACCTCGAACCCTGGGTGCAGGTCTTCGGCCGCTTCGACGACCTGCTGGCCGGGCTGAGCGAGGAGCGCCCGGTCGCCCTGGTGCCCCGCGTGCTGCAGCCGCTGTCCGCCGACGGCCTGCGGCCCAGCCCCGCCGACCTCGCCGAGTCCGGCACCTTCGACCCGAGCGCGTTCGCGGTGCGTCCCGGCGCCGAGGAGCTGCTGGCCGGCTGGACCGAACAGCTGCGCACCGACCCGACCGTGGCCACCTCGATGTTGGAGGGGGTCTCCGCGCTGGTCGACCACCAGGTCATCCGCGACCCGGGCGTCGGCCTGTCGGTGTGGAACGCCGCTCAGCGCGAGTTCGCCACCGACGACGAGGGGCACACCGTCGACGGCGCGCGCCTGCGCAGCGTGCACTTCGACGGCTTCCAGCCGCAGCGCCCGTGGCTGCTGTCGGCCGAGCACGCCGACCGGCCGCGCGTCCTGCTCTCCGAGCACCCGGATCTGGCCGGCCTGTGCGCGAACTACCGCAACGCGCTGGTCGGCGCCGGCTACTCGCTCGAACAGCCGCACCCCTACGACGCCCTGCCCGACGGCGAGGTCCTGCCCGACGGCCTGCGCGCCGAGTACCTGACGGCCTGGCTGAACGACGAGGAGGCGCCGCCGAGCCCGTTCGAGGCCGACGGCGAGGCCGGGTTCCGCGAGTGGGCGTTCGCCCCCGCCGACGAGCGCCAGCGGGTCGCGGGCGGTTCCCGCTGGACCGCGGCGGTCTGGGCCGACGACGAGCTGCTGCGGCGCGAGTACCCGGACCCGTTCGGCGCCGATGCCGAGTCGTTCCACGAGTGGTGCGCCGACGTCGGCGTGGCCAGCGGCCGGGTCCCGGCCGAAGCCGTGCGCCGCCGCAGCACCGAGCGCACCTCGCTGGTCGACCAGCTCGGCGTCGCGGTGCTGGGAACCGGCAGGCTCGCCGAGCTGATGCGCACCGCGGTCGGCGCCTCCGGCCTGCCGTCGGCCGACACCGCCTACTACCCGGTCGTGCTGCGCTGCGAGCCCGGACTCCCGGTCCCCGCCGGCCGCTACGTCATCGACGTGCACGCGGGCGGCGCGGAGACCAACGACGCGGCCGAGACCTGGGTGCTCTCCGAGAGCAGCCGCGCGGTCGTCCGCCGCGCGGGCATCAAGACGCGGGTGGTCGCGCTGCCCGCGCCCGAGCGCGAACCGGTCGGTCTCGCCACCCGCAAGGGCGCCAGGGCGCGCTTCGAGCTCTCCGACGAGTTCGTCGTCGCCGCGCACGTCGACCACTCCGCCGAGCGCGCGGCCAACGCGCTCGGCGTGGTCTCGGCGTTCCTCGCGGCCTTCGCCGAGCGCGACGACGTCCGCCTGGTGCTCGGCGTCGACGGGGCCGACGAGCACCCGGAGGCGGCCGAGCGGCTGCGGCTCGCCACCGCCGCCGACTCCCGCGTCCAACTGGTCGAAACCGATGTCGACCTCGGGCAGCTGCTGGCCGCGGCGGACTGCTTCGCCTCCCTGCACCGCGCCGAGGCCGGCGACGACCACGTGCTGCGGCTGCTGGAGGTCGCCGCGCACGGCGTGCCGGTCATCGCCGGGGACCACGGCGCGGTGGCCGAGCTCTTCGGGGCCCGGGCCGCGCGGCTGGTGCCCTGCCAGGGCGCCGGCGAGCCGGACGTGGAAGCCGCTGCCGAGGTCCTGCGCACCGCTGCCGACGACCCGGACGGCACCGCGGCCTTCGGCCTGGCTGCCAGGGAGACGCTGCTGGGCGCGCACACCGTCGTTCGCGCCGGCGCCAAGCTGCGGGAACGCGTGGAGCACGCCTACCGCAACTGGCGCACCAAGTACTCCGGCGACAAGCACGGGCAGTTCGACGACCCGCTGCGCCCGCTGCTGGTCGCCCGGCACGCGCTGCACCGCGCTCCGGACGTCGGCAACGCGGCGGGCACCCGCAACGCGATGGCGCCGGCCCTGCGCAAGGCGGTGCTGCGCGCGCTGAGCCACTACGACGACCACATCCGCGACGTGCTGCGCTCGCTCGTCGACGGCGTCGAGCACACCGCCTCGGAATTGCTGCGCAGGCAGCACGAGGCGGACGGCGACGGCGATCTGGAGGCCATGCGCGCCGATCTCTCGCACCTGCTGCGCCGCCAGGACCAGGTCGACGCGCAGCTCATCGGCACCGACGACGGCCTGGTGCGCGCCCGCACCGACCTCGCCGAGCAGCACCGCAGGCTGCAGCAGCTGGAAGAGGGCGGGGCCGGTGGCCGCGACGACCGCGTGGACGCGCTGGCCGAGCGCATGGACGGCCTCACCGGCGCGCTGGAGAAGGTGCTCGACCGGATGGACGACCTCGAGCGCAAGCAGCAGACCGACCCCGAGCTGGAGGCCGGGGTGCGCAGCGCCGCCGGCGACGCGGCGGACGCGCTGCAGCGCACCGACGTGCTGCAGCGGATCCTGCTGCGCGAGCACGAGCGCTCCTCGGGCGCCGGGGACGGCACGACGACGCCGGTGCTCTGCGACGCGGGCCTGATGCGGCTGCCCGCCGACGACAGCTTCATGCTCCCGTGGCTGTCCTCGCACCCGACCTGGGACGCCGAGGTCTCCGGGCTGATCGACTCGCTGCTGGAGCCCGACGGGGTGTTCCTCGACGTCGGCGCCTACGTGGGGTACCAGAGCGTGCGGGTGCTGAGCAGGCTCGGCAACAGCGGAGCCGTGGTCGCCGTCGAGCCGTGCGCGCGCAGCCGCGCCCTGCTGGAGCGCAACGTCGAGGTGAACGTCCCGGCCGCGTGGGGACATCGGTTGGTGGCGCTCGACGGCGCGGCCTGGGACAGCCCCGGCGAGCTGACCGCTGAGCCCGCGCTCGCCGGCGGCGTGTCGGTGGCGCCCGGGGGCGAAGGCGGGGAGCACGTCCGAGCCGTGCGGCTGGACAAGGAGCTCGAGGGGCTGGACGCGGTCAACGACATGAAGCTGTCCGTCGTGCACGTCGACGTCGGTGGCCGGGTCCACCGGGTGCTGGGCGGGCTCGTGCGGTTGCTCCGGCGGGACAAGCCGTCGATCGTGTGCTCGTTCACCCCGGACGCGATCGTCCAACTGGGTGACGATCCCGCGGCCGCGCTGCGCGAGTTCGGCACGTGGGGTTACGAGCTCGTCCCGGTCGGCCGGGAGCACCCCGTCAACGCCTCCGACCTGCTGGAGGCCATGAACGCGGCGGGCGGCGGCAGCACCGTGAAGCTGTGGCTGCGCCCGAAGGGGAAGTAGCGGCAGGTCTGATCGGGTGGCGTCAAGCCCGTGTTCAGGCGATTTGACATTGACGGAGAGTGTGCGTAACTTCTTCTTCGCCGCACGGAAAGCCGGACGGAGCGGGGTGTTCACCTCGCGGCGGACGGCGCCGGGAGCGCCCGAACGATCGGACCTCGGGGTCCGGGTCGCGGAGCGCAGACCGAACCGGGGCGCGCGGTTTGACACCGCGAAGCGCACCGGGTAACGTTAAACGGCCGCCTGAGGAGAACGGAACCGAGGTTTCGACCCCTACGGCGAGTTGATAACTTGAGCAAGGCCCTCGCTCCGGCGAGAAAGCGAAGGGGACCCCCCTTAAAACGCCGAAATGCGGGCCTGCTAAAGTAATCAGCACAAGAGCGAGAGAAAACGACTCCCCGGAGTCCGGCCCGGTTTTTCCGGGTTGGGTTTTGGTGTGGGTGTGTTCTTTGAGAACTCAACAGCGGACTGATTTGGTTAGTGTTCTTTGTATGCCCCTGACCAGATGACATTGTGATGTTGTGTGGTTGGTGGTTTCTTTGAGTATCACGCTCCGACC